>JACVCJ010000061.1 GCA_016742095.1 Bacteroidia bacterium
CCGTATCCTGGACGGAGGCGCCCTGCGCGTAAAGGAACAGACGCATGTGAACGGCTCGCTCTACAGCGCTCACGGCGGACAATTCATACAGGGCGATCACTCCAATCTTTCCGGCAGCGGTACCTATCGTTTCCGTTACAGCGCCACACAACCGGCGGAGGAATTCCTGGCCGTACCCATACAACACACTGCACTCACGAATTTCACATCCGGCATCAGCGGGCAGATCAATGCCAATGCGTTTGCTGTCAGCGACGGTATGAACATGCTGGTGGACAACTGTTCCCTGCCCCTGTTCAACGCCTCTTCTCCCGATGGAAATGTGGCCCGTTACAATAACACCGACGGCAGCAACTGTATTTTTGAAGGCTACGAAATACGCACTTCCGGCAACCTGCTTTCCGGCGAAGGGTACAAAACACGGGTACAGAACGGCGACTCGGTGGTACTTACAGCCCTGCCCTTCAATAAAGGATTGAGCCGCAGCCTGGGCATTTCTTCCGGCCCGAACAAAGGCTGGCAGCTGCTCGGGAATCCCTACCCTTCGCGCATTTCCTGGAATGATTTTGCAGCGGCCAATACCCATATATATGGTGCCGCTCTATACACGAACGGACGTAATACCGAAATTGCCGATGTATATACGCAAAGTTACATACCGGCCTTTAAAGGCTTCTGGATACACGGCGACACCAGCCAGGTTTCGTATACGGCCGCGTTTTCGAATACACTACGTAAAAGCGGACTGGCTTACGATACCGGCAGCTATACGGCACCTTTTGTTTTTGGTATAGACATCCGCTTTAAGGCGCCTTCGGGCTATGCAGACCAGGCACGTATATACCACGATCCTGCGTCCACCACAGGTTTTGATACCAACAGGGAACTGCGCAACATATACACACTTGCCGGCACACCGGATGTATATACGCAATACAATACCGCACCGGAAAGATATACGCTACTGGCCGTTCCGCAGGTAAACACGCTTACGACATTTCCGCTGGGCGTACGCTCGTCCGAATCAGGCAGTTTTACATTCAGTTTCCATCCCAAAGGCACGCTTCCCGATAGTCTGCTTACCCTGTTCCACGATGCACAGGACAACAGTTATACCGGGCTGAACGGGGACGACAGTGTTTCCGTACTGCTGAACAACCCGGACAACAACAGCCGTTTTTCCATCGTTTTCTGCCGCAAACCTGTATTTACAGCGGCTCCCAGCGATTGCCAGAACAGCAACGGCAGTATACAGATGCAGGCCACCTGCGGATACCCGGTACAATATGTACTGCTGAATGCCCAGAGCGATACGGTTGCCCAGAACAGCCTGCCCGGCGCCGGAGGGACCATCGGCGGACTGGCCCAGGGTAGTTACCAGCTGCATTACGGAGCGGGGAACTACGCAAATACACAATCGTTCAGCGTAGGCGGGAACAACCTGGTAACGGCCGACTTTAGTGCTCCTTCCACGGCCTATATAAACAGTACGGTATTCTTTACCAATAACAGCACAGGCGGAACTTCGCAGCTCTGGGACTTTGGCGACGGCATGCTTTCGGTGCAGGCCTCACCCACCCACACGTACCTGAACAACGGTAACTACGCCGTGACCCTCATTGTGCAGAACGCCAGCTGTGCCGATACCATGGTGAAAAACATACTGGTGTACGGTTTCGGACTGGAAGAAGAAGATGCGGACGATAAACTGCAGATCACGTATGTGAACGAGCGCATTGTACTGAACAGCGGAACCGAGATCACAAACGGCGCCCTGCTGCTGTACGATGCTTCCGGCCGTACCCTGCAGCGGGTGCAGGACCTGCATATTGCCCAGGGCGGTAGTTATACCCTGCCTGCGGCCGTAGCTCCCGGATGGTATTTTGTAAGCCTGCACGCAGACGGCAGGACCCGGACGGTAAAAGTGTGCGTGACGAATTCAAAATAATTGAGGTTTTGCATTACGTTTTTATTACTTTTGAGGCTGTAAAAGGATAGAACACAAAAATTATGGCGTTAGAAAAAATAATTTCTGTTTCCGGTAAACCGGGTTTGTACAAAATTATCTCTCAGACCTCGTATGGTCTGATCGCAGAATCACTGGAAGACGGCAAACGTTTGCCCGTTTATTCGCATTACCGCATTTCGTCCCTGGGCGACATCAGTATGTATACCTATGGTGACGATGCGCCGCTGGCCGAAATTTTGTGGAGCATTCATGAGAAACACGGCAAAAAGGAACTCGATCTTAAACTGAACGACGCACAGGTGCGCGAATGGTTTGAGACCGTCCTGCCCGATTTTGACAAAGAGCGTGTGTATACCAGCGACATCAAAAAACTGATGAAATGGTACAACCTGATGCTGAAGAACGACCTGATCGAGAAACCGCAAAGCGAAGAAGAAGCTGCGGCTGCCGAAGAGGCCCCGGCTGAAGAAGGTAAACCCGCTGCCAAAGCAAAGAAAAGCACGAAAAAAGCGGAAGCCACTACTGAAGGCGAAGAAAAAGAAAAGCCGAAAGCCGCTAAAAAAACGACCACGAAAAAAGCCGCTGACGATAAAAGCAAAAGCAGCGCCGCTTCAAAAAGTAAATCATCCGCAGCCAGCAGCAAAGCCAAAGGCGGCGGCAAGATCAATACTCCGCGCAAAGCCAGCTAAACGCTGTACGTATAGATTTTTAAAGTCCCGCTTATGGCGGGATTTTTTTTTGCCCGTACCTGCTGTAAAAAAACCGCCCCATCCCGCTTACAGCGGGACGGGGCAGAATGTATCTTAGTACTATGTACTTTTAAAAGTCAGCTACATCTTTTATGATCTGGCGCCATTCTTCCAGCTCGGGGATACCCGGTTTGCGTTTCCCGAAGAACTGTACGATCATTTCGCCTTTGGCGTCGAATACTTCCACCGAGGTAATGGTGCCGTCCTCGCTTGGTTTTTTCACCACGAAGGAATGAGCGATGGCCGTTTCGCGCAGGTGCAGGTTAAAGTCCGGATCGATCACGTTGAACCAGGGACCCGCATCCATCAGGTTGTTCACTTCCCCGGTGTGGATCTGTATACAGCCGCGGTTACCTACGAAAACCATCACGGGCACTTTTCTTTCGGAGGCCAGGGTGATGATCTTCCGGCTAAGATCGTTCGGCATGCTTTTTACAAAACCTTCGGGAGCCAGGCGCAGGCCCTGTATACGGCTCACCTGGAACTGCTTCAGCATACCGTAGAAATGGTGTGTATCCGTCATATTTTTCCAGGCTTCCCGGAAACCGGCCACATCAATTTCGCTGTCCGGTCTTTCGGCAGGTGCCGCCGGGTAAGGCGTGGTCTCTACTTCGGCATTCTGTTCGGCCGCGGTATATTTACGGGTGATCTCGTGGAAAGCTTCGGTATTGCTGTCTTCCGTACAGTAAATTTTATGTACGGCCTCCCCGCTCTTATCAAAGAACTGGAAACTGAGACGGCCGTTCTCATTCACGGAGAAAGCGCTGTCCCACACCATCATAAAGAAACGGATATCGATATCGGGATTAACGGCCGTACCTACGGGGCCCTGGAAACTTACGTTCTCGTAGATGCCTTTGCGTTCGTGCACGGCATCGTCGTTGCGCGTAAGCGCCATTACCTTGCCCAGCGGTTTCAGCTCTTTCAGGAATTCCTGCCAGTTGCCTTCGAGGCGTGTGGCGGTGCTTCCCAGGCCGGTAGCTACCAGCTGTGCTTCAGAGGTACCCAGTTGCTGCGCCGCATCGCGGATACGCAGTTTGGGATTTTCAGCTTTTAACTGCTCGTATTGTGCTTTGAGAGATACAGATGTTACAGACATATCAGATCTATTTAAATGAATAATTATTGTGTTCCTGTATAAAATGGGTGGTAGCGGCAAAACTGCGGCTGTCTACCGTTACGTAGCGGTGTGCATAACCGGAAGGCTGATGCAGGGTTACGGCAACGCCGAAGGTTTCCAGGATGGTCTCTTCGGAAAACACCTCGTTCTGTGTCCCGAACGCCACTTTGTGTCCGTCCTTCAGCAGCAGTACGTCCTGAGCATACTGGAAAGCCAGGTTGATATCGTGCAGGATGGCCAGTACCGTATAGCCCCTGTTGTGCGCCAGGTCCTGTACAAGGCCCAGCAGCTGGTGCTGGTAATGAATATCGAGCGCGCTCACAGGTTCATCCAGCATGACCAGGCGTTGTCCTTCGGGAGCGTCCCATACCTGGGCCAGCACACGGGCCAGTTGTACGCGTTGCTGTTCTCCGCCCGAGAGCGTAAGATAATTGCGTTTGAGCAGGTGTTGTATGCCCACATAGCGGCTCGTTTCTTCGATCACCTGGCGGCAGCGTGCCGTAGCGCGGGACTGAAAATAGGGATAACGGCCCATTTCCACGATCTCGTAAGCCGTAAATGGTAATTGCAGACTGTAGTTCTGACGCAGGAAAGAGCGTTTTCTCGACAGTTCTTTCGCGTCGTAGCTCTCCATAGGACGTTTGTTCCAGAGTATCTGTCCGCCGCTGATCTTTATTTCGCCACTCACGGCCTTCAGCAGGGTCGATTTACCGGCCCCGTTCGCGCCCATTACCGCGGTAAGCGTACCGGGACGGACCTTACAGGACACGTCGCTGAGCAGCTGACGGCCGGGTACATCAAAACGTATATTCTGCAATTCGAGCATCCTGCCTTATATAAGAGATTGTTTTTTCTTTTCTTTCATGAGCAGGTAGAGGAAAAAAGGTCCACCTACCACCGAGGTAATGATACCGATGGGAATTTCCACGGGAGCGGCAATGGTTCGGCTTACCAGGTCGGCCAGGGTAAGCAGTGCAGCCCCGCCCAGGGCCGAGGCGCCGATGAGTTTTTTATGGTCGGGGCCGGCGGTCATACGCAGGATGTGCGGTACCACCAGTCCCACAAAAACGATGATGCCCGACACGGCCACACAGGCTCCCACCCCGATGGCACACAGGTACATAACGCTGTTCTTGAGGCGTTCGGTACGTATACCCAGATGTCCCGCGTCACTTTCACCCAGGCTGAGGGCATTGAGCGATTTGGCAAAGAAAGGCATGCCGATGATACTGAGCGCACAAAAAGGCAGTATGCCCAGTACGTTGCTCCAGCTGGCCCCGCCCAGGCTGCCCATACTCCAGAAGGTAATGCTGCGCAGCTGCTGTTCGTTGGCCGAAATGGTGACCAGCCCGGTAAGTGCACCGGCCATGGCGTTTACCGCGATACCGGCCAGCAGCATAATGGCCACATTGGTCTTGCCTTCCTGTCGGCTGATGCGGTATACAGCGATCATAGAAGCCAGAGCTCCGAGAAAAGCCATTACGTTCAGGGTGTACTGACCGCTTAAACCGCCTAACAGCGAGGTGCCGAGTACCAGTGTGATCACCGCGGCCAGGGAAGCTCCGCTGCCGATACCGATGAGTCCCGGATCGGCCAGGGGATTCCGGAAAAGCCCCTGCATGCCCACGCCACAAACGGCCAGGGTAGCACCGATGAGCACCGCCAGCAGTACACGGGGCAGACGTATCACCCAGAAAACGGTCTCCTGCATTTCGTTGTAGTGAATACCCAGGTCGAAACCTATTTTATGGAAGATCATCCCCAGGATCTGCAGCGGACTTATCTGCACCGCACCGATGCCCGCGGCCAGTATGGCGGCCAGCAGTACACACGCGATCAATATGGGGTATAATCCTTTCAAAAAAATGCTTATTTATGAATAGCCTCGCCCAGTTGTTTCAGGGCAGAGCCCAGGCGCGGACCGAAGCCCGAGAGCAGCTGTCCGTCCATAGACACGAATTTATTGTTCTTACCGGCCGCGGTCTGTGCCACACCGGGTACTTTCATCAGTCCGTTGGGGCCTTCGAGGCTTTGCAGACCGGTATCGAAGAGCAGGATATAATCGGGGTTCATACCTACCACGGATTCGGCCGTAAGCGGACGGAAGCCCTGTACCGTGCCTTCTGTAGCGGGAATTCCGCCGGCCAGTCTGATCATTTCGCACATGGCGGTACCGTCACCGGCAACCTGCAGGGAGCCCATACCACGTGCATACACGAACAGTACTTTGGGTTTTGTTTCATACACCGGCAGCGCTTTCACTTCGGTTTCGATGGTGGCGATCAGCTTTTCGGCTTCGGCATCTTTTTTAAATTCCTTTGCCAGCATGCGGATCAGGTCTTTGGTGCCTTCCACGGAAAAATGCTGTTTGATGATCCATACACGTATACCGGCCTGCTCCAGCAGACGGGCCTGTTCGGGCTTGATCCCGCGTTCTTCCAGCGAAATAACGTAAGCCGGTTTCAGCGCGATGATGGCCTCGGTGTTCAGGTTATGCGAATGCCCTACCTGGGTAAGCGATCTGAGCGATTCGGGATAGGTGCTGGTCACGTCCACACCCACGATGTTCTTTTCCATGCCCAGACCCACCAGGATCTCGGAAACGGTGCCGTTGAGCGACACGATACGAAGTGAATCGGCACTTGCCGCCGTTCCGTTTTCCGTTTTACCGCCGGCACAGGATGTGATGAGGGCCGTAACGAAAATTATACAAAAGGAATACACGAATTTGCGCATCTCGGATAGATTATTTTTTTGATCCTGCAAAAGTACTGCGCGTGGCGGAAGAAGCCGAAAAATAATTAGTTTTAGGTACAAATTACCCTAATTAAGGGATATGTCCCGCAAGGGCGGAAAACGCCGCAGAACAGCGGTGTCCGTACTTTTAAAAGGAAGGATTTATATGCACTCCGCCGCGGAATTCCGTATCGCGCATCAGCACTTCTGCATTGGCCTACAAAGAGGAAGAATTATTCTATTGACATACAGCATTTTAAATCCTTAAATAAACGGATCCTCTATCTCTCTACCCGGCGCTGAAATCCTTCTCCGTATATACAAAAAAAGCCCTGCGAACAGGGCCTGAAATGCATTTATTTCTTTTATATGTTGAAGATTACGCCTGCTTAACGTCTGGTCATGGGCAGTTTCTCGGAGTGTACCCTGCCCTGCATATTGCCGGACACTTCGGTGAGCAGGGAATCTTCCGTTATTTTTTTGTAGACAATTTTCTGCGGAAAATCGTGCCCGGGGTTTTCAAAGGCCAGTTCGGCACCGGCCGGCGAAGAAAGCCGGAATGGCACGGGTTTGCCTTCGTTCTGGTCCTTTACCACGGGAATATAATAGAGTTCCTTGCCTTTCTGTTCCAGCGTAATGGTCTCGCCGAACGAAGTATCCTTACCGCTTACAAAAAAACTGCGGGCCGAAAATACAGAGTCGTTCAGCGTTTTCCATTCCTCTACAATAGTGCCTTCGGGCATTACGCTCTGCCAGGAACCGAGCAGCCAGGATGCCTGCTGCAGCAGTTCGTAGCGGGGTTTTACCGGAACTTCGGGCGTGGTTGCAGCTGTTTCCGTATTACTTTTATTTGCACAGGCGCCCATACAAAGCATCAGAACGGCTGCAGGAATTGTATTACGTATATTCATCATAGTATTTATTTCATGGAGTGTAGTGCCACTTTATTGCCTTCGGTATCCAGAAAGATAGCGAAAAAACCGACTTCGGGACTGATCTGTGTCTTTGGGGCCAGTATTTTTCCGCCGTTCGCTTCCACGCGGTCCAGGGCGCTTTGCAGGTCTTCGCCGCCGTTCAGGTAAACCAATGTTCCGTTTGCAGAAGGCTCATAACCCCCGCCCTGTACAATGGCGCCGGAAACCGCAGTACCGTCCGAAGGCAGAAAGCCCATACGGGTACCGAACATTTCCGTTTCTTCGATAGGTACGTTCAGCACATTTTTGTAAAAGCCGGCCGCTCTGCTAAGATCAGCAGCGGGAATTTCGAACCAGTTGATCATGTTTTTCATTTTCGTATGTATTTGATGCAAACATACGGCGGGTTCCCGGCGGCAAATTGTAAAAATGCGACCTATTCCGAACTCAGGAAACGGGCCATGGCCAGGTTCTCTGAAAAATAGGCCCGCGGGTTAAGTCCGGTGAACTCCTTAAAATCCTTAATGAAATGTGCCTGGTCGTAATAGCCACCTTCGTAAGCGAGTGCCGTGAGACTGTTGAGGCGGTTCTCCCCTATGAGGCGCAGCATATTCTGAAAACGGATGATGCGGGAGAGCAGCTTGGGGCTCATCCCCACCCCGGACACAAAACGACGTTCCAGGTGCCGGCGTCCCATATTGGCTTTTTCAGCCAGGGTTTCCATAGATACCCGTCCGCCGTTGCGGTGCAGCTGTTGTATGCAATATGCGATGGCATCGGTGCTGTAACTGTTCCGGTGGAGGCGCTGCAGCAAAAAGGTTTCGATGATCTGTATACGTTGCGTGTGGGAGGACGCATTCAGCATACGGTCCTGCAATACGTCGCCGTCAGGCCCCCATATAGAATCCGGTTCTACGGTAAGTCCGCTGAGATCGCCCGCCTGCATAGGCACGAAGGCCTGCAGACCGGCCGGCTGAAAACGCACGCTGAAGAGACCGATGTTTCCGGTCGGTTCCAGGTCGATATAGGAACGTATCTGGCCGTGGATAAAACTGCGGGGTTGCAGCACGGTCTGCGTATCGTCGAGGTATTTACGGAAACGTTCGCCGTAATGAAAAAGGAGTTCGATACAACCATCGGGAAAAACGCGTTCGATCCCGGGCATAAAGGGGGTATCGCCCGAATCAAGCGACCAGTAGCACTTAACATAAGGAAGCAGTGCAGCCTGCGGTGTGTACACGTGGTAATCCATAATCCGGGGATAAAGATAGGGCACGGACACGAGTACCGGAAGCAGATACGTAAATATCTCAGGGACGGATAATCTTTTGCCGCTGGCTGTGTCCTGACTGACTTTGCACTTCGAGTATATAAACTCCGGGGACATAGGGCTGCATATCCAGGCGCAGAACAGTAGCGGGTTGTGATATGACACGGCTGAGCATACGCCCGGACAAATCATAGAGTACCACTCCCTGCAATAACTCAGCGGAGGATTCAACCATTACAAAACCAGAAGAAGGGTTTGGATATATCCTGAGAGAGGACAGTTCCGCTTCTTCGAGCGACTGTATACACACACCGGCCGAATCTCCGTAAAGATCCGGATGTTGGGAATTCGTATAATAAAATAGTCCCGGGCTGCCGCCTTCCCAGGCAAAAGCCGTGTATACCGGCATAATGGCAGAGGGTGCAAAATTTATAATTCCTATTTTTTCTACTACACGTAAACTGAAATAATATGGATTAACATATCCCTCTAATCCCGGTGAAGAGCTGTCGGGTTCCATCTCATAAAAGCGCAGCGGACCGGAAGAGGAAAGCGAGGTTACTCCTGTCGAAGTTACTTTGTAACGCATGTAATAAGGCGGGGGCGGGGAAGTATGTGTAGCTAACAGAGAATTCCGCGCATCGAAATGAAAGAAATCACCCAGTTGGGCTGAGAAATTGTAGAGCAAAGAGAGGCTGGAATCCGCAGGATCATATACAAAAGTGGAGTCACCGCTCACATGAAACCATCGGGTGGTGTTGGTGGCACCCAACTGTGCATAGGTACTGCCTGATATGGAAAAAACAGGTATATTATTGATTGTATCCCGGCCTGAAAGCTGCAGATAGGAAGGCGACTGAATGGGTATCGGGCTGCAGTAACGCCAGTAGCTGCCGTCTATGCCGAAGCTTTGCGCGTTGAGCAGGGTATTGAGAAAGAAAAGCAGCAGAAAAAGAGAACCGTATAGAAGTGTTTTCATATAATTAAGATTTACGGTTCAAATATACACCTGCATATATTCTGCAGGGCCTGAAAATAGGTATACGGTGGAAATTACTGTATAAACGGCTGGAGATATAAACAAAAAAACCTCATTCCTGGTTAGGAATGAGGTTTAAAATCGGCGGCGACATACTCTCCCGGACTTTAGATCCAGTACCATCTGCGCTAAGGGGCTTAACTTCTCTGTTCGGAATGGGAAGAGGTGGACACCCTTGCTATAACCACCATAAAACGGTCGTCTCGCTCTAAGCGAGGCAATGCTGTGACATTGAATGAAGGGAAAGAATAATTTTTTGCGTATTGGATACTTGAGTACTGCTATTGCAAGAAGTCTTCGGACAATTAGTACCGGTCAACTTTGACATCTCTGTCTT
>JACVCJ010000004.1 GCA_016742095.1 Bacteroidia bacterium
GTATGGTACAGTGCCGTGTAAAAGGTCTGCTTATCGGCGGGTGTCAGGGTTTCCACCTGTACCCTGGAGAGTTCGCCGTTCCAGCGGTTACGGGTTTCGTTGCGCACCCGGTCAAAATCCCAGTGCGGGACCTCGGTCTGCAGATTCAGCATAGCGCCGGCCGTACTTACGGAAGAGAGTGCAAATTTTACCCCTATCTTTTCGTTTTTCTCCGTACGGAATCGGAACCAGGCCCGCAGGTCGTGGCCGGCCATTTCGGGGAAATTCTCCGTTTCGTTAAACTTGCGGTAGAAGCCGTTGTAGGGCGTTTTATCGTATTTTTTATGTCCGTAGGCTGCAAAAGGTTTCGAGAACTGCATTACGAAGTATACGGTGCGGGTACGTCCCCAGCCGCTGGTTTGCCGGTAACCGCTGACGGTAGAATCGTTTTCCACACGTACGAAGGTCCAGACGTTCTTACCTTCGTAATTATAAATGTTGTACGTAAGATCGAGCAGGATATGGGCCGAATCCGTAGCGGGAAAGGTGTAGCGGTGGAAGCCGGTGCGTTCGCTGGCCGTAAGTTCTGCCTGGATATTGTAGCGGTCCAGGTGCACGCTGTAATAGCCGGGCGAGGCTTTTTCCCGTTTGTGCGAAAAGCTGGAATACCAGCCGCTGCCGGGTTGGGCCGGATCGCCGGGTTCGGCCTTCAGGCTGCCGGTTTGGGGCATCAGCAGGAAATCGCCCAGGTCGGAATGGCCGGTGCCGCTGAAATGCGTATGACTGAAGCCGTAGATGGTACTATCGTCGTACTGGTAGCCGGAGCAGTATTTGTACACGTCGGCATTGTATTTACCGTCGATGAACATAGGTAGCACGCGGGTCTCCGGGCTCAGTTGTACCATGCCGAAGGGCGCAGTAGCCCCGGGATAGGTATGGCCCATGCGTTGGGTGCCGATGAAGGGATTTACAAAACCCGTGAGATCGGTCGTGGTCATGTTTTGCCCGTAGAGTGCGGCGCAGAGCAGTATGCCCGCAAGAGATAAAAAGCTACGCATCATACGGGTAAAGGTAGCGATTTATTTCAGCCGGATGCGCGCGGTTTTGCGGCGTGTACTCCCCAGGACCTGTGCAAAGCCGAAGGTCAGGAACACCGTAAAAACGGTATACAGACTGAAGAATATGGTATGTGCAGATTCAAGGCCGAGCCCCAGGCTGAAGAATATATGCAGTGCGGCAGAAAGCACCATGCCGATGGTACCGGTCATAAAGAAGGCGTTTTTACGTATCATGATCTCCTGTTTTTAATGGTTCGTTTTTATATATACGAAAAAGTATGGATGAAGGTTCCGTTTAGCTGATTTGTGCGGGAGCCGGAGGAAGACGACAGAGTGCGCCGCAGTCCCCTTCGGGCGACTACGGCGGGCGGACTGCTGTACTGAGTGCTTTGCTTCGTCTGAGTCGCTCACAGAGGACTCAGGCGGATCTTTCAGAGACATGTTTCGTTTGGGTAGATTTACACGAAAAAATACGCAGATTTTACCACAGTTCCCTTCAGGCGACTACGGCGGGCGGACTGCTATACTGAGTGCTTCGCTTCGTCTGAGTCGCTCCGAGAGGACTTAGGCGGATCTTTCAGAGACATGTTTCGTTTGGGTAGATTTACACGAAGAAATACGCAGATTTTACCACAGTTCTCTTCAGGCGACTACGGTGGCAGACTGCTATACTGAGTGCTTCGCTTCGTCTGAGTCGCTCACAGAGGACTCAGGCGGACTGATGCGTAACTTCTTCCTCAGAAAATACAGGAAAAAGGGGAATTCTATCCCGGTCGATATTTGTATTTTCGACCCGTATTGACGATTTACCTGAAATTTCTGAAATGAAAAAAGTGCGCCTGTTTTTCCTGTTTGCTGCAGCCTTGTTCTGTTTAACAATAATAGACGTTCGGACCCAAAGTGCTTTGACGCCTGCGGATTCCCTTACTGCAGAGATCGGAAAAATTTACGACCGCGGTGTTTTCAACGGGTTCGCCGTTGCCATCGTGGATGAAAAGGGCACGCTGTACCAGCAGGGTTTCGGCTTTGCGGATATTTCGGCGGGCAAACCCTACACGATCCATACGATCCAGAACATTGCCTCGGTCTCGAAAACACTGGTTGGCATCGTGCTTCTGAAAGCCCAGGAGCTTGGTAAACTTCGCCTGGACGATCCGATTGATAGATACCTGCCCTTTAGCGTAGAGAACCCGGCCTTTCCCGGCGAAAAGATCACTCTGCGGCAGCTGGCTACGCATACTTCATCCATTGTGGATAATGAATATTACCTGACAAAAAACTACATCCTGAAGCCGGATCAGGACCTGAACGGTTTGCCCCTGCATTTTGACGAACAGGTTTTTAATCCGCAGGATTCCGCCGTTTCGCTGTCCACTTACCTCGGAAATGTGCTTAGCGTGCGGGGAAAATGGTACGATAAAAGCAGTTTTACGGCGCATAAACCCGGTAGTATGTACGAATATTCGAATACCGGTACTGCACTGGCTGCTTTGGTCATAGAGCGGGCAACGGGGAAATCCTTTGCCGAATTCACGAATGAACACATCCTGGGGCCGCTGGGCATGCATGTCTCCGGCTGGATAAACGAAGACCTGAACGCGTCTGCTTTTTCCCGCCTCTATGCAGACCCAAATACGCCGCTGCCGTATTACGAACTTATTACCTACCCCGACGGCGGACTGGTCACTTCGGTACACGATCTCGGTAAATTCCTCTCAGAGCTGATCCGCGGCTACAAGGGTAAGGGCACAGTACTCACAAAGAAAGGCTACCGGGAGTATTTCCGGCCACAGCTTACAGCCGCCCATTTTACAGAACGCAGTGCGAACAACCCCTATGATGAATCCTACAATTCCGGCATTTTCATCGGGTTCGGGCACACGGGCTATATCGGTCATACGGGCGGCGACCCGGGTGTGGTATCGATGATGTTTTTTGACCGGGAGACCGGCCTGGGCCGCATCATGATCTTTAACACCAATTTCTCGGACAAAGCGGGCAATGATGCGTTCTTCGGTATCTGGGACCTGCTGGGAAAATACCAGAGCCGGCTGAGGCGTTGAGGGGCTCTTCCTATGAGTGGACATTGGAGGATTTTTGAGTAAATCGGATCTGAAAGAAAATTATGTATTATCATGAGAATTGAATCTTTGTAAAGTGCAGTTAATTAGGTATCTTTCGCTTGTGTACAACACCTGATATTTATGGAAGATTTAGACTTTTACAAGGAAGCATATTATCATGAATTAGATAAGATATACAAGCTGAATGATTCATATAATACACCTATACTACTTTTAACAGCGGTAATCAGTATACATTCATTTGCTTATATTCAAGGAATTTCAGCTTTCTTTATTTTGTTGCTTTTATTTCTATCCTTTTGTACTTTTTGTGGAATAATATATTCTATTACTTATATAGCTATTTCTTATGCCAATACGGGGAAAGCATATAAGTATGAATTTATTTCGTCAATGGATGAGCAGAAAAAGTATTTCGATGAAGAATTGAAAGAAAAAGAAGCCGAAAAAAGAGAAGAAGTTGGAGAAAACAACTTTACAGTAGCTCATAAAAAAGAAATAGAGGCAAAGGTAATATCAACGTTTAATGAACATCTTAAAAGTCAATTTGCCAAAACTACCGCGATAAATTTTGCTAATAATAAAAAAAGAGCAGAAAGCCTTGCTAAGGCTAAAGCAGGGATTGTTTTTTCAGTAAGTCTTACAATCGTGTTTTCTTTAGTGTTCACAGCATCCTTAATATCAAAAACTAATAATTTTACCAATTATGGCAAAGAAGTCTACTCCACAACCCGGCCCGAAGCCCAAACCAACACCAACTCCCAACCCAACACCCCAGCCAACGCCGAATCCCAAACCTGGTCCCAAACCAACGCCAACACCCAAACCTGGCCCGAAAACACCTGTTGCAAAACCTACATCCAAATCTGCTGCCAAACCTGCTGCCAAGCGCACCGAAGGGAAACTTCAAAATGCTGTTCCGCCAAAAACGATAACGGTTACACATGTAAACGCTAAAAAGAGAAAATGAAAAGGAATTTAAAATATCCCGATCCGCCTGATACGATTACTATTACCCACGATATAGACAAAGGCGAGACAAAGTAGAGTTTGTTCTATCCTTAATGGGTGTTTCAAATGTGATAGCTGGAATATTCATTCCTGCGGGTAACCACTTTTACAGGTGCTTCGTCTGAGTCGTTCGCAGAGGATGTAGGTGGGAGAATGGCTTTGTTTATGACACTGTAGTCCTCTTGGGACGACTCTGGCGGAGCAGTGACAGTTGTCGTTTCCTGAGCCGGAGGAAGTAATTTCCGGATGGCGTCCCAGAAATCGCCCTTAGCCGAAACTCCGAAAACGATGAAGAAGAGTAGCAAGCCCATGATAGCAGCCTGTACACTTTTTACAAGAACCGACATCCAGAACCCGTCCCAGGGGGCTTTGGGCGAGGGCGGAATAAGAGGCCGGATGATTGCCTTTAAGGTCTCTTCCTGCTTTGCTCTGACTTCCTTCTCAACTCTACGTTTCATGGTTTCCAGGTTTAGCTGGGCGTACGTTTGCAGAAGTTCCTGTGCCTGCAGGCGGAAGGCGTATATAATGGTCTGGGCCATTTTGTGAAAGGTCTCCAGGTCGGCTTCTGTGGGTCGCCTTTTGCTCTCTGCCTGGTATTCTTTAATGTAGTTTATTTTGGCCGCTTTGTATAAGGTATAGGCTACATGTCCTTCGATATCCAGTTCATGTTGAACGATCTTTGCATATACATTGCTGAATTTTCTTTCCAGGCTCATAGCTTTTCCTTGATCATGGCCAGGGTAGTGTCTACGGCCTTTGAAAAGGCTTCTTTGAATTTTTCGTTCGTCTCAGCGGTTTTAATGACCACATCGTAGACCGTGTCGTAGGGCTTATACCGGAAACGGACCGTGCCGTCGTCGGAGACCTTCGGATAGTCGAGCCCTTTGTCTTTGCAGAACTGCATCAGCTTTTCCTTGACTTCCCGCAGGGTTTCGTGTATGATCTGTTCAGGATTCATGAGATGTATGTTTTAAGGATTCATAAATAGCTCATTGTGTGCAAACCGGTCTTACCCGGTCTTTTGCAAAGGTAGGCCGGAAAAAATATTCGTACAAGACAGTAAAACTTAAAAGTGGAAGGCAGGCCTCGGGAATCCCTTGCGGAGTATGGGCTGGATACGGATGTAAAGTTTATCGGTGCGGTGGTTGCCAAGACTAAGCCCTCAATTTCTTATCTTTACTCGCCCAATACCTAAACACATGGATCCCAAAACAGCCAGAATATACCGCATCCTTTTTTCGAGCGTCTATCCGATGTATATACAAAAGGTAGAAAAGAAAGGCCGTACCAAAGCCGAGCTGGATACCGTGATCTGCTGGCTGACGGGCTATGACGCTCAGGGCCTGCAGGACCAGATAGACCGCAAAACCGATTTCCAGACCTTCTTTGCCGAGGCTCCGCAGCTGAACCCTAATGCGTCTAAGATTACCGGTGTCATCTGTGGTTACCGCGTGGAAGAGATCGAAGATCCCCTCATACAAAAGATGCGCTACCTGGATAAACTGGTGGACGAACTGGCCAAAGGCCGGGCCATGGAGAAGATCCTGCGGCAGTAAGAGTCCGGCCAGTGCTGCTTTTGGCTTGTGCAGGTGATTATGGCTGTATGCGGGAATTACGGATACTTACACGTCAATGGGCTAAGAAGCTCCTTTATGAATCAGTTCGTATACTTTTTCTGCTGTTTGTTTGGGTAGAAGTCCTGTGGTATTTATCTGGAATTCGCTTTCGTGCTTCCATCTCAGAACATCGTCATTTAATTTTTTGCAGATGGTATAGTTTTTAAACTCGCCGTTCGTACGCAGGCCTAATCTTCTTTTTAGTTCGTCATCTGTCGTGTAGAGAGCGAATATTTTAATTTGAAGATGTTTGTTATGTTCATAAAGTGTTTCCAGGAAACGATTTATTTTATCTCCACTAAAAGTGTCTACGATGATAACGGGGCGACATCCGAGGTTTAAAAACTCTAAGCCCAATTTTGCAGATGCCTGAAGCATATGGATATGTTCCTGCTGATTTTCCCAGTCGACCGAAATTACCATTTGCCGAATGGTGTCAACTTCCATGCGTACACCTTTAGGGAAAAGCAGAGCTAAGTTTTTGGAGGTTTGAGATTTACCGGTTCCCGGAGCACCGCGGATAACTATTATGTCAGGGTCTACTTCCATTAATTGAACAGCAGTGTCTGGGGTTTGTTGCACGACATGTTTTTACAGGGCAGATTGCATGTTTTCATTATCTTGGATACTTCCGTTGAGCGCTTGGTACAAAGTATTTCGATAATATCCTGTTTCGCAATGTTTCCCAAAGGCTCTTTTGCCAGGGGAATTCTCCGGTGATCAAAACACTTTACAACATCACCGTTAGGATATATACAGATGTTTTTTCTGGCAGCACAGGGAGTATCATTATCATAAGCAACTTCTCCGCTTATAACATTTGTCCAGGTCCCGCCAAAATCCTGATTGAATTGGACATTAAACTGAATTTTATGCTGTTTGCACCACTCTTTAACCTTCGGAATTTCTTCTGCAGACTCTTTTGAAAGTACAGACTGAATGCGCAGCTGGTCACCGAGAATTTCTTTTGCCAGCATTATTTTGGGCATAACAATATCAAAATTTCGTCTGCCCCTGAACTCATTCCATTTTTCTTTTTCTACCGAATCAACGGAAACCACAAGTATGTGACCGAGCTTTTTATATCTTGTGAGAAATGCTTCATCAAGAAATCGGCCATTGGTAATTGTGACCATTGGAACATTCAATTTTTTTGCTTCTTCTGCAATGAGCATCACATCTTTTTTGAAGATCAGGGGTTCTCCACCTGTCAGTGTTACCTGATATAAATTGTGGTGCAATCGTTTTAAGCAATTGATAAAATGTTCTATCATAAGGTGTTGGTCCCTGGGTTCGGGCCGTTCCCAGATACCGCACTTGGGGCAACGGTCATTACATGCATTTGTGATCATGTAGATGAGCTCATTTCCCTTCACTCCATAAAATCTTCGGATGGGCGTTTTATGCCATCGATAAATGCCCCATTCGATCGATTTAAAGAGCAGCATAGGGACCAGCAGGTGAGGTTTCTTCACCCGCTTAATGAACGGTCTCATTTCGCCCACATAATCATAAATTGCATGGGTGAAATCCGGATCATTGGATTTTCGTCTGTAAATTAGACTCATACATATTTCCTTTATAAATTGATTCGGAAGAGTCCCACATCAGAACGGTGTGGCCTTCATAAACAGTAGCACTTGAGCTTTTATATTTCTTAAAAAGGTTCACAAATTTCCTGAAACCGGTAAAAGCGTTTTTGTAGCCATAATCATGCCACAACGTGGCCGTTGGACAAAAACCGATCCTGTATTTGCTGCGCAGCCGTAAACACAGGTCAACATCCTCGCCGGCAGCCGTCGGAAATCTTTCGTCGAATGGGAATTCTTCGGCTGCAAATGCTTTCATTCCAAAATTGAGAGACGGCATATACCACAGTTCTTTTTTGTCGGGAAGCAGCCACTTACCTGCAAGTGTGCCATTAATGTTGTGATAGTAATCGTAAATGGTATTCCCCCATGAGTATGTCATACCACCAACTGCTGCAAAGGACGTTTGCTCTAAAAAGCCGGTCATTTGATCGTTCCAGTCCTTTTCAGGAATGCAGTCATGGTCGGTGAAAAGTAAATGTTCAATGCCTGAGGCGAGTGCTCTTTCAATACCTGTGTTCCTTGCTCTTGCGGGACCACCATTTTCATTAAGCAGGATGTGTTCTGCAAAATCATACGGGAGTTCATATTTCAACGGGCTTGCATCGTCAACCAGATAAACTTTATCAAATTTCCTGGTTTGATTTTGAACACTTTCCAAAAGTCTGTACAGGCAATTGATATCCCATTGTGATTTAATATAACATGGTATTATTAAGGCACTCATTAGTATCTTATTTTAAGGTACATAATATAGCTGTTGGTCTCGCCCCGGATCCATACCGGACAGAATTTATGAAAATAGGACTGGCAGTACTACCCGGTCATTAAATATATAAAAAACTTTGAAATCTGAGCACGGCTGTTAAAATTTTATTTCAGTCCGTTTTGTCTTTATATTACCCCAGCGGGTGCTTCCAGGCGATGTACAGGGTATTGTTGTAGAAACTGGCAAAGCTGATGCGGGGCGTGCTGCCCTCTTCGGTCTTATGGAATTTGTTGCCTTTGTGACGCAGGCGCTCAAAAAAATGCTGGCCGATCTCTGCCGGCGTACTCCCTATCTGGTGGTAGAATTCCGTTTCGGCTTCTTTCGAAGTGGCCGCATGTATACTTCGGTCCGCCTCTTTAAACTTACGGATACGGGTATCCCAGGGCACCAGTATGTTGTCCCGGAGTTTTTTCAGGTCTTCCACGTGGTGATCTTCATGTACCTCCACCAGGTCGGCAAAGGCTTCGGAACTGGGGTCTCCGCCGGCATCCAGGTCTATTTCGTCCAGTTTGGAACTCAACAGGGCCTTTTCTACATTCGGGAAATTATCTTTAACGCCGAAGGCACCGTGAAGCGGTTTTACTCTTGCCTGCCAGGGCGGGGCAGAAGGCAGTTCCATGCTGTAACTCACCCGGTTCTGCGGTTCTTCTTTTACCTTGAGCGCACCCTCGTCCTTGCCTGTTTTCTCAAAATGGAACTCCGGTCCGTTCAGCATGCGCGAGGTATCCACAAGGCTCAGACCGTCTATGGTGGTGGTGTTTACGATGGCAGGGGTGATGCCGAAATCGTACTGCTTCAGGAAAGGCGTGGCCAGGTTGCGGTTTTTAATGCGTACACCCTCTGCCCAGTCTACCTGGCGTTGTACAACACCTTTGGAGGTATCGGGCTGCACGCCTGCATGCATGTTCTCCAGTCCGCTGCGCAGGGAATCGGGCAGGCCCGTACTTTTAGCCTGCAGCAGAGGTACGTCTTTGCGCTGCACAGACAACGGACTTGCCTGCGGACGTTTTATAAGCGTATAGGCAGAAGAGATCATACGGAGGCGCTTTCTGACTGAAAGGTAGGAATAAAAACGTTTTATACCGGAGGCAATTTATTTTAGAGCCGTTCGGGGAGTAAGCTATGAGCTCTCAACTACCTACATGACGAATACTGAAGTAAGGAATTGTACCCGATTACACAGATTTCCCGCA
The DNA here is from genome assembly GCA_016742095.1 of Bacteroidia bacterium. Taxonomy (GTDB): domain Bacteria; phylum Bacteroidota; class Bacteroidia; order CAIKAF01; family CAIKAF01; genus JACVCJ01. The sequence goes on from JACVCJ010000004.1 coordinate 9,300, forward strand.
GATCTCCGTGAAGTAAACTATAAACTCTCGGCTATGAGCTATTTATATACAGAGGTAAGTAAGTACACCCGCAGATTGCACAGATTTCCCGCAGATCTCCGTGAAGTAAGCTATAAACTCTCGGCTATGAGCTACTTATATACAGAGGTCAGTAAGTACGCCCGCAGATTGCACAGATTTCCCGCAGATCTTCATGAAGTAAGCTATAAGCTCTCGGCTATGAACTACTTATATACAGAGGTCAGTAAGTACGCCCACAGATTCCACATATTTCCCGCAGTAAGCTATCAGCTGCCTAATCCCAGCAAAAATCAAACGGACGGCGGAAGGAAAGGAAGCGTGATTTGTAATAGCTCAGGCTCATGAAATTGTGGTCGATGGTGATGCCTTTGCCATTGGTGGCATGGATAATGTCGAACTGGTCGCCGTTTACGCCGATCACCAGGGCCACGTGACCGATGGTAGAACTCTTGCGGCCTTTGAAAAAAGCAAAATCGCCGATCTGTACGCAACCTTTGTCCACTTTCTCGCCGAAGGTATACAGCTCGCGGCTGGACGGGGAAATGGTATAGCCGAATTCCTTGAACAGGAAATACATAAAGCCCGAACAGTCGAAGCCCTTGGCCGTTTTGCCACCGTATACATAAGGCGTGCCGATGTACTTACGCGCCATGCTGATCATCTCGTTGGTGAGCGAGAAGTAGGTATCCGGGTGCAGGGTAATGCTTTTGCTGCTCTGCGCATTGCCTTGCAGCGAAAATCCGGTGACAGCCAGGGTGAGGAGTATGTATATAACGGCTTTTTTCATTGCATTGCAAATAAAAGACCTTCTGTTTTTTATCTGAAAAATGCGGCTGTTATTTTTTTGTTATTCGAACGGAAATGCCGTTCCTGTGGTATGGTGTACTATATTGAAAACCTGTTTTTTGTGTGTAAAATTCAGGCCCCGGCGCTTTGTTAACCTGTGTTTTTTGCATCTGCCGCGGAACCTTTTTGTTATACTTGTAATATGAAGCGAACAACGATCGTACTTGCACTCCTGTGCATGGCCGCAGGCCTGTACGCCCAGCCATATATGAACCGTAGCCGCAGCTCGGCCGAGATCTACCTGATGCTTAAAAAACTTTCCGTGTGTGGCAATGTGTTGTATGTAGCGGCACATCCCGATGATGAGAATACCCGCATGCTTACCTATTTTGCGCGGGAAAGATCGCTGGAGACCTCCTACCTCTCGCTTACCCGCGGCGACGGCGGACAGAACCTCATCGGCACCGAACAAAGCGAAGAACTCGGGCTCATCCGCACGCAGGAGCTGCTGGCTGCCCGCAATATCGACGGAGCTAAACAGTATTTTACAAGGGCCCTGGACTTCGGTTTCAGTAAAAACCCGCAGGAGACCTTCGGCATCTGGGACCGCAACACCCTGCTGGGCGACGTGGTGTTTATGGTCCGCTACCTGAAGCCCGACGTGATCGTGACCCGCTTTTCGCCCGAACCCGGCCCTACGCACGGACACCACACAGCTTCGGCACAGCTGGCCCTGGAAGCTTTTTCTGCAGCAGCCGATCCTGCACGTTACCCCGAACAGCTTACGTATGTACAGCCGCACCAGGTAAAACGCATTTACTGGAATACCAGCTGGTTCTTCTTCGGGAATAAAGATTACGACAAAACCGGTCTGCTGAGTGTGGACATCGGTAAATACAATCCGCAATTAGGCGTGTGGTATGGCGAAATGGCCGCCGAAAGCCGTTCCATGCACCGTTCCCAGGGCTTCGGCTCTGCCCGTCAGCGGGGTTCGGAAGTGGAATACCTGAAATACCTGGGCGGAGACAGTGCCCGTACCGACCTTTTCGAAGGCGTCGACCTCAGCTGGAACCGTGTACCCGGCGGCAAAGGCATCGATAAAAGCATTGCGGCCATTCTTTCGGTCTATTCTTTTGATAAGCCCTACCAAAGCGTGCCGGCGCTCATCGCCCTGCGCCGTAAGTTGAAAGCCCTGCCCGAAAGCAGCTGGAAAACACAGAAAATGGCCGAACTGGACGAGATCATCCTGCAATGTTCCGGTATTTTTGCCGAAGCCCTGCTGCGTAAATATGAATTTGCCGCCAACGAAAACCCTTTTGTACTGCTGGAAGTACTGAGCAGTTCGCCCCAGGCCGTTCGTTTTGAGATACAGAAAGACGGAAAAAGTAACACGCAGTACGTAAAACAGGGTGAGATCGTTACGGATTCCCTCGAATACAAGGCCTCCGGGCAGGTGAGCACACCCTACTGGCTGCGCAACGGCATCGAGAACGGCTTTTTTGTATATCCCGAACCTTTTAAGGTGCTGCCTTACCCGGTAGATCAGCCACATTCCATTCCCGTTACGTTCTGGGTAGAAGGGGAGCCGATCGTTCGCAACATTCCGCTTATTTACAAAAAGACACAGCCCGACATCGGCGAAACCTATCGTTACCCGGTATTTATGGCCGATATGGTACTAAATGCGAACAAACCCGTGGTGTTTTCTACCACGGACCAGGTTACCTTTCACGTAACATTCTCTGCCAACAGGGACGTATCGGGCATGAGCCTGCGTGTGCGGAACAGTAAAACCGGTCAGGAAGTATTCCGCCGGGAGATCCAGCCCATGAAAAAAGGCGGCAGGAACGATCGGGAAATACGCTTTACCGACAATGCCGCAACTGCCAACCGCAACAGCTACCTGGTAGAACTGTGGGAAGGCGAACGCCAGATCGCGTTTACCACCCGCCGTATCGAATATCCGCACATCCCGGCCCAGACCATACAGAACGTGCTGGAAGTGCCGGTCTGCATCGTGAAGAACGCGCCACTGGCTACCAAGCGCATCGGCTACATTGAAGGCGCCGGCGATAAGATCCCCGACGCATTGCTGCAACTGGCCTATAAACTGGAATATATTAAAAGCGAAGATTTTACGGAAGAAAAACTGCAGCGTTACGACGTGATCATCTGCGGCATACGTGCTTACAATACCCGCAACGAACTGGTAAAATACCAGCCCCTGCTGATGGACTATGTGAAGAACGGCGGTCGCCTTATTGTGCAGTACAATACCACGGCCTCGCTGCTGACCAAAGAGATCGGGCCCTATAAAATGGACATCTCGCGCGACCGTGTAACGGATGAAAATGCAGCCATCGAAATACTGCAGCCTGCACACCCGCTGATGAAAGGCATTACACAGGCCGATTTTACAGACTGGGTGCAGGAACGCGGACTTTATTACCCCACGAACGTAGCGCCGGAATACACACCTCTGCTGCGTATGGCCGATCCGGGTGAAAAGCCGTCGGACAATGCCCTGCTCTATGCTACGTATGGCCGGGGAGATTTTATCTATACCGGACTTTCGTTCTTCCGTCAGCTGCCTGCGGGTCACGCCGGCGCCATGCGCCTGTTCCTGAATTTTATTGAAGCGCCGCGCCATGAAAAAAATTAACTGGACCTGGATATACATAGCCCTGGTGCTGTGGCTCCTGCTGCTCATGGTCCTTTTCTGGGGAGTGGAGGCCCGCTTCAGCTGATATGAGACCGCTCGACTGGATCTTCTTACTGTCTACCCAGGCATTCATTATTGTGTACGGCCTGTGGCGCGCCCGTAAAAAGAGCTCGGGCGCTTCCTACCACGATGGTGGCGGACTCAACTGGTTCACCGTGGGTATTTCCGTTATGGCTACCCAGGCCAGCGCCATTACCTTTTTATCCGCGCCGGGCAAGGCCTTCGACGACGGACTGCGTTTTGTGCAGTATTACTTCGGACTGCCCCTGGCCATTATCGTGGTGAGTGCCGTGGCCATTGCCATTTATAAACGGCAGAATGCCCGCACCGCCTACGAAATCCTGGAAAGTCGCTACAACGTGTACGTGCGTCTGCTGGCCGCCTCCCTGTTCCTTATACAGCGCGGATTGGCCGCCGGTTTCACCATTTTTGCACCGGCCCTGGTGCTGAGCGCCGTACTGGGCTGGGACATTAGTCTGACCGTAGTGTTCACCGGAGCCATTGTTGTGTTTTACACACTCACGGGCGGGGCCAAAGCCGTGGCCGAAACCCAGAAGACCCAGATGTTCGTGATCTTTGCGGGTATGATCTTTGCCACCGTGCTCATGATGCAGAAAATTCCGCTGTCCTTCACAGATACCCTGCACGTTGCCGGCGCCACGGGCAAGCTCAATGCCATCGATACTGCCTTTTCGCTGAAAGGCGAATACAATATCTGGTCCGGGCTCATCGGGGGCTTTTTCCTGGCCCTGTCGTACTTCGGTACCGATCAGTCGCAGGTGGGCCGTTACCTTTCCGGTGCTTCGGAAACGCAGAGCCGCCTGGGCATGGTCTTCAACGGATTTATGAAGATCCCGATGCAGTTTGGCATCCTGCTCATCGGGGTGCTGCTGTATGTGTATTATGTATTCTTTCCCGCACCGCTGTCCTTCAACAAGGCGATGGACGAAAAAGTACCGGATGCAAAACGAATGGAACTGATCGCCGAACAGCAGGACATCCGCGGCCGGCAGGAGAAAGCCGCCGTACAGTACCTGGATGCGGTGAAAGCCGCCAATGAGCCTCGTAAGGAAGAACTGTCCGCGGAACTGCGCAGCCTGCATGCCGAACAGAATGCCCTGCGCAAAAAAACGGGCGAAGTGATCCGCGAAGCACACAAGGGCGCCGATACCAATGATACCAATTACGTATTCTTCTTCTTTGTATACCAGGTGTTGCCGGCGGGTATGCTGGGGCTCATCATTTCGGTGATCATTTCGGCCAGTATGTCCAGCACCAGTTCCGAGCTGAATGCCCTGGCCACCACCACGGCCTTCGACTTCTACAAACGTCTTTCCGGCAAAACCCTGAGCGAAGATTTTATCGTGAACTTTACCAAGTGGGCCACATTGGGCTGGGGTATACTGGCTACCGCCTTTGCGTTGTATGCCAACCGCCTGGGTACCCTCATCGAAGCGGTGAATTACATGGGCAGTATTTTCTACGGTACCATCCTGGGTATTTTCCTCTGCGCCTTCTTCCTGAAGCGAACGCGGGCCTGGCAGGTACTCACGGCTGCGGCCGTAACACAGGTAACCGTAATCCTGATCGACGTATTCACCGATGTACACTTCCTCTGGTTCAACGCCATCGGTGGAATTCTGCTGCCTTTACTGGCCCTGGGATTGAGCCTGACCGATCTGCTGACGGGGCGGGAAGAGGAGCGGATGAACGAATAAAACCTGAACACGATAAAACCGACTTCACCATGAAAATTACATGTATAGGGTTCTGTATCCTTCTTTTAGCAGCTTGCGGGCAGAGTCAGAAACCAGGGTCAGATACGCAGGACCTGAAACTCTTCCAGGACAACCAGGGAAGGTACGGGTTAAAGGATAACAGCGGAAAAGTTGTTTTACAGGCGGAAGACCCCTGGGGAAATGGTTCATTAGGTGAGTATTCGGAGGGCCTGGCCGAATTAAGTATTAATGGGAAATCCGGTTTTGTAGATACCAGCGGGAAAGTGGTGATCCCCATGGATTACAGCTTAGCCGGTAATTTTCAGGATGGCCTGGCTATGGTACGACTGGATGGAAAAAGAGGGTATATCGATAGAACCGGTAAATGGGTGATAGAACCTGTCTATGGTTTTACCAATGGTTTTTCGGAGGGCCTTGCCCGTGTGGCTATCGACAACAAATGGGGTTTTATTGATAGAACCGGAAAGCGGGTCGTAGAACTTGTGCACGATTTTGCCGGAGATTTTTCGGAAGGCCTGGCACTGGTTAAATCGGGCGATACATATGGATATATAGATAAAACTGGCAAATTGGCCACTCCATGGGAACCGTATGATGCGGCAGAGACTTTTTCAGAGGGAATGGCCCTTGTGAGTCTGGATGGCAGGAGTGGATATATAGACAGAACCGGCAAGATGGTTGTGGAGCCACTCTATGATTTTGCCGGTGCGTTTAATGAAGGCCTCGCCGCGGTGGAAGTAAACGGAAGATCGGGCTTTATTGATAAAACAGGCCGGGTAGTAATTCCCTTGATGTATGAAGATGCCGGTGGCTTTTATGAAGGAAAAGCTACTGTTTCGCTGGATGGCAAATGGGGAATCATAGACCCGGCAGGTAAAGAGCTGCTCCCCCTGAAATATGAGGATGTGGGTTCTTTTTCAGAAGGCCTGATCGCCGTGAAACAGGATGGCAAATGGGGCTATATGGATGAAAAGGGAGAGGAAAGAATACCTTTTCAGTATGATTTTGCGGATGATTTTTCGGAGGGTATGGCCGCGGTAAAACGCAATGAAAAATACGGGTATATTAATTCGTCCGGCAAGCTTCTGATCCCTTTTAAATACGAGCATGCCGGCCCTTTCGAAAAGGGAAAAGCGCGAGTTACACTGGGAAAGAGAACGTTTGATATCGACAGGAACGGAAGGGAAATAAACGCTGAATAACTATAAAAATAGATTTTGACCACAGCAGCTGATAATGCTTAGACTATTCAAAATTGAAAACAGGAACTTTTATTAATAAACGACTGGAAGAGACTCAGGTGATTGACTTACTTATTGAGAACAGTATCTGTCAATATGGTAGTCTTAATTACTTTTATAATGTAACGAATGTTCCCAGAAAAGACGACCTCAAATTTGACAGATACTATATAACCAAAGAAATTCTCAGGCAGGAAATAGGGCTTGCACCTGGACAAAAGCCAGGCGATATTGACATTTTGATTATCCCTGCGTCTGGGGATAAAATTTTCTTTGAATTTTCGAGTGCATTTGAGTTGAAAGTCGTGAGACCAACCAATAAAGATTATAGAAAGAACTCAAATTCGTTAGGTACTACTCAGACATTGGGACTTATTAAAGATGGTTTCCCTTTGGTTGGCCTGATTCAGGTATGTATGAATGAACCCATAAACCCGGTTCATCTTCAATACTTACCAAATTTTGAAAATGTATCAGAAATTTTCACATTCGATCCTTTCCCGATCTACAGCGTAGAAACACAATATAAAAGGGTTTTAAAAACCGATTTGCCTAAGTATGTCGGAATAAATATTTTTGGACTGAGTTTTACGCAGGAGTTTATTATGGTAACTCAGCACTCTATGAAGTTTACAGGATTTCAAGAGGGCTATTTCAATCCCAACACAAAACAGTCAACCATTAAAAGTATCGAAAATCATTTCAAACAACATAGAGAGCTCTATATAGAGAAGGTAAATACTCCCACCTCTCAAAACATAAGAGATTAGTTAGAATGAACAAATAACTATTATGGATAGGCTTATCTTAATTCATAAGGATTTAATAGTGGAAGTAATGCTTTGCTTCCGGATAAATTTATTTAACACCACACAAAAAACCCCTACAAGTAGGGGTCAAGAGGGATATAGAGAGGGCTTAAAGCCCTACAAAGTTGCGCATTTCTGTGGAATACACAAGAAGGTTTTATGAACAATGCGTATACGCAAAGGTACAGCAGTTTGTGAAGTAAGGATGTGTAACATTCTGAAAATCAGTAGTCGATCGTCGAAGCGATTGGGCCTTTGTGACGGAAAATTACCATTCAAAGAAACGGCGCGCGAACCAGAAACCCAGGAAAGGCAGGACAATAGGGCCGGGGGCCATTAACAGCAGTTGGGGTATGTTGAAACGGGCTGCGTATAAGGCTATGTACAGCGCCGGTATCAGGAACAGGATGATCCAGCGGCGGTTGTTCTGTTTCTTCAGGTCGATACCTTTCCAGGTGTAAGCCAGTAGTATGCCGCAGGAGAGGATAAACAGGATAACGCCCAGCAATACCAGGGGAAAATAGCCGTCGGGCAGGGTTGCAATGAACGGTGCGCATAATACACTCACCAGGGCTATGTACAACAGGGTAATACCCAGGCCCATATAAAGTTTGTTCTGGTCACTCATCGGTACGGAAAATAAATGAAACCGCCCCCGTCGTCGCCGATGGCCAGTACGCAGGCATGTGTTCTGGGACTTTTGTAAGATGCCACGAACATTTTGGCTTTTTCGGCCTCGATGATGCGGGCTTTGATCAGGTCTTCGGCTGTGCTGGCCGTAATAAAGTAGCCGTCCAGGTCGTCTTCGGTAAAACGGTCGGAGATATTCTCCCCCAGCGCTACCGGCTGCCGGCTCAGGATAAATACGGGGAAATTGGAAATATTATCGTCGAGTATGGCCGCAGCGCAACTTTGTAGTTCGCTCCAGGTACGCTGAAGAACCGCTTCAGCCTGCTCTGTCCAGGTACTGTTTTCTTGCACGGCGCAAAGGTAATACTAATTCAGTACTTCCGGATACGAAAAAACGGCAAAGTTGCCCTTGCCGTTCCTTATATTATATTGCAAACGTAGTAGTAAGTCGTTTATTCGCCTTTGATGAGTTTCATCAGTTCGTCCAGTCTCGGTTCGATGATGATCTCCGTACGGCGGTTCTTCGCGCGGCCTTCCTTGGTCTCGTTGGTGCCTACGGGAATAAATTCGCCGCGACCGGCCGGGGTAATGCGTTTGGGATCGATGTTGCGGTTCTCCAGCAGGATCTTGGTCACCGAAGCGGCACGCAGTACGCTCAATTCCCAGTTGTCCTTAATGGGGCCGCTGCCGCTCAGGGGCACGTTATCGGTATGGCCTTCCACCACCACCTGCAGGCTGGGGTCCGATTCCAGTACCTTGCCCAGTTCGGTCAGGGCCATCTGTCCGTCGCGGTTCACTTCGGTCTTACCGCTGGCAAACAGCAGTTTTTCATCCATCGATACATATACGCGGCCGTCTTTTTCGTATACGTTCAGACCTTTATCGGTATAGCCTTTCAGGGCTTTCAGCAGCTTATCGCGCAGCTGGGTAACGGCATCGCGCTGGGCCTGTAAGATATCTTCCAGTTCTTTTACGCGTTTTTCGCGCAGGCGCAGGTCATCTTCCAGCTGACGCAGGCGGTTCTCTTTATCGTTGAGCTCCTGCAGCAGTTTCTGGGCTTCGGATTTATTGCTTTTCAGCTTGCCTTCATAGGCTTTCTGCAGTTCGTCGCATTCTTTTTTCAGGCGGTCGTATTCGCCCTGCAGTTCAATCAGGTCGTTCTTAAAACGGGTGCGGTCGCGGTCGTACTCCTGGGCGGCCGTCAGCAGGGAGTCGTTCATGCTGCGGGCACGGGCCAGGGCTTTTTCCGCCTTTTCCTTTTCTTCAAAGAACAGATCGCGTTGCTTCGTCATCTCGGCCATTTTCTTCTTGCTTACGCAGGAACCCAGCGAAAGCAGGGACAATATGCCCAGGCCTAACAGTAATCTTCTCATAATTCGTCCTGATATTTTATACAAAGGAACGCTTATCTGTATATGCCCTGCGGGCCCTTTGCCTGTTTTTTTACACGAGTGCAGGTTAATATTCTGATCATTTGAGCTTTTGCGCTCATTTTCCCAGCTTTGGGATGGGGTGTATATTTCGTCTCTGCTGCGAACGGATGTCTTTGTATGGCGTTTTTTATATCTTTAAGAAACAAACATCGCCTATGTATAGCTCACCCATACTTTTCCGCTTTTTCCTGGCATTTGTCTTCACAGGCCCTTTTTTCAAGCTATTTGCACAGTCTTCCATTCCCGATTTCAGGAGGGTGGGCATGGCCGAATATTTCATCGCCGCCGGTGCCTATGAGCAGGCATTGCCTTACCTGGACTCGGTAACGGTCAATAAGGTCTATACGCCGCTCGAACACCTGTCGGCAGCCCGTGCATACCTGAAGCAAGGCTATCCCGAAAAAGCCCGTTCGCATGTGTTAGAGGCCGCATCCAAAGGATACAGCTATGCATGGTTCAGCGCGGGCAGTAAAAACCAGGAATTGAAAACACTTTGTACCGAAGAAGAGTACCAGGACGTTTACGTGAAAAGCCGCGATGAAAAGGTAGATATAGAGTTGTATGCGGAATTGCGTTCTATGTTCGACCTGGACCAATATATGCGCAACCGCTGGATACGTTCCCGCATGCGCGATTCCGTCTGGCTGCGGGAGTTCCGGAAGCTGGATTCACTACATGCCGGGCGTATTAAGGGAATTATAGAGACGCAGGGCTGGATCGGGCATAAACACCTGCTGCTGGAGCAGTATTTTACCGTCCTCTTTTTGCATATCTCCGCGGAAACTTTTGATCCTGAGACATTTGAAAAATACCGGAAACTGCTCTGGACCGAAGTGGAAAAAGGCCACCTGTCCCCGGGCAATTATGCTATGTGGGTAGACCGGCAACGTATATTTACCTTTGAACAGAAAGGCATCTACGGTGCATTCTGGAAAATGGGGCCGGACGGGGACGAACTGGCCGAAGTAGAGTCCCCGGAACAGATCGATTCGCTGAGGCGGTCCATAGGCCTGCTGTCGTTAAAAATGTATATAGAACAGCGCAGGGCACAGGGCAAAAAACTCAGGTTCCCGGACTGGTACAAGGCAAAAGAATAAAAAAAGGTTTTTATATCTGTTTACCCGCCTGCTGCGTCCGCAGGTAGATCCCGCGGCATTGCCGGGCGGCTTCCACATCGTGTACACGCAGTATCTGTGCGCCTTTCTGCAGGCAGATCATGTGCAGGGCCGTGGTGGCGGGCAGACTTTCCGCAGCCGTGGTGCCGGCTGTTTCAAAGACCATACGCTTGCGCGATACGCCGGCAAGTACCGGGTAGCCCAGGCTTTGCAGCAGGGGCATTTCATGCAGCAGGCGGTAACTTTCATCTGCCGATTTCGAGAACCCGAACCCCGGGTCCAGTATCAGATCCTGTACGCCGGCGGCTTTGGCCTTTTCGGCCTGCGCGCTCAGGTACAGCATCACTTCTTCGGTAATGTGGCCTTTTACCCGGGCGCTGTGCATGGTATCAAAATGGCCTTCCAGGTGCATCAGTACCAGGGGAGCGCGGTATTGTGCGGCCAGGGCAAACATTTCGTTGTGCCATTGTCCGCCCGAAATATCGTTAATGATCCCGGCGCCCAGCTGCAGGGCTTTTTCAGCGATCTCCGGCCGGAAGGTATCCACGGATAGGGGCAGTTCGGGGAATGCCTGGTGCAGGATATCCACGGCGGGCAGCAGGCGTTCCGCTTCTTCCGCAGCGCTTACAGGTTCGGCCTTCGGACGGGTGGAAACGGCTCCCAGGTCGATGATCGCGGCTCCTTCCGAAAGCATGCGGCGGGCCTGCTCAACCAGGTCTTCCTGACGTACGCGGCTGCCGGCAAAAAAACTGTCGGGCGTCAGGTTCAGAATGCCCATGATGGCCGGTTTTTCCAGTGTAAAAAGTTCGCCCCGGATGTTGAGTGAATGCATGTGTCAAAGATAGAAAATGCTCCGTCTACCAGACAATTCATTTCTGCGAAGAACCCCTGGCTTTGGAGTGAGGTTTTTCGGCCTCTTTTTTTATTTCTGCTTTGCGTTTACGGATGTAGAGGCTCATTTCTTCCTCTTCCACTTTGCTAAGCGGAACACTCTTAATGATAAAATCGACACCTTTCGGTTCTTTGATGATTCCCATTTTCTAAACTTTAAAGTATTGGTTTATAAGTCGGGTAGCAGCTATAGAATCAATGATCATACGATGTCCGCCAAAATGCACAGCTCCCAGGGTCTTTTCATAGTGACGGATAAGATTGGTCTTTGAGTCAAAGGCCACAAAACCCTCAGCTCCTCTCTGAAAAGAAACTTTGCAGGCAAAGGCCACAAGATTTCCGGCAACACCTTCGTAGAGCTTCTCTTCTCCTCTATTAAACGAAGCACTTTCTAAAAGGTTCATGAAAATGTGGTCCGGTTTTATAGATAAGCTTATCAGACCCTGAACTATATCGGAGTTGTGCTCGATACTGAGTTTGTAGACTTCCCGTTCAATATCAGCATATTCTTTTTTCCAGTCGAAATTCCAACCGGACTTCTTATGGATATGTTTGAGCTCATTATGATTAAGCAGGGATATCTCCGTAGGGAAACTATCTCCACTGATACGGTTCAGGATGGAATTTGTGAGTTTGTCTATTTCAAAATCGAGATATAGATCACTTTGCTTTCCCATTTCTACAAAGATAATACCTGCCCCGCAGAATTGCCAATGAAATATTCCGCTTTGCAGATCGCCGCAATTATTGTTTTTTTGTATAGCCTTAGCGGCATTCATTTATTCAGCTTACATGGAACATACACTGCAGCAATACGACAAGGTACTGGCGGAATGTACTTCGGTCTTCGTTAAGAAAATGAAGGATTACGGGCCTTCCTGGCGTATTTTCCGGGTGGGTTCCCTGGCCGACCAGATCTTTATCAAGGCCAACCGCATCCGCACCCTGCAGGAAGTGAAAGAAAGCCGCGTGGGCGAAGATACCCGTGGCGAATGGGTGGGCATCGTGAATTACAGCATCATTGCCCTCATACAGATCGAACTCGGCTATTCCGCACAGCCTGATATCTCCGGCGAAGCGGCCGCGGAACTGTATACGAAATATGCCGCCGAAGCCCGCGACCTCATGACGCGCAAGAACCACGACTATGGCGAGGCCTGGCGCGATATGCGCATCGCTTCCTTTACCGACCTCATCCTGGTGAAACTGGCCCGCATCCGCCAGATCGGCGATAACGACGGACAAACCATCGCCTCCGAAGGCATCGACGCCAATTTTTACGACATCATCAATTATGCCCTTTTTGCCCTCATAAAACTGGATGAAGGAGTTTGAGGGTAATATGGGATTCCGCGCCAGGCTGGTGTATGCGCTCTTTGTAGCCGTAGCCTCCCTGCCGTTCTTCTTCTGGTATGCCCTTTCGGACCTGCTGGCTTTTGTATTGCGCGTAGTGGTAAAATACCGCCGCGACGTGATCTACGAGAACCTGCGCGGTTCCTTCCCGGAGAAAGGTCCTGAAGAGCTGCGCCGCCTGCAGAAACGCTTCTACCGCAATTTCTGCGATACCCTGGTGGAAAGTGTGAAACTGGCCGGCATATCCAAAAGGAATTTCGAAAAACGGATACACTGTACCAATCCGGAAGTTTTTGAGGCCCTGAAAGCGCAAAACCGCAGTGTAATGGCCATGGAAGGCCATTTTGCCAACTGGGAATGGCCGGGGATCCACATCTGCTGCGATTACAGCTTTTTTAACCTGGTTATCTTTCAGCCCTTTAACAATAAGGTGTTCGGCCGGGTGCTGTACGAACTGCGCTACAAACTGCCCACCCGCCGCAGCGGATGGCTTACGCCCGCCAAGGATACGATACGCAATATGATGCGGGCCCCGCAGCCCAACCGCACCGTAATGCTGGCCGATCAGTCGCCGAGCCGCACCGCTTTTGTCCGTGTGCCTTTCCTGAACCGCGATACGGCTTTTTGGAACGGTCCGGCCCGAATTTCAAAGAAACTGAAACTGGCCGTGGTATTTGTAAAGCCCCGGCGCCTGAAACGCGGTTATTTTGAATACAGCCTGGAACTGCTCTGTGAAGATGCCTCGCAGTGGACCGAGGAACAGCTGACCGCTGCCTATGCGAATGCGCTGGAGCGCGCCATCCGTGAGTCGCCGGCCGAATGGCTGTGGAGCCATAAACGCTGGAAATTCTGAGTGCAGAAATATCCCCGCCGATACCTCAACTTTACGTTTAAAGAATATCTTTGCACCTCATGTACAAAACTCGCACAGATACCGCCGTGGTCGTCCTCAGTTACAACGGACGCAAGTATCATGAAGAGTTTTTTCCGCTGCTGGTGGCCGAAAGCGAAGGCCTGTACGACGTAGTTCTGATCGATAACGCCAGTACCGATGATACCCGCAGCTATGTGGAACAGCATTTTCCTTCCGTAAAGATCATTCACCTGCCTGTGAACAAGGGGTTTACAGGTGGATATGCCGCCGGGATCGAGCAGATCGACGCGGCTTACCTGGTGCTGCTCAGCGCCGATTTTGAAGTGTCGCCGGGCTGGTTCCGACCCATGCATTCCTTTATGGAGGAACGCCCGGATGTGGCTGTGGTGCAGCCCAAGATCCTCTACCAGCGCGAAAAACACATGTTCGAATACGCCGGTGCCGCCGGTGGCTTTATGGACGGACTGGGTTATCCCTTCTGCCGCGGACGTATCTTTTTTACTCTCGAAGAAGACAAACAGCAGTACCAGGAACCCATCGAGTGTTTCTGGGCCTCGGGCGGCTGCTTTTTTATACGTGCGGAACTGTTCCGCGCCTTTCATGGCCTGGAGCCCGATTTCTTTGCACACATGGAAGAGATCGACCTGTGCTGGCGCCTCAAGAACGCCGGGCATAAAGTGTACTGCATACCGCAGTCGCAGGTATACCACGTGGGTGGCAGCGTTATTTCGTACGGAAGTCCGCAGAAAGCCTACCTGAATTTCCGCAATGGCCTGTTCATGCTGATCAAGAACTACGGTACGGGCGAACTGCTCTGGAAATTGCCGGTGCGCCTGCTGCTGGACGTAGTAGCTGCCTGGAAAGGCCTGCTGAGCGGCAATACGGGCGAATTTATGGCCATTCTGCGCGCGCACCTGCATTTTATGAAAGGCTTACCGCTCTTCCTGAAAAAACGCCGGGCCGCCAAAGCACAGCGCAGTACGCCCAATCGTACGGGCATCTATAAGCGCAGTATCGTGTGGGATTATTTCATACGCGGGCGTCGCACCTTCGATCAGCTGGACACCACGCGTTTCCGCTAAAAAATAAACCCCGGAAGTTCATCCCGGGGCCTTTTCAATAGTATGTATCTCTTTTAGCCGATGGCTTTTTCTTTCTCTTTGCTTTCCGCATAGGCCACCAGTCCGTAGCGCAGGCATTCCACGGCGGCCTGCAGATCGTCCTTGTTCAGCACGTAGGCAATACGCACCTGGTTGAGGCCGATGCCCGGGGTGGAGTAGAAGCCGGCGGCGGGGGCCATCATAACGGTGGCGCCGCTGTGGGAGAATTCGCTCAGCATCCAGATGCAGAACTCCTCGGCATTTTCTACCGGCAGCTGTACCATGGCATAAAAGGCTCCGCCCGGGTTCGGACAGATCACGCCCGGGATGCTGTTGAGCGCTTCTACGGCAAAATTGCGGCGGGCGGTGTATTCTTCCACTACGTTGTCGAAGTACGACTGAGGCGCTTTCAGGGCGGCCTCACTCACGATCTGGCCCAGGGAGGGCGGACTCAGACGCGCCTGTGCAAATTTCAGTATGGTATTGTAAACTTCTTTGTTCTTAGTGGCAAAACAGCCGATACGTACGCCGCAGAGGCTGTAACGCTTGGATACGCTGTCTACCATAATGGTGTGCTGGGCCATTTCAGGGAATTCCATCACGGAGATGTGTTTACGTCCGTCGTAACAGAACTCGCGGTATACCTCGTCGGAAAACAGCCACAGATCGTGCTCGCGCACGAGCTTGCTCAGGGTTTCCAGTTCTTCACGCGTGTACAGGTAACCCGTAGGATTGCCCGGGTTGCAGATGAGTATGGCGCGGGTGCGGGGCGTGATGCGTTTTTCGAACTCGGCGATCGGCGGCAGGGCAAAACCTGTTTCGATGCTGCTGGGCACGGGTACGATGTTCGCTCCGGCACTCATGGCAAAAGCGATGTAATTGGCGTAGAACGGCTCGGGCACGATGATCTCGTCGCCCGGTTCCAGGCAGGCCATAAAGCCGAACATAAGCGCTTCGGAACCGCCGGTGGTCACAATGATCTCGTTTTTGCTCACCGGGATGTTCAGCGCATTGTAGGCGGCGGCCAGACCGGCGCGGTAACTTTCGAAACCGGCGGAATGACTGTATTCTACCAGGGGCTGGTCAAAATTATGCAGGGCTTCCAGGGCTTCTTTCGGACTTTCGATATCGGGCTGACCGATATTCAGGTGGTATACATGTACCCCTCTCTGCTTGGCTGCTTCGGCATAGGGAACCAGTTTACGGATGGGAGAGGCCGGCATGTTCTGCCCTTTTTTGGATATTGACGGCATAGATCAGAAGTTGTTTCTACGGGCAAATGTACGTTAAAGCCTGCAAAAACAAAAACCGCAACGCTATTGCGCCACGGTCCTGGTACTGAACATAAGAAAGTATATCAGTGTGCTACAGGCACGCTGCCGCCGGCCGGCTGTGCGGGGCTGATGCCATTACTGCCCGGAGCGGCTTCTTTTACATTTCCCTTTACCTGTATAATGTGCGAATTACTGCCTTCGGGTTCGTTAGTACGCAGTTCTACCGTACGGGCAATGGGACCGGAACGGTTGGTATTGTACTTGATCTTGATCACCCCTTCCTGGCCGGGCATAATGGGTTCTTTGGGATATTCGGGAATGGTACACCCGCAGGAGCCTTTGGCGTGGGTGATGGTCAGCGGCTGCTTGCCGTCGTTCCTGAATTTCCAGCTGCGTTCTCCGTTACCGGCATATTCTACCTCGCCGTAATCCACCACATCGGTGGTATAGCTGAGTTTGGGCCCCAGTGTGGTCTGGGCGTCTGCGCTGCGGAGCGTACCGAATGTACCTGCAGCGATAAAACCTAAGAGAAGTGCGATCTTTCTCATACGAACTGATTTTTTGTGCGTTAATATATATACTCAAATATACGCGATCCCTTTGTGGTAAAGGATTTGATAACAGTATATTAACCAGTCGTATGCAGTGGCAGGAAACGTATAAAAACTAAAAACCCGCACTTGTGGGTGCGGGCTTTTACTTACTTAAAAATCCTATTAGTTTCCAACCGGAGCGCCGCCCTGTTCTTTGGCAGGTACGCCGTTGTTCTCAGGAGCAGCTTTTACGTTTCCTTTTACCTGGATAACGTGTGTATTACTTCCTTCCGGCTCATTGGTCGTAATGGTTACTGTTTTTGTGATCGGACCGGGACGTTTGGTATCGTATTTAATTTTGATGATACCTTCTTTACCGGGCATGATCGGTTCTTTTGGATACTCGGGAACGGTACATCCGCAAGAGCCTTTGGCGCTTGTAATGGTGAGCGGCTGCTTACCTTCGTTCTTGAATTTCCATGCGCGTTCTCCGTTACCGGCGTATTCTACTTCGCCATAACTCACTACATCGGTAGTGTAGGTAAGTTTAGGACCCAGAACGGCCTGAGCAGAGGCATTCGTAGTAGCGGCAAATACACCGGCTACCATAAAACCTAAAAGAAGTGCGATTTTTTTCATACAGTGTTTAAAAATTATTTTTTCTACTTTCGTTTGCTTCACAAATATATAGAATCCCTTTACTACACCAAATTTGCTTAACAAGATATTAACCAGCAGGCTTCTATTGCCCGCCGGCCTTCGCTTCCCGCTCTTCGGTCATCTCTGCGAACAGACGGGCCAGCTCTTCCAGGCGTTGTTTGCTCTTGTTAAAGATCATCTGGCCCCGGTCCATGCCCTTGCGCAGCAGTTTCTGTTCCTCTTCGGGCAGGGCGTGTATCTCTTTACATACATCGCTGCAGCAGCTGTCGTAACGGTCGCTGCAGTTCTCACACTGTATAAATAAAAGATGACAGCCCTCGTTGGCGCAGTTGATGTGTGTATCGCAGGGGGCGCCGCACTGGTGGCATTTGGAGATGATCTCTTCCGTGATGCGTTCGCCCAGGCGTCCGTCAAAAACAAAGTTCTTGCCCTTGAACTTCAGAGGCAGTCCCTGTTCCCGGGCTTTGTTCACGTAATTGATGATACCGCCTTCGATGTGGTATACATTTTCGAACCCTTTGTGCAGGAAATACGCGCTGGCTTTTTCGCAGCGGATGCCGCCCGTGCAGTACATAATGATGTTCTTGTCCTTATGTTCCTGCATCATTTCCACGGCCATGGGCAGTTGCTCCCTAAAGGTGTCCGAAGGGATCTCGATGGCGTTCTCGAAATGGCCTACTTCGTATTCGTAGTGGTTGCGCATATCGATCACGATGGTGTCCTCCTGTGCGGCCAGGGCATTGTATTCCGCCGCGCCCAGGTATTTGCCGCGTTTCATGATGTCGAACTCCGGGTCTTCGATGCCGTCGGCCACGATCCTGGCGCGTATCTTTACCTTCAGCACCCAGAAGCTTTTCCCGTCGTCGTCCAGGGCAATGTTCAGGCGCAGGCCCTGCAGGAAGGGAAAGGAATCCAGGAACTCCCGCAACGCAGGCACATTGGCTTCCGGGCAGCTGATCTGGGCATTGATGCCCTCGGCCGCTACGTATACGCGGCCCATTACGCCCAGTTTTTCGAAACCGGCATAAATGGCATCCCTGAATTGCGGCACATCCTGTATATGTGCGTACTGATAAAATGAAATGGTGGAACGGACCTCTTCGGAACGAAGCATTTCCTCGCGCAGCTCTTTGGCGCTCCTGGTATTGTATAACGGCATATTTTTAAGATTAGAGAGACTTACAAGGTTTCCTAACTTGCTGCAAAAATACGCATTTCTGAACAATTTTCCCAATTCCCGGCTCAGGAGAGCAGGTCGGGCATGTTCGGCAGGTCTTCGATCTTATATTTATTACGGAGTAATACCTTCAGGAATTCGCGTTTAATGACCCATTCGGCCAGTTCGCTAAAGGTGTCGGCGGTCTTGAGCAGGCGGCGCAGGTCCTGTTCGGGGATATCGATGCGGTACATCCACTGCATAAAGCCGCCGGAGTCGCGCTGGAATTTCTTTTCGAGCAGTGTCTTTACATATTCCTGCAGGTCGGGGTAGGTCCAGCCTTCCGGGGCGCCGAAATCCCATTCGGAACCCAGGTCTTTGGCAAGCTGCCGTATGGTTTCTTCCCGGAGAATGTCTGCCATTAGCGCAGCAGCGTTACACTGCCGTGTTTGGTGTCTTTTTTGCCGCTGGAAGAAACGGAATAGTCGATCACGACCACATATACGCCCGAAACGGCCTTGGAACCGGCGCTGGTATTTCCGTCCCAGCCTTCGTACACGTCGAGCGACTCAAATACGAGTTCGCCCCAGCGGTTAAAGATCGACATGCGGAATTCCTTAATGCCGCTGGCCATGACCAGGAAACGGTCGTTCACGTTATCGCCGTTGGGTGTGAACACGTTCGGCAGGAAAAAATTGAACGGATCCGTTATATTGATGGTCTTATGGGCATCGTCGGTACATCCGTTGGCATCGGTAACCGTAAGTGTAATGGTATAGGAACCTTCGCCTTCGTAGATATTGGTCGGGTTCAGGTCCGTGGAACCTTTACCGTCGCCGAAATCCCAATCATAGCTTACACCGCCGGTGGATGTGTTGTTAAATACGATCGTAGCCGGGCTCACCGTTTCGCCGCTGTAGTCAAAGGATGCGTCCGGGCCACCGTATATAATGTTGATGAAAGCGGTATCGCTTCCGCAACCGTTGCTTGCAATTACGTAATAGTTACCCGCCGCGCTTATCGTGATATCGGTACCCGTACTGCCGTTGCTCCATGCATAGCTGGTGCCGCCGCTGCCGGTCAGCAGCAGGGTCTGGCCGTTACACAGGGTGGTATTGCCGTGAGGCGTGATCAGGGCCGAAGGTGCATTGTTTTCGGTAACCACCACACTGGCTGTGGCAGAACCGCAGCTGTTGGTGGCCGTAGCCGTATAGGTACCCGGAGTGGTAACCGTAAGGGCTGCATTGCCCGAACCGTCGCTCCAGCTGAAGGTGGTCGTATTGGTGGTAGTGGCGTTCAGCGTAAGGCTGCTGCCAGCGCAATAGCTCTGTGCAATACCGCCCGCGATGGATACTGTTGGGAGCGGATCGGCCGTAATGGTAGCGGTGGCCGTGGCTGTTCCGCAGCCCGTGGTCGCGGTTGCGGTATAGGTGCCCGCGGCATTTACCGTAATGGGGTTGCCTGTGGCGCCATTGCTCCAGGTAAGGTTGCCGCTGATGCCCGAAGCCGTAATGGTTGCCGTGGTACCGGGGCAGATACTGGCATTTACCGGGGAAACGGTCACAGCCGGGGCCGTACCTGCCGTAATTACCTGTGTGGCCGTAACGGAACCGCAGCTGTTGGTGGCCGTTACGTCGTAGCTGCCCGGTGCATTTACGGTAATGGAAGGCGTGGTGGGGCCGGTACTCCATACCAGACTGCCGTTCACATTGGAAGTATTCAGTGTGATCGTCTGCCCGGGGCAGATCTGTGTAGCCGTCGGGTTTATGGTTACGGACGGCGGATTGCTGAGGGTAACCACCGAACTGGCGGTAGCCGTACCGCAGCTGTTGGTAGCCGTAGCCGTATAAGTGCCGGCGGCGTTCACCGTAATGGAGGTATTGCTGCTGCCGGTGCTCCAGGACAGGGTACCGTTTACATTGCCGGCTGAAATGGTAAGGGTTTGCCCGGCACAGATGCTGCCGTTGGCCGGGGTTACGGTCACCGAAGGAGCCGTAGAGGCCGTAACGGTCACCGAAGCGGTATAGGTATAACAGGCATCCGTGGCGCCGGCCGTGTAGGTACCCGGACCGGTAATGGTGGTGCTGTTGCCGAGCACGCCGTTGCTCCAGGCGGGGCCCAGTGTGTAGGTACCCGGGGTGGCGTTGAGCGTAATGCTCTGGCCGGGGCAGATGCTCAGCGGTCCGGCAGGGGTTACTGCAAAAGGCTGCTGGGGGGTAAGGGTAATGGTCACTGTATCCTGGATGGTGTTGGGTGCGCCTCCGCAGCTGGCATTGGCCGAAACGATGAGGTGCAGCGGAAAGGTTTCCCCGGCACCGAGCGTGTAGGACGTATTAAGACTATTGGGCGAAGAAAAGGTGCCGGTACCGCCGGTCCAGCCGATGAGGGTGGCAGCGCCGCTGATCACGGAACTGAGGTTTACCGTAGCTCCCGGACATACGGAGTTGGTGGGGCCGGTAGCGGTAATGGTGGTGGGCGAGATAGGCGCCGTACAACCGTTGTTGTAGTAGCTGGCCATACCGTTCTGGGTAAATTTAACCCCGGCCCCGTCGCCACCGAAAAGCTGGGCGCGGTCGTAGGTAACACTTTCGAAGCAGGCGCCGTAGTTAATATCCAGTGTACGGGTACCTGAGCCCTGGTTGGCAAAGTGCCCCGTAGTGGTTGTGCTGTTCTGGTAGAGGATGTACATGGTGTCGGTGAGGCCGGCAAAAGAGTTCGATACCGGCGACATCATGTAGGAAGTTACAAGAATTGCCTTTTTGTTGGCGGGAATAATACCGCCCGTAGGCTGAAGAAGATAACCGCAGGATTGGATCGTAGCATTAAGGGCCGCTGTGGTAGCATTGGTAGTGGCATTCTGAACAAAGCCGTTGTACGGGTTGTTGGGCCAGCTGATACTCAGCGAGCTGATAGTGATCGGGTTGGGTCCTGTCAGTATCTGTACCATTTCATTCCGGCCTTCCTCTGACCCGGGGTCACAGGCGTCGACCAGGATGCTTTCCACCTCAAGGCAGTTTGACGTGACCTGAGCCCGGCCTGTTGTTACAAGCAGTCCGAGAAAGATGGTGCACAATACCCAAATTCGCATAAAAACTAAAATTTGCCGCAAAGGAACGTATACTTTTGTAAACAAATGTTAATTTAAGATTATTTTATGATAAATCCTTATTTTCAGATCGTTGTATATACGAAAATAGTTTAAGGAGAACCCAGGACAGCAGGAAGAAAAACACGCCTGCAACCACCGCAAAAACCATACTGCCCACCAGGTATTCCGTACTGCCCCGTACTAAAAATTCGCCGGGGTGCTCCCGGAAGTAATCCAGGGTTAAGTTTTCATCCTTTGCTCCCGGAATGACCTGTTTGCCCGTGCGCACGCTTAACCATATGATAACGGGCACCATCGGCGCCACGGAAATGTTGGACGAAAGCAGCACGATGGCCTTGTTCAGTTTCAGGAAATGGGCCAGGAAGGCCGCTACGATCATCTGCCAGCCCCAGATGGGCACAATGCCCATAAAAACGCCGAATCCTACGGAAAATGCTTTCCGTATCACCGGTTCATCCTGGCTGAAGAAGTTTTTTTTTAGGAAGTGTTTTATGTTCTTCCAGCTCAGCGAACGGATGATCACCGCCCAGTGCCCGTACACAACGGCCATGATGAGCAGGTAGGTGTTCAGTATGCTGATGCGCGTAAAATCCTTGCCCGGCCGGAAGAAGGATACCCGTTCGTTCTCCGGCGGGTAATACACGCCTACCGGAACGGAACGCACCGGTATGCCTCGCCAGCAGGCTTTTACCAGCACTTCTACCTCAAATTCGTACTTGGTGGAGAAAAAGTAAATACGGTTCACCCGTTTTACCGGGTATATGCGGTAGCCGGACTGGGTGTCGGGCAGGCTGTGCAGGGTATCGGCAAAGTACCAGAAATTGGAGAACTTATTGGCAAAAGAGCTCTTTTTGGCCTGGTTCTGGCCCTCCATAATGCGGGCGCCCACCACCAGGCTGCCGGGTTCTTTCTCCACGGCATCGAGGAATACGGGAATGTCTTTGGCAAAATGCTGCCCGTCGCTGTCGATGGTAATGGCGTAGGTGTAGCCGTCCTTTTCGGCTTCGGCCAGTCCCAGGCGCAGGGCATACCCCTTGCCGCGGTTGGGTGTGTATTGCAGTACTTTTATCCCGGGAACGGAACGGGCAATGTCTGTCGAACCGTCGGTACTGCCGTCGGCCACCACGATAATATGGTTACAGTAGGCCTGTACATCGCGTATCACCTGTTCTACGGTGCCGGCGTTGTTGTACACGGGGATCACCACGCATACGCCCAGGCGCGCGGCCTGTTCAGGATACGAAGTATATGTGTCTGTTTCAGTCAAGACTGAAAACGCTTTTCATTTTCAGGAAGGTGACAGTTCCCGACCGGATCTGTGCATCGGCCTTCAGCATGGCTCCGTCCAGGGTATAGTGTACCTGAACACTGAACGAATGGTAGATACCGGGTACCACAGGCGCCAGGAATTTAATGGCGGCAGCTTCTTTCAGCACGGCTTTTTTGTGCAGGCAGCGGCTGATCACGTCGGCCACCAGGCGCATCTGGAGTACGCCGGGAAGTACGGGCTGACCGGGGAAATGCCCGGAAAAAACAGGATCGTCCTCCCGCAGGGTGAAGGTGGCTGTGATCTGATCGTTTGTGTGTTCGGTGGTTTGAATGGTATAAGGCATCCGCTTAGCTGAATCTGTGTGCAAAATAAACGAAAATCCGGCTTGCCCTCAAATTAATTCACTATGAAATAAGGCATAGCGGCCGGTTTTTTGCCCGGAAGGAATCCGTTCTCTCAAACATTTCGTTCATTTTTACGTTATAATATAAAGGGCAATGATGAGAAAAAGCGTTACATATGCAATGGTTTGCATGGCGGGTATCCTGCTTTTTTCATCCTGCCTGGTAACGCAGGCAAACCTGCAGTACCGCGAGGCCTGTAAAGACGGCGGTTATGATGTGGTGATCGTGCCGGGCGTACCGTACCAGGACACGGGTTACGGCAGTGTGATGGAAATGCGCATCCGCTGGGCCCAGTACCTGTTCAACACGGGTGTGGTACGCAATATCATATTCAGCGGAGGAGCGGTGTACACGCCCTACATCGAAGGCCGCGTAATGTGCCTCAAGGCCCGTAAACTGGGTCTGCCTGCCGGGCATATTTTCTCGGAAGAACAGGCCGAGCACAGCACCGAAAACCTGTACTACGGCTATAAACTGGCCCGTAAACTGGGCTTTAAGCGCGTAGCCCTGGCGTCGGACCCCTTCCAGACCTTTCTGCTGAGTGAGGTGAACGAACGTTTCGGGCTGTACGACGTCGGTTTTTTGCCCATGCCCGTGTCTTTCATGCGTGCCGTGGACAAAACGCATATCGACATAGATCCGGCGCCGGCCCTGGTAAAGGAGTTTAAGGCCCTGCCCGAACGGGAATCGGCCAGGGAACGTTTCCGGGGTACCCTGGGGCGCAATGTTCGCCTGCATCAGCGTACCACAGAAAAACAGGAAATGCCTTAATTGCCGCTCAGGCGATGGTATTCGGCCCGGTAGGGAAATCCGCCGAAATCGTGTACACTTTTTTGCAGCACACCCGCCGCATCCGTTTCAGCAGCGGCCCGTTCACAGGCTTTTTTGCCTTTCATGCGGGTTTTGCTGTACGTTTGTTCCGATTGTTTTTCGTAGCGGTACTGCCATTTGCCTTCGCGGAGCAGCGTATGATCGTCCTTTTGTATTTCGCGGCCCAGTTCCGGCAGACTGATCAGCAGGCGCAGGTCGCGGTACAGGATGTTTTTCAGGAAGGGGTTTTTATACATGCGCATGCTCTCGTTGATCCGTATGCGACGGGTATCCACGCTTACATCGTACACTTTTATGCCGGTTTCCATGGTCATTACGGCCCGTATTTCTCCCGAAGGCAGTTTTTTTACGATCAGCATGCCGCTGAGCCGGTATTCCTGCAGCGTGGCGCTCACCTTGAACAGGGCCTTGTCCGTACCTTCGGCGAAAAAACGCCAGGGCAGACTGTGTTGTGCGTGCAGCGGAAGAGCGATTCCCAGCAGGAATAAAAGAAAATACAGGCGGTGCAAGATCAGGGAATTTGAAATTCAGAATCGGGAATGCCTGCGTTGATCTTCTTGGCGCTGAAGTCCACCTGGGTGAAATCACCGTTCTTTTCGGTCATTTTCAGGCGGTTCACGCTCAGGTCCTTTTTATCGATGTACAGGAAAATTTCGTTCACATAATCGCGCAGTCTGGCGCTTTTCGGGGTCATCTGCACCATGTAAAAGCCGCTGTTCTCCGAAAAGACCGAGGTATAGTCCGGGTCTGAAAAAAGGGTGCCCTTGGCCGTGCCTACCACAATTTTGTTGATCTGGGAGAACATTTTGCTGCTGTTGGCATCGTAGGATTTTTCCTTGCCCTCGTCGTTGATGTAGATCTGGTCTTTATTTATGATAATGAGGTAGTTGTAAGGCTTGTCGTAACTCCAGCGCACCTTGTTCTCTTTTTTGAACTTAAAGGTGCCGGTGCTGGTGATCTTTTCCTCGAGTATGCTCAGGTGTTTTTCCTGTGTAAAAGAAGCATTGATGTCCTGGGTCTTCAGGGCGTTCTCTTCCAGTTTCTTTTTAACGGCGGGTACGTCGCTCACGGGTTTCATGCCGTCGTACTGGGCTGTAGCGGTTATGCTCAGCAGGAAAAGGCCTATGATGTATGGTAATTTCATGTGCTTGGGGATATTGAAGCGGGTAAAAATAGCGGTTTTTTAGCGTGCGGACCCGGGCTTAACAAAAATTTGAGGGGTTTCGGGCAGGGCAAAGGTGTATCCCATACGCTGCAGTTCGGGGATCAGTTTACGCAGGGTGGCCACGGTGTGCGGCAGGGGATCGTGAAGCAGGATGATACTGCCCGGTTTTACCTTGCGGATGATACGCTGCACCAGGCGGTCGGGATTTTTCTGTACCGTGTCCAGCGTGCGCAGGTTCCAGCCCAGTACGCCGTGCGGGACCTTTTTCAGGGCCTTGCGCAGGGGATGATTGGTTATGCCGTAGGGTGGACGGTACCACATGCATTTTTCGCCCGTGAGTTTTTCCAGCAATACGTCGGTGCGGTGTATCTCGTCGCGCATCAGGTCGCCGGAAAAAAAGTTGATCGTGGGGCTGTGCGAGTAGCTGTGATTCCCGATGAGATGGCCCCCGGCATGCAGCAGCTGTACAATTTCGGGGTAAGCCTCTGCGTTTTTGCCGATGCAGAAAAATACGGCGGGCACATTGTATTCACGCAGTACATCGGCTATTTCCAGGCTGTTGGGATGCGGACCGTCGTCGAAGCTGAGGCATATTTTTTTCTGATCGGTAGGCAGGCTGGTCTGTACGGGCACAAACATCTGTGAACCGATAAATGCCGAACCGTATGCGGTGAGTAACAGGTATACGAAAACAGGAACAAGGAAGCTCCATATGCTCAGGATACCTTCGGTATAACCGGCAATGCAGAGGCCAAGGACCACTACCGTGAAAAAGATCGCCTGGTTTTCTTTCAGAACCATTTTATAAGGTGCAGGACATGACTTACCTGCTGATTGTGATTGTAGATAAGTATATTCCGCGGACGCACGTTACGGCCGGGGCGGTAGAGGGAAAGTGCGGGAATACTGCCGGTATCGGCGATACGGCAGGCCATCCAGAGGGCAAAGGCGTCGCAGGTGTACCAGGTGCCCGAAAGGTGCTTGAACACACATATATTGGTATCGGCAGGCAGCAGTTCGTGCACGTATTCGTAATAGTGATCGTCGCGCTCATCGCCGGAAAGTCCGCTGATGCACACGTCTATGTCCTTCAGTTCCAGTCCGTGTTCTGCCAGGAACTGCTTTATTTCAGCGCCTGTGTGTTCGTGTTCTTCGGGGCGGTAAAAACTGCGGGTGCCGCTGAGTTCGATGTGGCAGTGCGGGGCAGGTTCGGCGCCGATGATAAAGGTGGCGGCTCCTTCGCCGGCTACCGTACCGGTACCTTTGGTTTCAAAGAGCTGATCGGTAGAGGCCAGGTCCTGTTTCCACCAGCCGGCCAGTCCGTAATGGCGGTGTTTATTCTCCGTATATTCATCAATGCCGCCGGTAAGTACATTCCGGGCCTCACCCATAGCGATCTGTATCTGGGTATCGAGCAGGGCCGAATGCAGTGAAAAGCCCTTGTGTACGAACGTAAAGTTGTATCCGAGGCATTTGAGCTGCAACGCGATCTGGGCGGCCACACTGTTGTGCGTGGACGATATAAAAGGCGTGGGAGCACTGGTCTGCTCGTTATCGTCGATGAGTATCTTCAGGAATTTCTCGGTGTCCTCCATGCAGCCCAGGCCGGTGCCCATAATGATGGCATCGGGTTTTTCGATACCGGCCTGTTTCAGGGCGCTTTTGGCCACGGCCGAGCCCATTTTTACAATGCGGCTCATACGGCGGATGGCCACCGGGTTCACAAACGCTTTGTAATCGGGTTCTATGGCGGTGAGCAGACTGCCCGGATTTTTATGCAGTACGGTCAGGAACTCTTCCGTCTCAAAGGTTTCCTGGGGCGAAAGGCATGCATATCCGTTTATGTATACAGGTCTGATCATGATTGAACGCTGGCAAATAAAAGGCTGGAATTATTACCGCCGAAACCGAAGGAGTTCGACAGTACGTAACGTAGATCTTCGTTGCGGCGCAGGCTGGTCTCAGGCCGGAAAGAAAAGTCGGGGATAGGGTTGCGCAGGTTCAGGTTGGGCCAGATCATACCGTTTTGCAGCGAGAGCACCGAAAAAACGGCCTCTATACCGCCGGCCGCGGCCAGGGTATGCCCGGTAAAGGCTTTGGTACTGCTGTAGGGCGGTACCTGATCGCCGAAAAGGCGTTCCATGCCCTTGCTTTCGCTTTCGTCGTTATTGGGCGTGCCGGTGCCGTGGCAATTAATATACGAAACCTCTGCGGGTTCTACACCGGCCATGTCCAGGGTTTTGCGCATGGCCGAAAAGGCCCCGCTTCCGTCCGGCGATGCGGCGGTCTGGTGAAAGGCGTCGTTGGTATTGGCATAGCCCACGAGTTCGGCCAGTAAGGGGCGCCGGGAAGGATCGGCAATGCGTTCGCTTTCCAGTACAATGTAACCGGCCCCTTCGCCCAGGTTGAGGCCCTGGCGGTCTTTATCGAAGGGATGGCAGGGTTCTTTTTCCAGCAGCATCAGCGAGTGGAACCCGTTGATGGTGAACTTGGACAGCGCATCGGCGCCGCCGCAGATGGCGCGGTCTACAATGCCTGCCTTAATAAGATTGGCCCCGAAAATAACGGCGTTGGCCGCTGAGGAACAGGCGGTGGAAAGGGTGCTGAGGTAGCCGCGGTGCCCCAGGAAATTGGCAATATCGCGGGTACTGTCGCCACAATCGAGTTTATCGATCCATTTGCGTGTTTCGGGATGTGTATCGAACTGGTAAAAGAATTTTTCCGTCTGGGTCATTCCGCCCACGGTGGTGGACGAGATCAGGGCGGTGGGAAAGGCTCTGATGTCGCCGCCGGCCATGTCCAGGGCTTCGCGGCTGGCCGTCATGCCCAGCAGGCTGGTGCGGTTGGTGGTCTGTCCGTCGCGTATGCCCAGCAGGGCGTAAAATTCTTCGTCAGAACGTTTTACTTCGCCGAAGGGCAGTTCGTCCTTAAAGCGTGAGTCCAGGTATTCCAGGCGCGTAATGCCGTGCCTGCCGGCGATCAGTGCATCCAGGTGTTCCGGAACGCTGAACCCGATGGCAGAAACGGAACCGAGTCCGGTAATATAGATCCGGGAAAGACTCATTAAGCGGGTTTATGCTGCAGAATAAAATCGGCCAGGGTATCTACACTGTGGAAGATCTTTTTGCCTTCTTTGGGGTCTTCGATCTTTATACCGTATTCTTTTTCCAGGAGTACGATCAGCTCCAGGGCATCGATACTGTCGAGGCCCAGGCCATCGCCGAAAAGGGGAGCGCCGCTGTCGATATCGCCGGGTTGCATGCCTTCCAGGTTCAGGCGTTCAATGATCTGTATCTTAAGTTGTTCGGTTAATTGCGACTTTTCCATGTTGTCTCGTTTGGTGCAAATATCTTATTTAATTCCTCAGGTTCAAAAGGTATGCCCTTTTCTTTCGCCTCTGTAAGAAACAAAAGAATGTCGGCAGTGTTCTCAAAAACTTCAACCCATCCGCCGATACACAGTTCTGTTTTCCCGTCTTCGAAAAGTCCGCCGATATAGGTAGCCAGGAAGCCGGCATTAAAACGCGGAAAAACATAAAAGCCGTTCTCGCCTTTCAGCCCGTACTTTATGCAGATCTCGCCCACCGTAATATTGGGGAGGGTGTACACAAAGACGGACGGGGACGGAAAAAAGTTACCCTCGCCCGCAATGGAGGCCTGGTGCCGCAGATCGGTATCGAGCGAAGAAGAGGCATTGCTCAGGATAACCGACGTGTTCTCAGGTAGTTCCGTTCTCCCGCTCTGGCGTAGCAGTATTTCCGTAGCCAGCAGCGAAGCCTTGCAGAGCGCGTCCATCTTAAAAAATTTGGGATAGGGCATGCCTAGGTGCCGGTACAGGCCCTGTAAAAATTCAGGCAGACCGGCGGTTTGCGCTTCGTAAAACAGGCGGCCGTCGCTTAATACGCGGCCCTCATGAATACGTACGTAATGGCTTATGTGGGGTTGATGCATACTCACGCCGCTAACGTACATATTTTTTTGCATTTTTCACCGGAACAGCGGCCCGGAACAGCCGAAAAATATCTGCGGATTTATACGGACTTTTGGATATTTACGTTAGTATAGCATATATTTGCCGGCAGGGTAACACCCTGTACAATAATTAACAGAACACCAGAAAAGGCATGCAGCAGTTAAGACCTCTCACGGATCCGGTATACAACGAGGCTACTTCGTATTCCGGAACGGACCAGTTTTTCCTTTCTCTCATCAACGATAAAAGGGACCTGCCCTTCGTGTACCTTACCATCCGTATCATTGCACTGATGATCCCCGTTGGACTGGTGATGTATATACCCGGACTGCCGGGATGGGCCTTTGCCATTGCCGCCGTGCTCTATTTTTACATGAACAACTTTATGTTCAAGGGACCTTTCGGCCTGATGCTGCACTGCACCAGTCACCGTACCCTGTACAAAAAACAATACGGCATCCTGAACCAGGTACTGCCCTGGTTCGTGGGGCCTTTCTTCGGACAGACGCCGGAGACCTATTACAGTCACCACATCTGGATGCACCACCCCGAAAATAACCTGGAAGAGGACGAAAGTACCACCATGCCTTACCAGCGCGACAGTTTCGGGGACTTTATGAAATATTACCTCGATTTTCTGCTGATCGGTATGGTACGCCTGGTAGGTTATTTCAAGCGTAAGAAACGTCCCAGCCTGATCCGTAAAAGCCTCATGGGCGAGTTTGCCTTTATACTGATGTGCGTGGGCCTTTCGTTCGTGAACTTCTGGGCCACGTTCTTTGTGTTCATTCTGCCCTTTATGATCTCCCGCCTTATTATGATGATGGGTAACTGGACACAGCATGCCTTCGTATGCGGCGAAGATCCGGGCAATCCTTTCAAGAACAGTATTACCTGCGTAAACGTTAAGTATAATCACAAATGCTGGAACGACGGGTATCATATTACCCATCACCTGCGTCCGGGTATGCACTGGACCGAGCATCCCAAGGAGTTTATGAAGCACATGGGCCGCTATGCCGAAGACCGTGCCATCGTATTCCAGGGCATCGGTTTCCTGGGCGTATTCTGGTACCTGATGCGCCACGATTACGCCAAACTGGCCACCTACGGGGTAAATATCAATGAAGCCTGGGCCAGTGACGAAGAATTCATAAAACACATGCGTTCGCGCACCACGCGTATCAACCGCAACGGCGTTACCTCGCGTAACCTGGTGGAATACGAAGAAACGGCCGCGTAAATCATCCGGCGGTTATCGCAAACCAGAGAGGTTATTTTTCTCTTGCCGGTTTATGGAAAGATCTGTGAAAATCAGCGTTTACAATTTGCGAAGATCAGCGGTAAATTATTTTTCTCCTGCAGATGAACGCAGATATCGTACGCAGATGTTTGTGTCGATTTATGGAAAGAATCGCTAAAATCAGCGTTTGTAATCTACGAGGATTAGCGGTAAATTGTTTTTCTTCCGCAAATGCGCGCCGATATCCTCCGCAGATGTGTGCAGATGTTTGTGCCGATAATTGCAGAAAAGACGGCGAAGAACTATTTCCGGGGTTGTAACCAGATACCGAAGATCGGGTGCTGCAGCATCTGGTAGGTAGCGCGCATCATATCTTTCTGTTCTTCCACATGGCCGTGTTCGGCCTCTATATTTATGTAGGGAACGCGGTTCAGGGCCGCCCATACGGATAAGGACCCGTCGTTGGTGGGGTGCTGGTTCTGCAGTACGCAGTTGTACCCGCTCAGCTGGTAATAATCGAAAAATAGTTTTTTTGTCACGAGTATAAAATCGTCGTGGTCCTTCGTGGTATCGGCATACACTTCCGAGGCGTCGGCTTCGTATTCACGGCCGGGTACAAAGGAATATACCATCAGGTTCTCGGGCGTATTGTTGTGCAGGGTAAAAATGTAATGTGGTGAAACGCGTTGAACCAGTTCCAGCAGGTTATCCGAAAAGCGTCTTACGGCGCGGTGTGCTTTTTCGTCGTAAGGGCCGTTCTTTTCCAGGGTGGCACGGATGCCTTCGTCGGTGTAGATGCGGTTGGGATCGAAGGTGTAGCGTTTACGGCGCTGCCGGAAGCTGATGTTGCGGGCCCCCGTATGTTTCAGTTCGATATAGGTGCCCCCGCTGTCGGCGATCAGGGCCAGTGCGGCCTCGGTAGAGGTATTCTCGTCGTCGTGCATGTTAAAGAACACCGGACCGTCCTTGGGGGCGGTATGTATCCACACTTCCACTTTCTGCCTGGGCAGGCTCAGGGTTTTGGTAATCACGGCTATAGAGGTACTGTTCTGGCTGTGCAGCAGTACGGGAACAAAAAAAAGGGCCAGGCCCGCGATCCGGTTCAGTTTCATTCTGTAAAAATAGACGCAAAAAGCGGACGGCAAAACGGATCGGCCCCGGAAGTACTTAAAAAAACAAAAGGAGACCGAAGCCTCCTTTCTGAAAATATGTAAATGGGTGAAGGAACTATTTCACCGATTTCACCAGGAACTTGCCCAGGTACTTACCCGCGGCTGCATAGGCCTCGGTGATACGTACGCCGGTGTCCAGGTCGCCATACCCATAGGTGCGGCCGGGCGCTTTGCCCACGGTAACCACTGCGGCTTCGCTGCCGTTCTGGATAAAGGTTATGGTAAGGTCTACCATGGCATACTGTTTGGCCACCACCACGTTAAAGCCGGGCTCGGTAAAGGTGGTATGTACTTTCATTTCCACAGGACCTTCGCTGCCTTTGCTGAAGCTCCATTTCGGGGCGTTCTTGGCCAGCAGTTCCAGGAACTTGGGCTCAAAACGCTCTTCGCGGTCGCTGGTCCAGCTCTGTTTCCACTGATCGCCGCGGCCCGATTCCTTTTTGTTGTATTCTTCGGACTTGGTCTTTACATACTCACTTTCCGACATCTTGCCTACCTTCATATTGCTGTAGTCGAACGAAACATTTACACTCTGTACGCTGGCCAGGAAGGCAAGACTGCCTGACGTAAGCTTGATTTTCTGCGCGCTTGCACCGCCTGCTAACGCGGAGCTCAAAAGGATAATGATTAATTTTTTCATGGAACAAGTTAATTTGTAATCAAATATAGTATTTTATCCAGTAGTGTCAAGTACTTCATTTGCACTATTATCAGGCATGCCCTGTAAATGTTACGCCTGTATCAATATTCTGTTGCTTCCTGTGCGGCCCCCATCGGTTTTGGACAGCTTCCATATTAATATTCGGATTAATTCGCTATCTTTGCGCCCTTTAATGGGTCAGGCTACTTCATATTTGCAATATTTTCAGCAGTTTGTGGGCAAAAAGCTCGATGCGGATGCGCCACCGTTCTCCCGCTGGCTGGACGGCACCCTGCTGCATATTGAACAGGATGCCCTGCGTATGCAGTTCCGCGTACACGAACAGATGCTGAACCCCATAGGCCTGATGCACGGCGGCGTACATGCAGCCATCATCGACGAGCTTACCGGCCTGCTGGTAGCCCTGCAACCCCTGGATACCTGGTTTGTGACCGTGAACCTGAACGTAGATTTCTTCGGGAAGGTACGTGCCGGCGAACTGGTGACCGGAGAGGCCCGCCTGGTAAAAGCCGGCCGCACCATTATACATGCCGAGTGTGTATTGAAGAACGAACAGGGTGAAACGGTCAGCCGCGGCACCTGCAACCTGGCCAATACGAACAAGCCCAAAGGAACCCGAGTATAACAACGTAATATCATACATTCTATATGAACATCAGAAACATCGCTATTATCGCCCACGTAGACCACGGTAAAACTACGCTGGTGGACAAGATCATGTTCCAGTGCAAACTTTTCCGTGACAATGAAAATACGGGCGACCTGATCCTGGACAACAATGACCTGGAGCGCGAACGCGGTATTACCATTCTGGCAAAGAACGTTTCCGTAACGTATAAAGATACCAAGATCAACATTATCGATACACCGGGCCACGCCGACTTCGGCGGAGAGGTGGAGCGCGTACTGAACATGGCCGACGGCGTACTGCTGCTGGTGGACGCCTTTGAAGGTCCCATGCCGCAGACCCGCTACGTACTGCAGAAAGCCCTCAGCCTGGGTAAAAAGCCCATCCTGGTGATCAACAAGGTAGATAAGGAGAACTGTCGCCCCGACGAGGTACACGAACAGGTATTCGATCTTATGTTCAACCTGGGCGCTACCGAAGATCAGCTGGATTTCCCCACCGCGTACGGCGCCGCCAAGAACGGCTGGATGAGCCTGGACTGGAGAACCCAGACCGAAGATCTCACCGCCCTGCTGGACCTGGTTATTGAACATATTCCCGCCCCGGTATACAAAGAAGGTACCGTACAGCTGCAGATCACCTCGCTGGACTACTCTTCCTTCGTGGGACGTATCGCTATCGGTCGTGTGAACCGCGGTGTTCTCAAGGCCGGTCAGCCCGTTACCCTGTGTAAACGCGACGGCAGCAAACAAAAGGCCCGTATCAAGGACCTGTATGTATTCGAAGGCCTGGGCCGCGTAAAAGTGGACGAGGTACGCTGCGGCGATATCTGTGCCGTAGTGGGACTGGAAAACTTCGATATCGGGGATACCATTGCCGATGCGGAGAACCCGGAACCTATGGAGCCGATCGCCATCGACGAACCGACAATGAGCATGCTCTTTACCATCAACAACTCTCCGTTCTTTGGTAAAGAAGGACAATATGTGACCAGCCGCCACATCCGTGAGCGCCTGATCAAAGAGACCGAGAAAAACCTGGCCCTGCGCGTGGAAGACGGCGAAAGCGCCGATGCCTTTATCGTGTATGGCCGCGGTGTACTGCACCTTTCCGTACTGATCGAGACCATGCGTCGCGAAGGCTACGAACTGCAGGTAGGTCAGCCCCGCGTGATCGTAAAAGAGATCGACGGCGAAAAGAGCGAACCCGTAGAGTTCCTTACCGTAGATGCCCCGGAAGAGGCCGCCGGTAAAGTGATCGAACTGGTTACCCGTCGCAAGGGCGAACTGAAGGTAATGGAGCCGAAAGGCGATCTGCAGCACCTGGAATTCGAAATTCCTTCACGCGGTATCATCGGTCTGCGTACCGACGTACTGAACGTGAGTGCCGGTGAGGCCATCATGGCGCACCGCTTTAAAGCCTACGAACCCTGGAAGGGCGCCATCCCGGGCCGTAACAACGGTTCCCTGATCTCCGGCGAAACCGGTGAGACCTATGCCTATTCCATCGATAAACTGCAGGACCGCGGTAGCTTCTTCATCGATCCGGGTGACGAGGTGTACGAAGGACAGGTGATCGGCGCGCATACCCGCGATAACGACCTGGTGGTGAACGTAACCAAGAGTAAAAAACTCACCAATATGCGTGCCAGCGGTTCAGATGATAAAATGCGCATTGCCCCGGCCATTAAATTCTCGCTGGAAGAATGTATGGAGTACATCCAGAAAGACGAGTACGTGGAAGTAACGCCTAAAAGCCTGCGTCTGCGCAAGATCTACCTGAACGAGAACGACCGTAAACGTTTCGGTTCCAAAGAAGAATAATTCCACACGGAATAAAATACAGAAAGGCTGTTTCGCGATAAGCGGGACGGCCTTTTTTTGTTTGTAGGCGGAATGTTACCTTTACGCAACACAATACCCCTATGAAACAGGCACACTATGTATCCGGACTTTTTATTGCCGTTTTTGTAACGCTGCACCTGCTCAATCACCTGTTTGCCCTGGGCGGGGCCGAAGCGCACATTGCCTTTATGGACGAGATCCGTAAGGTATACCGCCACCGCTCCGTAGAGTCGTTGTTACAGGCTGCCGTGGCCGTGCAGGTGATCTCCGGGATACGCCTTTTCTTTCATAAACGTAAAACGGCCCGTGGTTTCTGGGAGAAATTACAGATATGGAGCGGATCGTACCTGGCTGTATTCTTTATGATACATATTACCGCGGTACTGGCCGGCCGTTCGGTACTGAAACTCGATACCAATTTTTACTTCGGTGTGGCCGGGCTCAACAGCTTCCCAGTAAACCTGTTCTTTATTCCCTATTATGCACTGGCCATCCTGGGATTCTTTGCCCATGTGGCGGCCATTCACCACAGCAAAATGCAGGCTTCTGTACTGGGATTAAAGCCGGAAACGCAGTCGAAGATCATCCTGGGAACAGGCGCTGTACTCACCCTGTTTATTTTCTGCGGACTCACGAACTATTTCCGCGGGGTGGAGATACCGGAGGCCTACCGGGTGCTGACGGGAAAATAAAGTCCCCCGGGGTCACGCAGGACGCACACATGCCCCGGAGGAACTTATTACTTGGGTAATTGCAAGTTAGAGTATATGTTCCCGGGTTCCAATGACAAGAAAAGTGCTTTATAAGGCCGTAGAAAGGGGTTTGGGCCTGCATTTCAGGAAGTAATGAGGCCTCAAATAGGGTTTAATTATTTTATGATCAGATGTTTATGGGATCAGATGAGTTTGCGGGTTTGTCGCAGCCCGTTCACTCAGTATCTATTCCCACACGCCCGGATTGATGTTCTTATCCGTGCGGTTGTCCCAGAGATGGTCGCAGTCGAAGCAGCGGAATTCATCGTAATAGCTCTTTTTTTCTACCGGTACCACCAGGGTATTGGCCGAGCCGCAGTTGGGGCAGGGCAGGGCATAGCTCAGGTCTTCCTCTTCGTACAGGGAATGGCTCTGTAAAAAACGGCCCAGCAGCTCGCGGGCCTTTTCTTCGTCGGCGTGGCGTACGTAAATTTTAATGCCGCCCGTGGCCAGGTTGCTGAAGGGATAAATGGTATTGATGTTCTCGTCGCGGATAAAGGCCTGCATTCCTTCGCTGCGCAGTAAACCTGCGAACAGGTTGGCCTCGATGGCCGAAAAGAAGCGGTATAGCAGTGCCAGTTCCTCGTTCATCAGTATCCGAAGCCTTTTAAAAGATGTTCGTTCTGGCGCCAGTTGTCCTTCACTTTTACAAAGATCTCGAGGTACACTTTTTTATCCAGGAAGTCCTCGATGTCCTTGCGTGCCTCGCTGGCCACCTGTTTCAGCGAACTTCCGCCGCGACCGATCACAATGGGCTTCTGCGATTCGCGCTCCACGTAGATCAGGGCCCGTATGCGGTCCATATCGTCGCCTTCCTTGTATTCTTCAATGCCCACTTCGCAGCAGTAGGGGATCTCCTGTTTGTAGTGCAGGAATATTTTCTCGCGGATGATCTCCGTTACAAAAAAGCGCAGGGGGCGGTCGCTCAGGAATTCTTTATCGAAATACGGGGGTGATTCCGGCAGTTTGTCCAGCAGAGTGTTCAGCAGTACGTCGATGCCCATTCCGCTTACGGCAGATATCGGTATCACCGTGGCAAAAGGCATCTGTTCTTCCCAGTAGGCTTTCAGCGCGGCTATTTCTTCTTCGTTCTTCAGGTCGCACTTGTTCAGCGCTACAATTACGGGACAGTTCAGTTTGGCCAGGCTGGCGATCACTTTCACGTATTTGCCTTCCAGTTCCGAATCCTTGATGCGGTCGCCGGCTTCTACCACCAGCATGGCAATATCGGCATCGCTCAGCGCTTCGTCCACAAAGGCCATCATGCGTTCGTGCAGGCGGTATTTGGGGTCGAGGATGCCCGGCGTATCGTTAAAGATCATCTGGTAATCGTCGCTGTTGGCCAGACCGGTGATGCGGTGCCGGGTGGTCTGTGCCTTGGCCGAAACAATGCTGAGCTTGTCTCCCATGAGCGTATTCATCAATGTGGACTTGCCTACATTGGGTTTACCCAGTATATTGATGAATCCTGCCTTGTGATTTTTCATATTCTGTGCAAAGATACGCAATTTTAGTGCGTTTTAACCCAAAAACAGGAAGCGCGTTTCCGGCAAAATTTACACCTTTGCAGCTATGTACAAAGTATTTAAATTCGGGGGGGCATCGGTAAAAGATGCGGGATCGGTTCGGAATGTGGCACAAATTATCCGCGATCACAAGGGGGACGACCAGTTGCTCTGCGTGGTCTCTGCCATGGCCAAGACCACCAATGCCCTCGAACTACTGGTACAGCAGGCCCGTGCATCCAAAGGGAAGGAATTACCCGCGCTGGACACCCTGCGCAATTTTCACCTGGACATTGTACAGGAACTGGGCTTGGATGCCGGAATAAGTGCCGAACTGGAGGAAACCTTTACCGAAATACGGGTCGTATGCAGCACGGAATCGGAAAATGAATACAATTATTTTTACGATCAGATCGTATCCCAGGGCGAAATACTGTCTACCAAGATCGTAGCGCGCTACCTGCAGCACATCGGCGTGCCGGCCATTTATAAGGATGCGGGCGGACTGATCCGTACCGATGCCACTTACCGCGAGGGTAAGGTGAACTGGCCCGTGACGCAGCACCTGATTGAGACCCAGGTAAAAGTGCTGCTCGAAGGGGAAGCACACCGTAACAACGTGATCATTACCCAGGGTTTTACCGCCAAAACCTCGGAAGGAGCCCGGGTTACGCTGGGCCGCGAAGGGTCTGACTATTCCGCCGCCATTTTTGCCTATTGCCTGGATGCGGAGGAAGTGACCATCTGGAAAGACGTGCCGGGCATCCTCAATGCCGATCCCAAACTGTTCCCCGATGCACAGCTGTTCAACCGTCTTTCGTATACCGATGCCATCGAACTGGCCTATTACGGGGCAACGGTGATCCACCCCAAGACCATAAAACCGCTGCAGAACAAGAACATCGTGCTGCGCGTACGTTCCTTCCTGAATCCTTCGGCGCCGGGTACTGTGGTAGAAAATGAAGAAATATTCGGACTGCTGCCTTCGTTCATCATTAAAAAGAACCAGGCACTGATCTCTATTTCACCCCGGGATTTTTCCTTTATTATGGAGGAAAACCTGGGACAACTGTTCACCCTGCTGGCCACACACCGCATAAAAGTGAACCTGATGCAGCACAGCGCCATTAGTTTTAGTATATGTATCGATAACGACCCGATGCGGGTGCCCGGCGTGCTGGAACAACTGAAAGAGAATTACGTTACAGAGTTCCGCGATAACCTGGAGCTGATAACTATACGCAATTACAATGAGGCCCTGGTAGAGCGTTTCATGCGCGGACGTACGCTTTTTGCCGAGCAGAAGAACGATCACACGGTGCGCCTGGTGCTCAGTTCCGGGAACTGAAACGGCATGCTTTCCGTGGAAATGCGCAGGTGAGGGCCGGTAATGCTGATCATGCGGGCTACTTCGGCCTTGTTGCGGATGGGCTGCGATCCCATGCAGAGTTCCTCTCCCGCGGAGCTGTACAGGCGTATGCGTATCCAGCGGTTCACATAGTTGCGTATGCCGCTGCTGACCTGTTCCTCCACTTCTTCTACCTGCATGATGATGTCTGCATACGCGAAATGCTGTACATTCCTGCCGGAAGTGTACTATTCGAGGTGTTCCTCGTAAAAACGGATGCCCGCATTGGTTTTGCGGCCCAGCAGCCAGAGAAAACGTGTAAACCATAGCGAAAGTCCTGTGAGTACGATAAAAAGCAGGCTCACGGCGGCCCGGTCGTTTTCGGCAATGCGGTCGCCTGTCCAGGGCAGTACCATGCAAAAAGCGAACAATGCACTGATAAGCGCAAAGCTCCCCACGGAAAACAGCACAAAAAAACCGTAGGCCCGCGAAGGCTTCAGATGGAAAACAGGTGTCATACGGCAAATCTACCCTGCGGCTGCGCCACGGCACCTAATGCAAATGCAGTAATTATTTCTTCGTATAGTAATCCCAGGCCGCTTTGCTCATGGCCGCGATGGCATCTTCGCAAACTTCGCTCTTTTCGGTGGTATTACTCACAAATACGGCTATGATCAGGGCTTGCCCGTCCGGCAGTATAATAACGCCGGCATCGTTCACGGCGGCGGTAATGCCTTTATCGTTGGTGCCGGAACTGCCTGTTTTGTGGCCCACCACGGTGCCTTCGGGCAGTTGGCCTTTTATACGGCGCGGCCCGGTGGTGCTTTCCGTGAGCATCTGCCACAGCAGGTCGCGGTTTGCTTCCGTAAGCGCATTGCCCTTGTAGAACTTTTCGAATACCTGTACCATGGCAAACGGTGTGCTCCGGTTTGTGAACTGGGTTTCCCAGTCGCGGTGCATTTCTGCCTCGGTAGCTACAATGGCCATGTCTTTTATTCCCAGGCTGTGGATGTGATCATTTACGTAACGTGGTCCGCCTAATAAACGGAACATAAAATCGCAGCCGCTGTTATCGCTCTGTGATACGGTATACCGCATGATCTCTTTCAGCGGGAGTTCAGCCCCGTTCGGATGATCGTCGCGTATCGGGCTCCAGGAGCCGGGCAGCAGGTCGGCTTTGGCTATTTTGTGTTTTGCATCTATCGCTAATTTGCCCTCTTCGCAGGCATGCAGTACGGCCAGCGACAGCGGAAATTTGAACACGCTCTGCATCGGGTAATGGCCGGCGCCGTTCAGGGTAAGCGTATCTCCGTTGCCCGTGTGCTTCAGGGCAAAACCGATATTGCCTTTAAAGTTGCCTGCCATCTGCTGCAGTTCTTTACGGAGCGAATCGATACCTGCGGTTTTCTGAACCGGTTCTGTGATTTTTTCTTTGGCTGCGGGTGTATTGCACGAAGTCGTTATGCACAGCAGTGCCAGGGATACTATATATACGTTTTTCATGAGATGCGGAATAATGCTCTCAAAAATACGCAGGTATTTCCGGTAAAAACAGGTTTTTGAAAAAGAAATCCGGATCAGGCCTCCCACTCGGAGCGGAACAGCTCAAAAAGCTGCGGATTACGGTCTTTCAGGGCGTTCAGATCGTCTTCTTCCCATTCCATACCGGCCGGGTCTTCGCGGAAATCGATGTCGCGGTTGCGTTCGTCGTCCTCGATGTCCTTTTCGGTACGTTCTTCGTACACTTCGGCGGCCAGGTAGTTGAATTCCTCCCAGTCCAGGCTGTCGAGCAGTTTTTCTTTGGAAAGGGCCACCAGGGAATCGGGCTCGGCCACGGCCTTCTCAAAAACGTCTTTCCCGCGGGTAATGAGCCAGGCCCGGAAGTCCATGAAACCATCGTCGGAACAGCCTCCGTGTATGGTATAAGCGGCCGCCCAGAGGTCCCAGGTATAGGCGCGGTCCATCTGCTCGAGAAAAATATTGTGAAAATCCACCAGGTCGCCGGTAGACTGTTCATTGAGTGCATTATACAAAAGTTCCATCTGGGTTTCGATGCGCTCGGCGCCAACGGTGGGCTGAATGAGGTCCCAGAATTGCTGTTCGTTCATTGTTATCTGAAATTGAGCTCAAATCTAAGATATTTTGGTGGTATTCTGCAGATATTTATCTGCTTCTGTGTGAAGGAATTGTTAGGTGGTCCGGAAGTCCGGAGTGAAGAGTAATGAGTGAAGGGGCCGGGGTCCGAACATCCGGACTTCGGAATAGAGCGTAAAGCTAAAGGCTCATGAAAAAACCCGCGCAGCGGACTGCACGGGTTCTTTTATTGCGATTGGGTTTATTTTTACCTGATCGGGTTGCCGTTGATATCGAGTTCCACGATGGGCAGTCCCAGTTTTTTCAGGCCTTCGAACACCACTTTTTTATCGCCTACCACTACAATGGTCAGCTTTTCGGAGGGGTAGTTCTTGGCGGCAAAGGTTTTGGCCGAGGCCACGCTCAGGTTTTTGAGCAGCTCCAGGCGTTTGGCCTGCAGGTTCTTATCGGCACCGTTGTCGATGATCATTTTTACGAAACCGGCCTTTTTGCCCGGGGTTTCGTAATCGAGGGCCTCGCTCTGGCCTACGCTGTTTTTCGTGAACAGTATCTCTTCTTCGGTGGGACCGTTCTGCTCGTACAGCTTAATTTCGCGTACGATCTCGATGATGCTGCTGTCGGTGGCTTCTTTCTTTACACCGGCCGATGCCATGTACTTGTTCTCGAGCTTGGTGCTGGAGAAACGTCCGCGGGCACCGTAGGTCCAGCCGTGCAGTTCACGCAGGTTCAGGTTGATGCGGCTGTTGAAGGCTCCGCCCAGGGCAAAGTTCACCAGGCTGGCGGTGTAATAGTCGCCGGCGGCATCGTAGTACAGGCTGGGCCATGCAACGCGTATCTCGCTTTGTGCGGCGCCTTCCTTATCTATAAAGTAAATGGTGCTTTTGTCCACGCCTTTGGCAGCATAGGGTTTGGGTTTCTGCAGTCCTTTAGCTTTCCAGTTGCCCAGGAAGGACAGGCGGCCGTGCAGGTCTTTTACGCTCAGTTCGCCTACGCTTACCAGGTAGCCGTTATCGGGCGCAAAAAAGCGGTCGTAGTATTTCTGTACGTCGGCCAGGGTGATCTTGTTCACGCTTTCGGCCGTGCCCATTTCGTTATACCCGATAATATCGTTCGGGAAAAGCAGTTTGCGCAGTACGTTGTTGGCAATGGCGGTAGCCTGTGTCTGCTGGTTGTTGAGGCCCTGTATGGTCTGGTTCTTGATGCGTTCCAGGTCGGCCTCTTCGAATTTGGGTTTGAACATGCGCTCGTTCAGCAGTTCCAGCGTACGGGAGGCGTTTTTGTTCAGGAAGGAAACGCTGATCACAAATTCTTCGCGACCTGCGTATACACGGATATCGCTGCCCAGTTTTTCCAGCTCGGCATCAAAAGCTTCGGCGCTGCGGGTCTGGGTACCTTCGTTCATCATTTTGGCCAGGACCTGTGAAATACCGGCATTTTCAGGTGTTTCGGTCACCTGTCCGAAGGGCAGGTACAGGTTCAGTGTGCTCACCGGTAATTCGGTGTAGTACGTAGAGATCATCTGCAGGCCGGCCGGACTCCTGGTGGTTTTAAAATCGGGCATGGTAATTACCGGGTTGGCGCCCGAAGCCGGTTTTTTACTGCGGTCGAAAGAATCCGTAGCCTTGTTGTATTTCAGGTTCTTGTATTCGGTAAGATCCGGTTTGAAACCAGCCGGTATGGTCCAGCGCGTACAGTTGTCCGGGGCGGGCAGCAGGGCCGTCTGTCCTTTGGGTACCACGCTCAGACATACGTGATCTTTACCGTAGATGTATTTTTTGAACACTTCCATTACCTTTTCGGCGGTAACGGCGCGGTATTTTTCAATTTCGTTGTAGAAATAGCCCGGCGAACCGTAGAACGTTTCGTAGAAGGCCAGCTGTGAGCCTTTACCCTGTACGGATTGCAGGCGGTAAATGGCTTCCGATTCGATCTTGGCCTTGATGCGGTTCAGGTCATCGGTGTTCACACCGGCTTTGAGCCAGTCTTCCAGGGCCTTGTTCATGGCCTTTTCGATATCGGCCAGCTGGGTGCCCGGTTTGTTGTAGGTAATGAGCTCAAAGGTACCGTGCAGTTCGCCGGTAGGGTGATACCCGTAGGCGTTCACCGATAACTGGGGCTTTACAAAGGTCTGGTACATCATGGAGTTCTTACCGCTGCCGATGATCTCGGCCAGTACGTCCAGTGCGGCGGCGTCGGGGTGGGCAGATTCCACCGTAGGCCAGGTCATTTTGAAATACGGCATCTTTACATTGTCCTCGTACGACATGTAGCGCGTTTTATCCAGGGTCACCGGCGCCGGTGCCATGTTTTTTACTTCCGGGCCGCGCGGGATGTTGCCGAAGTATTTCTCGGCCAGTTTCAGGGCCTCTTCGGTGTTCACATCGCCCGAAATGGTAAGGGTGGCGTTGTTGGGACCGTACCAGCGCAGGAAAAAGTTCTTCAGATCGTCCAGGCC
Source organism: Bacteroidia bacterium (assembly GCA_016742095.1). Lineage (GTDB taxonomy): Bacteria > Bacteroidota > Bacteroidia > CAIKAF01 > CAIKAF01 > JACVCJ01. Next base: position 52,090 of record JACVCJ010000004.1, read on the forward strand.
GGCGGCGTTCAGGTCTTCGATATATCCGATGGTGGTCCAGGAGTAGGGGTGACCTACCGGGTACAGGGCCTCCTTGGTTTTTTCATAGATGAGTCCGTAGGGACGGTTATCGTAATTCTGCCCGCGTTCGTTTTTCACGGTAGCGCGCTGAATTTCAAATTTCTGCTGTGTAACGGCATCCAGGAACCAGCCCATACGGTCGGCCTCGAGCCAGAGCGCTACTTCCAGCTGGTTGCTGGGCAGGGTCTCAAAATAATTGGTACGGTCCTGGTTGGTGGTACCGTTGAGGGTACCGCCGCTTTCGGTCACAATTTTAAAGTGTTCTTCGTCGGCCACGTGATCGCTGCCCTGGAACATCATGTGCTCAAAAAAGTGGGCAAACCCGCTGCGTCCGGGCAGTTCGCGTGCCGAACCCACGTGGTAGGTCACGTCCACATACACTATCGGATCGCTGTGGTCTTCGTGTACCACTACGGTAAGGCCGTTGGCCATCTCATACTTTTTATAGGGAATACTGATCCCGTCGGCATGCCTGCCGCCTTCTTCCGCCAGTTTGGGCGCGGCGGTCTGCGCATATACGGCTCCGGCATACATCCCGGCTGCCAGGATACTGAACAAAACTCTTTTCATAAGGTCAAACTTAAACAAAAAAATGAGGGCTGTGATGCGGGTGACCCGTGAAAAACTGTTAATCCCCTTTACAGGGGCCGTTTGTCCTGCTTTTGTCCCGCGCTCTTATAGACGGTACCGAAACTTATATAAGTATTTCCTATATGTACCTATGTAAATCTTGACTAACTTTGTAGAATAAATTATAATACAAAAGAAAGATATAGCGTTATGTATCCTGAAGAAATAGTAAAACCCTGCCGCGCACAACTTACCGAAAACGGATTTGAGTCCCTCGAGACGGCCGGTTCGGTAGAGAACTTTATGAAAGAAAGCGGTTCAGAAACGGCCCTGCTGGTGGTGAATTCCGTTTGCGGATGTGCTGCCGGAAGCGCCCGCCCCGGAGTGCTGAAGTCACTTACGGGCAACATTACACCTGCCAGACTGGCAACGGTTTTTGCAGGGGTCGACACAGAAGCTACCCAAACCGCCCGCGAGTACATGTTACCATACCCGCCGAGCAGCCCGAGCATTGCACTCTTCAAAAATGGCAAACTGGTACATTTCGTGGAGCGACACATGATTGAAGGACGGCCTGCTGATATGATTGCCGAGCACCTGAAAGCGTGCTACGAGCAATTTTGCTAAGGTTACTTTTTCATAGTTTTTTTAAACGTCTTTTACCTCACCGTGAAAGGCGTTTTTTGTTTTCCTGTACCGGGTTTATGCAGAGAAGTGTAAAATGTTCTTTGCCTCATGTGTTAAATCCGTGTACAGTGGTCTGTCGCCTGATCTTTTGATTTTCAGCGAATTGTTTATGTATTTTGTTAAATGTTGAGGACAGGCATTGTTGAAACCTGGGATTAAAATTATCGCTTTCGCCGCTGCCTGCGCCTACTTCTGTTATCTTTACCCCCGCATGGATCCCATCGTTGAGATATATACAGACGGGGCTGCCTCCGGTAATCCCGGTCCCGGCGGTTACGGGGCGGTACTTAAATTCGCAGGTAAACGCCGCGAGATCAGCGAGGGCTTCCGGCTTACCACCAATAACCGGATGGAGCTGCTGGCCGTGATCGTGGCGCTCGAACATCTCAAGACCAACAAATACCCCGTGGTGGTATACAGCGACAGCCGCTACGTGGTAGATGCCATCAACAAACGCTGGGTGTTCGGCTGGGAAGTGAAACAGTTCAACGGCAAGGCCAACCCCGACCTCTGGATCCGCTTCCTGAAAGTGTACCGGCAGTTTAAGGATATCCGCTTTGTGTGGGTAAAAGGGCATGCTTCCAACGTGGAAAATAACCGCTGCGACGAACTGGCCGTGGCCGCTTCCCGTAAACCCGGTCTGGGCGCCGATCCCTACTTCGAAAAACTGCGCCGCGATCCCACTTTATAAAGAGGTAACCCGGCTTATGTGCCTGGTTTTAAACAATATTTTTATATTTGGGCCTTATCCCTTTGCTCATGAGACCCAAATTACTCCAGCCGCTTTTTACATTACTAATTACTGTATTCATGACAGACGTCACAGCTTATTCTCAGGCGCCCATGGCCGCCCGCAAGCCTAAGAACCTTTCCATACACGGACATACGCGCATCGACCCCTATTTCTGGCTTAACGAGCGCGAAAATCCCGAAGTGATCTCTTACCTGGAGGCCGAAAATGCCTATACAAAGTCCGGGCTGGCGCACACCGAGGCCCTGCAGGATAAACTTTTTACCGAGATGAAAAGCCGCATCAAGGAAGACGATTCCAGCGTGCCCGTTCTGCTGCGCGGCTACTATTACTATACCCGCTACGAGACCGGTAAGGAATATCCCATTTACTGCCGTAAAAAAGGTTCCCTCGAAGCCCCCGAAGAGATCATGCTCAACGAGAACCTGCTGGCCGAGGGACAGTCGTTCTGCGATGTGGTGGGCCTTACCGTGAGCCCGGACAACAACTGGATCGCTTACGGGGCCGATTTTGTGGGCCGTCGTAAATACGTGCTCTACGTAAAGAACCTGCTTACGGGCGAAACCCGCCAGGAAACCGGTGCAGATACCGACGGCGGTTATGTGTGGGTGAACGACAATAAGACCCTGTATTACGACGTAAAGGATGAAGTGACCCTGCGCACATACCGCATCATGCGGCACACGGTGGGTAAGGATACTAAAAAGGACGAACTGGTCTACGAAGAAAAGGACGAGACCTTTGGCTGCAGCGTGTCCAAGTCGAAATCAGACGCATATATTTTCATTCATTCCTACAGTACCACTACCGCAGAAACGCGTTTTGCCTCCGCCTCCGAAGCGGATGCGAAGTTTAAGGTGTTCCAGCCCCGCGTGCGCGACCACCTGTACGATGTGGAGCATTACGACAAATATTTTTACATACGCACCAATATCAACGGCAGCCGCAATTTCAAGATCATGAAAACGCCGCTGGCCGCCACGGAATCGGGCAACTGGACGGATGTGATGCCTTACCGCGGCGATGTGCTGGTAGAGCGTTTTGATGTGTTCAGGGATTACCTGGTGGTGGAAGAGCGCTACGAAGGACTCACACGCCTGCGCGTAAGATCCTGGGCGGGCAGCACCGATTATTTCATCCAGTTCGATGAGCCTACCTATACGGCGTATATGCACAGCAACCCGGAATTCAACACGCAGTATTTCCGCTACGGCTATTCTTCCCTGGTACAGCCGGCCACGGTATACGAGATCAACATGCTCAGCAAGGAACGTAAAACCCTGAAGGTACAGGAAGTGCCCGGCGGTTACGATGCTTCGCAGTATACCAGTGAACGCCGCTGGGTAACCGCCCGCGACGGAGCCCGGGTGCCGGTGTCGCTGGTGTATAAGAGATCGGCCTTTAAAGGAGAAGACAGCCCGCTGCTGCTTTACGGTTACGGATCCTACGGTATTACGGTAGATCCCTATTTCAGCGTGGCACGCATGAGCCTGCTCGACCGCGGTTTTGTCTTTGCCATCGCACACATACGCGGCGGACAGGACCTGGGCCGCCAGTGGTACGAAACCGGCAAAATGCTGCACAAGAAAAATACCTTCAACGACTTTATCGACTGTGCCGAATTCCTTATTTCGAATAAGTACACTTCGCGCGGACACCTGTACGCCATGGGCGGCAGCGCCGGCGGACTGCTGATGGGCGCTGTGGTAAATATGCGTCCCGACCTCTGGAACGGGATCGTGGCCTCCGTACCTTTTGTAGACGTGGTGACCACCATGCTGGATGAAAGTATTCCGCTGACCACCGGGGAGTTTGACGAATGGGGAAATCCGAAGAACAAAGAGTATTACGAATATATCCTGTCCTATTCGCCCTACGACAATATAAAAGCCGTTGCGTATCCCAATATGCTGGTAACCACCGGGCTGCACGACAGCCAGGTGCAATACTGGGAGCCCGCCAAATGGGTGGCGCGGCTGCGCGAACTCAAGACCGACAGCAACCGCCTGTACCTGCATACCGATATGGAATCGGGCCACGGCGGTAAAAGCGGCCGTTTTCAGCGCCTGAAGGAAATTGCCATGGAATACGCGTTCCTGCTCGACTGCGAAGGAATAAAGGAATGAAGAGAACCCTGCCTTTCGCCCTGTTGCTGCTGTGTACCGTGGCCTGTTCCGTAACTCCGCGCCTGAAATTACAGAAGATCCGTGCCGGGGACCCCAAGTACATAAGCGGCTTTACCGAAATGCTGCGCGATACTTTGCTGCCCGACGGCACATGGCTGGAATACCGCGTGTGCGACGGTACCCGTTACAGCGACCTGTACCTGCTCTGGGGCAGGGATAAGCACAGGGATACCATCTGCTGGCGCGGACTCATCGGGATCGGGGATACCGATTACCTGCCGCAGTACATGGAAATGAAGAAGGGCTATCACTGGTTCGATATGGATTGTGCCGCCATAGAATGCGCCGGGCTTATGCTGCTGAGCACCCGGGGCGATGGCTATTCCAGGCAGTTCATGGGTGTACTGGACGAATTTCCGGAACGGGAAGCCATACTGTACAGCGGATCTTTGTATGGCTCAGAGATAAAAGAGATCTTCTGTTTCCATACGGACAAGCGCACACAGGATACATTACGACTGCCGGAAGCGGGCTATTTTTACCGGGCTGAGTTGCGGGGCGATTCCCTGCTGACGGAGTTCAGTTCCGAAGCGTACGGTGACGGTGAAATAAGCCGGTATGTGTTCTCCGTGGATGGGAAGTAGCGGGTAGTAAATAGCTAAGAGCCGGGTCATTATGACTAAAAAATAAAGGGCAAAATTTTTCATTCTGCCCTTTACGCATTTTAAATAAATCAGCTATGGGTATGCAATGCAATACGATTCCCCTCCGAATCTGTAGATACACCCATATAAACCTATTTCAGGGCTGATTGGCATTTTTGTGACTACCATTTCTCGTCCTGTTTCCACGAAAAGCCGTAAAACAGGTACGGGAAGTAGAGTCATTTCAAGCAGCCTCAGAGACACGTATACACGCTGAAAAGGAACAGGTTTCCTGTGCCGGCCCGCGGCATTCCGTGTCTTATGTATGGTTGCTTTCTTTAAAAATCAAGGTAAGTTACGCAATTCCTTTCTTTAAAGGAAACAAAGATGTCTAAATATTAATGAACAATGCAGTGCAGCGTAGTGTAGCCGCCGTTTTGCGGGGATATACTTTTTTGCAAAAAACGGCCGCGTTCTGGTTCAGGGTTTCTCCGGCAACAGGGCCGACCGTGAAAAAACGTATTCCGCACTTTTGAATTCGGTACTGCCGTCCTGCTGGTCGTAATTCTCTATCCGGAAATGATCTGTATCGGTAAAAATAATGTTCTGGCGGACCTTCACCGCTAAGCGGGTTTCGGGGTTCTTCATTTCGCCCCGTAACTCTATACTTTTGAACGGTTCTTTCCAGCGGCCGCTCAGTACCAGGCTCCCGGTACCGAAATTACTGGTCTGCACGCAGGTAAATTCTTCGCTCGTGGTATTAAATCCCAACAACAGGGTGCCTTCATAGGGCATGCCCGCCATCGGTCCGCTTTGGGTGATCTGCAGAAAACGTCCGCCCAGCAGCATTTCTGCCGAGGCGCTGATCCGGAAGGTCTGGGGCTTTTCTCCGGCGGTCATCCAGAAATGGGAGCTCTGCTGCCAGCTGCCTTTGTAGGCGGAGAGAAATTCGTGCACTTTGCCGGGCTGCGTATAGCGCGTCCAGGGATCGGCAATGCTGTCTTTCTGGGCAAAAAGGGCGGGCATTCCCAGGCAGCTGATCAAAGCAAGGTAAAGGATCGTTCTCATACGCGTTTTTTCTGTAAAGATAGCTGAAAATCAGCAGGGAAGCGCAAGCTCTCAGCGCTCCAGTTCCTCCAGTTTCTTTTCCGTGGCCTCTTTTTCGCCTTTGCTGGCAATTTCCAGTTTCAGCGCCTTGCGGTACGCTTTGCGTGCTTCGTCGTTCCGGCCCTGTGCAGCGTAATAGTCGCCCAGCATTACATGCGTGTGGTACCAGTTGGGGTTATAGGCTTCGAATTTTTCGAAAAAAGTCGCTACGGGTTGCGCTACGTCCGGGTGTTTCGTAAAATACAACAGCAGGGGTTTCATCTGCCGGAAGAGCTCAAAACGCCTGTACGTTTTTGTATACAGGAAAGGATCCGGCGCCAGGTTCAGTTCCCGGCTGAAAAAGTCGGACGGAGCCTGTGCCGCCGCCATTCTGTCGAACACCGTTCGCAGATCGTAACACACATAGGTACCCAGGTTATAAGGCGGGGCCGAAACCCAGACCGTACGTTCCTGGGGTTTCATAATTACCGAGTGATGGCAGATGAGCTGGTTCACCGATTTCTGATTGCCCAGGCCGATATCTGCATTAAAAAGTCCTTCCTTGTTGCGCAGGATATCGGCGGCGTCCTGTACGCTGATGCCCGGGTGCTGGTCCTGCAGCTCGTTCATGCGGGCAAAACGGTAGGGCGAATCGCTGCCGGCCATGTTCTCCAGGTGTTTTTCGTCATGGGCAAAAGCTGCGCTCTGGTAGTGATTACTGCAACTGAGCCGGGCCCCGGGCGGGGTGTAAATGCCCAGTGTATCCGGACTTTTCTCGATGATAACGCTGCGTCCGTCCTCGGCAGAGGCCAGCAATATGCTTTCGCTTACAAAGGTCTCGCGTTTGCGGGCAATGGCCACGGCTTCATCTATATTGCGGGCAAACTGCAGGATCTCTCGCGTAAGCAGGGCAATGGGCGTACGGGTCTTCAACGGTGGATTGCCCGCGCTGGCATTGATGGTCAGGGCCAGTCCGTGTTCGTTCATACCGCTTACCGCACCGATAAAACCCGGCCAGGAAACGGTCATGAATTTGTAGCCCTTCTCCGGCCGGAAGAAGGAAACCACTTTGTTCCGGGCAAAATCGTCGCCGGCGTAAAAGTCGAAATTGCGGCCTACGATCAGCTGGGAATCGGCGGTGTAACTGCTCCAGGCGCTGAAGGAGGTGCAGCCCACCAGCATGTACTGCTGCATGGCATGCCCGATATCGTGGGCCGCGTGGTAATTGAGGATGCGGGCGTATTTTTCGCCGATAAAGTCGAAGGTGTCGGGGTGTGACCGGGAAACACCGTAGATCTCCTGTAAATATTCGTCCGGGATGTGCTCGTCCAGGTCTTTGTTGAAATAGAGCAGCCCGTAATTCAGGAAACGCAGGTAAGAGGCATTGGGCACCAGCTGCCGGATCTGCTTTACGAAAACGGCTTCCTGGTACCGGATCAGTTCTTTGGACAGGATGCCGTGTGCCCGGCCCCGTTCATAGGCATTGCCTTCCACGTACATTTCCCAGAGCCCGAATTCGTTTTTCTGCAGGGTATTTGCACCCAGTTTGTAGAACGTTCCTTCCGGGTTGGAAATACGTTGTGTATCGTTTAACGTAACAACAGGCACGGAAGGCGGGTCCAGCCGGGTGACCTTCTTATAGTAAAATACGAAGGAAATAATGCAGAACAGCAGGAATACGGGTATCCAGAATCGTTTTTTGCGGGTGAACCGGCTCATGCCTCAAAAGTAATAAGAATTTCGCCGTCAGGGCGTCCGTCTCAGCACCGCTTTCTGATAGCCGCCGGGAAGATAACTGTATACCAGGGGCACATCTTCCTGTTTGCCGCCGCTTTCTTCACGGCTGCTTTCCTGCCAGGAGACCACTTCAAAAATGATCTGCTCCGGCTGTAGTTCCAGCGATATCAGCAGGGCGGAACCTTCTACAGTGAAAATGGAAAAAACCGTATTCCCGATCTGTCTTTCTGTAAGCAGAATGGAATTTTTTTCGTCTACCGTGAATAACTGCAGGTCGCGCTGTGTCCTCCGCAGTTCGTAAGGCCGTTTATCTTCGCCGCGTTCGCTGCGGTACACCAGGGTGTAGCCCCACACCGAGTCTTTGTGCAGTTCCGGGCCCAGCACCAGTTCCATATCGATATCGGCCTTACTGCCGGCGATCTGTAATTTACCTTTCCAGCTGCCCAGGTACGCGCCGGGATAGGAGGCGTCCTGCGCAAAAACGCTGTCCCCGGAAAGGAAGACAGCGCATAGAATTATAAAACGTTTCAGCATCTTTTATTTTCGGGATTCCCCTGGATTTCTTTTAGCGAAGCTAAAGATAAGAGAACCTTCCAGGTTTTGCTGGAAAAACCAGTATCCTTTTAACGCACCGGGGTTCTGCGGACGGTCGCCCGAGGTCACTTCCTTACCGGAAACGCGGTGACTGTAGCCCACCAGCGGGTTCAGTGCCAGCCCCAGCCCGAAGAAGGGCGTTATCTGCCAGCGTACCCCGATGCGGGGAATTACACCCAGCACAATGCGCCGGTCCGTAGAAACGGTATTGCCGTAGGCCGTGAAATTATAGCTGTAATCAAACAGCTGCGTGGCCGGATCGTAAGTGCGCGTTTCCAGGTACATGGCCTCGTCGGTGCGCAGTTTCAGTGCATGATAGCCGGCATAGAGGTCAGCCCCGATGATAAATTTTACCTTGCGCAGCCCGATCGCTTTTTCGTAACCAATGGTGATACCGGCATGCGTGTTCACCAGTACGTCCAGTTTGGTCTGCGTCTGCATCATGGAATAAGAACTGCTGTCCCCGCCGACCACCGAGGGATTGGGACTGATGGGCGGGTAGATCGGTCCGCCAAAATTGCGGTAATCTATGTCGTTAATGCGCAGACCTACGCGCAGGTAGTGCTGTCCCACAAAACCCCGGGCATAATCGGCAGAAAGCACCACGCCGCGGTCGCCGTAAAAGCCCACCATCTGTCCGGCCATAGGGCCGCCGTTCAGGCGCAGCTCATGCTTACGCGGTTCCACGTAATTGGGTATTTTCCGGCGGAAAGCCGTTTTAGTAGTATCCTGGGCATACGTGTGAGCGGAAACGGAGGCCAGTAAGGCCAGGCCAAGCAGGCCGCATAACTTTCTCATACTGTTTGTTTAAGGTTTGTTTATACGTCTGATGCACAGCACAGGGAACAAAACAGATGTGATTCTCTGTTATATACGCTGTTTGACCGCTTTAGGTTTCTTTTTTGCGAAAGGGAAAGACGGCCGCCGGGACCTGCATGAGCCGCAGGCGGAGAAATATTCTCCTGGTACGAAGCAGGCGGCGTATGCGGGCAATGCCGCTGTGGCAAACGGAAAGGATGTGGAGATCATGCAGGATATTTAAGGTTTGTTAACAGATTGGCGCCCCCTTTTTTTCTTTCGTATGTCCTAATGGCAAAAAATATCGGCACAGGAACTGGCCGCAAAGCTATCGGGCTTATGCACAAAGCGGTAACCCATACCGGTAATATACCCCATAGCATCCTTAAACGATACACTGCTCGGGAAACGGGGATTGGCATTGATATCGGCATGAATTTCCAGTTCCACACCGTAGGAACGGATCAGGGACTCCAGTTCATAGGCCACCCCGATGCTGTAACCGATCTCCATCATCAGGCGTTCCTTCAGCGGGTAGCGGTTCAGGTCCTGCATTTTCTTCACGAACATATAACCGCCGTTGCCGCGGATGGTAAAGACCAGGGCGGTGGCGAACAACAGTTTGTCGCCCAGGCGCTGTGAATCGGTGCCGATACATATTTTGAAAGAAAAACCTTCGTTGCGCAGTTTGCATATTTCCTGCTCCACGGCTTCGCCGATACTGCCGTTCAGCGGTTGCCCGTAAAAGGTACGCCAGCGGTTCTCCGTGCTGCGGCCCCCGTTTTCGCCCCGTTTATCCATAGATAATGTATTTTTAAACGTGTGTAGAAAAGCTAATGTGAATGTACTGATTTTCTGATATACACACAATACCTTCCGGGTTGCCGCAGGGCTTCAGCTCCCTTCCTGCGTATGTTGCACCCACACCAGCTCGTCGGTCTTATAACCGATCTCCGACGCTATCCGCAGGTATTTTTCCTTTATGGCTTCGGGCATGGTCTTTTCCCGCGAGAGAAACCAGAGGTAACGCAGGTTTTTACCGGCCACCAGGGCATAGCGGTAATCCGGGTCGATGGCAATTACGTTGTAGGGCGCATAAAACGGGCCGAAGAACGAAACTTTCAGGCGGCCTTCACCGGCCTCACCCGCCGGTTTCGCCTTGCCCAGGGCCTGCTGGCGGCGTTGTTTGCGGTAATTGTAGCCCCGGTTCAGCACCTGTATGCTGCCGTCGGCGTTCAGGGAATACTCGGCCGTGGTATTGTTCAGGTTCTTCTCGAAACGGAAATCGAGCCGGGCGATCTCGTACCATTTACCCAGGTATCTTTCCTGGCGGAAACCGGTTACGGGCCGTGCGCCTTCGGGTATACTGCGGCACGAAAAAAGGCTGAGAAGAAACAGGGCGGATCCTTTTACTGCGGTTGCTGCGTTCATACATCCTCTGTATTTAAATAGGTACCTCATCTGTAAACAAAAAAGTACGGCTTTGGTTGTGGCAGAACGCTTTTTTACTGCCTCCTGTAACTAATACCCGGGGCTCCGCGTCTTAGCAGAAGTAACGATAACAAAAAGGCCATATGATTCGTGATCTGTTGCGTTCGGCGTACTATCCGTCTGAAATTAAAGCGATGCTGAAACTGAAACTTTCGGATTCAGGCGCATCGCATCATGCCATATTCGATACGGATATGGCGTACAGCTATGAAACACTCGATAAGGTTTCGCGTTCTTTCGCTGCGGTGATCCGTCAGCTGCCCGAAGAACTGCGCGACCCCGTATGTATATTTTACCTGGTGCTCCGCGGACTCGACAGCGTGGAGGACGATCCCGATGTACCCGCAGAACGTAAGACGGAACTGCTCAACAGTTTCTACCTGAAACTGGAAGATCCGCAGTTCAACCTGCCCGGCGTGGGCGATACGCCCGACTATAAAAAGCTGATGGCCAACTTTGATAAAGTGGTACGCTGCTACCAGGGCCTTGGCGATCAGTACAAGACCGTAATTTCGGACATTACCCGCCGGATGGGTCAGGGGATGGCCAAATATGCCGATTTCCGCCCGGATACCATCGAAGACTGGGACGAGTACTGCTACTATGTGGCCGGCCTTGTGGGCATCGGACTTTCGGCCCTGTTCTCGGCCTCCGGCAAGGAAATGTACTGGCTCAAGAACGAAGAGCGCATCTCCAACTCCATGGGCCTGTTCCTGCAGAAGACCAATATCATCCGCGACTATTTCGAGGATTACCCGCAGGGACGTATGTTCTGGCCGCAGAGCGTGTGGACCAGATACAACGAGGATTTTGGCTGGTTCGCCGCCAATCCGAACCACCCGCGTGCCGTACAGTGCATCAACGAGCTGGTTACCGACGCCCTGCGTCATGCGCCGGACTGCCTCGAGTACCTCAGCCTGCTGAAAGATGAAAAGAACTTCCGTTTCTGTGCCATCCCGCAGGTAATGGCCATTGCCACACTTACCAAAGTGTATGCCAACCCGCTGGTGTTCACGCAGAACGTGAAGATCCGCAAGGGACTGGCCGCCCGCCTGATGGTGGAGACCCGTACTATGGACGATGTACGTGTCGTTTTCCGCGATTTTGCCAAGGAAATACTCTGGAAAGCCAACCCGGCCGACCCGAGCTACCGCCTTACCAAACGCCGCGTGGAAGAGATCCTTCGTCTTACGCAGGATACAGAGGATACAAACCCTAAACGATCGCAGGACTTAGTGTCTCAATAGTAGAAGTCTGTCTGTCATATTTCAGGCTTTGAAAATATTGAACCATGAATACACAAAGTAATGTATGCATAATCGGGGCCGGCGTTGCCGGAGGAGCCCTGGCCGCCTATCTCGCCAGGAACGGGATGCAGGTGAGTATCATCGAACGTAACCTTTCGGAACAGGACCGTATCGTGGGCGAACTGCTGCAGCCCGGCGGCGTGGAACAGCTGCGCCTCATGGGACTCGATCACCTCATCGGCGGTATCGACGCAGCCCCCGTGAAAGGTTATGCCCTTTTTAAACAGGACCAGCATTTCAATGTAAATTATCCCGTGGAGACCGGGAAAGAAATAACGGGCTACGGATTCCGTAACGGTAAATTCGTACAGAATATCCGGGCCGAGATCTTACAATCGCCCAATGTTAAAGTGATCAAAGGCCGGGCCCTGGACCTGGTAGAGGAGAACGGTCGCGTTATTGGTGTACAGTACGAAGACGAAGAAGGGGCGGTACATACCGAAAAAGCCCTGCTCACCATTGCCTGCGACGGATCGGCTTCCCGTTTCCGCGAAAAGATCAGTCACAATAAAAATAAGATCAACGGTTATTTTGTGGGCCTGGTGCTCAAAGATGCCGAACTGCCCTATGCCGGCCACGGTCACGTAATTGTAGCCGAACCCGCGCCGGTACTGGTATATCCTATTTCGAGCCGTGAAACCCGCGTGCTGATCGATTTCCCGGGAGAACAGGCGCCGCGTAAGGGCCCCGAACTCAAAGAATACCTGCTGAACCAGGTTCTGCCCCAGATGCCGGCACAGATACAGCCGAGCTTGCGGGCAGCCGTGGAAGAAGGCGATATAAAAATGATGCCCAACTGTTACATGCCGGCAAACCCGCGTCGCCAGAGCGGAGCCGTGCTGCTGGGCGATTCCCTCAACATGCGTCACCCGCTTACGGGAGGCGGCATGACGGTGGCTTTTACCGATGTACACCGCCTGGGTCAGCACCTGCTGGCCTGCAAAACGGCCGATGTACAGGCTTACGACGAAGCCGTGGAGCGTTTTTATGCGGCCCGTCATACCAATACGGCCACCATCAATATCCTGGCCGACGCGCTGTATGGCGTTATCCGCAACCCCGAACTGAGCGAGGCCTGCTTTACCTACCTGAAAAAAGGCGGTAAATTTGCCGAAGAGCCCGTGGCCATACTCTCGGCCGTGTCCCGCAACTTTAAACTGCTGATGCGACACTTCTTCGCGGTGGCCATTCACGGCGTACGTACGTCGAAACAATTCAGCTTTAAACGCAGTTATAAAATGATCGGCGATGCCGTTCGTATCGTACATCCGCTGGTGATGAGCGAAAAGCCGGACCCATTCACAAAAATGGCCCTGCAGCTTGCCAAACGGATGTTTTAAGACTCTTCATGTTTCTTTGCGTACCCTCCGTCCTAAAGGCGGAGGGTATTTTTTTTGCCCGGCAATTGACAAAGGGCCGTTAAAAAAATAGAAACACCACACGGAAAGCGCAGGATATACTGTTTTAATTTTATGATTATGCAGTTACGTCTGAATGTTGTAATAGGTATAGTCTGCTGTTTTGTGTGGTCGTCCTGTAATCTTTTCCAGGAGGCAGGCAAGCAGCAGTATGAAGAAAGCTGGGAGTTCGATAATCAGCAGATGGCGGCTTCCGGTAAAAACACTCCACCGAAGAAAAGTACAAAACCCTCTAAAAAAACGAAGAAAGGTCCGGCTGAAAAAGCCCCGGTGAATACTACGGTAAAAGCGCCTGCCAAAACAGAAACGGCCTTGGCCAAAACCTCGGCCATCACTTCGTACGAAAAAAAGTGGAAGATCGATATTCCCGCCACGGCCAATGTAAAACTGCTCGATGCGGTGGATTCCTGGATCGGCACGCCGTACCGCTATGGCGGCAAAGACCGCAACGGTACCGACTGCTCGGCCTTCTGCATGAACATTTACCTGGAAGTGTACCGCCGCGAAATAGCCCGCAGCACCAAAGACATACTGGAACAGGCCCGCACCGTAAAGCGCGAGGACCTGAAAGAGGGCGACCTGGTGTTCTTTAAGATCAACAGCAGCCGGGTGAGTCACGTGGGCATTTATCTCTACAACGGTAATTTTGTTCATGCCTCCACCAGCCGCGGGGTTATGATCAGCAACCTTTCCGAAGCCTACTGGACCCGCTACTGGCATACCGGCGGAAGAATTTTAGCCCTGCAATAGCTTAAAGTACTAACTTTGTTACTATGAATACCAGACACGGCCTGCTGCTGTTCTTCCTGCTGCTGGGCATAGGCGCCTACGCCCAGAAAGATACGGTGATCACCCTGAAAGAAGGCGATATCATTGCACGCGGAATTAAAAAAGGCGGGGTGTTTACCGGCACCTGGGTGTATTACGATAAGTTCAACCGCCTGATGAAAATAGAGAATTACAACAGCGAAGGCACGCGGCACGGGTATTCGGTAGAGTATAACGCTTACGGACAGATCCAAAAGGAGAACTGGTACGATAACGGGACGCTGAGCGGTCCGCAGACCCGCTATGCAAATGGTATCCGCACTTCGGAAATGTATATCGTGGACGGAAAAAAACAGGGCCCTTACATGGTTTTTTATGCCAATGGGGCGATCGATAGTGCGGGTGTATACAAAAACGATACAAAAGTAGGCACCTGGCTGCGCTATTACGATAACGGTAATATGCAGTTCAGCACCCAGTACAACGAGGCCGGCCAGCGCGAGGGCAAAGAGCGTTATTTTTCTTCAGAAGGGGCGATCCTGGCCGAATACACCTATAAGAACGACCTGCCGGAAGGTAAATATACCGAGTTCAACAAGGGCGGCGGAATCGCCGTGCAGGGACAGTTCCGTGCCGGGCTGCGCGAAGGCGACTGGTTCGAGTACGATGACTCGGGACGGCGCCTGAAAACGGTGCGCTACAAAAACGATGTGGAGGTAAAACCATGATACGCGCTATTTTTGAAGAGAACGCCGGTCCCCTGGTGGTAGCCGGTCCCTGCAGTGCCGAAACCGAAGAACAGGTATTGCAGACGGCCCTGGCGCTTAAAAATGTGCCGGGCGTAAAGGTATTCCGCGCCGGTATCTGGAAACCGCGTACCCGCCCCGGCGCCTTCGAAGGCATGGGCGAAGAGGCCCTGGTATGGCTGCAGAAAGCACGCGAACAGAGTGGCCTGCTGCTGGCCGTGGAAGCCGGTAACCCCGAACACGCCGAACTGCTGCTGAAATATGGTATAGACATCATCTGGATCGGGGCCCGTACTTCGGTGAACCCGTTTGCCGTACAGGAAATTGCCGACGCACTTAAGGGCAGTGAGGTGGCCGTATGGGTAAAAAACCCCATCAACCCGGACATGAAACTGTGGCTGGGCGCCCTGGAACGTATCGAAAAAGCCGGTATACAGCAGGTGGCGGCCATTCACCGCGGATTCCAGGTGTACGAGAACTCGGTGTACCGTTACCCGCCCAAGTGGGATATTCCCATTGCACTCATGAGCGAACGCCCCGACCTGAAAGTGATCTGTGACCCTTCGCACATCACCGGCAAACGCTCCATGATACAGGAAACGGCGCAGAAAGCGATGGACCTGGGCTACCACGGGCTCATGATCGAAACGCATCCCGACCCGGACAAGGCCTGGAGCGATGCCGCACAGCAGATCACACCCGAACGCCTGGGCGAGATCCTGGCCGCCCTGCACATCCGCGAGCGTACGGGGGGCAGTGTATTCCAGAACGAACTGGAAGCCCTGCGCAGCATGGTGGACAGCCTGGACGAGGAGCTGCTGGAGATCCTGGCCCGGCGCATGGAACTGGTAGAGAAAATAGGCCGTTATAAAAAACAGCATAATATTACCGTATTTCAGCCCGAACGCTGGAACGAGATCAAGGCCTCGCGCAGCCGCTTCGGTAATAATCTCACGCTCGATCAGGATTTTATCATCACCATACTGAAAGAGATACACAACGAAAGCATCCGTTTCCAGACGGAAATTATTTATACCGAAAAATAATTTTTTAGAGAGTTATTTTTTGTGAAATAAATATCTCTACTTTCGGGGCATGAAAAATCTGACAGCTCTATTCCTGTTTTTTACCTTGTATGCTGCCGCTTTTGCGCAGAAACCTTTTGACTATGCAAGCGATTACCGTTCTATAAAAGAACAGGTGCTAACCATCGGCGGCCCGCTGGAATACGACAGCCTGCTGGCCCGCTTCCAGAGAGCAGATACCACTATGCCTTCTTCCGATGTGCTGGCCCTGATGATCGGCTTTACCGCGCAGCCTGCCTATAAACCCTATATAGTGCTGGACGACGAACTGCGGATCAACAAGCTGAACATGGCCGACGATTACAAAAAAGCCCTGGCCGTTTCAGATTCCTTCCTGCGTTCGTATCCGCTGTCTATCAAAGTGATCTTTGAGCGTATGGTTGCCTTTAACGGGCTGGGACAGGCCGATAGCGCGAATTATTATGCGAATCAGGTACGCCTGCTGCGCGATGCCATGTATGATTCGGGAAGTATTTTTGATAAAGAGGGTGCCGCTTTTGCGCTGGCCCCCCTGGATGGCCGCTATTTTCTGCTGGCCCTGGGTTATGAGGCACTCACGGTAGCGTACGTAACGGATTCTATGCGCTACAGGATCGAAATGATTGAGATCAAAAACAATAACGGAACAAAAGTGCCCTTCTATTTCAATATTCAGCACGCCCATTTGACGAATACCCAGAAATAAACTGCAATATTTACCGTGTAATGTCCTGCTCGCGCATGCATTTAAAATGTCCCAGCGGGCATTCGGCATAGCCGATCTTGGAACAGGGCCGGCAGGAGAGCCCCTGTACCTCGCGGAACTCCGGTTTTTGCGGAGCATTCTCCGCCAGGAAAGGCCCCATACCCAGTCTGGGCGTGGTATTGCCCCAGAAAAGCGTAATGGGTTTATTAAATGCGGCCGCGATGTGCATCAGGCCCGTATCGTGTGCGTAAACATGCGTTGCGTTTTTCACTACGGCTGCCGAAACACCTAAACTGCATTTTCCGCAGAGGTCAATAATATCCTTACCAGGACAGTTTTCGTATATACGTCGGGCCTTTTCTGCATCTTCCTTTCCGCCCAGCAGTATAATTTTACCCGGAATATTGCGTACCAGCTCTGTCATTTTATCCTCGGGCAGGGCTTTGGTGGCGAACTTGGCGCCTACGGTTACTACATAATATTCGTCTGTTGCCGCCAGGAGTTCTGCCGCCCGGGCTTCGTCTTCCGGCGAAACAAAAAAATCGAGTCCTTTTCCGTCGTACGTTACATCCAGGAATTCCACCGCCTTAAAATAGCGTTCCACCACGTGCACCTCGGGCATGGTATTCCATTTAAAGCGCACGTAGAGCCATTTTCGTATATTCAGTTTGGGAAAGGAGGCTTTGGGAACAAACGGGAAATGCCACTTTATGATGAGACTACGTAAATTGTGATGCAGGTCGGCAATGGCATGTATACGAAAATTCTTTTTTATTTTTTTTACAAAGCTGAAAACACTCTCTCCTTCGTTCAGTACGTGTACATGATCTATATACGTATTTTGTTCCAGCCAGCCGGCAAAGGCCTTTTTCGTAGCGTAATGGATCACGCAGTTGTCGCCGTATGTATTGCGTATGCAGCGTACAACAGGCGTGGTAAGTACAATATCGCCGATGGATGAAAAACGGATAATGAGTATGTGCTTTGGTCCCGGCATCTATGCTTCGTTCAGCAGTTGTTGAACCAGTTGCGGTACCGCTTCCGTTGCCGTAGCCGCAATGATCTTTACACGCGGACCCGCGCCCAGTTCGTGTGCATTCGGGTCAATTACGTATACAGCTGCGTGCGAAGGCGCATAATGCATGAGTCCGGCCGCGGGATAGACCTGTAACGAGGTGCCGATGACCATAAAAATATCGGCGCTGCGGCTGATGTCGGCCGCCCGTTCGATCTCCGGCACCAGTTCTCCGAACCACACAATGTGCGGACGAAGCTGACTGCCTTTTTCGCATTTGTCGCCGGGGTTCAGCTCTTTGTAGCCCCATTCGTAAATGAGTGCCGGGTCCATGGAAGAACGTACCTTGGTCAGCTCGCCGTGCAGGTGCACGATGTTTGTGCTGCCTGCGCGTTCGTGCAGATCGTCCACATTCTGTGTAATTACGGTAACGCGGTAGGCTTTTTCCAGCTCGCTCAGGGCTTTGTGGGCCGCATTGGGCTCTACTTCGGCCATCTGTGCGCGGCGCAGGTTGTAGAACTTCAGTACCAGCTCGCGGTTCTTTCGCCAGCCTTCGGGCGAGGCCACTTCCATAATGTCGTGTTCCTCCCACAGGCCGTTGGAGTCGCGGAACGTCCGTATGCCGCTTTCGGCACTGATGCCGGCGCCGGTAAGTACTACAATATGTTTTCGCTTATCTTCCACTTCTCAAATATACATTATGTGTCCGAAACGGCAACCCCTTCGCCCTGCATGCTCAGCAGTATGCCCCGCACGTCGTCCAGGCGTTTCAGGTCGCGGAACACGATGGTAAGGCGGTCTTTGCCCTGCTTCATTTCGCCGCGGTTCTTTTCCTGCAGGAATTTCAGCACCAGGCCGAACACATCGCTCTGGAAATAGGCCTTATTGGCGGTGAAGTGCAGCAGTAGCGTGCCGTTCTTGAAGACCAGTTTCTCGATACCCAGGTGCCGTGCCATTTTGCGGATCTTCACGGTTTCGAGCAGGGCCTCGGTCTCTTCGGGCAGTTCTCCGAAACGGTCGGTCATTTCCGCGCGGAAGCGGTCTATGGCCCCGTCGCTGTCCAGGCTGTCCAGTTCTTTGTACAGTACCAGGCGTTCTTCGGTCTGGTCCACGTAATCGTCGGGGATCAGCATCTGCAGGTCGGTCTCAATGGTGCAATCCTGTGCCCAGTCGCGGTCCGGAGCTTCCAGTTCTTCTTTATAGAGATCGGCAAATTCGTTCTCTTTCAGTTCCTGCACGGCTTCGTTCAATATACGCTGGTAGGTCTCGTACCCGATATCGCTGATGAAGCCGCTCTGTTCGGCGCCCAGCAGTTCCCCGGCCCCGCGTATGTCCAGGTCGCGCATGGCGATCTGGAAACCGCTGCCCAGGTCGGCAAATTCGGTAATGGCGCGCATACGTTTGCGGGCCTCGTCGGTCATGGCCAGTTCGGGCGGAGCGATCAGGTAGCAGAAGGCCTTTTTATTGCTGCGGCCCACGCGTCCGCGCAGCTGGTGCAGGTCGCTGAGACCAAAGTTCTGGGCCTGGTTTATAAGGATGGTATTGGCATTGGGTACGTCCAGCCCGCTTTCTACGATAGCGGTGGAAATAAGTACGTCGAACTCGCCCTCGATAAAGCCCAGCATCACGTCTTCCAGTTCTTCGCCGTTCATCTGCCCGTGGGCAATTCGTATGTTGCAGTCGGGCACCAGGCGCTGTACCATGCCGGCAATATCCTGTATATCGTTTACGCGGTTGTGCACAAAATATACCTGTCCGCCGCGGCTGAGCTCATAGCGTATGGCGTCGCGGATGATCTCTTCATTGAACGTGACCAGTTCGGTGCTCACCGGGTAGCGGTTGGGCGGGGGCGTACGTATGATGGAAAGGTCGCGGGCCCCGATCAGCGAGAACTGCAGGGTACGCGGTATGGGCGTGGCCGTGAGCGTGAGGGAATCCACCGAGGTTTTCAGGGTTTTGAGCTTGTCTTTGATGCTCACCCCGAATTTTTGTTCTTCGTCCACGATCAGCAGGCCCAGGTCCTTGAATTTTACGTCCTTGGCGGCAATGCGGTGCGTGCCGATCACAATGTCCACCTTACCTTCGGCCAGTTTCTGCAGGGTTTCCTTCTGTTGTTTGGCGCTGCGGAAGCGGTTCAGGTAATCGATCGTCACCGGAAAATCTTTCAGGCGGTTGCTGAAGGTCTTGAAATGCTGAAAAGCCAGTATGGTGGTCGGGACCAGCACGGCTACCTGTTTGCCGTCGCAGGCGGCTTTAAAGGCGGCCCGGATGGCTACTTCGGTTTTACCGAAACCCACGTCGCCGCATACCAGGCGGTCCATGGGCCAGGAGCGTTCCATATCTCGTTTTACGTCTTCGGTGGCTTTGTGCTGATCGGGCGTATCTTCGTATATGAAAGAAGCTTCCAGTTCGTTCTGCAGGTAACCGTCGCGGCTGAAGGCAAACCCTTTATCGGCCTTGCGTTTGGCGTAGAGTTTTATCAGGTCGAAGGCCAGTTCCTTGATGCGTTTCTTGGTCTTGGCCTTGGTGGCTTCCCATTTGCCACTGCCCAGCTTGTGTGCGGCGGGCAGGGTGCCTTCCTTGCCGGTGTATTTGGCAATGCGGTGCAGCGAGTGTATGCTCACGTACAGCACATCGTTGTCTTTATAAATGAGTTTTACGGATTCCTGCACCTTGCCGTTCACCTCGGTCTTTTCCAGTCCGGCAAAACGCCCGATCCCGTGGTCGATATGCGTTACAAAATCGCCCGGACTCAGTGTACCCAGTTCCTTGAGGGTAATGGCCTGGTCTTTGCTGAATTGTCCCTTCAGTTTAAAACGGCGGTAACGGTCAAAGATCTTGTGGTCACACCATACGGCCAGTCCGCCTTCCGGCCATACAAAACCGTCGGCAAGGCCTTTGTTCACCGTATTGTACAGGCTGGTAAAGGTAGAATGGATGCCTTTTTTAGGCAGTATCTCTTCAAAAATGGCGTCGAGACGCTGCAGCTGCTTTTCGTCGTCGGCCAGGATCAGGTTCCGGCAACCCTCTTCGGCCAGGCGGATGAAATTATCGGCCAGCAGGTCAAAATTCTTCTGGATCAGCGGCTGGGGCTCGGTATGGAACACAAAAGAATCCGCATCGGTGAACTGTGGTTTTACGGCCAGTTCCAGCAGGGTACGTGTGTTCAGCAGCGATACGTAGTCGCTTCCGCTGATGTAGAGTTCCGAGGTGTCGGGCTTGCGGATGGGTGCGGCGCGTTCCGAAAGGAATTTTTCGGCTTTCTGAAAGGCGTCGTTCAGCTGCAGTACACCGCTGGGCACGTCAAAGGCGGCGATCACCGTTTCTTCGGGCAGGTATTCGAATATGGAAAGGCGCGGGTCGCGGTTGTTCTTTTCTTCGATATTGGGTACGATGCGCACTTTGTCCAGGCTGCTTACCGAAAGCTGGTCGTCCGGCTGAAAGGAGCGTATGGAATGTACGTAATCGCCCTTGAACTCAATGCGTATGGGCAGTTCCTCGCTGTACGAAAATACGTCTATGATGCCGCCGCGCAGGGCAAAGGAGCCGGGTTCGTATACAAAGTCCTCCCGTTCAAAGCCGTATTCGATCAGCACATCGGTCACAAAGTCCATGTCCAGCTTTTCGCCGGTATGCATGTTCAGCGTTTTCTGTTCCAGGGTGCTGCGGGTGATCACTTTTTCGGATAGGGCCCGGGCGTAGGACACAATGATATCGGCCTCGCCGGAAGCGATCTTGCCCAGTACCTCGGTACGCAGCATTACATTGGCGTTGTCGGTCTCTTCGGAGGCGTAACCGCGGCGGTAGCTGTCGGGGAAGAAAAGCAGGCGTTCCTCCGGCAGTATGGCCTGCAGGTCGTTCAGGAAATAGGCGGCCTGTTCCTTATCGTTAAGAATGACAAAAAGATTGCGTCCCGTTTGTTTGTACAGGGCCGAAAGCAGCAGGGCCGAAAAGGAACCGTGCCCGCCGGATATATGCAGTTTTGTGCCGGGACGGGCCATGTGCAGGCCTATGTCGCGGGTGGTCCGGTGGTCTGAAAAACTGCGTACTATGTCGGTCAGAGACTGCATGAGGATCCTTTGTAAAAATGCCTGCAAAAATAGCAATAAAAAGCCGGACCTTATCAGGGAAAGTTATAGGCGTATATGTACTGTCGATATTTCCGGCCCCGAAAAAATGGTACATTTGTTGTGTCTATTCAGGCATACTAAAAATTGTAGAATGAAAGTAGAACAGATATACACGGGCTGCCTTGCCCAGGGTGCATACTACATCCAGTCAGAAGGCGAAGCCGCGATCATCGACCCTCTCCGCGAAACAGGGCCTTACCTCGAACGTGCACGCAAAGACAATGTGCAGATAAAATACATCTTCGAAACGCATTTTCATGCCGATTTTGTGTCGGGTCACCTCGATCTGTCCAAGGCTACGGGCGCGCCCATCGTTTACGGGCCGCAGGCCGCACCGGCCTTTGATGCACATATTGCCGCCGACGGTGAAACGTTCCGCGTGGGCAAAGTGACCCTGAAAGTACTGCATACGCCCGGCCACACGCTGGAGTCGAGCTGCTTCCTGCTGCTGGACGAGAACGGCGAGCCGCATTCCCTGTTCACCGGCGATACCCTGTTCCTGGGTGACGTAGGTCGTCCGGACCTGGCACAAAAAGCTGCCAATCTGACACAGGACGAACTGGCCGGTATGCTCTATGATAGTATCTATACAAAAATACTTCCCCTGCCGGATTCCCTGGTGATCTATCCCGGTCACGGAGCCGGCAGCGCCTGCGGTAAAAATATGATGAAGGAGACCGTGGATACGCTCGGTCACCAGAAAACCTTCAATTACGCCCTGATGCAGCCTACGCGCGAGGCTTTTATCGAGGCGGTAACGGACGGACTCAGTGAGCCGCCGGCCTATTTCCCGCAGAACGTACTTATGAATAAGGAAGGCTACGATTCCCTGGCCGAAGTAAAAGAACGCGCCCTGCAGGCCCTGGACCCCGCCGCCTTTAAAACGGTAGCCGGAGCGTCCGAGGCCCTGGTGCTGGACACCCGCAATGCCGATGCCTTTGCGGCCGGTCATATCCCGGGTTCCATCAGTATTGGCGTGGACGGACAGTTCGCTCCCTGGGTAGGCGCCCTCATCGGCGACGTGAACCAGGCCATACTGCTGGTGGCCGACGCCGGACGTGAAGAAGAAGTGATCACCCGCCTTTCCCGCGTGGGTTTCGATAATGTGCTGGGCTACCTGGCCGGTGGTTTCGACGCCTGGAAACAGGCCGGTATGGAAACCGACAGCGTAAACCGCATCAGCGCGGCACAATTTGCCGAAGAACTGCCGAAACATCCCGATTATACCGTGCTGGACGTACGCAAACCTTCCGAATTTGCCCTGGGCCATTACAGCAAAGCTGCCAGTTTCCCGCTGGACGATATCAATACCTGGTTCGGCACACAGCCCAAAGAACACATGTACATACACTGTGCCGGCGGTTACCGAAGCATGATCGCCGCTTCCATCCTGAAAGCCCGTGGTATTCACGACTTTAAGGAAGTGGCCGGAGGTTGGGGCGCCATCAGCAAAACGGACGTTCCCGTGGCCACAGGCCTGCCAGCCGGTCAAAATGCATAAAAGATGACGGACGGACTGGTAAAGATCTCCATACTGGATGCGGAAGGAACGGAAACAAGCCTGAAACTGCCGCTGGATATTTCCATGAACCTGATGGAAGTGCTTAAGGGTGAAGGTTATCCCGTGGAGGCGGTCTGCGGAGGCATGGCGCTTTGTGCCACCTGCCGCATACGTATACTGGAAGGCGGAGAACAGCTGCCCCCGCGCAACGACGCCGAAGAAGATATGCTGGACACCCTGCCCGATACGGAGCCGGAACACCGCCTGGCCTGCCAGATCAGCGATTTTTCAAAAATTGACGGAATGCGTTTCCAACTCGATCCGGCAGAGTAAGTTCATCCCGTTTTTAGATAAATTTGTCGAAATAGGCTTCCCGTCCGGAAGTCTATTTTTATTTTAGCGGACTAAATTATCGAGGGGTAATCCCGTCATTAAAACGTAATAAAGCGACATGAAGAAAGTTATCAGTTTACTCTGCATGGGCGGATTTGTGTTAGGCGTTGGCGCTCAGGGCGTAAAATTCACTGAGTACACACTGCCGAACGGTCTGCACGTAATCCTGCACCAGGATAATACCAACCCGATCGTAGCGGTTTCGGTATTATACCATGTGGGTTCTAAGAACGAAAAAGAAGACCGTACCGGTTTTGCACACTTTTTCGAGCACCTGCTTTTCGAAGGATCGGCCAATATCAAACGCGGCGAATTCGACAAGTATATCGCCAGCAGCGGCGGTACCAACAATGCCAATACCTCGCAGGACCGCACTTTTTATTACGAGCTGCTGCCCAGCAACCAGCTGGAACTCGGTCTCTGGCTCGAAAGCGAGCGCATGCTGCACGCCAGGGTAGAGAACGTGGGTATTGAAACCCAGCGCGAAGTGGTAAAAGAAGAAAAACGTCTTCGTATCGATAACCAGCCATACAGCGATGCCTTTAGCCGCGTACTGTGGGAGAACCTGTTCAAGAAACACCCGTACCGCTGGGCCGTGATCGGTTCCATGGAGCACCTGAACGCTGCCCAGGAAGCCGATTACAAAGATTTCTACAAGACCTTCTATGTGCCGAACAATGCCACACTGAGCATTGCCGGTGACATCGACATCGAGAAGACCAAACAGCTGATCACTTCGTATTTCAGCGCTATTCCCAAAGGAACGGGCACCATTCCGCGTCCCAACGTACAGGAAGACCCCATTACCCAGGAAGTACGACTTACCTACGAAGATAAAAATGCCCAGGTGCCTGCCGTACTGTACGGTTACCGCACCCCGAAACAGACCGATAACGACGCCTATGTGCTCGATATCATCGGTAACGTACTGTCGAACGGCGAATCTTCCCGTTTTACCAAAGAGATCGTAAATAAAAAACAGCTGGCCCTGTATGCAGGTTCGTTCTTGTGGGGACTGGAAGATTACGGGGTGTTCCTGTGCTTCGGCCTCGTGAACCAGGGTGTGGAACTGAGCACCCTGCAGAAAGAGATGGATGCCCAGATCGAAAAACTGAAATCGGAAGGAATTACCAGGGAAGAACTGGAAAAACAGATCAATCGCCTGGAGAAGGATTTTGTTGCCCGTAACGCCACCATGGCCGGTATTGCCGAGAACCTGGCAAACTACCATGTATATTATGGCAATACCAACCTGATCAATACCGAGATCGATACCTACCGTAAAATTACCGTAGAAGATGTAAAACGCGTGGCCAACAAGTACCTGAACAGTAACCAGCGCGTGGTGATCGATGTAAAACCCGGACAACAGTAAACGATTAAAAGAAGAACCGAAATGAAAAGAATCAGCATATTAGCAGCAGCGTTTGTCTTCGGCGGACTTTCCCTGTTTGCACAGATAGACCGTAGCAAGGCCCCGCAGGCTGGTCCGGCCAGAGAACTGAAAATGACCACGCCGCAGTCTTTTAAACTCGATAACGGCCTTACGGTGATCGTGGCCGAAAACCATAAACTGCCCCAGGTACGTGTAGATCTGTACCTCGATTATACCCCGGTTACCGAAGGTAATAAAGCGGGTATCACTTCTATGGTGGGCGAACTGATGCGCGCCGGTACCGCTTCCTACAGCAAGGAAAAACTGGACGAGGCCATCGACTTTATGGGCGCCGACCTCTATGCTTCCTCACGCGGGGGCGGATTTTCCACACTGAAAAAGCACCTGGATAAAACCATGGGTCTGTTCTCTGAAGTGATCCTGAAACCTACCTTCAATAACAATGAAGAGCTTACCAAGCTGAAAAAGCAGGCCCTGACCGGCCTGGAAGCCGAAGAGAAAAATCCCGACGCTATTTCGGGCCGCGTTATGAACGTACTGCTCTACGGTAAAAACCACCCCTACGGTGAGTACGTTACCAAGGAGAGCATCGAATCCATCGGTATGGACGATGTAAAAACGTTCTACAATACGTATTTTAAACCGGGCAAGGCTTACCTGACCTTTACGGGCGACATTACGGTTGCCGAAGCTACCGCCCTGGCCAAACAATACTTTGCAGGCTGGGCTGCCGGAACGGCTCCCGATAACCCCGCGGCTGCCATGCCCGCAGCAGGTAAGACCCGCATTGTGCTGGTTGACCTGCCTACGTCCACACAATCGGTTATTACCATCGGTAATGCCGTAAATTACAAGAAAAGCAATGCCGATTACTTTGCCGGCGTACTGGGTAACTCCGTACTGGGCGGCGGTTCTTTCGGACGTCTGTTCAACAACATCCGCGAGGATAAAGGCTGGACCTACGGTGCCTATTCTTCCCTGAACGACGATTACAACCTGATGGGTACCTTTGAGGCGTCTGCCAAAGTGCGCAACAACGTGACCGACAGCGCCATCGTGGAATTTATGAACGAGATCCGCCGCATCCGCGATACCAAACCGGAAGCCGAAGAACTCAACATCAAGAAAGCCGAATACACCGGTATGTTCGCCCTGCGCCTGGAGCGCCCCGAGACCGGAGCCAGCTTTGCCCGTACCGTTCTTACGGAAAAACTGCCTGCCGATTTCTATACGAACTACCTGAAGAACATCAATGCCGTTACGCCCGAGCAGGTACAAAGCACCATGAGCAAATACCTGAACGTGGACAATATGGTGATCCTGGTAGTGGGTAAGGCTGAAGAAGTAGGGCCGGCCCTGGCCAAAATGGGCTACCCGCTGGAATATGCCGATAAATTCGGTAACCCGATCTCCAATCCTGCCGAGAAAAAATCGGCCGGTGATGTAACCGGTACCCAGATCATGCAGAAATACATTGCAGCGATCGGTGGCGATAAAAAGCTGAAAAAGATCAAATCGATCAGCGAGAAATTCTCCGTATCCATTGCCGGTGCCCCGGTTGAACTGGACGGAACCATGAAGCGTATGGCCCCGAACAAGAACATGTCTGAGATCACCATGCAGGGTATGCCGCTGATGCGTCGTGTATTCGACGGTGAAAAAGGCTCTATGTCGCAAATGGGACAAGCTAAACCGATGGATGAAAAAGAACTGGCCGATGCCAAAGCCAAAACCGGTCTGTTCGAGCAGATGAGCTACAAACCCGAGCAGCTGAAAGTAGACGGTATCGTAACCGTGAACGGTAAGGACGCCTATAAGGTGATCGTGACCGAGAACGGCGAAAATTCCAGCGAGTTCTACGATGTGGAAAGCGGCCTGCTGGTGAAGAAAGAAAGCCAGAGCGAAGGCGAAGACGGTAAAATGATCACTTCGGTGACCGAATACCCGGAATACAGCGAAACAGGCGGTATCAAACAACCTTCCAAAATGGTGATCACTGCCGGCGAGCAGGTGCTTACCTTTACCCTGAAAAGCAGAGTATTTAATAAAGATGTAAGTGCATTGGACTTCCAGTAGTATTTACTCATGAAAGAGAAAAAGCCGGTCAGTGACCGGCTTTTTTTATGCAGTATTTTAAACGGAAATTATTTTTTCTTAGGTGTCTTTTCCTTGGGGTTTGCCAGGTGCAGCCAGCTGTACTGCCCCTTTTCGTTCTTATAGAGCGTATGCGAATAGCGTTTATTTTTCAGGTAGATCTGGGTAAAATATTTTTTATAGTACCACAGGAAAAAAATGCCGCCGAGGGTAGGTTCTTCGCGTTCGGTATAATCCAGTACGATGTTGCGGGGCGTATCCGTTTTAAACCCCCGGAAAGTGCCCTGGAAATAACTCCTGTCTTCGAGTACCTTGCTGCCCGTGCGGTCTAATGTATATACAAACTCGCCCCCGAACACGGCAAAATTATCCGGCTGAAAGGCGGGGAACAGGAAAACCTCGATGCTGTCGCTGCCCAGGAAACGTACATAGTGGTTAAAACGCAGTCCGGCGGAGTCGATAATGGGCCAGGCTTCGCGGTACGCGGTATTGATAGCTCTGCTGAAAGGGTAACTGATATTCGTGTCCACGCGGGCCAGGGTGCTGGAAATATGCGCGTCGGTATCCACCAGAAAATGCAGCACCTGCCGGTAACTGCCGAATTCATAGTTACCGTACACGGCATGCCAGGTCTTCTGGCTGTCCTGGTAGCAGAACCATTCCTTGCCCAGGCCGTCCAGCAGTTCTTTCGGCTGATTCACGATGCTGTCGGTGGTCCACCAGGCTACTTTATCGTAGGTATACAGCCAGCGGGCCGTAGCGGCGTTCTCGTTAAAAGCGTTTACATCAAAAAGCAGGGGTTGTCCCTTTTTCTGGGCCATTGTCATGCCTATACTAAAACAGCAGGCGAAAAACAGTATGATCTTTTTGTACATCTGTGTAGATCGATTCGTAGCGGCGAAGATAGGGAATTTACCAGTCGATCCAGTATTGGCGCATGGTAGCACTGTCTGGGGTCGTAACCTGACCGTTGCGGAAAAAGAAAGGTACGCGGAATTCGGCAGAGTCTGTGGGTATGGGCGTATCTTCATCTTCCCAGACATAGCTGATCCATTTGTAGTTCAGGAACAGGGTGTCTCCGCGGCGTTGCAGGCGGGAGGAGACGGTAACCATATCTTCCTCCTCGCCGGAATACATTTCGGCCACTACGCCATTTACCTCCTGCAGGTCTGCTACACGGCGGAAAAACATAGTATGTCCGGCACAGAAGGCAGAGCCGGTGGTACAGTAGCGTACAAAAAACAGGTCGCCTATGCGCTGGAACCCGTCGTACATATTGTTCCAGCAGCAGCTGTAATTGCCGTGCAGCAGGCGGTAGGTATGCAGTATCTGCAGGCGGCCGTTCTCTATGCGGGCTTCAAACAGCATATGCTGCTCAAAATGATCTTCGGGAGGCGTTATCATGTAACAGCCGGTAATAAGGCCACTTTCCCTGTTCGTATAATAACGGCCGATAATATCCCGGGAGTCGTTGTAAGTGTAGGCCATGTAGGAAAGGTCCTGGGGTCTCACGCCCAAAGCCAGTGCCATACGGAACGTGATAAAACCATCGGCCGGGATAGAAGGCGCAGGTTCAGACCCTGCATGCAGCCGGAAGTTCAGGAGCAACAGTACAAAACAAAGCAGGAATTCAGGTTTGTGGCGGGTCATTTTGCTGGAAATAGTTGGTTACGATAGCGGCTTTGGCCGGACCGATCACTTCAGCGATCTCTTCCCGGCTGGCTTCTTTAATACGTTTTACGGAACGGAAATGAAAGAGCAGGGCTTCGGCCGTTTTTTCGCCGATGCCTTCAATGCCGTGCAGTTCCGTTTTGATAAGTCCTTTCTGGTGCCGTTTGCGGTAATTGGTAATGCCGAAACGGTGCGCCTCGTCGCGCATGTGCTGTATCACCTTCAGGCTTTCGGATTTTTTATCGATGTACAGGGGCAGTGAATCGCCGGGGTAATAAATCTCTTCCAGGCGTTTGGCAATGCCCACGATGGCCACTTTGCCGCGTAGGCCCAGTTTCTCCAGGCTGTTGAGGGCGGCACCGAGCTGGCCCTTACCGCCGTCGATTACGATCAGCTGGGGCAGTTCGCTGTTTTCCATCAGCATACGGTTGTAGCGGCGGTAGATCACCTCTTCCATAGTGGCAAAATCGTCCGGGCCGGTCACCGTTTTTACGTTAAAAATGCGGTAGTCCTTCTTACTGGGTTTGGCATCGCGGAACACCACGCAGGCTGAAACGGCGTAATCGCCCTGGAAGTTCGAGTTATCGAAACACTCGATGTGCCGCGGCAGTTCGGTAAGACGCAGGTCTTTGCGCATCTGCTCCAGTATGCGGTCGGTATGCCGCTCGGGGTCTTTGATGGCCAGTTGCCGCTGTTTGTCCTTTACATAAAAGCGGTTATTGGTCTCGGCCATATCGAGCAGTTTTTTCTTATCGCCCAGTTTGGGTACCAGTATACGGATGCCTTCCACGGGCAGTTCTATTTCCATGGGCACCACAATGGTCTTTGCGGGGTTCTGAAAACGCCGGCGCAGTTCCAGGATGGCAAAAACGAGCAGTTCTTCGTCCGTTTCCTCCAGTTTCTTCTTTATTTCATTGGTAAAGGCCTGGATGATGGCCCCGTCCGACACACGGAAATAGGTGATGTAGGCCGTACCCGGATCGCTCTGGATAGCGTACACTTCCATGTCTTCCATATCGTTGTTCACCACCACGCTTTTACTGCGGAATTTTTCCAGTTCTTCCAGGCGTTCCTTGATGAGCTGAGCATCTTCAAAGCGGAATTCCGCTGCGCTTTCCATCATTTTGGTCTGCAGGTGCCGGCTCAGTTCCCGCAGGTTGCCCTTCAGGATGCGGCGTATCTGGGCTATGGACTCGTCGTAATCGCTTCGGCTCTGCAGGCCCACGCAGGGCGCTTTACAGTTGCCGATATGGTATTCCAGGCATACCTTGAACTTGCCTTTGGCGATGTTCTCCTCGCTCAGGTTCAGGTTGCAGGTACGCAGTTTGTACAGCTGTTTTATCAGGTTCAGTACCGAGCGCATGGCGCCTACATTGGCGTACGGGCCGTACATTTCGGTGCTGTGTTCCTCGGGCTGCCGGGTGGCGAATATGCGCGGGAAAGCCTCCTGTTTGATGATGATGTGCGGGTAGGTCTTATCATCTTTCAGGTTGATGTTGTAACGCGGCTGGTACTTTTTGATGAGCGAATTTTCCAGCAGCAGGGCTTCCAGATCGCTGGCCGTAATGATGTACTGTATATCCGTGATCTGCCGCACCATAAGCCGGGTTTTGCCGGTATGCTGCGAAAAATTAGAGAAATAGGAAGACACCCGGTTCCTGAGGTTTTTCGCTTTACCAACGTAGATGATATTTTTTTCTTCGTTGAAGAACTGGTAAACCCCGGGCCGGTCGGGAAGCACACGCAGAACGGTCTGTATATGTTCCGTAAAATCGCTGATCATGCCTTAAAGTTACGCTTTTAATCCCAGGACACTGCGCACTTCCGACAGTTTTTTACGCGCGACAACGCGGGCTTTTTCGGCCCCTACGTTCAGTTCCTTTTCCAGTTCGGCGTTGTTCTCCATAAAATAGTTGAAGCGTTCGCGCTCGGCCCGGTATTTCTGCAGGATCAGTTCGAAGAGCGCCGTTTTGGCGTGTCCGAAACCGTATCCGCCGCGCAGGTAGTTATCACGCATGGTCTCTACATCGGCCGCTTCGGCCAGCAGGCGGTACAGCGCAAACACATTGCAGGTGTCGGGGTTCTTGGGCTCTTCCAGCGGGGTACTGTCCGTAACGATGGATAGTATGTTCTTTTTCAGCTCTTTTTCCGGCAGGAAGATATTGATGGTGTTGTTGTACGACTTGCTCATTTTCTGTCCGTCGGTACCGGGAATGATCTTTACGTTCTCGTCCACCGAGGCCGCGGGTTCACGCAGGCATTCCACGCCGTAGGTGCGGTTAAAGGCGCCGGCCATATCGCGGGCCATTTCCAGGTGCTGTACCTGGTCTTTACCCACGGGCACCAGGTCTATATCGTACAGCAGAATGTCCGAGGCCATCAGCACGGGATAGGTAAAGAGACCGGCATTCACGTCGGACAGGCGCTCGCTCTTGTCTTTGAAGGAGTGCGCATTGGCCAGCATGGGAAAGGGCGTAAAGCAGCTCAGGTACCAGGTAAGTTCGCATACTTCGGTCACGTCGCTCTGGCGGTAAAAGGTATTCTTCTGCGTATCGAAACCGAACGCAAGCCAGGCCGAAGCTACGGCACGGGTGTTGTACGCGCGGGTCTCCGGATCTTTTACGGCAGTAAGGGTGTGCAGGTCGGCAATGAACGCGAACGAATCGGTCTCTGCTTGCTGCGACAGCTGGATCATGGGCTGAATGGCCCCCAGTATGTTGCCCAGGTGGGGCACGCCTGTGGCCTGAATTCCTGTGAGTATACGTGGCATAATTATGCTAACTTTGCACAAAGATAACAAAGAGCGGCGCATTCATGATCGAGATCGGAGAAAGCATTGTGAGCCTGGACGTATTTCAGCGCAGGTTCGTGTGCGACCTGGCGGCCTGTAAAGGGGCCTGCTGTGTGCATGGCGACAGTGGTGCCCCGCTCGATGCGGAAGAAGCCGATCTGCTACAGAGCGTGTACCCGCAGGTAGAGCCGTATATGCGTGCTGAAGGAATACAGGCCGTGGAAGCCCAGGGCTATGCCGTTACGGATGAGGACGGCGACCTGGTTACGCCCCTGGTTTCGGCCGGAGGGGAATGTGCTTACGTGTATTTCGACGAAAGCGGCACGGCCAAATGCGCCGTGGAAAAAGCGTATCTCGAAGGCAGAACGGACTGGAAAAAGCCGCTCAGCTGCCATTTATATCCCATACGCATTAAAAAGTACAGCCGTTTCGAAGCGGTACAGTACCATGAGTGGGACATCTGCAAACCGGCCTGCGAATGCGGCGAAAAACTGCAGGTACCCGTATACGCCTTCCTGAAAGAACCCCTTATACGAAAATACGGCCCGGAATGGTATGCCGAACTGGAACTGGTTGCCAGAGAGCTGAAAGCCCAGGGGAAAGACCTGGAACGATAGGTAAGCTCCAAAGGAATATTCAGGAAACTTTTTCTTTTTTCACTTTATCCCGGCTGATGGGGTAGGGCCGTAGTAATATCTCCAGCGGATAGCCGAAAAGCTGGCTGATCTTGCGGGCCATCTCTTTAGAGATCGCTCTTTTGCTATGGAGAATATCGGAAATATAAGCACGGCTTACTTCCAGTTTTCTGGCCAGGGCGGAGCCGTTCAGATCTTCAGATTCCATGATATACTGAAGGGCATCTAAGCCATTCATTTCTTCGGAATGTACAATGCCTGTTTCCGCTTCATAGGTTTTCAGCAGGAGTGTAAGTAATTCAATTTCAGAAAGGATCTCCGGGTCCTGAGGGCTATCGGAAAGCAGTTCTTCCAGTACTTTTCCATACGCTGTATACTGTTCTGCAGAGTGGATAACGCTGTATTTGATCGTGGCGGCCATAGTAAATGAGTTGAATGGTCTGTATAATTTGTGATTGTATATTGAAGATTGGCTTTGCAGATATTCGTATATTCTGCGTGCGTTCCCATCCATTCTGCAGCCAGGTAGCATCTTTCCTGTAAAAAACGAACGGAAACAATAAGGCGGTATTGATTTCCCTTAAGGTTAAATACCAGCCTGTTATTTTTAAGGATCGAAACAGTGGGAAAATCATCTTTGATCTTATTAATGCTTTTCCAGTGTAAAGATTCAACGGTGTGAATGAAACCTTTGATCACCGACTCTTTTTGTGCCTGTTTTTTCCAGAAATGAATAAGTTGAACTTTTCGTTGCAGGTAATTTTCCATACTCGTGTTGTTGTTGAATTATCCGTGTTTTCATAACTGATTGATTTTAATTCCTGATTGTAAAAATGAATGAACGGTCTTTTGTAATGAAGGTGGTTTATGCAAAGATAATAAAAAAAATGAAATGTCAACCATTGGCTGACAAAATTTATTTGCCATTCGTGCTGATATTTATACGAAAACAAGCCGGGCTGCCGCTGTATTAAAAAATAAGCCTTTATCGTTACGCTGTGTATCCCCAGTGTTAAATTTTCTTAGCGGCCGCCGGATCGGGTGTCTGATTATCAGTGTATTGATGCGAAAACCCGGCCGCAACGGGCCATAGCGGGACCCGCCCGGCCGGAATGTGCATAACCACAAATGCTGGCGGCGAAATAAACAGAAAGCTGTTGATAGCAGGCGGAAACAAAATTCCCCTTTCCCCCGTTATTGAAGTATATTTACATGGCGAATTGATAATGAAAAGATTGTAGCTTCTGTTCTGGTTTTCTGTGTGTTAGCATTATTTCCCCGCGAACGGCTTTGATATGTAAGGCATTACCCCATTGTTAATAAAAGGCTAAAAAGTCTGACTTGATACAAGGCAGAAATTGGCCAAATTTGTAAGGTCAAAAAAGCGAGCTTGATCGCTGCCCTATTACAAATTTCACGCACTGACATTCAATATGTTATCCGCAATAAGCACACCGCGGAGGGGATATTGTCGTCTGTAGTGAATCCGTGAAAAGGCAGCATATAATATATAAACCTCTTATTCGTACAGTATGGAAAACGAAGTGAAAATTGAAACTGACCTGAATTCCGGTAACATCCTTCCCAAGGGTATTACCACCGATGTTGAACCGATCCTGCAGGAAAACCCGGATCGTTTTGTATTATACCCGATCCGTTTCGACGATCTGTGGGCTTACTATAAAAAGGCCGAAGGCAGCTTCTGGACGGCCGAGGAAATTGACCTGGCCGCCGACCTGCACGACTGGAACAACCGCCTTAACGACGATGAGCGTCACTTTGTGAAGCACGTACTGGCCTTTTTTGCTGCCAGCGACGGTATCGTGAACGAGAACCTGGCCGAGAACTTCGTACGTGAAGTACAGTATAGCGAGGCTAAATTCTTCTACGGATTCCAGATCATGATGGAAAACGTACACAGTGAAACCTATTCCCTGCTCATCGATACCTATATCCGCGACGAAAAGGAAAAAATGGGCCTGTTCCAGGCAATGGACACCCTGGACTGTGTGAAGAAAAAAGCCCAGTGGGCCCTGCGCTGGATCGAATCCGACAGCTTTGCCGAGCGCCTCATCGCCTTTGCCGCCGTGGAAGGTATCTTCTTCTCCGGTTCGTTCTGCTCCATCTTCTGGCTCAAAAAACGCGGCCTGATGCCGGGTCTGGCCTTCAGCAACGAGCTTATCTCGCGTGACGAAGGTCTGCACTGCGATTTCGCCTGCCACCTGTACACGCAGCACATCATCAATAAACTGCCCAGTGAGCGTATCCGCCAGATCATTACCGAGGCCGTGACCATCGAAAAGGAATTCGTATGCGATGCCCTGCCCGTGCGCCTCATCGGTATGAATGCCGATATGATGAGCCAGTACATCGAGTTCGTGGCCGACCGCCTGCTGGCCGAACTGGGTGTGGAAAAATATTACAACGCCACCAATCCCTTCGACTTTATGGAATACATTTCCATGGAAACGAAAACGAACTTCTTCGAACGCCGTGTGGCCGAGTACCGTAAGGCCGGCCGCCGCCTCAACATGGAGGAAAGCACTGCCGAGAACGAAGGGGAAGCCACGTCCTCACAGTCCTTCTCACTGGATGCCGATTTTTAATTAACTTACCTTACAACCTGGCTGAATAATTATGATGTATGTAATAAAAAGAGACGGTAGAAAAGAATCTGTAAAATTCGATAAGATCACCGCCCGTATCAATAAACTCTGCTATAACCTGAACCCTGAGTTCGTAGACCCCGTAGCCGTTTCGCAACGTGTGATACAGGGTGTGCGCGATGGCGTACAGACCACCGACCTGGACAACCTGGCTGCCGAAACTGCCGCCACGCTTACGGTACGTCACCCGGACTACGCCCTGCTGGCCTCCCGCATTGCCGTGAGCAACCTGCACAAGAATACCGAGAAATCCTTCTCCAAAACCATGGAGATGCTTTACGTATACATCGATCCCAAGACCAACGAACGCGCTTCGCTGCTGGCCGATGACGTATACGACGTGATCCAGAAGAACGCGGAACTGCTGGATTCCACCATTATATACGACCGCGACTATAATTTTGACTATTTCGGCTTTAAAACGCTGGAAAAATCCTATCTGCTCAAGCTCGACGGTAAAACGGCCGAGCGTCCGCAGCACATGTACATGCGCGTAGCCATTGGTATCCATAAGAACGATATCCAGGCGGCCATCGAGACCTACCACCTGCTTTCAGAGGGCTGGTTCACGCATGCCACACCTACGCTGTTCAACGCCGGTACGCCCAAACCGCAGATGTCGTCCTGCTTCCTGCTTACCATGAAGGAAGACAGCATCGCCGGCATCTACGATACCCTGAAACAGTGCGCCAAAATTTCGCAGTCTGCCGGCGGTATCGGCCTCAGCATACACAACATCCGCGCCAAAGGTTCCTATATTAAAGGCACCAACGGTACCAGTAACGGTATCGTTCCCATGCTGCGCGTATTTAACGATACGGCCCGTTATGTAGACCAGGGCGGCGGAAAACGTAAAGGTTCCTTTGCGGTGTACATCGAGCCCTGGCACGACGATATCTTCGACTTCCTGGACCTGCGCAAGAACCACGGTAAAGAAGAACTCCGCGCCCGCGACCTGTTCCTGGCCCTCTGGGTGCCCGACCTGTTCATGAAACGCGTGAAGGAAGACGGTCACTGGACCCTGTTCTGTCCGAACGAAGCTCCCGGTCTGTCCGAAGCGTACGGTCCGGATTTTGAGACCCTGTTCATCAAATACGAGAACGAAGGCAAAGGCCGCCGTACTATCAAGGCGCGCGATCTGTGGGCTGCCGTACTGGATGCCCAGATCGAGACCGGCACACCGTACATCCTGTACAAAGATGCCGCCAACCTCAAAAGCAACCAGAAAAACCTGGGGACCATCAAGTCTTCGAACCTGTGTACCGAGATCATGGAATATACTTCGTCCGAAGAAGTGGCCGTTTGTAACCTGGCATCCATTGCCCTGCCCAAATTCGTGACCGAAGACAAACAGTTCGATTTCAACCGTCTTTTCGAAGTTACCTACGTAGCTACGAAAAACCTGAACAAGATCATTGACTTTAACTACTACCCGGTTCCGGAAGCCCGCTACTCGAACCTGCGCAACCGTCCCATCGGACTGGGCGTACAGGGCCTTGCCGATACTTTTGTGCGCATGCGCCTGCCTTTCGACAGCGAAGAGGCCAAAACCCTGAACCGCGATATCTTCGAAGCCATTTACTTTGCCGCGCTTACTGCCTCCAAAGACCTGGCCAAAGAACACGGCGCCTACGAGACCTACGAAGGTTCGCCGATCTCCAAAGGTATCTTCCAGTTCGATATGTGGAACGTGAAGCCCAGCAACCGCTGGGAATGGGACGTACTGCGTGACGAGATCCTGAAACACGGCGTGCGCAACTCCCTGCTGATGGCCCCCATGCCTACGGCTTCCACCGCACAGATCCTGGGTAATAACGAATGTTTCGAGCCTTTCAGCAGCAATATGTACACCCGCAACGTACTCAGCGGTACCTTCCCGGTGGTGAACAAATACCTGCTGAACGACCTGGTGTCCCTGGGCCTGTGGAACGAAGGCATGAAGAACAAGATCATGACCCACAACGGTTCCATACAGAACATACAGGAGATCCCGGACAACATCAAGGCGCTGTACAAAACGGTATGGGAGATCAAACAGCGCGACCTGATCGATATGGCGGCCGACCGCGGTGCTTTCATCGACCAGTCGCAGTCGCTGAACATCTTTATCGATCAGCCCAACCACGCCAAACTGACGTCTATGCACTTCTACGGCTGGGAAAAAGGTCTCAAGACGGGTATGTACTACCTGCGTACCAAACCGGCTTCACAGGCCATTAAATTCACCGTGCCTTCGCAGAACTTCAACGACAAGGCCCCTGCCGAAAAAGCAGCAGAAACGGAAAAAGCCGTGGTTGCCGCTGCAGTAACGGCACCTGTTGCCACAGCCGTAGCCGAACCGGTAGCGGAATACCGCACGCCGGAGCCGGAAACCGTATACGCACCGGTACAGCCCGTAGAAGCCAAAAAAGCCGACTGGAGCGATGAACCCAGCGTAAACGACCAGCTGAGCTGCTCATTAGACAACCCGGAAGGTTGCGAAATGTGCGGATCGTAGAATAAAAAGACTGTAATTGATCTTAACAAGGAAGCTCTGCATGAGCGGAGTTTCCTTGTTTTATAAATATAATCGTTTAATTACCTCTAAAGCGACTCAACCTAACTAACCTTAACCTCAACCAATACAAATTTCTCTTATTTAATTAAAATTAGTTGTTATTCTTACACGTACGTGTAGGCTTATGTGGCTTTTTTGGGATAACTAATTGACACCTTTTTTGTAGTCAATTTTAGCTATATATGTTGATTAATTGAAAAGTAAAGAGAGTAATTAGGTACGGATAATAACGGCAACCGTTTAGGAATTAAGTAAATGAAAAGTCTCTGCGTATGAATGTATTAGAAAAAATTTTCACGACAAATCAATTAACGGAAGTATTTACTCCTAATACTGTAGCAAAATTAACTTATGTAAAAAGACAGACCATCGATTCTGATCTTGAAAAGTATTTACAAATACCAGGTAATCAGATAATTATTTATGGGCATTCGGGCGGTGGTAAGACAACATTGCTCAGGAACAAGCTAAGCGAAATTGGGCAAAATTATATTAAGACACATTGTGAGTCTACAACAACTTTCAATGATTTGCTCATGCAAGCGTTTGACGAACTTAATATTTTCTATATTCAAGAAAGAAGTACTAATAGCCAATATTCTATTAGTACTGAGTTAAAGGCAGAATATCTGGGAATAAGTTCCAAAGTCACCTCAAATTATACAGAAATGCAGGGTGAGAAGAGCATTAGGATAATTCCTCCTCAACTTACACCTCAAAAGTTAGCTCAATTTTTAGGTGAAATTAATTGCTTATGGATTATAGAAGACTTCCATAAAGTGGCGGAGCATGAGAAAAAGAGAATAGCAGATGTTATTAAGATTTTTATAGATGCTGCTAATGACTATAAAAAGGTTAAAATAGTGTGTATTGGTGCTGTAGGAACGGCAAGAGAATTGATTGAATTGGATAATAATTTGAATAATAGAATTGTAGAATTGTTTGTGCCTCTTTTAACAGATGATGAAATAGATAGTATTGTTGTCAAGGGTTTTGATCTTCTTAATGTTTCAATTACAGACGATTTGAAGGGTAAAATTGTCTATTATTCAAATAATTTAGCTTCAATAACTCATCAAATTTGCTATGATTTATGTTTTCACTCGAGAATTCAGAAATCGAAGTTCTTATCTAAACGGCTTAGAAATAATACGTTTAAGGATGCTGTTAATTCATATGTACGCAAAAATTCAGATACTTTTACTAAGATATATGATACTATAATTTGCCAACGATATGGATGGCACGTATTGAAAACATTCGAACATCTAGAAAAGGAGCATCTCTCGTTTGATGAAATTAAAACTAAAATTCCTAATCAAAAAAGGCCAAGTGACGAAGAACTTTTAAATTATTTAGAACAACTAGGCTCCCCAGAATATAAGGAAATTGTAAGGTATGATAGGAGTTCAATGAAGTATTCAATTTCGAGTCCATTCTTTAAGGCATTTTTAAAAATGAAACTTGCTTTGGAAAAGGCGGAAAAAAATGAGACTATGGCTCGAAAAAAGAAGAAAATGAATAATAAATACTCAATAGCAGATAGCACTTATACTTTGGTTACATCGAATGTAATATTTGATGAGGCGTTTTTTATTCAATATAATGATATATTAGAAACAATGCTTAATGAGGAAACAAAGGTTCATAGAACTTTGAGAATTAGTAAAATGTAGTTAAAGAAAGAAGAGATTCAGAACGGCCTCTGTGCTTTTTTAGAAAGATGATCTGCGCTGGTGTATATTTAGGGAGATTAGAAATCACTCGGCAGGTACTTTTTATACTTACTTTTTAAATACTCTAATCCTTCTTCGTTATCTTGTAAATTAAGATTAAGTTTTTCCCGTATAAACTCATGTCTTTGTTTTGCTTCGCTTATTATATCGCCCCAAGAGAGTATAAAAACATCGAAATTGTCTCCTTCAGTTACATGCCCAAATTTTCTATTCTTTTGACTCAAGTGTGGGGCCAATTCCTTAGCAACGTCTTTTGTGACAAGGATGAATTTCCATCTTGTTTTTCCTTTGGGGAATCTTTTATCTGTTGAAACCTTTGAGGCATAAGACATAATTTGTCCCATTTCCGTGAGGCCGGCATCCAATTTAGGGCGCTTCAACTCGATCACTAGGTTTTCTTTACCTGCTGTGCCCATGCTATATTGTTGCCAAAGACAAACATCCGGAATAGTTCCGAGATCCTGATTATCAGAAGTGTTTACTACATCTTCAAAATCATCCCGGTTAAGGCAATCTTTCAGATAAGCTTTTAGGACATTCTTTAACGTTAAATCATCAACTCCATAGGTATATTCATCGCCAAAAATCCAGGTTTCTTCTACGATAATCTTGTGTAAATGTTTTCTTTCCAGAACGTGCTTATTTAGATCTTTATCATAAATTATCTGTTCCAGGCCATTAAGAAAACTCAACCGGTTTTTTACTACAGTCATTGCATCTATAATGTTCGAGAGAGATGTGGTTTCAAGTAAGTCTGCTAAATCATCCCGCTGTTCTTCCGGCAATTCAATTACTTCACTAAGAATCTTTCTTAAATTTTTTGAGTCGTTTTCAAGTGCCTCACTCAATAGTGAGAGGGTAAGTTTTTTACTTTTATCATCTTGCTCGTTAAAAGACGGCAAATATTCATGCACTTGTAAAGCAACTATATCAAAAACCTGTCTTTTTGAAACTTCAAAAACATTTTCAGCTGGTTCTTTATATGGGTATAACCCTTTTTGTTTCAAATCCTCAATGAACTCTTTTGAATACTCATGAAGTCTCTTTTTTACATATTCGCGTGCGAATTCTCTCGCAGCTTTCATGACACTAGTTAAAGTCTCATCTGATTCATAGAAATCAAGCGTATTTTCTCTATGGAGAGATTCAATATAGACGGATTGTATAAATATTGAGATTGGAATGCTGGAACGTATTCCTAAATTTGTCTCTTCAAATGGAATTCCTTGTGCATTACATAAATAAGTCTTCTTCTTATTTTCAAAATTCCATTCTATAACTTTTACTATAAATTTGTACGAAAGATTTTCTACAGTAGCATCAATAGTTATTTCATCTGTATTTTTAATTAAAGAGCTAAACTGCAACTCACTTCCATTTACGTATATTTTGAATATTGGGTAACTAATCCAGTATGAGGCAAATTTTTCTTCTAATTCTTTTCGGTTCTCTGCATTAAGAGCATGATCCGCATTTTTAATATTAATATTATTAATTTCAACAGTGAATCCTTTTTCTCCCTCTCCCTTTTTTAGCTGTTTTAAATCACTAAGTTCTGTTTTGGATAAATGGTTTCGGTCAATAGAAAGCGTAAACTCAGAGATTCCATTATTAACTTCATAGCGACTTGTAAATTTCACAAAGTCTCCAAGCGATAATGACTTATATCTTCCTTTACCTTCTTTCCCATGATACTGTCTCCCATTCGGACTCTGTGTTTTAGTTTTTTTCTCAGAGCCACCGATTCGTGAAAAAATATCCTGGGCCTTCTCATAGGATAATCCATGACCATTATCTCTTACTATGATATACTCATATCCTTCAATTCCAGTCCTTTTGAAGTCAACATGTACTTCTGAGGCATCTGCATCAAGAGAATTCCAAAGGAGTTCAGCTAAAGAATTTATTCCATTGGCCTTTGAAAGGGATTCAATATGATCCTTTTCAACACCTATATCTATTGTTTTACTCATTGATGATTTTTTACATTAATCCTACTAGTAGGTATACTACTATACCTTCAATAAATGCGAGACTACTTCCGATCCCCAATTAACCGCTCCAACCTAGCCATCATCTCATCCTTTTCTTTGAGCATACGCTCGTACAGCGCCATTTTCTCCTCGTGCAGCTTTCTTATTTCCTCGATGGGATTAAAGTTGAACGTAGAATTCGGATTGCCCACGCAGGCATTATCCCCGAATGTATTTGCAATCACATTCACCGCCTGCTCTTCATCAAAATTCTGAATCGCCTCCACGGGCAGCTTCAGCACTTCGGCGATCTGTTTCAGGATGTTGTCTTCGATGGTTTCGCGCTGTTCCAGCAGAGAGATCTTTTGCTGGTTCCTCTCGCTAAAAGCGAGACCGCCTAATTCCCAGGCAAGGGCGTCCTGCTTTATGCCCAGCATCTCGCGGAAGCGTTTAATATTGCGGCCCTGGTGTATTTTAGTGCTGTTGCGCATTTGGTAAAGATTTAGGTGTTAAAGATATGCTTTTTAAGGGATAGCTAATATAGGGGTTTTTGTGGTATTTTACAGGCGCTGTACTGCGGGTTTGTCAGGGGCTTCCAGTCCGCTGAGCAGTTGTTTTACGCGGGGCTTGTTGAGGCGGCCGGTCGTGTTGCGTATGCGCAGCTGCTCTTCAAAAGACAGGAAAACGGGCACCAGCTTACGGATGTCGATACGCAGCAGGCGGCTTATGATCACCAGGTCTTTCAGTGTAAAGGGTTTGAAGCCGTTCATCAGTTCAGACATGTGGGTTTTGCTTTTGTGCCCCAGCAGGGCGGCCAGGTCTTCCTGGCTCAGGTCGTACTGCTTTAGTTTTTTACGGATGTGCTGTTTGCGTTCTTCCATAAACAGGCGCTCTTCTTCGGCCAGGCGTTCGGCCAGATCGCTCCGGCGCAGCTGCTCGTCGTCTATAGGGTCTGCCTGGCTCCAGTGTGCTTTTTCATAGGCTGCAATGAGGCTGCGAAGTTTTGCCCGCTGTTCTTTATAACGGGCATCTTCTTTGGCCAGCAGGCGTAGTTTACGGTCGGCGATCAGTGCGCGTTCGTAATCCAGCTCATTACTAAGGGAGCCGGCTTCTATGAATTCTTCTATGTCGAAAAGTGTGTTCATGTTGTTCTTTGGGGTTGTGATGCCTTGTATGCTTTATTTTAGAAAGGTAGCATAAGGCATCATCTTCAAACATACAAAAAGTTTCGTAAATAACCGAACTTATTTTTAGGATCTGTTTGCTGATTCGTTCTCCCTCTGTGGGTTTACATAGGTTGCGGCGCTTCTTTATATGTTCCTCAGTTCTTTACCGGTGAAACATCATCTTGAGCCCTAACGTTAAATCGAATGGCTATAAGCTCACAGCTATTTTTTTCTATCTTTAGTACCACACTAATTCCCATAACCCTCCTGCACCACACGATATGCGTATATGCATCCACACACTTTTTTTACTGGCCGCCACCTGCGGAATCTGCCGCCTTTCCTATACGCAGGCGCAGCCTTACCAGAGCGTTGATCTTTACTTTTCGGAGGCCGGTAAAGACATGTACAAACCTGAAGATATGCTGGTACTGCCGGACGGTTCGGTATTGATCGCCACTCATTTCCGCACGGAGTATACCGATAGCATACGGGGTATAACCTGGCAAAGAAAAAAGTCCGGGGGCGGACTGATCTGGCTGAATGCCCGCCTGGAAAAGGAGCGGGAACTGGTATTCCCGGACTACAATATAGACCGGCTTGTCCATTATAAGGGACGCACCTTTCTGGCCGGCAATGCGCCTTCTTTTTCCTGGCGCTACGACCCCGCATGGGTGGCCGAAATAAACAGGAAGGGCGAGATACTCTGGGAGAAAAAGCTGTGCAGGACCTGTGCCTATGCCTATATGCAGGATATGACGGCAGACAGCGCCGGCAACCTGTACGCGCTGCTGCTGAAGGAACGTGACTATATACGGGAACGCGTGAAAAAAGTAAAGGTCCCTGCCGGGAACGGTAGAGACAGCATTGTAGATATTATAAGCGTAGATGAGGGCCGCCTGAAACTGTACAGCATCTCCCCGGAAGGGAAACGGAACTGGCAGGCAATGGCAGATGAACCCAATTATGAAGGGCTCTGGGATGCAGAGCTGAAGGTGACAGGCTCTGGCTTTGACATTAGTTTCTACGATCTGACACTGATGGGGCCCCGCCATACCTGGATGCGCGCCGACCGCAAGGTGAAGAGACCGCTACCTTTCAGCCAGGATAAGATATACCTTACACATTCCGGAGCACTTACCTGGAATACAGATGCCGGGAAACTGAAATGGTACGAAGCCGGGATGCTGAAAAACACCACGGACGCGCCGGAAACAGCGTATGGCTACCTGCCGCCCGATCATCTGCTGCCGCTGGAAAACGGCGGGTACTTTGCATTCAATACCCGTGGTTATAATTTCAATTGTACCTGGCTGGACAAAGACCTGCGTATACAAAAGACAAAAAATTACCCGGGGATCCGGAAGGTTGCGGCGAAAAAGGTTCAGCTTATGCCGGACGGCTCCGTGCTTGTACTGAACCGGTCTACAGTGCTGCCGGAATATGACCCGGACAAGTATATGTACATTAAACTGCTGCGGCTGGAACCCTGATACCTGAAATATGAAAAATATCCTGCTGAAAAAAACACCTTGGCTGTCCGCGCTGTTTTTACTTTTACTGACGGCCT
Source organism: Bacteroidia bacterium (assembly GCA_016742095.1). GTDB lineage: Bacteria > Bacteroidota > Bacteroidia > CAIKAF01 > CAIKAF01 > JACVCJ01. The sequence continues at coordinate 95,937 of JACVCJ010000004.1, forward strand.
GCAGCCACCGCGAAGTAAAGGGCATACGTATCGGGGATACCCTGTATCAGCAGCAGGACTGGCAGGAGAACCGGGAGCTTTGTATGTTGATAGAACGTAACCTGGAAGGCGATCCGGAAGCGTTACGCAGGATAGCGGCCTTGCATTGCGGCGATGGCGCAGGCTGTTACGATCTGGGACAGGTAATTACACAGATCATTTACCGCCGGGGCGAAAAAGATTTTGCGGAAACAATACAACAGGCAGGCCCTGGGAATCTGCCGCGTCTGAAGAGCCTGATACGCGCCGGACTCGAATATGGCGACCAGGAAGGAGACGGGCATGCGGACGAACGTTCGGTCGAAGAAACATTTCCGCTGCTGAACAAAATGCTGTCCGATTAAATTTCTATCCAGGCTACCGATGAACAGAAGCGTTTGTTGTTGTATCGTACGGGTTGCTTGTTACCAACTCTCTAACCCGGACCTCCATTTTTTGTTTTCCCCGTTTTTCTATCTTCAGCTCCGATGCTCTGCTACAAATTGCGCAATTATCGAATAATACACTAATGTCTATTTTTTGAAATAACGTCTATTTATTTGTGCAATAATGTCTAAATTTTAATGAATAGCCCCGCACGAGGCCCGGTCTCACTGTAAGCGAGGCGCGCCCAAAAGAAAAAAACCGCTGCCGCTAATGTTTTCGGCTGTATTCTCGGTCTGTAAATGCCTGTTTAATTGATTTGTAGGAAATAGTTCAGAAGGTTTCCCTTTCCCGGACTGACGTTGCTGCCCTGTTGAAATTTTTTTTGCACGCAAAGTTGCAGATGTAAAAAAAATAACGATACATTTGGCTCATAACCTTACCCTTATGCATATCTTATCTGCTTTACCGTACCCAAAACCCCGCATATTATTTTTAAACAGCTCGCCGGAATTCTGTGTTCCGGGCTTAGCATGCGTTCTGCAGGCTGATGTGAAACCGTTTACTGTAGTATGCCATGGAGTTCAGTACGCTTAATATACAGGACCTCCAGCTGGAGCATACGCTGGACGTGAACCCCGCTACAGGCACCGCAGCCGCGTCCGTGGCCGTTCCTCTGCCCGAAGGACGCAGCGGTTTCGGTCCCTCGCTCTCGCTGCACTACAGTTCCGGCGGGCGTAATTCGGTATTTGGCATGGGCTGGAGCCTTTCGGGAACTTCCTTTATTTCGCTGGATACCAAAAAAGGACTGCCCCGCTACGACGGTACGGAGAACTATGCCTTTAACGGCGGAATGAGCCTGGTGCCGCAGCTGGTAAAGAACGGGCAGGAATGGAAGCCCAAAAGCGCGGAGAACGCCGATTATTATATATACTATTATCGCTGTACGCAGGAAGGATCCTTTACCCGTTTTGAAAAATGGGTGCATAAAAGCAGCGGTGCCATACACTGGCGCACCCGCACGCGTGGCAATGTGATTTCGGTATTCGGCCTGGATGCCTCGGGAGTCACACGGATAGCTGATCCCGAACAGCCGGAACGCATCTTCAGCTGGCTGCTGGAAACCCAGTTCGACGACAGCGGCAATGCCATACAATACCGTTACAAAACGGAGAACGATAGCGGTGTAGATCCGCGTAAATCGTACGAGACCGGACGTATAAAGCGTTTTACTACCGGCGGTTTTGCACAGAAATACCTGGAACGTATACAGTACGGCAACACAAAACCTGTGACGCCTGCCCTGCAATGGGACCCGGGTAACAGCTGGCTTTTTGAGGCCGTGTTCGACTATGGCGAATACGAAGCCCGACCTTATACGCAGAGCACCGCCAGGCCGGGCGCCGTATGGACCTGCCGGCCGGACCCCTTTTCGATATACAACCCGGGCTTTGAGATACGCAGTTACCGTCTCTGCCGCCGTATACTGGTATTCCATCATTTTGCCGAACTGGCAGCGACCGCATCGCTGTGTGGAATATTTGAATGTGGCTATAATGAGAATGCCGCAGGCACTACGCTGCAGACCATTTCGTATACCGGTGTGCGCCGTGATCTGTTCAGCGGACAATACAGTGAAAAACAACTGCCGGCCCTGCGTTTTACGTATACACAACCCGAACCGGCCCGCACTTTTACGGGTATCACCCGGCAAACGGCGGAAAACATCCCGGGCGGCTTTAACAACAGCCGTACCCGCCTGCTGGACCTTTTTGGCGAGGGATTGCCCGGGCTGCTTACCGAGTCGGCCAATACCTGGTACTACAAACCCAACCTGGGTAACGGCGAATTCGGCCGTCAGGAAACCATTATACAAAAACCCGCGCAGGACATGGGTATTTATGCCCTGGGCGATTTTGACCAGGACGGCAACCTGAACCTGTACACCCTGCAGGGCCGTACGGCGGGCTATTACGAGTATGACCGCGATACGGAAAAATGGTCGGGCTTCCGCTCTTTTGAGAATATTCCGCAGGTAGGCCCGGCCCGCTTTATAGACCTGGATGCCGACGGTTTCCCGGACCTGCTGCTGGAGCGCGATGATAAAATGATCTGCTATCCCTTCAAGGGAAAAGAAGGTTTCGGGAATCCCTATGAGTTTGCCAAACCACATTCAACCCCGGGCTTTGCTCCTATGATCGGTGACAACGGGGCCCTCGATTATTTCCTGGCCGATATGACGGGCGACGGCCTGCCCGACCAGGTGTGTATACGCAATGGCCGGGTGGAATACTATCCCAACCTGGGCCATGGCCGCTTTGGCGAAGCCGTGCTCATGGAAAATGCCCCGCTGATGGATTTTGATACCAGTTTTGATGCCGGACGCATCCGCCTGTATGACCTGGACGGAAGCGGCACGGCCGATATCCTGTACATCGGCAACGGAGAGATACGCTACTGGCACAACGCCTGCGGCAACGGCTTTACGGAAGGTGGCCGCATTACGGGCCTGCCCTGGATCGACAATGTAAGTTCGGCCATTATCCTGGACCTGGCCGGCAACGGCATGCCTTCGCTGGTATGGTCGAGTTCTCTGGCCGGAGCACAACAGAGCCCGATACAGTACCTGGAGCTGACCGGGGGTGTAATTCCGCGCCTGCTCATTTCTTCGGAGAACGGCATGGGCACCGAAATACGTATACGCTACGGCCATTCCGGGCAACACTACCTGAAAGCCGCCAGGGAAGGCCGTCCATGGATATCCAAAATTCCGGCACATTTTACGGTGGCCGATGAAAAGATCATAACCGACCATATTACCCATACCCGTTTTGTAACTTCGTATATCTATCGGGATGGGCAGTACAACGGATCGGAGCGTACTTTTGTAACCTTCGGACTGATCGAACAGTTCGATACACAACTCTACGAAAATGCCTCGGTGACGGAAGACAAAGAGTATGTAAAACCTGTCTGCACCCGTACCTGGATACATAACGGCCTGTTCGGATGGGAGCAGAAACGCAGTGCACAGTACTACGCCGGCGATACACAACGTCCGGCCCTGCCTTCACAATTCTTTGAACAGGATGAAGCCCTTTCCGCCTCCGATTTTGAATGTGGGCTGCGTGCACTGGCAGGCCGGGTATTGCGCCAGGAAGTATACGCAGCCGATACGAACGGGAACTGTGCCGCAGATCCCTACCAGGTGATGCAGAATGCGTACTGTATACGAAAACTGCAGCCCGGAACGACAGAACGCGATTCCTGCTACTATGTGTACCAGAGCGAAAGCCTGAGCATGGTATACGAACAACGGTCCGCCGACCCCAAAACGGCCCATACGCTGGTGCTGGCCATGGGCCCCTACGGCGATCCTGAAAAACAGCTGAGTGTTTCCTATGCACGGCGCAGCAGCATAAGCGAGCGTCTGCCCGGACAAAGCCGCGATTACATCAGTGCTCTCGTCCATGCCTATACGCATACCGATACGGCAGACACTTACCTGGCCGGTACCCTGTACGAAAGCCGGAGTTTTGAAATAAATCACCTGCCACATGCACAGGACGGTATCCTGGACCTGCAGCAGCTGCGCCCTTTGTTCGACGGACTTATCAGCAGTGCGGTGGCTTTTGACAAGACCCTTTCCGACGGCGGTACTTCCGCTGCCCGCCTGATCTCCTGGGACCGTACCTACTTCTGGAATACGGCCATGGATGCTGTATTACCCCTGGGACAGACCGGCAGCCGCCTTTTTGCACACCACGAAGAATCGGCCTGTTTTAACGACGCATTTATCAGCGCGGCCTACGGCTCTAAGGTGAGTCCCGCCATGCTGGGTGCGGCTGATGAAGGTAACTATATACTAAAAGACAATTACTGGTGGCAGCAGAGTGCGGTAACCTTTTTCCGGAATGATGCAGGTTTTAACTGTCTCGATCGTGTGGAGCGCGGTCCGGGCGATGTAACGCGTTACGGCTACGATCCTTATTTCCTGAATATCATACACATTACCGATGCGTTCGGGAATATACAGCAGGGCGAGATCGACTACAACCTGGTGGAACCCTGGCGCATGACCGATATAAACGGGAATACCGCCGAAACGCTGTACGATGCCCTGGGTATGGCCATCGCTGTATTCGGTCAGGGTACGGTACCCGACAGTACGGCCACGCTGCAGTTGTACGGATCCGGTAAAATTTCGGATTACCAGAGGCGGACCGATGAAACCTTTGCGAATGTACTGGCAGATCCGGCCCTGTACCTGCAACAGGCGTCTTCGTTCCTTTTCTATGACCTGGATTGCTGGGCCGGCGATAACAAACCGCTGCAGAGCATCCGTATTACCCGCGAGAACCTGCGGCACGACGGAAACGGCAATACCGAAAATACGGCCGTATTTCAGCTGGAACTCGAATACCAGGACGGTCTGGGCCGCGTGATTCAGGGAAAACGAAAAGTAGAGGCCGGGCCGGCCGTGAAGCGTGGCCCGGGCGGAGCCGTGGAACTGGACCCGCAGGGCGAACCGGTACTGGCCGACAGCAGCGAACGCTGGCTCGTGAGCGGACATGTGGTGTACAACAATAAGTTACAGGCCGTACGCCAGTACGAACCCTTCTTCAGCACCATTACGGATTTTGAGAACGACGAAGTGTTGGAGACCTACGGCGTTTCCGGCCGGAATTATTACGATCCCCTGGGCCGTGTGTTCCGCAGCGATATGCCCGATAATACCTTTACGGAAGTTTTCTACTCGGCCTGGGAAGTGCAGAGTTTCGACGGCAATGATACCGTAGACCGCTCGTTGTACAAGACGATCCGTGAAATGCTGGCACCCACGGACCCGGAACGTATAGCCATGGAAAAAGCCCTGGCCCATAAAGAAACGCCCACCGTGATAAAAATGGACCCCCTGGGCCGCGAACTGCTCACTGTACAAAAGAACAACAACGGGACCGAACGTAAGGTCTGGAATACTTATGACGTAAACGGAAATGTAGCTTCCATTAAAGATGCAAGGGACCTGCCCGCGTTTTCGTATATGTATGATATGCTCGGCCGACAGGTATACGAAAAAAGTATGGACGCAGGCGAAAAATGGAGCTTTCATAATAATTTCGATCAGACCATACATCACTGGGACAGTCGCAGTATACACCAGCGCACCCGTTACGACCGGCAGGACCGCGTGACGGATGTGTACGTGGATGGCGCCGGACCTGACCAGTACGTGGAACGCTTTATTTACGGTGAAGACGCGTCCGTAAGTCAGGCGGCGGATAAGAACCTGCTGGGGCAGCTGGTGAAACATTACGATCAGGCCGGCTGGTCTGAACTGAAAGTGGCCACACCCGGCGGGGACCCGCTGCTGACGGAACGAAAACTGACCCTGGTCTACGATGCCGAACCCGACTGGGAAGTACCCGCATCCGTAAGCATGGCGGCAGAAACCTATATTTCAGAGTTTACATACGATGCCCTGGGCCGTTGTACCGAACAGAAACTGCCCGATGACAGCACCCGCCGTTTTATCTTTAACCGCGGCGGTGGCCTGCAGCAACTGCTGTTCAGCACGGCAGACGGTATCCTCACCGATGAGCCGGTATTAAAATCAGCCTCGTACAATGCCAAAGGCCTGCGCGAGAACATCCTGCTGGGCAATAATACCCGAATTTCGTATACGTATGATCCGCTTACGTTCCGCATGAACCGGATGCGTTCGGTACAGACCTCGGGAAGTCCGCGCGTATACCAGGATATACGCTACACCTATGACCCGATGGGCAACCTGGTGTATATGAACGACGAGGCGCAACAACCATCTGCGGCTGACCCGAAACTGATCGGCGGACTGGCCATATCCGCCCACTGCGATTATGAATACGATGCCCTGTACCAGCTGGTAAAAGCTACCGGGCGCGTGCACCAGGCATTACTAAAGAACGATTATGCCGACCGCAGCCGTGAACCCGGCGTACCTGCCGACTGGGCCAAAGGCACCCGGCACATCGGGCTCAACAACGGAGCCGCTGTGGAACGCTACACACGTACCTACACCTATGACCTGGCCGGCAATATAAAGAGCATACAACATGCCGGCGCCTCGCAGAACTGGACGCGGGAGATATGGACCTCGGCCACTTCGAACCGTTCCCTGCCGAAAAAGGATATGAGCGATACGGATATAAGCAGCCCGGAAAGCCGTTTTGACGCTGCCGGTAACTGCATCTACATGCCGCACCTGCGCCGTATCGACTGGAATTACCGCAACAACATTGCCCGGGTGGTGGTGATCGACCGTTCCGGTTCGGGCAAACACAACGATGAAGAATACTACGTATATGCCGGTGATGGCATGCGTATACGAAAAATAAGCTGCCGCCTGGTGGACGTACCCGCTAATGTACTCGAAATAACGGAAAAGATCTACCTGGATGGCTGCGAAATAAAACGCATTACGCGCGGTGGTACAGAGCAGCTGCTGCGGATCACTTCGCACATCGGCGACGATAACAACAAACTGGCCCAGGTACACGCCTGGAAAAAAGATACGCTGTCCCGGGAAACCGACGACATCAGCAAAAAGAAGATCCATTACCAGCTGCATGACCACCTTGGGTCGGCCGCTCTGGAACTGGACGAAAAGGGTGATATCATCAGCTACGAAGAATACTTCCCCTATGGCGGCACGGCCTTTATAGCGGGTAAGAGCAAGCGCGATATCGACCTGAAGGATTACCGGTATTCCGGCAAGGAAAGAGACGATTTTACAGGACTGTATTATTTTGGTTACCGCTACTATGCCCACTGGATCGGTGGCTGGATAAACCCGGATCCGCTGGGCCCGGAAGATTCAGAGAATTTGTACATGTATGTACATAATAATCCGGTGAACCTGGTAGACCCGAACGGACTGGAAACCAGGCGGGATGTATTTTCTACTCCGGTACTGGAAACCGCTGCGGATGCACGTCGTTACTGGGAGGGCCAGATAGTAGAGATAAATGGCCGGAAACTGCGGGTGCATGTGCTGAGCGTGCGTCCTTCTGAACATGAAGGCATTGCCTGGGAAGTAGATGTGACCTATACCCGGGTGAGGCCACCGGCCAGACGTCGTCCGCCTGCTCCGCCTCCTCCGGTGGAAGCGCCCCCGGTAGCACCGGCACCTGTTGAAGATAATAATCCCGATACAGGTGGAGATACTGCTCCCGGTAGTGGTACCGAAGATTCAGGTACAGATGGTGTGTTACCCGGCGAAGGTACACAGCCAGGCGCCGGAGACGGCAACAATTCTACCAACGCCGGCGCCGGAGGTGGCGCAGCCGATTCATCGGGAACAGGTCAGTCCGGGGACACGTCTTCAGGAGGCGTGAACAATGGTACCGGCACAAACGGTTCGCAGGTGGAAAGCAATGGCGGCGGCGGTGGCGGAAACACTGGTGATGGAGCCGGAAACGGAAATACGGGCAACGGACAGGGAACACAAGGAGCAGGTACTACCGGTACTGGAGGAGCACAGGCCAGCGGAACGGGCACAACACCCGGAACGGGAAATGGCAGCACCCCCGGGACAGGAAACGGTACTACACCCGGGACAGGTAATTCTGTAAATCCCGGAACGGGACAACACCCCGGTCAGGGTTCCGGAAATACGTCCGGTACAGGCACAAACGGAGAACAGGCTTCTGCGGATGGCCAGGGTGAACAGGACGGAGCAACCGGAGGTGAAGAAGGCGGTTCTGAAGACGGCGTACCGGGAGGCCGCATCGGTGGTTCTCCGGATGGACAATTAGGTGGAGAACTGGGCGGAGTGGCCGGCGGAGATATCAATGGCAGCCTCGACGGGCACATCAATGGCTCACCGGACGGCTCTCCCGATGGATCGCTGGATGGTTCCACAGGAGGCACCGGCCGCAGAAGAGACCGGGGAGCGGAGAACGGGGACCCGGTAGGTGATGAACCTGCTGAGGGACAAAATAGCGGCACAGGTCAGACTCCGTCCGATCCTGGAACGGAGGGCGGACAAAATGCATCTTCAGGTCAGGGAGCCGGCGGCCAGGGCGCAGAAGGTGCTCAGCCTGGCCAGGGTCAGCAAGGCCAGGGCCAGCAGGGTCCTCCGGGCGATCCCCGCAGCAACTGGCTGGACACCGTTACGCATTATACCGGCTATCTGAACCTTGAATTCGGGGGTAACCAGGGCGGTGGCGAAGCGGGCGGAATTCCCGGTGGTATGGACCTTTTCGGATGGCGCCCGCCCATGTGGGTGCGCCGTACCATGCAGGTGCTGTACATCGCAACTACCATTATAACTACGATCATACCCATCGGAAAAGCGGCCATAGCGGCCAAAGTAGCCATACAGGGTGCCTTAAAGGTAGGTCTGCGGGCTACGGCCCGGCGACTGCTTACCGCGGCGGCAGCCAGGATACCTACACGGGCCGCGATAGGAGCTGGCCTGCAACGGCTCAGAGGATCCATAGGTGCCGGACTCAGCCGGCTGGGAGGCTTGTTCAGAAGAAGCGGGGGAGTACGCTCTTCCGTGGTGAACCGTGGTGTAGGTAATGGAAATCCGTTACACTGGGTGGCCGATCAGTTCCGCACCCTGCGCCTGAGAAGTCTTCACGGCCGCACCGTACGGGAAGTAGACGCCGCTATCGCTGCAGGTAACCGGAATGCCCTTCAGGCCCTGGGTGCGGGCAGAGGTGAAATACAACGGGTACTGGCTGGTGGGTCGGGCGCTGCCAAATACAGGGGCAGTATCATTGATACCGCTGTGAAAAGCCGCGCCTCGCAGACCTTTGGACTCAGGGGACTCACCGCTCCCGGAAGGTTCCAGTACGGGCCCGATTTCTGGAACCCGGTTACCAGGAGAGCCTGGGATATGACCACCGTACCACAATGGGGCGCCCACGTTACAAAATACATAACAAATCCAGCTACAGGACGCCCGGTTTGGAGACAATTAATACCTTTAATACACTAAAACAGATGTCATGAATCAAAAAGAACTTTCAGCGCTCATTAAAAATACGGCACCCGATACCGATGGCTATATAACGCTTCGTGACCTTACGCTGGACACGAGATCGGAATGGGCTGCCCGTACCAACAGCCGGCTGAAGTTCATAAATGTAAATTTCAATGCCCCGGTACTGGGTACCTTCTGGACAAAACCGGAATTCGACGGGTGTGTATTCAGTTCGTGTGACCTGGATGGAATAAATGCCGCAAAGGTTACATTTACAGATACACTTTTCGAGAGAACGTCCATGGGAAAGAAGCTGTTCAATTCCTTCTCAAAAACCCTGTTCAGAAACTGTGAGTTCCGCGGTTCTTTTATCGGTAGTACAGAGTTTAATAAGGTTACTTTTGAAAATGTGCATTTTATAGACACAAATGTCCAGAAAATAAATTTCACGGAATGCACCTTTGAAAATGTGACTTTTACAGGCACGGTCAAAACGGTTAATTTTACCGGATGTACTACACGTAATACGGATCTCAGCAAGGCATTCATAACCGATTCCGTATTGATCAGCGGTCCCGGGCAGGACATGAAATTACCCGACGTGCCCGGGAACTTTGTCGCTTACCCGCAGGCCTTCCGTGATGTGCTCAGAGATATGAAAGACAAACTGACACCGGCTACCTACACCGAATTGAACAGTGTTGTCGATTTTGTTTCGGGCTCTGTACACGGCGAAATTGTAGATCCTGAACTTTTTTACAGTATCCATGGTAAAGAGCGGGAGCTGATACTTGAAAAACTTTTTGAATATCGTAATCATAAATAACCAACATATGCCTTCCAGCCCTTATATATTTTTACCCTAAAACGATCATTGCCGCAGCATTGTTCCGTTCCTTTCCTAAGGTGCGGCCAGGCGCTGCTTTGCCTTTAAAAATCAACTAACAAAATCAAACCTTTATGAATAAACCAGACCTTATCCGGCTTGAAAAGCTGGCCCGGCTAACCCCGAAACAGATCGCTGAGCAGGACCCCGACCTGTATGTAAAACTGAGCGACCGCGCAGGCATCAGTCTTAAAAACAACGTAAGCGAACGCCTGAAAGAGGCTCCCGATGAAGTAAAGGCCGGTCTCGGCAAAATTGATTTTTCTGCGGCTAAACTCGGTACGCAGGATGTGAAGGAAGTCCTGTCGAAAAACCTGCTCAAAGGCCTTACCGCAGCTAAAAAGAAAGAGCTCGAAGAAGTAGTGGGCCGCATCCCGGAACTGGGAAAGATCGAAGACCTGGTGCAGCCCGACCTGCCCCTGATCATGAACCCGGTCTTCCAGGTAGATCTGGCAAAGGCCCGTATGTACCGCCTGAGCGACATCGCCGGGCTCTCCCAGGTGAAAACGGATAAGGCCCTGGTAAAAGAAGTAGGTATCAGTTCTATCTCATCTGAAAATTTAGACGGTCTTGTAAAGTCGAAAGTGCTCTCCGGAGACGAGGCGCGTGAGCTGGGACTGGTTTCTAATCTATATACGTTTTTTGATTCGGACTTTGAACTTGCCGAATTCGTAAAAAAGAACCAGGCACCCAAAGAAATGCAGGACCTGGTAAAAATAGACCGGGCGGGCTGGACAAAAATGATCCGGGACTCCAAAATGGAACTGCCCGAAGGGCTTAAGGCCGAAGAATATGCCGGGCTGCTCTACAAAAAAGCCGAAACCCTTTTCCCCGAGGCCTCGCTGAACCAGCGTCTTGGAAAACCGGATGTAAAGGCCCTGCTGCGCGAACTGGAACTACTGAAACCCCTGTTCGAACAGAACGAAAAACTGTTCGGTACGGTACGTTTTGAAGAACTGAATACCAAAGGCATCAAAGAAGCCGAACTGGAAAAGATGAAAAGCAGTTACGAAAAGTTGCTGCGCCTCATTCGCAAATACCCCGGTCTGCGCCTCGATGAGCTGTTTAACGGTAAAGGCAGCCCGGACGAGATCGGGAAGGAACTGCTGGGTCGCACCGGCCTGATGGAACGTTTCCTGAAGAACAATCCCTATGTAAATTACCTCAGTCTCAGCTATACGCACGACAGCGAAGACCTGAAACAGCTGAACTTCGACGGCTTCGACGAAAAAGAAAAAGGCATGGTGCTGCAATCCGTACGTTCGTACCAGCGCATATACTCTTTTACCGAAGATGTAGAGAACCTGGAAACGATACTGGACGCGGGTTATCATTCCTCGTACCACATTACGTCGGTGACCCTGCCCGAGTTTATTGCATCTACGAAACTGAAGCCCGAAGTGGCCGAACGTTACTACGAAAATGCACATATGTCCATCATCCGTACCACGGGTGTAATGGGCTCCATACTCGATCTTTTAACAGGCAGTTTCGAATGGACGGGCGTGGGAAATATAAATCCTTCGATTAAGAATTACCTGCGCGATATTCCCGGTTACCAGGACCTGTTCGGGGAGCTGGCCTTCTGCGAATGTGAGCACTGCCAGTCCATCTATTCGCCGGCCGCCTACTTTGTAGACCTGATGCAGTTTACCGAACGCTATGTGATATCTAAACATTTTGCAGGGACAAATAAAGACCATGTGCTCAATCTCAAGGTACGCCGGCCCGATCTGTGGACCCTGCCGCTGACCTGCGATAATACCAATACCCTGGTACCTTACCTCGATATCATCAACGAGATACTGGAATCCTACATTGCCAAAAAGAAAGGCTTTGCCGGTGACCTGAACGACCGCAGCGCTGTGGAAGAATTCGTATACAAAGGCGAAATAGCCATCGAGAAGACGAACTGGAAGAATTTCGTATATGCATTCACGCAGCCTTTCCACCTGCCCCTGGAGTCGGTAGCGACCTATCTCGGGCATTTTGAAAAGACACGTGCCGATATCGCCGTACTGCTGGGGAAACCGCAGGCCGATGTTTCGCGGGCCGTGCTGCATGTGTCCGACAAGGAATTTCAGCTGATCACCCAGCCGGATGTCACACCTGCATTCCTGAAACGGGTATACGATGTGGCATTCGAACCGGACGGCGGCAAAATAAAACCTTTTAATGCCCAGCTGCTGCTGAAGCCGATGGGTGTGAACCGCAAGGAACTGGGACGCCTGGTAAAAACGGCCTTCATTAGCGCCGGCGGAACCGATAACGTGGTCATACAGGGCGAAAGAACAGACTCCGACAGCATACAGAACGATGTGGAACGCATCCGGAACCTCAGCTGGGAAGTGCTGGACCGCATGCACCGCTTTGTACGCCTGTGGCGTAAAACCTCCTGGACCATCGAAGAGCTGGATGCCCTGCTGAGCCTGTTGACCGAAAAAGGCATTTCCGACGGTATCGAAGCCGATACGCTTACGGCCCTGGGCGGTATTATACAGCAGCAGAGCGACTGGAAACTGTCGGTAGAGGAGTGGTATGCCCTCGTTTACCGTGTGCCGCAGATCGTGTTGAAAAGCGGAGAAAAATCCATGTTCGACGATCTCTTTAACCACGACGATGTGGTGGCCGCGGAAGGCAGTTACCCGAAGAACAGCGTGAAGCTGGTCCACCCGGCACTGATCATCGACCGTTCTGCACCCAATGCGGAATTCAGCTCGGCCCGTCTTATGGCCGGCCTCAACCGTTCTGACGACGAGATACTCGGCCTGCTGCGTTTCCTGGAACAGCCCCTCGGCATTACCGATATCGATTCGGCAACGGAAGCCGACCGCGGGTTCCTGCTTACGGCGGGTAATATTTCGCTGCTGTACCGGCATTCGGCCCTGGCCGCCCTGCTGAACCTGCCGCTGAACGACCTGTTCCGGCTGCTGCCCCTGGTTCCCGGGCTGGCTTCCGGTTATGTACAGACGGCTGCCGAGTTTGCGGAAGTGATCGCTTTCTACCGCTGGCTCAAAAGTACCGTATTCTCGCTCGACGATCTGCACTTTATCCTGGAAACGGGAGATGCAACGGCCGCCGCGAATTATAAAACGCCTGAAGAAGTGGCCGCCGCCGTCATCAGCCAGGTGCAGGGTTCTTCGGCCTTGTTGTTCGCCGATACCGTGTTTACACGCATCGACGGTATCACCGAAACACAGTCACGCGCCATTGTAGCTGCCAATACGGCTGTGCTGGAACCGGCCCCGGACGGGGTACACTACCGTCTGAAGACCGATTTTGACCCGGCCGCAGCGATCACCGTACCGGCAGACATCAGCACCGCAGAAACGGATTTGCGCGCGCTGCTTACGCAGTACCATCCGCAGTACCTGCTGCCCTTCTATATGTCGGCCCAGCTGGGCCTTTCTGCGGAAGCCACCGCTACCATACTCACAGCCCTGGGCGCCGATCTCGACGATGATGCTTTTGTAAACGAATTGCAGGGCAGTACCACTCCGCCTGCTGCAATTACGGTCCTGGCCGCTAAACTGCTGCCGCTTTCTACGGTGTTTAAAAACCGTAAGTTCAGTGCAGAGGTAATTTCGTATATTCTTGCCAACCTGGATGTTTTCGGAATTACGGATATAGATCAGCTTACCGTAGCAACGGTGGAAAGGCTGGCTTCTTTCGAAAAATACATAGTGATCGCCGAAGACGGCAGTTCCAATATAGCACAACTGTCGGATGTACTGGGCGCCTTTGTGCCGGCTACACAGTACAGAACAGCCGATGCGCGTAAACTGGCGGCTGTACTGCAGACCCGCCCCGAACTGCTGGGCGCGGTGCACAATGTGGTGATTCCGGCTTCCAATGCCATAGAGGCGCTGGACCATTACCGCGCTTTCTGTGAAGTATGTGCCTACATCGGTATCAGTGCGGACGTGCTGCCCGATATCGTTTCATCGGACTACGTAAAACTGAACACGGCCACCCAGGCCATACTGGCGGCATTCCGCAGCAAATACAAAACAGAATCGGAACGGAAAGACAAACTGGAAAAATACCAGGATGCGCTGCGGGGCAAAAAACGCGCTTCGCTTACGACCTACCTGATCCATTCGGGTTTCCCGCAGTTTGAGAACGAGAACGACCTGTTCCACTATTTCCTGATCGATACCGAACTGGAAGGCTGTGCCCGCACCTCGCGCCTGGTGGCCGCCACTATGAGCCTGCAGCTGTACATACACCGTATACTGCTGAACCTGGAACAGGATGACAAGGAGCCCGGTACGCCCGGCCGTATCCACGTAAAGGCCGATGATCTGCCCGCCGACGAGTGGGAATGGCGCCGGAACTACCGCGTGTGGGAAGCCAACCGCAAGGTGTTCCTGTACCCGGAAAACTATATAGAACCGGAACTGCGCGACGATAAATCGCCCCTGTTCGAGGAGCTGGAGAACGAACTGCTGCAACGCGAGATCAATGCCGATACCGTACTGGAGGCCTATGCCAGCTACATGCGCGGTTTCGACGAAGTGGCGCACCTGAAGATAGCCGGTTCGTACCACGAGAAGGACGAGAAGACCGAAACGGACGTACTGCACCTGCTGGGCGTTACGGCCGATGATCCGGCGGTGTACTATTACCGCCGCGTGGAAAATATATACTATGCCGAAAAGAACGATAACCGCGGTGTGGTATGGGGCTCCTGGAAAAAGATAAATGTACAGGTACCCGTGCGTAAAGTGGCACCCATCGTGTACAACGGCCGCCTGCACCTGTTCTGGGTACGCATAACCACCCTGGCCAATACGGTGTTCGATAACAACCGCTCGATCTTTACGGGTTACAGTCACAAATTCTCCATCGAGTTTACCACGCTGAAACTGGACGGCACCTGGACCCCGACCCAGAAGCTGAATCTAAAGAACGTATATCCCTTCCAGGGCAATGGCGTGTTGCAGGACCCCCTGGCCGAAGATGCTGAACGCAGTTCCTACCAGAGCGCATTGGGCGAAATACTGCGCTCCTTCCCCTTCTTTAACTGGAATTCGGCCTGGAATACGGTCCGGGAGGCCATAGAAAAACTGAAGACCCCGAGGTACGCCCTGAACCCGCATTATGTGGCTATTGATGAATATACGCTCGAAGGCTATCTCTGGGACGAAGTATATCCGGCCATCGACAAGAACAACCGCCTGGTGCTTACCGGGGCCGGTTACCAGCTGCGGGGCACCATCGATTTTTATAACCTGAGCCTGCAGAACAGCGGTGTACAGTATCCGACAGAGGTAAGTTACGAGGACCCGGCCATGGAGACCATTGCCTTTGCCTACAACAAGCCCGGCAAGATCATGTTACGTAAGGGTAACAGCCTGCACCGTACCGAGTCTCCTGCCGTGCAGCTCTTCGATAATTACGCCTATGGTTCCCTGATCGTAAACACAAATGAGAACAATGAACTGCTGAAACGCCACTGGGCCCAGTGTACCCTGGATAATACCTTTAAGGAGGCTACGGGCGAAGAACTGCTGCGCATGCCCAGCGGCAGCGACGTACAGGTAGTGAACGGCGCCTATGGCGATGCCATACTGGATGCCAAAGGCGATCTGCTGTTCATGCAGGGAACAGCTTCTGATGAAAATGCCTACCTGCTGCACCGCATCGGTACCACCCTGAGTGAAACGCTTACACGCACCTTATTTACCAGCGGTGTGGAAACCACCCTGAGCATTGAAACGCAGAAGGCCCTGAAAGAGGCGCCGGTGCCGGTAACGGTAGTGGGCGCACAGGTGCAGAACCTGGTGGTGAAGGACAAGATCGACTTTAATGGTGCCTACGGCAACTACTACCGCGAGATCTTCTTCCACATTCCCTTCCTGCTGGCCAATCACCTGAACAGCCAGGGCAAATACGCCGAGGCGCAGAAGTGGTACCATTATATTTTTAATCCTTCGGCCAGTGAAGTGATCGATTTCTCTGACCCCGGACTTACGCCCGCACAGAAGAAAAAAATGGAACTGGACCGTAACTGGCAGTACCTGGAGTTCCGCGAGATCGATACCCAGAAACTGCGCGACCAGCTGAACGACAAACAGGCTATCGAAACCTACAAGAAAGATCCCTTCAACCCGCATGCCATTGCCCGCCTGCGTATGAGCGCCTACCAGAAGTGTATCGTAATGAAATACATCGATAACCTGCTCGACTGGGGCGATCAGCTCTTTACCCAGGATACCATGGAATCGGTGAACGAGGCCACCCTGCTGTACATCATTGCCCGCGAGATCCTGGGCGATCGTCCGGCGGAGATCGGCAGCTGCGGCGAGGGTAAGGCAGATCCGAAGACCTACGAGAAAATTCAGCCCCTGCTCGATAAAGGTTCCGAGTTCCTGGCCGAGCTGGAAAGCTATACCATTGTACGTACACCGTCCAAAAAAGTGACCCCGCGTCCGTTTACCTACGGCTTCGTGGAAAATTCCACCATACGTGCCGGAGCCCGCAAGGCTATGAAAAAAGATACCATGACCGGATCGGCCCGCATACTCATGGCCGTTGCCGATGGTTACGGCAGCAATTTCCGAGATGCTAAAGAGATCGAGGAAACACTCAACAAAAATATGCCCCAGGTGATGGTACGCGAGGTGGACGATAAGTTCACGGGTGCCTTTTCCACCGGTACCGTGCGTGGCCTGGAATGGAAACGCGATTCTATATACACGGCGAACAAATTCCGCATCCCGTCTTTCGGGTGGAGTATTCTGCGGCATGTGTCGCCGGTGTTCTGCGTACCCGGAAACAAAGACCTGCTGGCCTATTACGACCGTGTGGACGACCGCCTGTTCAAGATCCGCAACTGCATGGACATACAGGGACAGAAACGTCAGCTGGCCCTTTTTGCGCCGGAGATCGATCCGCGTATGCTGGTGCGCGCCAAAGCGGCCGGACTTTCGCTCGACGATATCCTGAACCCGGTCAGTGGTAACCTGCCTCCGTATCGTTTTGCGTACCTGCTTGACCGGGCCAGGGCCTTTACATCGGTAGTGCAGAGCTTTGGTTCTTCATTACTGAGTGCCCTGGAGAAGAAAAGCGGGGAAGAGTTGTCATTGTTACGTATGTCGCAACAGCAGGAGATCATGAACATGAGTTCGAAGAGCCGCCGCCTGGAGATCGATTCGGCCAACGAAGGCATCAAGGCCCTGAACGACCGTATTGAGTCTATCACATACCAGATCGGCTACTACAATGGCCTCGAAGCAGAGAACCTGAACGGGAACGAGCGGGCCCAGCAGATATTCAGACATTCGGCATCAGCGTTGCAGGTAGCTGCGGGCCTCACCGATACCATTGCCGGGATAGTGTATCTTATTCCTCAGGTCGGATCACCGTTTGCCATGAAATACGGCGGTAAAGAAATGGGTAGCAGTGCCAGTGCATGGGCTATGGTAGCCAAAGATGCCGCTTCTGTGGCAGATGCGATAGCGGCTTCTGCAGGTCTGGAAGCCGGTTTTGAACGCCGGCGCCAGGGTTGGGTGCATCAGCGCAAAATGCTGGAGATCGAACTGAAGCAGACCCAGAAAAACCTGCTGGCCTCCGAGATACGCCGCGATATACTGATCGAATCGGAGAAGATACACCAGCGCAACATGGAACACAACCAGGACGTAATGGACTTTTACGGCGAGAAGTTTTCGAATCTGGGCCTGTACACCTGGCTTTCGGCCACGATGCAGCGCCAGTTCCGCGAAGCCTACAACAACGCCCTGGCCATTGCACGTCTGGCTGAACAGGCTTACCGCTACGAAAAAGACGAGAGTACGGTGTTCATCGAGAACAACTATTTTGAATCGTCGCGTGCGGGACTGCTGGCCGGGGAACGCCTGCTGATGGCCCTGCAGACCATGGAACGCAGGTACATGGAAACCAATTACCGCAAGAAAGAGATCGACCAGGCCTTCTCGCTCACCCAGATCGATCCGGCAGCACTGCTGATGCTGAAACGTACGGGCAGCTGCGACTTTGAGATTCCCGAGCTGTTCTTTGACCTGTTCTATCCCGGCCAGTACCGTCGTAAGATACAGGCGGTACGCCTTACCATCCCCTGTGTTACGGGGCCGTATACCAATGTAAGCGCCAGCCTGGCCCTGAGCGGCAGCCGTATACGCATGGAAGCTAAACCGGGAGCCTCCGAACTGAAGGAAGTACCCAAATCGAGGACCACGATCATTGCCACGAGCAGTGCGCAGAACGATGCCGGCGTATTCCAGCTGAACTTTAAGGATGAGCGTTACATGCCGTTCGAAGGTGCAGGGGCCATCAGTTCCTGGAAACTTTCGCTGCCGAAGAATTTCCGGCAGTTCGATTACAGCACCATCAACGATGTGATCGTACACATAAGCTACACGGCCGAATACGACGAACTGTTCCGCGATAAGATAGAAGCCAACAACGAAGCTGTGGAAGGTACGCTGCTGAATATCCTGAAGAACAAGAACCTGTCCAGGACCTTCAGTCTGCGCCAGGAGTTCTCCGGCGATTTCCACCGGCTTACGGAGCAGCCCGTGAACCAGCCGGTAAGTGTAAAGATACAGAACAAGCACTTCCCGCTGTTTATGAACGGGCAGAACCTGAAAGTGACCAAGTCGCGGCTGATCCTGGTGACCGCACCCGGACAGAGCGTAAGCAATGTGAAGATCACCGTGAACGGTGCCGAGCAGAGCGGATTTACAAAAGATCCGGACTTCGGGGATCTGTATACGAAAGATATGGGCAGCCTGCTGCAGAGCGGTATACTGAAAGACCATATCATTGCCGTTACGGCGGGCGGCAGCCTGGCGCCGGATACACCGCCGCTGCATAACCCGGCCATCGATACGGCCAAACTCGAAGATATGATCCTGTATGTAGAGTACAAGATCGGCTAAGAACAAACGGAAATAAATAAAGTCCGGGTACATTTTGTGCCCGGACTTTTATGTATGAGAAAAGCTGACATTGATTCCTATACGCTTATGGGTTGTAGAGCATAACAGATCATGTATATGGCTACTTTTCCCCCCCCCCTGGAATTATTGTACAGTTGTGTATGTTTATTTTCGGCGCTGCACCGTATTTTTTATAACTATACGTTTATTGCATGACGGATATACGCGCGAGGGACGGCAGCGCGTACGGCCGGTCTCGCTTGCAGCGAGGCGCGCCCTGTTTAGTTCTCTTAGCGGATTCAATCAGGAAAAGACCACCCCGCAGGATGGTCTTCCCGTTCGTATCTGTGTTTATGGTTTCCAGACAAGTTGTGTGTTGCGGATACCGTAATCCGGCGTAAACGTAAAGCTGCCCACGGCGTGTTCCAGGTGTGCGGCATCAGCCTCGGAAAAGGACATAACACCCGGCGGCACGGCCCCGATGAGGTAATTGACAAGGCACTGATCTCCCTCGGGGATATGCATACCAAGCTTGATGGCCAGGTTATCGGTGCTGTCGGGGGCCTGGGCCAGCCATTCCGTGGCCGACATGGTGACCAGGTTATAGGTGTTGGCAGCGGTCTGGGAAGGGTTTGTGCTCTCAGTATAACTGAACAGCAGGCGGTCGTAACCGTGGGCTACCAGGCTGTCGGAAGTATTTTTATCGAACCAGAAAATGTGATAGGAATACGTGGGGTCGTCCTTTTTACAGGAAGGAAGAAGCAGGCAGAGGGTCATAAGCATCAGTCCGGCGAGGACTATACGTTTTTGTATCATAGTTGTGGATTTTTTACAGGTGTGTAAACAGGGTAGCGTCTCGCTGCAAGCGAGACCAGGCCGCACAGGATGCGGTATGTGCTAAAAACAGTTTGTTCATTCAGGAATTTTAACAGTCGGAGATAATAACCGGAAAGCGGGGAAATTTATTGTATGAGCCCTGGTATTTTTGACGAAAAAAAATGTACCTGCTCAGTTCGACGGATATTTTATTGCATTTAATTATTTTATATTCATGTGTTTATGAAAATAATTGTCAAATGACTTTTTTTGTAGGAACGGAGTTTGCGGACAGGCGATCCTGTGAAGGGGGAGGCTCTTTTTGCGTAGATCCGGAGTAAAGGCCCGGCTTTTGACGATATACATTTTGCATATTTTAGAATGAACGTCCTTGTTTTCAGTGGTTTGTCTTTATCTGAAAAGTCTCTATCTTTATCCTATGGAAATTAAGACCTATTACGATACCATTGCACACGAGTACGATATTTCGCGCTTTGCCAATTCGTACGGGGCCTATATTCATGCCCAGGAACTGGATTTCCTGCACAGTCACCTGCCGGAAAAGAGATCGGTACTGAGCCTGGGCTGTGGCACCGGGCGTTTTATGGAATTCTGTTCCGAAGGGGTGGACATTTCGGAAAATATGCTGAAGGAAGCCCGCAGCAAGCACCCGGACAAGAAATTTGCCTGTTTCGACGGACTTACCCTGCCGTATGGAGATAATTCGCTGGACGCGGTGATCTGCTTCCATGTATATATGCACCTGGACAAAGCAACCGTACAGCATTCCATCCGCGAAGTGCACCGCGTGCTGAAGCCCGGAGGTACCTTTATCTTTGACGTGCCCTCGGCCCGGCGCCGCCGTACCCTGGGACAGCATAAACAGGGCTGGCACGGGGCCAATGCCTTTGAGCGCAATGAGATCTATGCCTATACGCAATCCCTTTTTACCGAAGTGGACGTAAAAGGCATCGCGCTGTTTCCCGTACACCGCCTGCCGGAAAAAGTGCGCCCGGTATTCCGCCATGTGGAAGATAACCTGCTGCCTTTCATGAAAAATTTTGCCTCTTATTACTGCTTTGCTTTTGTAAAGTGATCTATATGCGAAAATTTGTCCCCTACCGCCTCCGCCTTATATTTTCATTGCTGAAGATGCATATACGTTATTTTGTGAAGGGATATACGCTCCGGATGGGAAAAGCTTCGGAAAATATGCATTTTGAATACATTTCTTCGGTTTCACAGCCGGTATTCCGTACTTCTACTTCGGCCAATAAAATTCATAACCTGAAACTGGCGTCTACGCATATACGAAAATACGTCTTTCAGCCGGGGGAATACATCTCGTTCTGGCATATGACCGGTGTTCCTGCGGCCGAAAAGGGATACCTGCCCGGCCGTAACCTGGTGAACGGTGTGCTGAAGGAAGAACCCGGCGGCGGACTCTGCCAGTTGTCCGGGCTCATGTATCACCTGGCGCTGGTAGCCGGACTGGAAATTGTAGAGCGTTATAATCATTCCGTAGATATTTACCGGGAAGAAGAGCGTTTTACCCCGCTCGGGGCCGATGCTACGGTGGTGTATGGTTATAAGAACCTGTTGCTGCGCAATACTACCGCCAGTCCCTTGTATTTTGAGTTTATTGTCACCGGGGACCGGGCCGAAGGGCGTATCTGTTCAGCCGGACCGCTGAAGGAAAGTGAGCTGCGCTTTGAACGGGAGGAGAAGGATAAAAACCGCATTGTACACACGTATCGGAACGGGCTTTTGCTGAATACTTCGGTATACGGCATAAAGAACCCTGCCTGAAGGAAAGTACAGGCAGGGTAAGGCAACGGGAAGGGCGGTCTTGTCAGGGTGGCTGCGTTGGGTTACAGGGTAGCAGCGTTATCAGTAAGAACGTATCGTGGAAAAGTACCTGGGATCTGTCGTGCGAAAGGGCGGCAGGGGAGCGGCCATGTCGGTATCGGCAGGCGTTCCGGGTGGGTTTACAATGCTGTCCAATTTTTCGCTTACGGATAAAAGAGGAGTATAACGGACCTTAACACCTTCGATGAGCACAAATCCTCCGCAGCCTCTGAAGGGTATGATTTCGCCCTTTTCGGCGACGACCAGGGCACTGGCCAGATCGCCTGCGGGCAGGAACAGCTGTATATCTTTCAGCGTGGTGAATTTGTTTTCTACGGAAATGGTGGACGAACGTACGGTTACAAAATACGGAGCGCTGCATTCCAGGGTATAGATGCCCGGCGAAAGCCCACGGAAGGCGTAGTGACCGCTTGTGTCGGATTCCGTGTATTGGATAAGACTGTCGCCATCGCAGAGGGCGATACGTGAGGCAGGCAATACTTCGCCCTGTGCCCCGCTGACGCGGCCTTCGAATCCCCCGGACTGTGCGGCCGGCGAAAGCGAAGAGATGGACGGTAGTGTAAAAAATAAGATTTTCATGATCATCGGTATAAATTTCGTATAGGCATGCGTCTGAGCTGGCCGTTTGAGAATGTGGTTTGCTGTCGGGTGTCGGATTTGTTGATCAAAGGGGGCTGGATGTTCGTCCCCGGGCTGCGGATAGTCATAGTGGAAATAATTGATGAGTTCTTCCGCACGTACCATGCCTTTGGGTACGTCTTCGGATGCATATACGCACTTTTTCACGAGGGCGTAGGAGGCTTTATCCACATCGATGGAAAAGGTAGAGACGGGGCGGCTGCGGACCGACAGGAAATCGTTGTCTTTAGTAGAGCGTTTTTCATAATGCTGCGTATTAAAAATTAGACAATAGATAAGCGCTCCGTGTCCGGACACGGGTTTTAACAAGGGTTGCGTATATACATGGTTTGCCTTAGCGACGTATGCCGAAGCCTATCCTGGCAGCCCTCATTTTGTTCGGTATGTAGGTGTAGGCAATGTTTGTGGGCAGAGGGGTGTTCCGGTTCACGCCTGTTCCCGGCAGTTCGTGAAACTGGAGGCGGGGATCATGATACTTTACAGGCTTTGAAGATCCGTGGCACTCCGCCATAATTGGAGCGTTGCCTGTTCCGGGTTGTTTTGCTGCATCGATGACAAGGGGTTTATTACGGTCCAGGTCGCGCAGTTCGGGAGCGGGAATCCCGGCAGCGATACGTTCTACAGCGGGAAGGTCTGAGATCTGCTGGGCATGTACAGTAACGTTGTACATAGTGGATCCGAGCAGAAAAACGATGAGTGTACCGATATTTTTCATAAGCGATTATTTTTAATGATATGTGTAGTGTTTTGCCAGTTTTGAATGACCGTTCCGGCATTGCGGTATTGCATCCGGGGCATATAGAGAAGCATGACGGCCTGTGCCGGAAAAATTCCTTTCTGCATCTCCGCAGTTTCCAGGGAAACGTCTGTGCCGGGCAGGCTGGCCGGTTCCGGCTGAAGGGGAAGATCATATGTGCGTATCCGGAAACATCTGTCAATGAAGAAGTACCAGCCTCCGCAATGTCGCCCCCTCATTCCCAGCAGGGAACGTACTCCGGCATCTTTCGTATACGCATAAGAAGCCTTGTTCATGCAGGTGTTGGCGGGTACGGGCCGATATCTGTCTAATGATACACTTTGTGTGTACGCAATGATCGGCACAAAGAATAGTAAATATAAAATGTAGTGTTTTTTCATAACCTTGTATTGCCTTGGGGTTTAATTGTTTTGTACATGGACAGAGACTGAGATGCAAAGTGTCGATATAAGAATAAGTACTTTCATGAATATATGTTTAACGGGATCTGTTTAATGGTGCCAATGTGATGTAAACATTCTCTCCCCGGCTGTACTGCCAGTTTTGAAGTATCATTTCGGCGGAACGATGATGCATGTTGTCCGGATGAAAAGAAACAGGAGCCCTTTCTGTAGTACTGGACCGCACCGGAAACTCTCTCCACAGAGGCGCTTCATAAGTTCTTTCGGTGGGCATTTCCCTGTTGCTGTACAGCACGATCTCCGGCCGTCCCTTGTATCGTATATTCATCAATATGTTGTCCCGCGTGCCGAGAACAAGCGTATCACTGTAAAACGAATATTGCCCCTGCCGGAACTGAAGCTTCACCTTCCCGGTATCTGCCGTGTGTATACAAAAATAACCGTTGCTGTCTGTCCGTGCGTGCACGCTGTACCGGTCCCCGGAGAACAGGGAAACCTGCATGCCTGTCACAGCCCTCATATCCGGGTCGGTCACCAGACCCCGTATCTGCTGTAAACTATCCTGTCCCAAAACGGCCGGAAGCAGAAAAATAAGACCTGAAATAAAAAACAGCAGTCGTTTCATATGCGCACGGTTTAGCGGTGTTCTTCTTTTGTACGCAGAAAGTGCCCGCAGGGTTGTAGACATATTTTACACTTTGTCGGAAAATATATAGAGCGTTATAAAAACCCGCCGACGCTTTTTGCCGGGTAATGGCTTTTCTGTATACATTTTCGTAACATTGTTACCTATGTCAGCCGGATATATTTTAGCCATCGACCAGGGGACCACCAGTTCCCGCGCCATTCTGTTCGACTCGGACGAGAACATTGCAGGGATCGCCCAGAAAGAATTTACCCAGCACTTCCCCGAGCCGGGCTGGGTGCAGCACGATGCCCTGGAAATATGGGAAAGTCAGCTGGCCGTGGCGCGCGAAGTGCTGAAACATTCCGGCATACCCGCCGCACAGGTACGTTCCATCGGCATTACCAACCAGCGCGAGACCACCGTGGTGTGGGACCGTTATACCGGTAAGCCCGTGGCCCCGGCCATCGTATGGCAGGACCGCCGTACGGCCCTGTTTTGTCATAAACTCCGCGAAGAAGGGCATGAACCCTTGTTCAGAGAACGTACCGGGCTGATCCTCGACGCGTATTTTTCCGGCACCAAGATCCGCTGGATACTCGATAACACGCCCGGAGCCCGGGCCGCGGCCGAAGCGGGCGATCTGCTCTTCGGTACCGTGGACGCCTGGCTTATCTGGAAACTGACAGGCGGCAACGTACATGCTACCGACGCCTCCAATGCCTCGCGTACGCTGCTTTTCAATGTACATACGCTCTCCTGGGACGAAGAACTCTGCCGCATCCTGGACATACCCATGCAGATGCTGCCCGAAGTAAAAGATTCAGCCGGGGATTTCGGACATACCGAAGAAGAATGGCTGGGTCTTTCCGTGCCCATCGGCGGTGTAGCGGGCGACCAGCAGGCGGCGCTTTTCGGACAGGGCTGTATGGAGCCGGGAATGGCTAAAAATACCTATGGAACGGGTTGTTTTATGCTGATGAACACCGGGGAAAAACCGGTGCCGAGCACGCACGGACTGCTGACCACCGTGGCCTGGAAACTGAACGGCAAAGCGGCCTATGCGCTCGAAGGCAGTGTGTTCATTGCCGGGGCGGCCATACAGTGGCTGCGCGACGGACTGGGCATCATCCGTTCGGCAGAAGATACCGAAAGCCTGGCCCGCAGCGTAAAAGATACGGCCGGCGTATATTTTGTTCCGGCCTTTGCGGGGCTGGGCGCACCCTACTGGGACATGGAAGCCCGCGGACTGATCTCCGGCCTTACCCGGGGGACCACCGCAGCGCACATCGTACGGGCGGCGCTGGAATCGCTGGCCTACCAGACCTGCGATATACTGCGGGCCATGGAAAAAGACGCCGGTATGGACATGAATACCCTGAAAGTGGACGGCGGCGCGGCACGCAACGATTTCCTGATGCAGTTCCAGGCGGATGTACTGCAGGTACTGGTGTCGCGGCCGCATAATACGGAGACCACGGCGCTGGGCGCGGCACGACTGGCCGGTATCTCAGCCGGTATGTTCCGTATGGAAGATTTTATGAAAGAAGGGAATTTCCGCAGCTTCCGGCCGGTAATGAGCGCCGGGGAAGCAGGAGCGAAATACGCAGGCTGGCAGCAGGCCGTGCGGCGCAGCTTCCACGAAAGCAGTACAGATCAGGCGGCAGATCAGTAATTCAGCACATCTTCGCTGCCCATGGTGCCGTACACATCGTCATTGGCCTCCCAAAGTTCGATCTTGTTGCCTTCCGGGTCCAGGATGTGCACAAATTTACCGTATTCGTAGGTTTCGATCTCATCGCATACGGTAACGCCTTCAGCCTTCATTTTTTCTACCAGGCCTTCGATGTTCTGTACGCGAAAATTGATCATGTACGTGGCTTTGCCCGGCTTCAGGTAATCGCTGTCCTTTTTAAAGAAACTCAGCAGTGAGTATGCTTTCTGGTCGGGCGCGTCGTATTTGCGCCACACGAAATTAGCGCCGTAGGGGTGGTTCTTCATGCCCAGGTGCTTTGCGTACCAGGCATTCTGTTCTTCGGGGTTCTCGCAGGTAATGAATATCCCGCCGAGTGCCGTTACTTTAGGATTTGTTTCCATTTGCTAAAAAATAAAATGCGATACTTAAAACCAGCAGCTGGGTAGAAAGCGTAAGCGAAAAATCGCCGTTGAAATCGGTAATGATATAATAGAAGGACAGGATCACCAGTCCCAGCGAACTGATCACCGTAAGGGTGGTCGTTTTCATAAAACCGCCTGCAAACAGGCCGATGGAAAGCACAAACCAGACCAGCGAAATAAAAAAGGTCTTGTCGAACCCGAAAGCCTTTACGCTTTTCCAGTGGTACAGGATGCCGTGTATAAGCATGGCCACACGAAACAGCCAGTGTGTTACCGGCATGATATTTTTAAGAGGTTCCATACGCAGCTTGTTTTATCTGTATACAAATGTAAGCGCCGGGACGTATGTTGTCCGGGTCGGGAACGAAAGATATTGACAATCCACTTTTAACGAAGGGCGTTTGTCGTTCTAAAAGGCGAATTCATCGGAAAGCGGGCCGGAACAAAATTTACTTTATTACATTTACGGCCTAAATTATACGCACGAATGAAAAACCTTTTTAGAAAAACCTGGTTGTTAGCCGGATTGTTCGCCTTTGTTCTGTCGGGCACGCTCCGGGCTGACGAAGGTATGTGGTTACCCATCTACATCAAGCAGCTGGAGAGCCGCATGCAGCAAATGGGCAGCAAACTTACCGCTGAAGATATTTACAGTGTGAACAAGGCTTCGATCAAAGATGCCATCGTTTCTTTCGGTGGTTTCTGTACAGGAGAGATCGTTTCTTCCAAAGGTCTGGTTTTTACCAACCACCACTGCGGGTACGATAAGATCGCCGAACTGTCCACGACACAGAATAACTGGCTTAAAGACGGTTTCTGGGCCAAAAGCAACGAGCAGGAAATTCCGGCTCCGGGCCTGTTCGTACGCATCCTGGTGCGTATGGAGAACGTAACCGATAAAGTAAAGGCCGCCGAGGACCCCGAGGCAGCCAAGGCCGAAATGATCAGCGCCGCTGAAAAAGAAGGCGCCGGTTACGAAGCCGAAGTAGAAGAATATTTCTATGGTAACGATTTTTACCTGCTGGTTTACCAGGTTTATAAAGATATCCGCCTGGTAGGTACGCCTCCGGAGAACGTAGGTAAATTCGGAGGAGATACCGATAACTGGATGTGGCCGCGTCACACGGGCGATTTCTCGATCTTCCGTATCTATGCCGATGCCAACAACAACCCGGCCGAATATTCGCCGAACAACAAACCCTATCAGCCGAAACACCACCTGCCGGTGTCGCTGAAAGGCATCAAACAGAACGATTTTTCGTTCATCATGGGTTTCCCGGGCCGTACACAGCGTTACCTTACTTCCGATCAGATCAAAAAGACCATCAGTGTAGATTACCCGATGTCTTCTTCCATCATGGACGTGAAACTGAAAACCATGAAATCGTTCATGGATAAGGACGAAGCCGTTAAAATTCAGCTGGCGAGCGATTATGCTTCCCTGGCCAACTACTGGAAATACATGCTGGGAAATATCTACTCGGCTAAAAATTCAGATTTTATCGAGCAGAAACAGGCTTTTGAGGAAAGACTGCAGAAATGGATCGATGCCGATAAAGGCCGCAGCGAAAAATGGGGGAACCTCATTGCCGATATCAAAAAGATACAGACCGCCGATGAAGCCAGCAATAAACTGGGTAACTTCCTGAACTTCGGTTATTTTGGTCCGGCCATCGTAGGTGCCGCCACCCGCTTCTACCAGCTGGGCAACGCCATCACCAACGATAAAAAACAGCCGGAAAAAGTACAGGCACAGCTCGACCGTGTGAAAGCCGGCCTGGACAAACAGTTCAAGGAATTCAACGCTACGGTGGACGAAGCCGTATTCGTGGAACTGGGCAAATACATCATGGCCAACCTGCCTAAGGAAGACTGGCCTGCCGAATTCAGCGGCGAAGCTTTCCAGAAAATGAAAGGCGCCAATGACCAGGAAAAACTGAAAGCGTATGCCGCCAACATGTACAAGAAGTCGATCTTCGCGAACCGTGCGGCTATGGAGAAATTCCTGAAAAAACCATCGAAAAAGGCCCTGGATGCCGATCCGGGTTATAAATACATGCAGTCGGTGATCGGTCTGTACTTTAAAGTGATGGGTGCCGCCGGTGCCAGCGAACAGGCCGAAGGCGAACTGATGAAGGAATACATGCAGGCCATCCGTGAGTTTACTACGGACAAACCGCTGTACCCGGACGCCAACAGCACACTGCGCTTTACGTTCGGTTCGGTTCAGGGTTACAACGGTGTGGATGGTAAAGAATTCAAGTTCTTCACCACGGCCGATGGTATCCTGGAAAAAGAAAAACCGGGCGACCTCGAATTCGACGTTCCGAAAAAACTGCACGACCTGATCGTGGCCAAAGACTTCGGTCGTTACGGCAACAACGGCGATCTGAACGTATGTTTCCTGACCACGCACGATATCACAGGCGGTAACTCCGGTTCACCGGTGATCGACGGCGAAGGGAACCTGATCGGTATCGCTTTCGACGGTAACTGGGAAAGTATGGTGGGCGACCTGAGCTACCAGCCTAAAACCCAGCGTACCATCAGCGTGGACATCCGTTACGTACTGTTCTTCATCGACAAGTACGCCGGTGCTACCAACCTGATCGAAGAGCTGAGCCTCAAACAGTAAGCTTAAAGCATTACATATTGAAAGGCCGCCTCGCTGGAAGCGAGGCGGCCTTTTTGTTTTGAAAATGTTGCAATTATAAGCTGAACTCTAACCCGTTCTTAACGTGTTTTTTTTCCTGTTCCCAAAGTTCATGGTTATTCAGCAATTCGAATTCTTTTTCCTTCTCAAGAACTTTCATCCAGATACGGGCGGAAATCACATTGGCGGAATGAATTTGCAGGCGTACGATAATTTCTGTTTTGGGTTTCCTGTGCCGGTTGATGATCTGGCTCAGTTCAGCAGGCTCAATGTCTACGTCCCGGGCAAAATCCTTACGCTTTGAGTACAAAATTTCAATGTATTCTTTTAGAAAATGCCCAAATGTAAGTTCGACATTGTAATCCGCTTTTTTTATATAATCTTCCATTTGAAATTTCAGTTGAAGAATTCGGAAGAGGAGACGGCGTTCCCTGGGCATGTGATTCGCTTTTTCTTCGCGTAGTTTTTTCAGGATACGTGCATCTGCTTCTTGTCCGGCCTTTGTTTGCTCTATGGGAAATACAAAAGATTCCACGAGTTCTTCGGAGCTGTATTTTTCTAATTTTTTCTCAGTTTTCATGTTATAAGTGGTATTTTGATAGGACCCGAAGCAGGGGTTCATCTTCTAAATAGAGGCTATTACCCGCTGTCAGCATACCGTATTTGTTTATATAATACTCCCGGAGTTTTGTTTTGGGTACCAGGGAAACACAGGCTTTTTCTCCGAACTGAGAAACTGCCAGCCTGCAGGCATAGGCGATCAGACAGCCTGCAATACCCTCATACTTGCCTGCTCTTCCAACATTTTCAGCAGATAAAGCCAGCAGTGATTGCGGATACGGAATTCCGCGGGTATCAGCTCCAGAGACATCAAACCTAAAATATCGTCTTTGTCCTTCAGGCTAAGTTTTAGTACCTGATGCTTCTGCTCTTTTTTCCAGTTAAAAAAGTATCGTTTTTTAGTTATTCGTCTGTAATCTTTTTCTGCAACAGGGTCGATATCCGCTTTCCATTTCCGTCCGTTTTCCCGTTCGGTAATTTCCATACTCAAATATACAAAAAAACATCAAAAGTTTGCAAAAAATGTAAACTTTGAAGTTGTCCTTACATCCCTTTGAAAGTGCTACCCTCAATTTTTTACGTTTTCCGTAAACCATTCCCCGTTTTTTACGTATTTAATAGGTGATGAGATCTCTCCGTATACTCTGGCTCTTTTTGTGCCTGTGGCAGCTGCCGGCTTATTCCCAGATAAGCAACGGGGGCATCATCGTGTTTGATAATACCGTGGAAAACCCCTACGTAAAGCGAAAAATGCCCAGGACGATCTATGCCAACCAGCTGAAGATCGGTATCCTTTCGCCTTTCCGGGGTATTTTTGAGGCGGGTTACGAACGCATGCTCAAGCACGGCTTCAGCCTGGAAGTGGCCGGAGGGTATACTTACCGCGATTTTCTGTTCGAACGTTTCAGCACCAGCGGGCTGTACAATTCCCCGAATTTTTCGGCCAAAGGTGGTATTTCGGTACGCCTGGGCGCCAAGTATTACCCCTTTTCAGAAGGATGGTTCTCCGGTCTGTACTTTACGCCGGAAGTGGCCTACCGCATGTACAATTTCGAGGCAAGGCTTACCAACATAAACAGCTCGGGCGATAATGTGCCCGTGAATATGCATTGTATGTACGATTTTACGGAGGCGCGCTTTGCCCTGGGACAGAACGTTACCGATAATTCGGGCCGTTTTTATGTGGATTACCGGCTGGGACTGGCTTTCCGGCAGGTTACGGGCACCTTCCCCGAATTTGTGAACACGGGCAGCTCCATTTATTACGAGCGCAGGCTTACCTCGCGCTTTGGCCCGGCCTTCGTCTTCAATATTTTTATGGGATACGCTTTTTAAGCTACATTTTGCCCATGGGTGTATGACGGGCCCGGGAACCGTCGCATTTGCGCGAAGTAGTGCAGGCAGTGGCCAGCAGGGCCATGCAGATGATGAGTACGGACAGGGGTTTTACAAATGCGTTCATATATACGGATACGTAAAAAGCAGGCCGCGGGATTGCAAATTAAGAACTTTTAGGAAGTACTTACATTCGTCTTTTGGCCAGGAAATTCTTCATCCAGGAGAAAAACAGCAGCAGCAGTCCGCCAAAGAAGGCCACCCGGCCGATCAGGTCACCGTTGCGGCTGTAAAAAGTGGTAGACGTATTAATGCTGATCTGCTGACGCAGGGCCGTTTCTTCCCACCAGGCCGATTTGGCCAGTACATCGCCGCGTTCACTGATGAAGCCGGAGAACCCGGTATTGGCCGAACGGGCTATGGAACGCCGGTTTTCAATGGCCCGCAGGCGTGCGTAGGCAAAATGCTGTTTGTAACCGGGGGTATCACCCCACCAGCCGTCATTGGTCACGATGGCTATAAAAGTGGCGCCTTTCTTGATGTAGTCCGTAACGTAATCGCCGTATACAGATTCGTAACAGATCACCGGGGCGGCCACCAGGTCGGGATTATCGGTAGTGAACACGCTGCGTTCTTTCTGGCGGCCCATATTGCCGATATAACCGCCCAGGCTGCCGAACAGCTGCTGCTGAAAAGGTTCCAGCACTTCGGCAAAGGGCATCATTTCGGGGCCGGGCACCAGTTTGCTTTTATGGTAGATCTGTATGCGGTTCGAATGGTCGATCTGCATGGCCGAGTTGTAATCCAGCGTATAGCTCAGGCCGTTCTTTGCCGGGGTGGCTTCGCGCGGAATGTTCGGGTCGCCTTTTTTGAACTTTTCCAGGTAGGTAAGCCCCGTAATGAAGCGGGTCTTGGGCAGGGCCATCAGGGTTTCGCGGATAATGCGTATCTCGCTGCAGGTATCCTGTTCATGGGCCCAGATGCCGCTGGGCAGCGCCGTTTCCGGGCAAATGATATAATCGGTCCTCGGGTCGGCCTCGGCCAGTCCCAGGTTCACCAGGCGGTACAGCTGACCCATCTGCGAACTGCTGAATTTTTCGTTCCAGGGATCGATATTCGGCTGTACCACTACGATATCGGCCTTGATCTCCGATTCTTTGTAGGTGGCGTAACGGATATACGAAAGTCCCATGGGAACCAGTACCAGCAGGGCGGCCATGATCATCTTACGGCGGAATACCGGTTTATTGCCGTACTGTTGCAGGGCAAAGAAGAAAAGCAGGTTGCTGAGCAGTACCCAGAGCGAACCGCCGGGCGCGCCGGTGATCTCGTACCACTGTATCCATTCCGGGAAGTTGGCGAACGCGTTCCCCAGGCTTAGCCAGGGCCAGGAAAGGTCCCAGCGCATGTGCCCGAACTCGAAGCCGATCCACAGTAATACCAGTCCCCAGTAAGCGGTGCGGGCATTGCGCTTGCTCATCAGCCAGGAGAAAGACTGCCATACCAGGGCCATGAACATGGAATTGCAGACCCAGGCCACAATGGCGCCGGCGCCGGAAGCATTGTACACCCAGTAGGTGGTAAGAAAATTGAAGACAAAAAAGCCCCACCAGGCCGCCATAAAAAACACGCCCGGGAAAGCCCGGGGCGCGGTACGTATAAATTTTTCGGCAAAGAACATGGGTACCAGGGCTATGAACATCAGCCCGGGGAAACCTTTGTCGGGCCAGGCGGCCGCCAGCAACAATCCGCTGAGGGTTGCCATAAGGAATGCGGCAGGTATATTGGGTAATTTTTTCATCCGTCAGGAAAGTATGGCGCTGCGTTTGCTGTCGAGTTTGATGAAAGTAAAGATAAGTATCGTAAAACTGAACAGCGAGGAGCCCCCGTAACTGAACATGGGCAGGGGAATACCAATGGTGGGCACCAGCCCTATGCACATGCCGATATTAATGGTGATGTGGGCAAAGAGGATAGAGGCCACGCCGTACCCGTAAATACGGCTGAAGCGCGATTTCTGCCTTTCGGCATTGAGCACGATCCTCGAAAGCAGCCCGATATAGGCCAGT
This sequence comes from Bacteroidia bacterium, assembly GCA_016742095.1. Classification (GTDB taxonomy): domain Bacteria; phylum Bacteroidota; class Bacteroidia; order CAIKAF01; family CAIKAF01; genus JACVCJ01. Next base: position 128,945 of record JACVCJ010000004.1, read on the forward strand.
ATGAGCAGGGAAGCGCCCAGGAAACCCCATTCCTCGCCTACGGCCGAGAAAATAAAGTCGGTATACTGCTTGGGTACAAAGCGGTAGCGCGTCTGTGTACCTTCCAGGTAACCCTTACCGACCAGTCCGCCGGAACCGATCGCGATCTTGGACTGGTTCACGTTGTATTCCACACCCTTAGGGTCTTTTACCTTGCCCACCAGTACCAGGATACGGTCGCGCTGGTGTTTCTGCAGCACGTTATTGATGAGGTAATCGGTACCGTATACGTAACCGGAAAAGACCACGCCCGAAAGTATGGCCAGAGCCATCAGTCCGCGACTGCGGCGCAGCAACAGGGCCAGCAGTGCGGCAATACCCAGCACGACAGCGATGATGATGAACTTGTCCACCAGTACCGTGGAAATGAGCAGTACTACGGCCAGCAGCGCATACACCAGTACCAGGCCGGTGAACCCTTCGCGGTAAAATACCAGGAAGAGCGCGGCAAAGGCGATGGTAGAACCGGTATCGTTCTCCAGCAGGATCAGGGCAGCCGGCACAAAGAAGAGGGCCAGGGCAAAGAAACCCTCGCGGGAGAGTTTTACGGGCAGATCGAAGAAATGGAACAGGGTAGAACCCGGCCCGCCGAAAGAGAAGGACTTTTCGCCCATGAACTTAGCCATGACCAGTGCGGTGGCGAATTTCCCGAATTCGGAAGGCTGGAATTTGAGACTTTCAGTAATTACAAACCAGGACTTACTGCCCGCAACCGCCTGCCCCACAATGAGTACGCCGCCCAGGAAGAGCAACGCCAGTCCATAGATGGGGTAGGCGAATGCCGAAAAGAAATAGGAGTTGAAGAACATGATGCCGAAGGCCGCGGCCAGTGAAATGCCGATCCAGAGCAGCTGGCGTCCGTAAGAGGTGGACAGGGAGAAAAATTCTCCGTTGCTTTCCATCTGGGAGGCCGCATATACGTTCATCCATCCGAAGAAAACGATGAACAGGTACAGCACGATCATCAGCCAGTCGATATGTGTGTCTCTTCTTGCCATATCAGAGCTGTGAGGGTTTAATGGTTGGACTTGCCGGATCGGGTTTTATGAGTACGCCTTCCATGATCCGTTTTTCCAGGTCGGGGCGTTTTACTTCGCGGAACAGGTATTTCTCGATCATGAGACTGGCGATGGGGCCGGCCCAGGTTGCCCCGAACCCGGCGTTCTCCACCAGCACGGCTACGGCAATTTTGGGTTTGTCGGCCGGTGCAAAGCATACGAATACGGAGTGGTCCTCACCGTGCGGGTTCTGGGCCGTTCCGGTCTTACCGCCCGAAGTAACTCCGGGGATCTGTGCCCCGCGGCCGGTACCGCCGGTCATCACGCGCTGCATGCCTTCTTTTACAATGCCTATGTATTCCGGGTTTATACCGGTTTCGTTCCGTTTAAAGAGCCGTATGGATTCGTTGTCTACCTTTTTACCCAGGTGCGGGGTGATCCACCAGCCGCCGTTGGCCAGGGCTGCCGTCATATTGGCCAGCTGCAGGGCGTTCACTTTCAGCTCTCCCTGCCCGATACCCAGTGAAATAATGGTGGTGGGCTTCCATTTGCCGCGGCCGTACCACTTGTCGTAAAAGGTGGTCTGTGGAACAAGCCCTGATTTTACGTTCGGAATATCGCTGTCGGGGAAATTGGTACCCAGTCCGAACGCCGTAATGTACTTGCGCCAGGTGATGTAGCCTTCTTCGGTATTGCGTCCGTGGTTCACGATATCGCGGAAAGCGGCACAATAATAGGAATTGCAGGAGGTCTGTATGGAAAACAGCAGATCGGGCGGACCCGGGTGCGAGTGGCAGCCCACTACGTGTCCGCCTACGCGGAACCCGCCTCCGCAGGGGTAGCGCGTGGCCGGGGTAAGTACGCCCAGTTGCAGCCCGATGGCGGCATTGAGCAGTTTAAAGGTGGAACCCGGCGGGTAACCGTCCATAATGGCGCGGTTGAAGAGCGGCAGGTTGTGGTCCATGACCAGTTTGCCGTAATTTTTGCGTATGCCGCGGCCCACCAGCAGGTTCGGGTCGTAAGATGGTGCGGTGACCATGGCCAGTATCTCGCCGGATTCAGGCTCAATGGCTACGATGGCCCCTTTTTTATGCGCCATCAGCTTTTCGCCGTATTCCTGTATCAGTATGTCCAGCGTGGAGGTAAGGTTCTGCCCGGCCACCGAAGCGGTGTCGTACTGGCCGTTCATATAGGAACCATGTGGGTTTCCCTTATTGTCTACAAAAATATTCTTTACGCCTTTTTTACCGCGCAGTACTTCTTCGTAACTCTTCTCAATACCGGTGTTGCCAATGTAGTCGCCGGGTCTGTAATAAGGATCTTCCTTCAGTTTTTTATCGTCCACCTCGCTGATGTACCCCAGGATATTGGCGGCGATGGGCTTGGGATACCTGCGCAGGATACGCGGCTGCAGGAAGAAGGCGGGAAATTCGTACATACGTTCTTCCAGCGTGGCCACTTCCAGCTTGCTCATCTGTTTTACCACGGGGCTCGGTGTACTTTTGCCCAGTTTGCGCGCTTTTACCTGGTCCTGTATGTTCTGCAGGTTCTTGCGGAAATCGGCAATATCTATATCGGCCAGGCCGCAGAGGGCCATGGTATCGAGCGGGGCGCCCAGTTCGGCGGGCACCACCATCAGGTCGTAGGAAACTTCGTTGTATACAAGTACCTCGCCGTTACGGTCCAGGATATAACCGCGGGCCGGGTACTGGGTCAGTTTTCGTATAGCATTGGCATTGGCGATCTGTTTATAGGTAGGATCGAATATCTGTAAAACGGAGAGTTTTGCCAGGAAAGCAATACCGACAAAGGCAAACATGCCGATAAATATCCATTTTTTATTTTCCGATTCGTTCATCTGTCCTGTACAGGGTGTTTCGCCTTTTTTTGCGTGGCATAAAGGTACATTATCCTGAGTTCTGCTCCGCGTGGAGAATTAAATTTTTTTTTTCCTGTTTTTTCTACCGCTCTTTTCCTGTTTTTCAGTGCGATATTGTATACAAAAAAACGTTGTGTATACTATTTCGTACTACTGCTTTTGGCAAAGAAAGCCATCGCGCTGATCACGATCAGTACCATGGAGACCAGTCCGCTGGCGGCGGTACGGATCAGGGTGTAGAAGAAATTCTTAAAGGAGAAGACCTCCAGGAAAAACAGCGTAAGGTGATGAATGAGTACAAAGAAGCCTACATACAGCACAAAGTTCCCCAGGCCGAATTTTTCGATGGTCAGGAAATTGTCTTTGCCGTAGCCCTCGCGCGGTGCGAAAGCCCGCAGGATGGTACCCCTGAAATAGATGGTAAATACGCAGGCCGCGGCATGCAGTCCGCCCGATGCCTCGAACATATCAATGGTAAGGCCTGTAAGAAAAGCCAGGACCAGCAACAGGTGCCGTTCGGTGAACACCGGTAATATGATCAGGAAGAAGATATAGTACTGCGGACTGATGAAATAGTCGATATTCAGCCGGTTCAGCACGAACAGCTGTATGCAGATGCACAGGATCCACCACACCGAGTATTTTAGGATATTTCCGGTCATTCGTCGTCTTTATCGCCCTGGCGTGCCATGGTTTCTAATGAGTCCTGCTCGGCCCGGCCCGTGTAGTCGACCACGTATACCTGGCTGAGCGAGGTAAAGCTTTGCAGGGGTTTTATTTTCAGGTTCAGATAGCCTTCGTCCGCATCTGTCTCGTAGCCTTTGATGGTACCGATGGGTATACCTTCGGGGAAGATTGAGGAGAACGAGGTTGTTTCCACGGTATCGCCTTCTTTTATTTTGATGTGGGAGGCAATGAAGCCGAGCATCAGCTCATCGGGCCGGGTACTCTGCCAGCTGAGGGAGCCGAATTCGCGGGTGCCCTTGATGCGTGCCTTGAGCGCCATTTTGCGGTGCAGCAGCGACATGCATACGGCGTAATCTTCTGAAACGGTCTTTACCACGCCTACGGCGCCGCTGGGCGAAATAAGTCCCATGCCGCTGCGTACGCCCTGGCGTGTGCCCACGTCGATGGTAATGTAGTTGTTGGCCTTGTCGATGCTGTTATTGATGACCCGCGCCGGGATGTAAAAATATACCTGTTTGTACTGGGTATCCTTTACGGTCTGTTTGCCGGAAAAAACGCGGTACTGGTCCTGCAGCAGGCGGGAGCGGAGGCCTGCATTTTCGCGGGCAAGCATATCGTTCTGTTCGCGCAGGTCGAAATATGCATCAATTTCGGAGTATTTTTCGTTTACGGAACCGGCCACCCGGTTGGCTGCCCCGAACATAACCACGCGCTGGTAGTTATTGTTGAGGTAGATCAGCACGAAAGACACGCCCAGTAAGAATACCAGGAGTATAAGTCTGCTGTATTTCCGTAAAAAATCGCCAAAATTCTGCAATAGTTCCGGTGTTTAAAGGATTAGCGCAAAAGGAACGGGAACTTGTCGATGTTTTTGAGGGCAATACCCGTACCGCGGGCTACGGCACGCAGCGGATCGTCGGCTACGTGAACGGGCAGTTTGGTCTTGGCCTGTATCCTGCGGTCCAGGCCGCGCAGCAGGGCGCCGCCGCCGGTGAGATAAATGCCGGTTTTATAAATATCGGCGCTGAGTTCCGGGGGTGTAAGTTCCAGGGCGCTCAGAACGGCCGCTTCGATCTTGGAAATGGATTTGTCGAGAGCTATGGCTACTTCGCTGTAGGAAACGGTGGTCTCGCGCGGGATGCCCGTCATCAGGTCGGAACCGTGTACTTTCAGGTCCTCAGGCGGATTTTCGAGTTCGGTGAGTGCGGAGCCTACTTCGATCTTGATGCGCTCTGCCGTGCGTATACCGATCTTCATATTGTGCTGGCGGCGCATGTACTCCTCGATATCACCGTTGAAATCGTCACCGGCCACGCGGATCGATTTGTCGCACACGATACCGCCCAGGGAGATCACGGCGATCTCGGAGGTACCGCCCCCGATGTCGATGACCATATTACCGGTGGGTTTGCTTACGTCGATACCGATACCGATGGCGGCGGCCATAGGCTCGTGCAGCAGGTAGACCTCCTTGCCCCCGCAGTGTTCGGCGCTGTCCTTTACAGCCCGTTTTTCCACCTCGGTGATGCCGGAGGGTATACAGATCACCATTTTGAGCGAAGGTTTCACCCAGCTCTTTTTGTTCTGAATTTTCTTGATCATGCCGCGGATCATTTCCTCGGCAGCCGTAAAGTCGGCGATCACACCGTCTTTCAGCGGACGGATCGTCTCTATTTTGGAGTGTGTTTTACCTTCCATCATCAGGGCGTCCTGACCGATGGCGATCACTTTATCTGTCTTGATATCCTTTGCAACAATACTCGGCTCTTCCAGTACCACTTTATCATTGTGGATAATAATGGTATTTGCCGTACCCAGGTCCATGGCAATTTCCTGTGTCAAAAAATCAAAAAGTCCCACCTTGTTCTGTAGTTAAAACGTTGAAAAACATGAATTTATTTGCCGAAGCTGTGTTGTTCATAACTTCTTGTGCAAAAATATACTTTTTGTTCCGGAAAAAGCAATTTATTACACAATAACTGGCTGAAAAAAAGTGAAACGGCCCGCAGGCCCCAAAGCACCTTGCTTCCAGGTTACGGTATTTCTCTTTTTTAATGTTTAAAATGACGTATACCCGTGGTGACCATGGCCATACCCTGCTGGTTGCAGTAGTCGATGCTGTCCTGGTCGCGAACCGATCCGCCCGGCTGTATCACGGCGCGTACCCCGGCCCCGTAAGCGATCTGCACGCAGTCGTTAAAGGGGAAGAAGGCATCGGAGGCCATAACGGTATTCTCGAGGGAAAGGCCGGCTTCAGCGGCTTTGTCTATGGCGTGCTTCAGCGCGTCGATGCGGGAGGTCATGCCCGTGCCGATACCCAGCAGCTGTTTGTCTTTTACCAGTACGATGGCGTTCGACTTGGTGTGCTTTACGATCTTAACGGCATACATCAGGTCTTCGGTCTCGGCGGCCGTAGCGGCGCGTTCGGTAACCTGTTTCAGGTTCTCGGGGCTTTCGGAGGCTGTGTCGCGGTCCTGCACCAGGTAGCCGTTCAGCAGGGAACGTACCTGTTTGCCGCCCGCAGGCTGCATCTTTTGTTGCAGGATGATGCGGTTGGCCTTGGAACGCAGGGTTTCCAGGGCTTCGGCCGTAAAGGCAGGGGCGATCACCACTTCGCAGAACAGTTTATTGATCTCGGCAGCGGCCTCCTGGTCAATTTCGCGGTTGCTGATGAGCACACCGCCGAAGGCCGAAACGGGATCGCCCGCCAGGGCTTTGGTATAGGCCTCTTTTACGGTAGCGGCACTGGCCAGTCCGCAGGCATTGTTGTGCTTCAGGATGGCAAAAGTGGTATCGTGGAACTCGGAAATGAGCTGTACCGCCGCGTCGATATCGAGCAGGTTATTATACGAAATCTCCTTGCCGTTCAGTTTTTCGAAGAAAGCGTCCAGGTCGCCGAAGAAAACGCCTTTCTGGTGCGGGTTTTCGCCGTAACGCAGCGGGTTCGGTTCGTGGGAACTGATCTTCAGCGCTTCGATCTCGTGGTGGGCATTGAACCAGTTGAAAATGGCCGAATCGTAGTGCGAAGATACTTCGAAGGCTTTGGCCGCAAATGCCTTACGGTCGTTTATGGTGGTGTTGCCGTTGTTCACTTCCAGCAGGTTCAGCAGCCGGCTGTAATATTCCACGCAGGGAACGATAAGTACGTCGTTAAAGTTCTTGGCGCCGGCGCGGATCAGGGAAATACCGCCGATGTCGATCTTTTCGATGATGGTCTGCTCGTCCGTGGTGGAAGCCACCGTTTTTTCGAAGGGGTAGAGGTCCACGATCACCAGGTCGATGAAAGGAATGGCAAATTCGAGGGCTTCGCGCTGGTCGCTCTCGTTCTCCGTACGTGCCAGTATCCCTCCGAAGATCTTGGGATGCAGCGTTTTTACACGTCCGCCGAAGACCGAGGGGTATTCCGTAAGCGTTTCAACAGGTACCACCGGTATGCCCAGCTGTTCTATAAAGGTCTGGGTGCCGCCGGTGGACAGAATTTCTACGTTCAGTTCATGCAGTTTACGGACAATGGGTTCGAGACCGGTCTTATCAAAAACGGAAATAAGAGCTCTGCGGATCGTTTTGTTGAATGCCATACTTATAATGATGTTTTGCGGTATTTGCCGAAAAAGACCAGTAACTGGTCTAAATGAGGCTGCAAAGGTGTGAATTTTTATGCAAATTCGTACCGTGCTCATTTAATTAGTTTTTGTAAATAGGATGTTCGCCAGTCTCATAAAGGAAAGTATACGATTTGCCCTGGGATCGCTCTGGGGCAACAAACTGCGCACGTTTTTGTCGCTGTTCGGTATTGTGATCGGTATCTTTTCGATCATCCTGGTGCTGAGTGCGGTAAATTCGCTGGAGAAGAATATTGAAGGCACCTTCAATTCGCTGGGTACCAATGTGGTCTTTGTGGGCAAGTGGCCCTGGGACGGCATGGGGCCCGATTATCCCTACTGGAAGTACATGAAGCGTCCGCAGCCTTCGCCGGCCGAAGTGGAACTGATCCGCAAACGGGCATCCTCGGTGGCCGATGTGGCTTTCCGCTCCCAGTTCGGCACCAATGGTACCTATAAGGATATGAGCGCGGAGAATATTCAGCTCATGGGCATCAGTTATGAGTTTGACCGCATACGCCCGCTGGACATAGAACAGGGACGCTATTTTACGGAACAGGAGTCGCGTTATGGTAAAAACGTGGCCATACTGGGCGTGGAAACGGCCGAAGCGCTTTTCCCCGATGGCGGTGGCGTGGGTAAAACCGTAAAACTGAACGGCAAGAATTTTGAGGTGATCGGCACCCTGGCCAAGGAAGGGCAGGGACTGCTGGGCGGGTTCAACGATCAGGCGGTGTTCATTCCCCTGCAGGCCTACCGCAGTATGGTGAACCTGAGCAGTTTCAACGTGTTTTCGGAGATCGTGGTGCAGCCCAGGCCGGGCATCAGCAACGAGGGTATTATGGACGAGCTGCGCGGCACCATGCGTTCTATCCGCAAACTGCGCCCGACCGAAGACGACGATTTTGCCCTGAACGAGACCAGTATCCTTACCCAGATGACCGAAGCCACGTTTGCCGTACTGAACATCGTAGGCTGGATCATCGGTATGTTCGCCATCTTTATCGGCGGTTTCGGGGTGGCCAATATCATGTTCGTATCCGTAAAGGAACGTACCAATATCATCGGTATACAAAAAGCCCTGGGGGCACGGCGCAGCTTTATCTTATGGCAGTTCCTGGTAGAAAGCGTGGTGCTTTCGCTACTGGGCGGACTGGCCGGGCTGGGCCTGGTGGCGACCGCCGCCTGGGTCGTGACCAGTAATTTTGGGTTCGAGATCAATATGAGTGCGCAGAACGCCCTGATCGGCATCCTGCTGAGCGTGATCACCGGTATGGTGGCCGGTATCATTCCCGCCTGGATGGCCAGCCGTCTCGATCCGGTAGAGGCGATCCGCAGCAAGTAGGCCTAACGGTCGAAACGCAGGCGTTCGCCTTTCTTCTCTTCGTGAAATACGCCTTTTTCGTAGGCCAGGTGTCCGTTTACAAAAGTATGCGTTATTGTATTGTGAAACGTAACACCTTCGAAAGGGCTCCAGCCGCATTTATACAGGATGTTTTCCTTGTTTACCGCGTAGGCAGCGTTTGTATCGGCCAGCACCAGGTCGGCAAAATAGCCCGGACGGATAAAGCCCCTTTTCTGTATGCGGAAGAGGCGGGCCGGGTTGTGTGCGAATTTTTCCACCAGCTGTTCCAGGGTCCAGCGGCCCTGTTTTACAAATTCGAGATAGCCGTTCAGGGAATGCTGTACCAGTGGGCCTCCGCTGGGCGCCGAAATGTAGGGTGCTGATTTTTCTTCGAAGGTATGCGGGGCATGGTCGGTAGCCACCACGTCTATACGTCCGTCGAGCAGGGCCTTCCAGATGCCTTCGCGGTCTTCGGCGGTCTTTACGGCCGGGTTCCATTTTATAAAATTGCCCTTGTGCAGGTAGTCGGCATCACTGAACCAGAGATGGTGCAGGCAGGCCTCGGCCGTGATCTTTTTTTCGGCCAGGGGAATATCGTTGCGGAAGAGGCTGGTCTCTTTTTCGGTGGAAATGTGCAGGATATGGATGCGGGTGCCGTGTTTTTCGGCCAGGTCCACCGCCTGTGAAGAACTGGCGTAACAGGCTTCGGCACTGCGTATGAGCGGGTGCTGGGCGGCCGTGAGCGTATCGCCGTATTTTTCCAGGAAAAGGGCATTATTGGCTTTTACCATGGGTTCGTACTCACAGTGCAGGGCAATGATACCGCCGAACTCCCGGAAAATGGCTTCCAGCGTGTCTTTATTGTCCACCAGCATATTACCGGTACTGCTGCCCATGAAAATTTTCAGTCCGCATACCTGCGAAAGGTCGGTCTTGAGCACTTCGGCCATATTGTCGTTGCCGCCGCCCATAAAAAAGGAATAATTGGCCAGGGAAACTTCGGCGGCACGGTCGTATTTCTGCTGCAACAGCTCCTGTGTGAGGGTGTTGGGTACGGTATTGGGCATTTCCATGTACGAAGTGATGCCTCCGGCCACGGCTGCCCGTGCTTCGGTATACAGGTCGCCCTTGTGGGTGAGCCCGGGTTCGCGGAAGTGTACCTGGTCGTCGATCATGCCGGGCATCAGGGTAAGTCCTTCGGCATTAATTACGGTGCCGGCTTCGGGGTCGGCCTGGCTACCTGCCGGTATCACTTCCTTAATTGTTTCATTTTCAATAAGAACGTGTCCTTTGAAAGCATGGCCTTCGTTTACAATGAGTGCATTTTTAATGAGCGTCCGCATGTATATTTTCCTTTTTTGCAAAAGTCCGAATTTCAGTCCGGAGTGCATCACAAATGCCCAAAATTAATTTTTGGTTATGTGAAGATTAATTTTACATTTGTTAGGTCTAAGCCACAGTAAACCAATATGAAAAAAATATTTTTACTCATCCTTGCATGTGCTTTCGGTGCATCCGGTACGGCGTTTTCGCAGGTACTGATCAATGAGTATTCCGCTGCCAACCGTTCCAGTTATGCCGATGGCTTCGGCGAGTATGAAGACTGGATCGAGCTGTACAACGCGGGCGGTGCGGCCGTGAACCTCGGGGGCTATCACCTGAGCGACAACGGGGGTAATACCACCAAGTGGCCCATACCGGCCGTGAACCTGGGCGCCGGGCAGCGTATGGTCTTTTTTGCTTCCGGGCGCAACGGGGTTTTCGGCGGACAATATCATACCAATTTCAAGATCACCCAGACCTCCAACGAACCGATCATTTTTGCGGACCCTGCGGGAGCCGTACTCGATAACGTAATTACCTCGCCCAACCAGAACGGGCATTCCACCGGTCGTACCACCGACGGAGCGGCCACCTGGAGCGTATTTACCACGGCCACGCCCAATGCGGCCAATGGCGGAACACCGTATACAGGTTATGCGGCCACGGCCAGTATGAGCGTACCCGAAGGCTTTTACGGCGGCGGCCAGAATGTGACCCTGAGCACTGTAGAGCCCAACTCACAGATCCGTTACACCACCAACGGTTCCACGCCTACCCCTACGCCTACGCTGTATACAGGTCCCATTGCGGTGAACGCCACCACGGTGCTGCGTGCCCGCGTATTTTCGAACGATCCGGCGGTGCTGCCCAGTTATGTGGCCAGCAATACCTATTTTATCGGCGTTACCCACGGCATTGCCGTTATTTCCATCTTCGGGGACAATATTGCCACCCTGCTGGGCGGTTCACAGATCACCCCGCAGGCTGGCCTGGAATATTTTGAGGCCAACGGTACCTTTGCCGCCGAGACCTACGGCGATGCCAACGAACACGGTAACGACTCCTGGGCCTATGCACAGCGCGGTATCGACTATATCGCACGCGACCAGTTCGGCTATTCCGACGACCTGGACCACCCGGTATTCAACCGCAAGACCCGCCAGAAATACCAGCGCCTTATCATTAAGGCCGCTGCCAACGATAACTATCCTTTTGCCAACGGCGCCCATATCCGCGATTCCTATGTGACCACGCTGTCGCAGCAGGGCGGACTGGACCTGGACGGCCGTACCTGGGAGCCCGTGATCATGTACGTGAACGGGCAGTACTGGGGCGTATATGACGTACGCGAAAAAGTAGACGATAAAGATTACACCGATTATTATTACGATTACGACGAGAACGAACTGCAGTTCCTGAAAACCTGGGGCGGCACCTGGAGCGAGTACGGCGGCGGACAGGCACAGGCCGACTGGAATACGCTGCGCAATTACATCATGAGCAACAACATGGGCGTTGCCGCCAATTTTGCCGTGGTAGATGCCCAGTACAACTGGCGTTCCCTGGTAGATTACTTCTGCCTGAACTCCTATACCGTTTGTACCGACTGGCTCAACTGGAATACGGCCTGGTGGCGCGGTACCAACGATCCGGGTAACCCGCGCGCCAAATGGAGCTATGCCCTCTGGGACATGGACGCCACCTTCGGTCACTACATCAACTATACCAATGTGCCTGACGATTCACCGGGTGCAGACCCCTGTAATGCCGAGGCACTGCCCGATCCGGGCGGACAGGGACACGCACTCATCCTGACCAAGCTCATCAATGAAAATCCCACGGTAAAACAATACTATATTTCCCGCTACATCGACCTGGGAAATACCACTTTCAGCTGCGCCAACATGATCCACGTGCTCGATAGTATGCTGCTGAAGATCACGCCCGAAATGCCGGGACAGATCACACGCTGGGGCGGAACTATGGCCGGCTGGCAGAACAAGGTGCAGGAACTGAAGGACTTTATCAACGACCGCTGCGTACAGATACAGCAGGGCATGGTGGATTGCTACAATGTGAGCGGTCCTTACCAGGTAAATTTTGATGTAATGCCTGCCGGGGCCGGTACCATCAAGGTAAACAGCCTGATGCTGCCTTCGTATCCCTTTAACGGAACGTATTACGGCAATATTGATATCCTGCTGAAGGCCTACGCCAATGCCGGTTACGAATTCGATTACTGGCAGGCCGTAGATCCGGTATTACCCACAATTAACGATTCGGATGCCAGTATACAGATCACGGGCGCGCAGACCATCATCGCCCACTTTAAGCAGATACAGGACCCGGAACTGACCTTCCTGGTAGATCCGCCGCTTTCCGGCAACATCGATATTTCGGGCTTTGTGCCCCCGGCTTATGCCTATACGAATACTTACCTGGAAAACTCGAACATTACCATGTCGGCCCTGGCCGCCGCCGGTTATGTGTTCGACTACTGGGAACTGAACAACCACACGGTACTGCCTTCGGTAACGGATGCCAATGTAGCGTTTGCCGTAACACAGAACGATACGGTCATTGCGCATTTCAAACTGATACCGCTGCCGGGTAAAAAACGCCTTACGGTATGGGTAGATCCCGTAAACAGCGGCGATGCGGATATCAACGGGTTTACACCGGGCGGCTATCCCTATTCTTCCCTGTTCGACAGCAATACGGTCATTACCGCCATTGCCCTGCCGCAGAGCGGGTATACCTTCGGCAACTGGACCATACAGCATCATGCGCTGAGTCCGTCCACTACTTCGCCCACGGTAACCTTTAACATCAGTGCCAACGATACGCTCATTGCCTACTTCAGCGAAGTACCGGGAGAAGGTCCGGGTGTGCCGGAAGGGCCTGTCTTTGCCTTTATTCCCAATTCCTTTACACCGAACAACGACGGCGTGAACGATACCTGGAACGTATCCATCAGCTATATTACCGATTTCGACCTGCGCATCTTCAGCCGTTGGGGCGAGACGGTGTTTGCCACACAGAATATTTACGAGCAGTGGCGGGGCACTTACCACAATGGCGGCGAACCGCTGAAGTCAGACACCTACGCCTTCATAATCAAGTACAAGGAGAAGGACGGTAAGCTGAAAGAAATAACGGGCGGTGTAAATCTGATACGTTAAAACAGTACAAGGTTGCGTAATAAGCGCAACCTTTCTTATTTTTAACGCGCATTCCGTATAAAATTGACACAGGTAAGGCGCATACGCATCATCATCATCGTAATGTCGGTTACGCTGCTTGCTCTCGTGGGCCTGCAGGCTTACCTCATTTACCGTGCCTATACCCAGCAGAGCATGCAGTTCGATCAGAGCATGCGCGAGATCATGGACGGCGTAAAGTACAAGGTAGAGCGCAACCACATCGAAAATAAGGTGAACCAGGAGTTCCGTATCCAGGAGATCGAAAAGGCCATCCGCCGCAATATCGACTCCATGCAGGTGGTGAATTCCGGGATCGAACAACCTACCATGCTGCCTGCCCAGATGAGCCTGTACACGGGTGTGAGCGATTCGGAGAACAGTCCGGCCCTGGCTGAGAACAACCCCGAAATGATCCTGGACCGTTTCGAGGGCAACCTGACCATGCTGCGCAATAATCCCGGCGAACTGCGTTCCATTTTCAACGAGCTTATTTTCGGGTATCTTTCGTACGACGAGCGCGATTTCGACACTACTTTCCTGCGGCAGGAGATCGCCCGCGAAATATCCGGCCGTAACATCGATGCCCGTTACGAATGGGGCATTTACAACAGCTTCAACAAATCGTTCATTTTTGCCACCACGCTCGATAACAAGGGCCTGGTGTATTCCGAGTACCAGGTGCCGCTGTATTACCGCGGTATGAAGAACGCCGTGATGCTCAGCGTATATTTCCCTTCGCAGACCACCTACCTGTTCGGCAACGTATCGCTGCTGCTGCTGTCCTCCCTGCTTATCACGCTCATCATCATTATGCTGTTCGTGGTCTCCCTGCGGATCATCTTTGAACAGAAACGAGTAGGGGAGATGAAGAACGACCTCATGAACAACATCACCCACGAGCTTAAAACGCCCATTGCCACTATTTCGCTGGCCTGCCAGGCCCTGGCCGATAAGGACATGAGCAGCATCGAAAGCATCCGGGAGAACTACATACGCATCATCAATGCCGAAAACCTGCGCCTGGGCAAGCTGGTAGAGAACATTCTTACCTCGGCCCTGACCGAAAAGGGCGAGATCAAGCTTAAATTCAAGCAGGTGAACCTGCACGAGCGCATACAGGAACTGAGCCAGAGCATGAAGATACAGCTCGAGAAACGCAACGTGAACCTGGTGCTGCAGCTCAAAGCGGCCCGTCCTTACCTGGAAGCCGATGAGACGCATATTACCAATGTGGTGGCCAACCTGCTCGATAACGCCATTAAGTACCTGGGAAGCGATAACCCGGAGCCCAGGGTGGTGATACAGACCTATAACAAGCCCGGGAAGATCATTTTCTCGATCGAAGATAATGGTATAGGCATCCCGAAGGCAGACCAGGGGCGGATCTTCGATAAACTGTACCGCGTTTCCACCGGCAATGTACACAACGTAAAAGGCTACGGATTGGGCTTAAATTACGTTAAACAGATAGCGGAAAAGCACAATGGTACGATTAAAGTATATAGTGAGCTCGGAAAAGGCTCAACATTTACGATCGAACTGCCCTTCATTCAGAATGTCGGAAAAAATTAGTTTCTTTACACCTTAAACTGTTCCTAAGCCATATGACACAGAAAGAAAACGCCAAAATTCTGCTTGCCGAAGACGAGACCAACCTGGGAATGCTTCTTCGTGATTATTTGACGGCCAAAGGCTTCGAAACACGCCTGTGCGACAACGGCCAGGCCGCGTTTGATATTTTTACTCAGGAACGCTTTGATCTGTGCCTGCTCGACGTGATGATGCCCGAGAAAGACGGTTTTACGCTGGCAAAAGAGATCCGCACGATCAATAAGAACATACCGATCATTTTCCTCACGGCCAAATCCCTGGCCGAAGATAAGATCGAAGGCTTCAATACCGGGGCCGACGATTACCTTACCAAACCCTTCAACATGGAAGAGCTGCTGATGCGTATACGCGCCGTGCTGAAACGTACCTCCATCTCTACCATCGAGCAGAAGGAAGAGGCCGTATTCACCCTGGGCGATTACCAGTTCGACTCCCTGAAGCAGGAACTGGTGCTGGGCAACGAAAGCCGCAAACTCACCTCCAAAGAGAGCGAGCTGCTGCGCCTGCTCTGCGAAAAAGCCAATAACGTACTCGACCGTAACTACGCGCTCAAGGCCATCTGGCAGGACGACAGTTACTTCAATGCCCGCAGTATGGACGTATACATTACCAAACTGCGTAAATACCTCAAAGACGATCCGCGTATCCAGATACTGAACATACACGGGAAAGGCTTTAAACTTTTAGCTCCCTGAACGGTCTAATAGTTATAGGCTGGGTGTACGTCCGCCGTCCACCGGCACATTGATACCTGTAATGTAGGAGGCCTTTTCGGAGGCCAGGAACGTAATGGCTGCGGCAACCTCATCGGGGTCAGCAAAGCGTTTCATGGGTATTTCGGCGCGCATTTCCTCTTCTACCGCGCTCAGTTCCGTATGCAGTTTGGCCGATTTATTTTCCATAATGCTCTGCAGGCGGCCGGTTAATGTGGCGCCGGGCAGCACGTTGTTCACCGTAATACCGAAAGCGGCCGTTTCATTGGCCAGGGTCTTGGCCCAGCTGGCCACCGCGCCGCGTATGGTATTGCTTACGCCCAGGTTGGGCAGGGGCACTTTTACCGAAGTGGAAATGATATTGATGATGCGTCCGTATCCTTTGGCTTTCATGGCGGGCAGCAGGGCCTGTGCCAGTATATGGTTGCACACCAGGTGCCGGTTAAAGGCAATGAGGAATTCGGGAACTTCGGCATTGCTGACGGGGCCGGCCGCCGGACCGCCGCTGTTGTTCACCAGTATATCGTAATGGTTGCCCAGGGCCATGTGTTCGGCCAGGGTCTGCCGCAGGGTATCGGGCAGGTCCATATCGGCGGTAAGCAGCTGGTGGCCTTCGCCGGGCAGGGTTTCCAGCACGGCTTTCAGTTTATCGGCATTGCGTGCCAGCAGGGTTACTTTTACACCTTCGGCAGCCAGCATCTGTGCGGTGGCTTTACCTATTCCGTCGCTGGCCCCGCAAACGAGGGCCCTTTTATCGTTCAGACCTAATTCCATGAACACAAAGATAGCGAAATCAGGCGAGCGATTTTCCTGCATTTTTCCGTTGCTCTTTGTACCTTTATGATCAAAATCGGAGTAAGATGATACAACGTCCCTTTAATTTCAAACAGTGGATCGATGAACACCGCCACCTGCTGAAACCCCCGGTGGGCAACAAAATGGTATGGAAAGATACGGAATTCATCGTTATGGTGGTAGGCGGGCCCAATTCGCGCAAGGATTACCATTTTAACGAGGGCGAAGAGTTCTTTTACCAGCTGGAAGGCGCGGCTACCGTGCGCATACAGGAAGACGGCAAAGCAGTGGACGTGGTCATCAACGAGGGCGATATCTTCCTGCTGCCCCCGCGTATCCCGCACAATCCCATGCGCGGTGCCAATACCATAGGCCTGGTGATCGAACGCCGCCGTAAGGAACACGAAAAGGACGGACTGCTCTGGTTCTGCGAAAACTGCAACAACAAACTGTACGAAGAATATTTCCCGCTGAAGAACATCGAGACGGACTTCCAGCGCGTGTTTGAGAATTTTTACGGTTCCGAGGACCTGCGTACCTGCAAGGTTTGCGGCACTGTAATGGAACCCCCGCAGAAGCCCCAGGTATGACCTCATTTGCGAAGTTCATCTCCAACGTATTCAACCCTCTTTTAGTACCTTTTCTTTCGGCGGCCTATGTGCTGTTCGGCGGAATTGTGTTCAGCGTGGACGAGCTGCCCTTTGTGGCGCGGCGCTTCCTGCTCATCGTTATTTTCGTATTCACCTTCCTGCTGCCGCTGCTTACCATTTTCGGGCTCAAAGCCTTCGGTTTTGCCGAGGGACTGCATCTGCCCAAACGTAAACAGCGTTTTGTACCCTTCCTTTTTTCGATCCTGTATTACGGGGCGGCCTATATCTTCCTGGCGTCTATACAGGGCCTGCCGGTATTCCTGTTGCATCTTATGATCACGGGCATTATGCTGCTGGTGGTGGCGCTGCTGTTCACACTGTGGTACCAGATCAGCATTCACACCCTGTGTATGGGC
>JACVCJ010000062.1 GCA_016742095.1 Bacteroidia bacterium
GCTATGTATATGGACATAATCGCATATTATTGCGTACTTTTGCCGTGTAAAAAATAACAGCACCCCACACATGGAAAAGGGCACATTTTTATACAGCGTGGTGAAGGAAAAATGCCCCCGCTGTAACGAAGGAGACCTCTTCGTTAGTAAAAACAGGTACTCATTACGTAATATCGGCGGAATGCCGGACCACTGCCCCGTCTGCGGACAGGATTTTAAAATGGAGGACGGCTTCTTCCTGGGCGCCACCTACATCAGCTATGCCATGACCACCGCCGTTACGGTACCTATACTGGCGGCCGCGTACTGGCTGTTCGACCTGGACTATATGGACATGCTGCCCCTGTTCATCCTGCTGCTCCTGCTCCTGATGCCGTTCGTGATACGGGTAAGCCGGGTAGTATGGTTCAACTTCTTTGTACATTACGACAAGGACTGGCAGAAAAACATGGCCACCGCCCGTACCGCCGGGCACAACGCCTAATCGCGGAGATCGACCAGCTGCGGTATTTTGGAGGTAACGGGATTCATATACAGATCGGCCGTGGTACAGAGTTTAACTTCGGTCCGTACCAGGGACGGACTCAGGTGCATCAGGGCGCGCATCTGCTGAAGACAGCATTCTTCAAAAGCCTCTTTTTCGGCTTCGGCCAGCGGTTTTACCAGTAAAAGGCGTACAATGTGCTTCAGGTCTTCCGAGCGCAGTAACTGTAGCTGAAAAGCCTCGGTACCGTCCGTGATCTCCCGGAAATCGTCCAGGTACATATTGGAAGAGTCGATAAAAAAGGACTTGTTCTCACGCGAACGGAGTTCCAGGTAACGTCTGTCGTTCCGGTACACCAGGCGGCCGATGTCCCCGAGTTTATAACGGAACACCGGGAAACGTTTCCGCAGCAGGTTCGTGATCAGGATCTGCCCGAAACCCTCCGCATCTGCATCCCCTATCTCGATCTGTACGGGGTCGATCACGCGGTACAGACCCGGCTCTTTCGAATAGTGCGACCAGGCCCATATGCCACTCTCCGCCGAACCATATAACCCGTAAATATTCAGCGTTTTAAACTCATTAATGAATATTTTTTCATAAGACGGAAGCATGAATTCTCCCCCGAAAAGCAGGTCCGGGACCTCCGCTCTCAGTTTATTTTCCTGCAGGTAACGGGCCAGCAGGGCCAGCCTCGAGGGACTGCCCATGAGCATACCCGGACGAAACTGCCGGATGGCTTCGTACACGTCCGCATTTTTGGCTTCCGCACTCAGCGGCAGACTGGTAGCGCTGCAACGTTCCAGCAGATCGTCGAGGATCGAAGCCGTACGGTACATCAGTCCGTAGGTAAAGAGGTTCATACCCACCGTACCGGGCTTTATGATCCCCTCCTGTCTCAGGTGGGCGGCCAGTATATCCCGCTGTTGCAGGTTCTCACGGATATCCACCGGGAATACCAGGGGTTTCCGGGTACTGCCCCCGGAACGCACCAGGTACACGCCTTCCGTTTCCGCAGCCGGATCGAAATGTGCGGCCAGGATCCGCAGCAGGGTGTCCTTATCCAGGGGCGGCGCGTCCTCTGCCCGGTCTATACCGCGGTACAGTTCCCGGTACCAGGGCGATCGTTTTACGTGTTCAAAATAACTGCCGGACGTTTCCATTTTTATTCTTTGCCGGACAGCAGGGACCATCCGTATCGTTTCATAAAACTTCTGTAATACCACATAAAATGCAGTTTCTGCCATAGCGAAGGCGTGTGCTGCATCACGTGCCGGAACCAGCGCCAGGCAATGACCGAAGCCAGGCGGCGATCGTAGGGATTGCGGCTGTTGCCGTAGCGCAGCAGCAGAGGCGGGTAATCGATCTCTTTCCAGTGCTGGTAACGGCGGCGGGACAGGCTGCCTTCCACGATGCGTACACTGAGCAGTGCGCCTGCGTGCAGGCCGGCCCTTACTTGTACGCCCGAGCTAAGCATGCCGTTCAGCACGCGGTACCAGTAGTCGATCCCTTCGTTGAGCCGGGCCCCTTCGTGAAAGCGTTCCCGGGCCATCCAGTGGCGTTTTGCGGCCACGTTGCAGCCCACGCCCATTACAAAACCGGGAGAACTTACTACGTCCAGCGGGTTCAGCAACAGGTGCAGATCGCCCTCCAGGATGCGGGTCTTGTCGCGCAGCGTGTGCACATCCGGGTCGCGTGCATCGCCGGGCACATAACGTATACTCATCACCAGGAAATCTATACCATGTTTTTCCACGGCACTGATCACTTCTTCCATATAGCGGGGATGCAGCAGATCGTCGGCATCCAGGAAGCTTACGATATCGCCCGTAGCCTGTTCAAAACCGACATTGCGGGCATTTCCGGGGCCGGCATTGCTCAGCAGTTCGATAATGCGTACATCGGTACCTGCTGTGCTATGCGCGTGTTTTTCCAGGAATTCGCGTACCCGGTCCAGGCTGCCGTCTGTGCTGGCATCGTCCACAATGATGAGTTCCGCCGGGCGTTTTGTCTGCCTGAACACCGATCCCAGCGCCTCGTTTATATAGGCGGCCTTGTTATAAAGCGGTATGATCAGCGAGAACCTCATGACTATACGCTGTTAAAAACGGCTCCCGGGAAAATAATGCCCCGCCCCTGGTGTACGTTCACTACGCTGTAGGCCGAACCGCGGTATATGCCCGTGCCGAAAAAGTGTCCGTTGAAGCAGAGCAGTACGCCCACCACCTGTATGATCCGGTCTTCCAAACGGTAATGCCGCTGGGGTACAAAGGTCTGCACCATGTATTCGTTCCAGCGTGTTTCTACGGTGTGGCGCCAGAAAGCGTCGGTACATTCGTTGCGTACGTACATGTCTACTCCCCGCCCGCCGCTGCTGCGTTTCAGAATCCAGTCGCCGGCATCTTCGGTGATGCGTATACGTACTTTAGGGTCGCTGAGCGAATAGGACGGCACCAGGAAAGGCGTTAGCAGGGCGTATTCCTCTTCGCTGAGGTGATCGCGCATGATGGCACGGTTGTACAGCACGGCCAGCACCCGCTTATCGTGCAGCAGGATGAGCGTACGTACGTCATTTATATACGTAGATGTACGTACCATGTGTTTCAGTACTTCGGGACGGAATTTCCGCAGTTCTTCGCGGTCCATTTCCAGGATGAACTGTGAAAGCTCTTTTCCGTTATACTGAATTGTTCCGTCTTCGAACTCCAGGTCCTGCGGACGGGCAATGAGTGAATCCAGGCCGCGCTGCCGCATTTCGTCCAGCATCCAGTGTATCTCGCTGCCTTTTTCGTCGTCCATAAGTACGGCCAGAACCTTACCCGTATCGAAAAACGAAACAAAGCGTTCGGGTATCTCGTCCAGTCCGGGCAGCGGCGCAGTTTTTGTATATGCATAACCCGGCAGGCTGCTGCTGAAGCGGTTCAGGTAATAGCTGATCATCCAGCCGTTGAGCGGAAAACGGGCGCCTATTTCGCATATTTTAAACGTACCTTCGCTGGTCTGCAAAAAGTCCGGGCGGCAGGCCCCCGTACGGAACGGTTGTCCCTCGGCCATGGCCAGTACGGATTCCAGGAAGGGGTCCAGTCCGTAAATACTGCGGATGCGTTCGTCCCGGAAATAGTTCTCTGCAATTTTACAGAGCGCCTTGTCCAGTACCTTTACAAAACGGCCCAGGTAGTGCAGCTGCTCCGGCTCCAGGGCCAGCGGTATACAGGAATAGGTGTCCATACCGCCGATGGGCACCTCGCCGAACTGTTCCCTGAATTGTGCCGCCAGGGCTTCGCGGGTCTGCTCCCCGCCGTCTCCGGGGAATGGACATAAACGGGCATAAAGGCTGGTCTTCCCTATTTCCGTTGTAAATGGCATATCAGTTCAGTTCATAATTCGGTTGTAATACGGCGGCGATCGAAGCCATGGTAGCGGCTTTACGCTGCATATAATTACGGATGATCTCTTGCAGGTCGTAATCTTCGAGGCGGATGCCCATCGATTGCGTATACTGTTCAACCGCGTGTATGGCGTGGTAAAAATGGTTCTTTTCGGTAGGCCCGGTATGTACGATGATCCAGGCCAGGATCACCTGTGCGTCACGGCCGGTAATGCCTTCCTGGGTTTCGAGCCATTGTTCGAACAGGGGCAGAATGTACTCCACCTCGCCGTGGGTGTAAATTTCGTGCACCACGGTGGTGAGCAGGCCGGTAACCAGGTCCATTTCCTTCAGGGAATTGCGGTCCTTCCAGCTTTTGAACTCTCTGGCCTCCGGCGTCAGGTAACGCATCTGCATCCATTCATCGCCTTTGCAGAAATGGGTGGCCATTTTGTAGTAAATGTCCTTGTGCAGCACGCCGCCCACAACGCCCAGGTCCTCGTCCACAATGCGGTTTAGGCTGGTGATACTGCGCAGCAGCAGGGCTTCGTCCTGTACGGGACGGTTCTTGTGTACCAGCATGGTAAGGCGGTTGCTGAGCCCGGCCACGGTCATGGCGCTGTTGTTGGTCATGCTCCAGCTGTGAAAGAACACGTTCAGTTTTTCGGGGTCATGCGCCGATGAGGTAAGCAGACGGAAGGTGTCTTCGATGGTACGGAAATCATCTTCTGCATTTCCGAAATTGCGCAGGAGCTGGTCTTTCAGGTACGTATTGGAGATATCCTCCAACACAGGGGTAATGATGGACTTCATGGTTGTGAGATTTAGGTGTGGAAAACAATTAAGATTTAGGTAAACAAATCTATTCAAATAATCCAACTACCCTTAAAATGCACTCAAATACAGGTATTTCTACCTAAACTATGACTACGGGAATATGCGTGTTTTTTTAGAATTATCTCAGGGTTTTACGTCTGTCAGTTCCCAGTCATTGCCTTTTTTGTCTTTAAAACCGGGCACTACGGCATAGCTGCGCTGCGGATCGTTCTCTTTGTAGAGGCGCAGGCTGAGCGTACATACGACAAAACTGTCCGGGGCATGTTGCAGCGGCCGGTTAAACTGCGGGCTTATACCGGCATACAGGGTAAACTGTGGCTTATCCGGGTTTCCATACAGGACTTCCTGCACACGGCAATCGTACAGTTCCGACCAGCCTACGGCCCCGGCGTAGCGGGCTTCCACACGCAGCTGCAGGCTATCGGCAGGGGCAGACGGCAGCGTTCCGGAGCCGGACGTATTCCCGCAGGCAAGCAGGAGTCCGTATACCAGGGGTAGCATGAAGAAGCGTGCGTTTTTCATAACAGGTAAGCTCATTGTATACATATACACTACAACCAGACCGGGGTTCAGTTTCGGGCATAAAAAAGGGAGATACGCAAGCATATCTCCCACAACTATACAACAAACAGCGTTATGCTGTAATTTTCTTTTTACGGTAGGCGATGCGGCTGATGAGCACGTACAGCACCGGTACTACAAAGATGGCCAGCGAACTGGCGGCAAGCATACCGCCGAATACCGTCCAGCCGATGGTCTTACGCGCTTCGGCACCCGCCCCGCTGGCAAAGGCCAGGGGCAGTACGCCCAGGATAAAGGCCAGGGAGGTCATGATAATGGGACGCAGACGCAGTTTTACCGCGGCCAGGGTGGCCTGTATCAGTTCGGTGCCGCTGTCTACCCGCTCCTTGGCATACTCCACGATCAGGATGGCGTTCTTGGCGGCCAGCCCGATGAGGGTAATGAGACCGATCTGGGCGTAGATATTGTTCGTGAGCGAAGGCAGGAACGTAAGCGTGAGGATGGAACCAAAGGCCCCGATGGGCACGGCGAACAGTACGGCGAAAGGCACCGACCAGCTTTCGTACAGCGCCGCCAGGAACAGGAATACGAACACGATGGACACCGCGAAGATCAGCAGCGTGGTATTTCCCGCTTTTACCTCTTCGGCGCTCATACCGGAAAATTCGTAACCATAACCGGCAGGCAGGTACTGATCGGCGGTCTCTTTCAGCGCCTGTATGGCCTGACCACTGCTGTATCCCGGTTTGGGTGAACCGTTGATCTCTACCGAACGGTAGATGTTAAAGTGCGAGATCACCTGCGGGTTTTCGGTAACGCGGGTGGTGATCACAGCGCTCAGCGGCACCATATTGCCCTCGCGGTTGCGCACGAAGAATTTGTTGATGTTATCTACCGATGTGCGGTACGAACTGTCGGCCTGGGCCATTACCCGGAAATTACGGCCGTAAATGTTAAAGTCGTTCACATAGGAACTGCCCAGCAGCGTGGACAGTGTCTGGTACACCTCGCCTACGTTCAGGCCCAGTTTCTTGGCCTTTTCTCGATCTACGTCCACCTGGTAACTCGGCGTTTTGGCCGTAAAGAAGGTGTAGGCCGCGCCGATCTCCGGACGTTTGCGCAGTTCGTTCAGGAAGTTGTTGGCCACCACCTCGAACTGTTTGATATCGTCGGTACTGGTGGTCTGCTGCAACTGGAAGGTGAAACCGGCCGACTGACCCAGACCCGGGATCGCGGGCGGCGCAATGGCCATTACACGGGCCTCCTTCAGGTCGGCGGTCTTCTGCTGAATTTCGGCAATTACGCCCTGCAGCTGGTCTTTTTTCTCCTTACGCAGGTCCCAGTGTTTCAGGGAAACGAAAATGGTACCTACGTTCGATTTGTTGGAGAAGGTCATGATATTGAGACCGGCCATACCACCCACCGTACGGATGGCATTTACCGTAGCCAGGCGCTTCTGGATCTCCTTCAGCATTTCGATGCTGCGTGTGGTGGAGGTACCTTCGGGCATTTCGTAGGTCACGAACAGGCGGCCTTCGTCTTCGGTAGGAATAAAGCCCGTGGGTTTGGTCTTGAACAGGTATCCCAGTCCCACGAACAGGCACACCATCAGTACCAGTACATAGGGCGTTTTGCGGATCCATTTGCCCACGCTGAGCGTATAGGAATTGGACACCCGGTTGAACCAGCGGTTAAAACGGTCGAAAAAGCGGTCGAGGATGTTCTTCTTGTCGCCTTCCTTTTTCGACGGCTTCAGCATGATGCTGCAGAGCGCCGGAGTAAGCGACAGGGCCACAAAGGCCGAGATCATTACCGATACGGCAATGGTAATGGCAAACTGCTGGTACAGGCGGCCTGTGATACCGGGCACAAAGCCTACGGGCACGAATACCGCGGCCAGGATGAGGGCAATGGCGATCACCGGGCCGGAAATATCTTTCATCGCCTTTTTGGTGGCTTCCTTCGGCGAAAGGCCTTTACTGTCGATATAGTGCTGCACGGCCTCCACCACCACAATGGCGTCGTCCACCACGATACCCACCGCCAGGATAAAGGCAAACAGGGTAAGTGTATTGATGGTGAAACCGAAAGGAATGAAGAAGATGAAGGTACCGATGAGCGAAACCGGGATGGCCAGCACGGGAATGAGCGTGGCGCGCCAGTTCTGCAGGAACAGGAATACCACCAGTACCACCAGGATCAGGGCTTCCACCAGGGTATGCAGTACTTCTTTTATGGACACGTTCACCACGGATACCGTTTCTACGGGCATTTCGTAGTCGATGTCTTTGGGGAAGTTCTTTTTCAGCTCGCCCAGGCGTTTCATGAGGCCGTCGTACGTATCGAGGGCATTGGCGCCGGGAGCCAGGTAAATAAGCATGTACGACGCACGTTTACCGTTCACGAAGGAGTTGTTGCCGTAGTTGAACTTGGCCAGTTCCACGCGGGCTATGTCTTTCAGGTAAGTTACCGCGCCGTCGGTGGGATCGGTGCGCACAATGATGTTCTCGAAATCTTCCTTCTGGTTGATGCGGCTGTTGGTAAGCACGTTGTACTCAAAGGCCTGCACACCGGGCTGTGGGTTACCGCCCACTACCCCGGCGGCGATCTGTAAGTTCTGTTCGGTAAGGGCCGCCGTTACGTCGGAAGGTGTAAGGCCCAGCGCCGCCAGTTTATCCGGGTTGAGCCATATACGCATACCGAAATCATCGCCCAGGGAAATGATGTCCCCCACGCCTTTTACGCGCAGCAGGGCATCTTTCAGGTAAATATTGGTGTAGTTACCCATGAACACGGGATCGTGCGTGCCGTTGGGCGAATACAGCGAAAGTACCATAAAGATGCTCGGGTTCCGTTTACGTACGGTAAGTCCCAGGCGTTTTACGGCGTCGGGCAGTGTAGGCTCGGCCACACTTACGCGGTTCTGTACGTCGAGCGTGGCAATGTCGATATCGGTACCTACGTCAAAGGTAACGGTAATGCTTCCCTGTCCGCTGCCGGTACTGTTACTGCTCAGGTACATCATTCCGGGCGTACCGTTCACCTGTGTTTCAATGGCGGTGGTGGTGGTCTGCTCGATGGTCTGTGCATCGGCACCGGTCATGGTACCCTGTATCTGTACCGTGGGCGGGGTAATATTGGGGTACTGCGCTATGGGCAGCGTACTCATGGATATGAGCCCCACCAGTACGATCACTATGGAGACCACAATGGCCGTTACCGGTCGTTTTATAAAAATATCTGCGATCATAATCTGTTCAGTTCTTTAATACTCCGTTTTACGGTGTTTATTTTTTAGCGGGGGCTCCGGGAGCGGCGGGTTGTTCGGTGGTGATCACTGCACCGTCGCGCAGTTTCTGTACGCCCTGGGTCACAATTTTCTGATCGGGTTTCAGGCCTTCTTTAATGATCACGTTCTGTCCCACCTGTTTGCCCAGGTGTACGCGCTGCTGGAACACCTTGCTGCTGTCTCCGGCCACGTACACAAAGTATTCGCCCAGCATTTCGGTAACGGCTTTGTAAGGGATCAGGATCGATTTTACGGAGGCGTCGTTACGTACGCGGATGGTTCCGCTCATACCCGCACGCAGTACGTTCTCCGGGTTCGGGAAGGTTACGCGCACCTTCATGCTCCCGGTCTGTTTGTCCACGGCGCGGTCTATGAGGGTAATTTCGCCGGGCAGGGCGTATTCCTGTCCGCTGAAGGCCAGGCGGAAGGTGGAATCGTTCTTTACCTTACCTTTCTGTGCCAGGAATTCCGAATAACGGAAGATCTCGCTCTGGTCGATGGTAAAGTCCGCCGCAATGGGATCGTCGGTAGATACGGTATTCAGCAGGGTCTGTCCGGCGCTTACGGCGGCCCCTATTTTCACCTGTGAGATACCGATGGTACCGTCGAACGGGGCGGTGATGGTGGTATAGCGTACATTGGTCTGTGCGGCATTCACCATGGCTTTGGCGGCGTCTACCTGTTTCTGGGTGGCGGCCAGTATGGCATCGGCATTATCTACCTGTTGTTTGGCAATGGCGTCGTTCTTATCCAGCTGATGGTAACGGTCGGCATCCTTCTGGGCCTTTACCAGGTTGGCTTTCTGCACTTCCAGGTTGGCCAGGGCCTGTTCGTAATTGGCGGCGTACTGCTGCTGATCGATCACGTACAGTTTTTGTCCCTTGCGTACCTTCTCCCCTTCCCGGAAAGCGATCTCGGTAATATATCCGTTCACCTGGGCGCGCAGTTCCACTTCGTTCAGCGGCACCACAATGGCCGGGTATTCGTCAAAATATACGGCATCGGTATATTTCACCGGCTCCAGCGTAACCGGTACCGGCCCGCCCTGCTGTCCCATGCCGGCCTGTTTATTGCCGCAGGATGTGGCAACAATGAAACCCGCTGCCGAAACGTAAAATATGATCTTTTTATACATAAATCTGGTTGTTGTATTGTTGATGTTGACTATTTAAAAAGTGATCTGTCCCATGGCCTTCTGTACGTCCACCTTGGCCGAAAGCAGCTGGTACAGGGCATTGTAATAATTGATCCTGGCCGTGCGCAGGTCGGTCTCGGCCGTAATTACCTCCAGGTAGGTCTTTACCCCGCTGCGGTACTGCATGTCCACCACGTCGTACACTTCCCGGGCAATTTCCATGTTCTCTTTCAGGGCGGTGTAGGTGGCCAGGCTGCTGCGGTACAGGGCCATGGCCTGGGAA
>JACVCJ010000005.1 GCA_016742095.1 Bacteroidia bacterium
ATGTTAATTCTGTGTAAACTTTATGTGACGGGAATTTGTATTTTTACAGAAAAGCATTGTTTAAACAATTTGCAAATAGGTTATCAGACTATGAAAAAGTAAGAATGAAGGGGTTATTGAGTTATCAACACTGACTTTGAACAGGCCGGTTCTTCATAAATAGCTCCGTTTTGTCTTCCGGGTCCCTGTCAAAAACCACCCTTAGATGTACGTCATAACTTTCCATAAGTTTCAACCCGAACGGCAGATTGTTCATATTCATAAACCATTTTAATGAATAACAAAATCGTTTTTTTGAAGGTTATTCACAGATTATTTACAACCTTTGAATAGTTTTTACACAGTGTACAAACAAATATGCACCATACCATGGAAAAGGAAAAGAAAATAGCTTTTGCCGCCGATCATGCAGGCTTCGAACTGAAAGAAAATATCATCCGTTTTCTGAAAGAAGAAGGATATACGATGCTGGAAGACTTTGGAACGAACAGCAGTGAAAGCACCGATTATGCCGATTATGTGCATCCCCTGGCCGAAGCGGTTGCGGATCATCGTTTTGATTTTGGTATCGTGGTGTGCGGCAGCGGCAACGGCGTTAACATCACGGCCAACAAGCACGATGGTATACGCAGCGCCCTGTGCTGGGAACGCGAGATCGCCGAACTGGCACGCGCCCATAACAATGCCAATGTATGTGCACTGCCCGCCCGTTTTATTACGGAAGAACAGGCACGCGAGATCGTATATGCCTTTCTGCACACGGCTTTTGAAGGCGGACGTCACGAACGCCGTATCGAGAAGATCGAACATTTTTAAACATTCCCTTATACTTTCATGAAGAAAATAAGTCTCTTGCTTTCTGCCTGCACGGTATGGACGGCCGCTCTTTTTTCACAGGCCTCTCCCGATGCGGTTGTCTTTGGTAATTCCATTACTTCGGGCGAACTGAAAAGTTACGTATATAAACTGGCCGGCGAAGAGTTCGAAGGCCGGGAAACCGGTAAAATGGGCCAGAAAAAGTGTGCTGAGTTCCTGCAGGATGAATTTGTACAGCTGGGGCTGCCCCCGGTGATCGAGAACGTAGGTTACCTGCAGGTGTTCCCTTTAAAAGAGGAATATACCGGCACGGTGGCCATGGACATAAACAATGTGTCCTATTCCTTTATGAAGGATTTTTACTGCTTCAACAGCGTGAACGATCTCCGTCTCGATTTTACTTCCCTGGTATTTGCCGGCTTCGGTATAAAGGAAGATGCCATGCGGTACAACGATTACAAAGACCTGGACGTAAAGGGTAAGATCGTGCTTATCCTCGAAGATGAACCCATCGATAAGGCTGGTATATCGCGTATTACAGGTACGGCACAGCTTTCTGAATGGACCTCTGACTTTAAGAAAAAAGTAGAGCTGGCCCGGGACCTGGGCGCCGTAGCTCTGATCGAAATTGCCAAGAACCTTTCCAACGATGTGGAAAAATACGGGCACTGGCTCGAAAAGCCGCGTACCATGCATGCCGGTGAAGAACGCCCGGATATTTACCCGGTATTCTATATTTCCAAAGAGATGGCCTCTGCCCTGTTCACTTCTTACAATCAGAAGTATACCTACGATTACCTGCGCGAACAGTACCGTAAAAAATCAAAGACCTTTTCTTTTGAATTCCCGGCCACAGGTAAGGTCCTGGTGGAACGTAAACGTACCCAGATCACCGGGGAGAACGTGCTGGGCTATATTGAAGGTACCGATCTGAAAGACGAACTGGTTATTATTACCGCACATTACGATCACCTGGGTAAACAGGGCGACGATATATATTACGGAGCCGATGACGACGGCAGCGGTACGGCGGCCATACTGGAAATAGCCGAAGCTTTTGCACTGGCCAAAAAAGCCGGAAAAGGTCCGCGCCGCAGCATACTGATCATGCCGGTAAGCGGTGAAGAAAAAGGACTGCTGGGCTCGGAATACTACGCGGAAAACCCGGTATTTCCCCTTGCCGAGACCGTATGTAACCTCAACATCGACATGATCGGCCGCATGGATAAGAACCATGAGAACGATACGAATTATGTATACATTATTGGTAGTGATAAACTGAGTTCAGAGCTGCATTCCGCCAATGAGAACAACAACAATGCATATACTAAAATAGACCTGGATTATACCTTTAATGACGAAAAGGACAAGAACCGTTTCTACTACCGCAGCGATCACTACAATTTTGCAAAGAACGGTATTCCGGTCATATTCTATTTTACCGGTGTGCATGCAGATTACCACAAGCCTACCGATACCCCGGATAAACTGCATTACGGCAAAATGGAAACCATTACCCGACTGGTATTTTATACCGCCTGGGACGTGGCCAACCGCGACAAACGCCTGGTGGTGGACAGCAATAAAAAATGATCAGAGAACAGGCGGGTCCTTCCGCCTGTATTGCATTTTATGAATAGCCCGTACAGGCTGCCCGTGCATGGAGATCTGCACGGGTTTTTTATTGCTGAACTGTACGTAACGGTCCTGATTGGGGTAATTGGGATCGTAAATACGGATTTTTATATGCTCATTTTCAATGGAATAACCGGTAGACAATACCTGGTGATTTTCGCCCAGGCGATCGGGATTCCAGGAATGGAGAAGAATGAGTGTAAAGGGTACCGGAGTTCCTGCATCCAGGCCATTAAGAATACGCTGCAGCTGTTCTGTACTGTGTGCTTCCCGTGTTCTTTTACTGCACCAGGGATGCTGCAGACGGTAATACTGCGATACGTCAGAAGCCGTGAAACTATCAAAAAGTCGTTGTACCAGGTAGCGGAAAAGCGGGTCGAAATCATCGGTTTTCAGCGTCTGTATTCGGGGTATGGGCTGTGCGACCAGGTACAGATCGAGTGCCGAAAATACCATGCCGCCGCAGAGTCCGCGTTCACTTTTACCCCAGCGGGCATAGGGAAAAAGCGGTAATTTATACCGGTAGGCGGGGAAACAGGAATTAGAGAAATTCCACCCGTGAATGCTTGGACTGAAGCGGGTTTCAGGCATTTAACAGGCTGTTAAAATGTTGTTATATAACAGGTTAAACTTGACATACATGGTATTAAGCCCTTCCTTTGTGAAACTTTTGGCACGGTTTTAGTTGAAAGATGTGTCTTACCAACCATAAAATTAAGAATTATGAATACACTACTGTATTTAATGTTTGCTACAATGCCTTTCTCCCCCAACCAGGATGCGTTGCAGACCTATTACGGTAAAGCAACATGGTATGGAGAAGTATTACAGGGAAATTATACCGCCAGCGGTGAAATTTTCGATTGTAACAAATTTACGGCGGCGCACAAGTTCCTTCCCATGGGTACCATCGCCAAAGTTACCAATCTGCGTAACAACAAGAGCCTGGTAGTTAAGATCAACGATCGTCTGCCGGTTACTTCTTCCCCTTTTATTGATCTCAGCAAGGCATCGGCCCGGGAACTGGGTTTCCTGAAAATGGGCCGTACCGACATCAAGCTGGAGGTACTGGAAACCCCGCAATCGCGCAAGGCACGGCTGGCCATGTTTTTACCGGGCGACCGTAAAAAGCAGAAAAAGGGATAACAAAGCCATTTGTTTTGATCAGCGGCTTTTTGAAATGCCGTAGCCCATACCGAACTGCACACTGCTGTTGTTCAGGAAGGGCAGGAATGTGCTTTCCTGCGGACTTCCGGGCATAAGCGTAATGCGGGTGTAGTGTGTGGCTTTGGTGATCTGTGGTTCAAAAGCAAAAAAGAAGGCCAGGCGGCGCTCCGGCGAAGTGTGGTAGTTGTAGTTGATCCGCAGGCTGGCGAAGAGTTGAAAAAAGCTCATTTCATCGCGTACGTAGTTCAGTACCTGTATATCTTCACCAGAGGCATTCATGATAAAGGTATTTACCGCATTCTGACTGCCGGCCAGGAAAACAGGCAGCAGCGAAAAAGCGGCGCTGAACGAATGCCGGCTGTTTATTTCGGCCCGGGCCTCCAGTCCGGTAGGTAATTTTATGCAAAAACCGCTGCCCCAGTTGTTAAAACCCTGCCTGTAGGTATGGTCGCCATCCTTGTAGCGCAGCTGATGCCGGTGATTGATACTGCTGTACACGATCCCCGTGTGAAAATAGAGTACTTCCTTCAACTGCCGGTGGTAACGGAAACCGAGAAATGCACTTTCGGCCGGCCGGCTTTTTATCTGTACACTTCCATCCGGTGTGGAAAAACGGTAACGGGTATTGGGTGTAATACTGAACCCGAATTCCGGCTGGAATATATCTTTCTGTGCATACACGGAAGCACAGTAAAGAAGCATGATTGATGTATATACGAATACTTTTTTCAACGGAAGGAGAGAAGCTTAAGGGTTTCTCTGTTCCATATAACGTATTAAGTATTTACCCAGTATGTCAAATTCGAGATTTACCTTCTGTCCCTGTTTCAGGTAACGGAAAACGGTATTTTCGTAGGTATATGGAATGATCTCTATACTAAAAAGTCCGGTCTCGCTTTTTACCACCGTAAGGCTGGTACCGTTCACGGTGATACTGCCTTTGGGAACGGTAATGTATTCAGGTTCCGTGGCCTCGTAACGGATCACAAATTCCCAGCTGCCGTTGCGGTCGGTAATGCTTTCGCAGGTACCGGTAGTGTCCACATGGCCCTGTACAAAATGTCCGTCCAGGCGTCCGTCGGCGCGCATACAGCGTTCCAGGTTCACAAAATCGCCTTCTTTCCATTCGCCCAGGTTGGTACGCTGCAGGGTTTCCTGTATGGCGGTCACGCTGTACCAGTCTTCTCCCAGGGCGTCCACGGTAAGGCATACGCCGTTGTGCGATACGCTCTGATCGATCTTCAGTTCGGGCTGTATGGAAGCCTTCAGTACAAAAGTACGGTTGGTACCTTCGTTCCGTATGGAGATGATCTGCGCCAGTGTTTCTACAATTCCGGTGAACATGGCGTTTAAAATTTGGCGTTGCCCGGTGTGCGCGGACTCAGGATCACGTCGCGGATGTTACCCATACCGGTCACGAACAGCATCATACGTTCAAAACCGAGTCCGAATCCGCTGTGCGGGGCCGTTCCGAACTTGCGCAGCTCCAGGTACCACCACAGGTCCTCTTCGTGTATGCCCTGGTCTTTTACGCGTTCCAGCAGTTTATCGTAACGTTCCTCACGCTGGCTGCCGCCTACCACTTCGCCGATACCCGGGAACAGGATGTCCATGGCACGTACGGTCTTTCCGTCTTCGTTTAAGCGCATGTAAAAGGCTTTGATGGACTTGGGGTAGTCCGTAACGATCACAGGCGATTTAAAGTGCTTTTCCACGAGAAAACGCTCATGTTCGCTCTGGAGGTCCAGTCCCCAGGAAACCGGGAACTCGAATTTATGCCCGCTTTGTTCCAGGATGCTGATGGCTTCGGTATAGGTGATGCGTTTAAAAGCGTTGTTGATCACGAATTCCATGCGCGACAGCAGTTCGTTGTCGTACATTTTGTTCAGGAAGGCCAGGTCATCGGCGCAGTTCTCGTAGATGTACCGTACGCAGTAGCGCAGGAAATCCTCGGCCAGGTCCATGTTCTCTTCCAGTTCGTTAAAGGCCACTTCGGGTTCTATCATCCAGAATTCGGCCAGGTGGCGTGCGGTATTGCTGTTCTCGGCACGGAAAGTAGGCCCGAAGGTATACACACGGCTCAGGGCCATGGCACCGGTCTCGGCCTGCAGTTGCCCGGAAACGGTCAGGTTCGATTCGGAACCGAAAAAGTCCTGGGTAAAATCCACAGCGCCTTCTTCATTCAGCGGCGGGTTCTGTGCAGGCAGCGTGCTTACACGGAACATTTCGCCGGCGCCTTCGGCATCACTGGCGGTGATGATGGGCGTGTGCAGGTAAAAGAAACCGTTGTCGTTGAAATATTTGTGAATGGCAAAAGCCAGGTTGTGACGTATGCGGAACACCGCGCCGAAGGTATTGGTACGCGGACGCAGGTGAGCGATCTCGCGCAGGAACTCCAGGGTATGTCCTTTTTTCTGCAGCGGGAAGGTTTCGGGATCGGCCTCACCATAAATTTCGATCTGTGTGGCCTGCATCTCTACATTCTGTCCGGCGCCGGGACTTTCTACCAGGGTACCGGTCACGGCCAGGCAGGCCCCGGTACTGATGCGTTTCAGCAGGTCTTCGCCGATCTTTTCGATATCGGCAACCACCTGTATGCTGTCAAAACAGGATCCGTCATTCAGTGCAATAAAATTTACATTCTTACTTCCTCTTTTTGTCTTTACCCAGCCTTTAAGCGTTAAAACGGTGCCGGGAGCGCCGTCTTTCAAAACCTGTTTGATCTGCACAGATGCCATAATTGTGATATCGATTACTTAATTTTTTTGCAAGTATACGTTACTTTTCCTGAGATTTTAGGGGCGGCGTTTATTCCGCCGTCATCTTTTACCTGTATAGCCATGCTGGTGCTGGATGAATTCACCAGTCCCGTTTCGCGGGAGATCTGCATGGTTCCGGAATGGTCGCCGCTGAAAGTGGCCTGTCCGGCCTTGTTCTCTTTACTTTTAATGGTGCCTTTAAAGTCTACAATAACCTCATTAGCATTAATTTCCTTAACGGTATAGGTGTTCTGCCATTCCATATGGTTCTCCGTTCCGGAAGTGTAGTTCCGTTCGTAGCTGTCACCCGTACGTATAGGCTTTTGGGGCAGTACGGCGAACAGGGTGGTAAAATCGTCTTCCAGGGCATCTTTCGATTCGGCCACGGTGTCGATACCGATGGATCTTATCACGTCCGTTTTGGTGTTCATGAGCACATCGCCCAGGTTATTTACACGCACGGCATAGGGTTTTTTCAGGAACTTGCTGAAAATGTAGGAGAAAGAGACATAGGAGCCTTTGTTCTCCGAGGCTTTTTCGCTGTTGTAAATAAAGCCCTGTACCAGGCCCTTGTTGCTTTTGGGCAGTACTTCCATACGCACGCTTTTCAGGTAACCGGTAAACAGGTACTGGCTGTCGGGCAGCACAGAATCTACGTGGAACACGTGGTTCAGGTTTATAAGCTGTGTATAGGTTATTTCCTGGTTATAGATGGTCATGGAAGCGGTCTGTTCGGCGGCGGTGGATACTTCGTATTCCTGGCCGGGCTGCAGGTCCATGCGCAGGGAAACGGGCTTTTCACCGCATGCGCTCAGCAGCAGGGTCGCCGTCAGTACGTAAAACAGGTTCCTTTTCATGTGTGTGTCTGTTTAGGGATATTCAGCTGCAAAGGTATTAGTTTATAAGCAAATTATTTAATTTGAACTTTTGGCGCCTTTATACGTACATTTGTAAGTATTCGTTAATTTTTACGTTATACTTCATATATGCAGGCTTATAACGAACTTATCGGCAAATTAAATGCGTTCATCCGCAAATATTATAAAAACCAGTTATTACGTGGTTCTATCTACACCGTGGGCCTGGGCCTTACGCTCTGGCTTTCGGTAAGTGTACTGGAGTATTTCGGGAGTTTTGGTACGGTAGTGCGTACCATTCTGTTCTTCTCTTTTGCCGTGGCTTTCCTGGCCATACTGGTCAACTATATCTTTATTCCGCTTTCGGGTCTGTTCCGCCTGGGCCGCACGCTCAGTCACGAACAGGCCGCAGCCATTATCGGTACACACTTTGCACCGGTAAAAGATAAACTGCTCAATACCCTGCAGCTGAAAAAAAGTCTCGATCTGCAGGCGGATAACAGTCTGCTCATGGCCACCATCGAGCAGCGCACGGCCGAACTGCGTCCCGTGCCGTTTACCCGTGCGGTGGATTATTCGCTCAACCGCCGTTACCTGCGCTGGGCGGTCATTCCCGTGATCGTTACCTTCCTGCTGCTTTTCCTGGCGCCTTCGGTACTTACCAAAAGTACGGAGCGCCTGGTGCTTTTCGGCCGGGAGTTTAAACCCGAAGCGCCCTTTGCTTTTCGTATACTCAACACAGACCTGGAAGCAGAAGAGAATGCCGACCTGGAAGTGGAACTGAAGACAGAAGGTTCTATTGTACCTTCGGACGTTTATGTAGAGTCGGAAGGCGCGCAGTTCCGCATGCGCACGGGAGAGAACGGAAAGTTCGTATATACATTCAAAAACGTACGTAAAAATTTTAACTTCCGCTTTTTTGCCGATGGATTTTACAGCGATCCTTACGAAGTGCGTGTAAACCCGCGCGCCGCTGTAACCGGTTTTAAAATTAAGGCCGAATACCCGGCCTACCTCAACCGCAACCCGGAAGAATTCAGCGGTACAGGCGATCTGCTGGTGCCCGAAGGAACGGTACTTTCCTGGTTCATGTATACGAAAAATACACAGAAGGTCTGGGTAAGAACTTCGGCCGACAGTGTAATGGTGCTTTCCGGCGGACCCTCCTTTAATTTCCGCCGCCGTGTGAACAACACCCTGCCGTATGCCATTCTGCCCCTGCACAGCGGCATCAGCAACCGCGATACACTTAAATATACCATTTCGGTGCTGAAGGATCAGTTCCCGGTCATCGACGTGCAGGAACGTGTCGACAGCGTCGTGAGCACCATGTTCTATTTCCTGGGTAATGTGCAGGACGATTATGGTTTCCGCGGACTTACCTTCCACTACGGTATCACTTCGGGAGAAGGAGAGCCGGTCCGTTATGAAAGTAAAGCCATTGGTCTGCAGAGCGGTTCGCTGAAACAGGCTTTCCTGTATGCGTTCAACTTCCGTGAACTGGACCCGAAACCCGGCGATAAAGTGCATTACTATTTCAGCATTTCGGATAACGACGGCGTAAACGGCAGCAAGACCACCAAGAGCGCCAAACGCATCTATAAAATTCCTACCAAAGAAGAACTGCGTAAACAGAATTCCGAAGCTTCTCAATCGGTTAAGAACAGTCTGACCGAGAGTGTGAAGGAAGCCCGCGAATTACAGCGCGATGCCGAAAAACTGAACAAGCAGCTGCTGGAAAA
Source organism: Bacteroidia bacterium (assembly GCA_016742095.1). Lineage (GTDB taxonomy): Bacteria > Bacteroidota > Bacteroidia > CAIKAF01 > CAIKAF01 > JACVCJ01. Next base: position 8,977 of record JACVCJ010000005.1, read on the forward strand.
ACGCAATATGGACTGGCAGGATAAAAAACGTATTGAAGACCTGCTGAAGAAACAGAAGGAACTGGAGAAAAAGATCGAAGACCTGAAGAAGGAGAACGAGATCAATAACTTTAAAAAAGATCAGTTTACAGAAAAATCGGAAGAGGAACGCCTGAAGGAAGAACAGCTGCAAAAGCTGATGGACGAACTGATGAGCGAGGAGTTCAAAGAGCTGATGAAAAAGCTGGAAGAACTGAATAAGACCGAAGATCCTAAAAAAGCACAGGAGAAACTGCAGGATATGAAATTCAATTCCGAAGACCTGCAAAAACAGCTGGAACGTACCCTGGAACTGTACAAACAAATGGAACTGGAACAGCTGATGAAAGAAACGGTCGAGCAGCTGAACGAACTGGCCGAGAAACAAAAAGAACTGGCTAAAGAGACCGAAAAAACCAAAGGGAACGATCCGGCGAAAAAGGAAGAACTGCAGAAGAAGCAGGAGGAGATCAATAAGGAATTCGAAGATGTACGTAAGCAGCTGGACGAGATCGAAAAGAAAAATTCGGAACTCGAAAAGCCGAACGAGGAAATAAAAAATACCGATCAGCAGGAACAGAATATCCAGCAGGAACAGCAGAACAGTCAGCAGAATATGGAAAAGGGGCAGAATAAAAAAGCCTCCGAATCACAGCAGAATGCCGGCGACCAGATGCAGCAGCTGAGCAACAGCCTGCAGCAGCAGCAACAGGAAATGGAAGACAATAACCAGGAAGAAGACCTGGAAAGCATGCGCCGTCTGCTGGACAATCTGCTGAAGCTTTCTTTCCAGCAGGAGAACCTGATCGCCGACCTGGGCAAGGTAAATATGGACAGTCCGGCCTACAAGGAAATTACCCGCAAGCAACGCAAACTGCAGGACGATGCCCGCGTGATCGAGGACAGTCTTTTTGCGCTGAGCAAACGCCAGGTGAACCTGAGCGGCATGATCAACAAAGAAATTGCCACGGTAAAACGGGGCATGAGCGATGCCGTTTCTTTCCTCGCCGAGCGTCGTGTTCCCAATGCGTCCACGCAGCAGCAGTACGCCATGGCATCTATCAATAACCTGGCCCTGATGCTTTCGGAAAGTATCGAAAATTCGCAACAACAAATGATGATGAAAAAGGGAGGAAGCAGTATGGGCAATAAAGCCTGTAAAAAACCCGGTCAGGGTAATCCGTCTTCGTCAGAACAAATGAAACAAATGCAGCAGATGCAACAGAAACTGGGTGAACAGATGCAGAAAATGGCCCAGCAGATGAGCAAACAACAAAAGGAAGGTCAGCAGCAGAAACCGGGCGGACAATCGGGCCAGGGTCAGGACGGCCAGCCCAAACCGGGTGAGCGCAACAGCATGAACGGGCAAAACAGTAAAGAATTTGCCCAGATGGCCCAGCAGCAGGAACAATTGCGCAAGATGTTGCAGGAGCTGGCAGAGAAAACGGCCGATCCGGACCAGAAACGCATGATGCAGGAACTGGCCAAAAGAATGGAGGAGAACGAAACGGATTTTTACAATAAGAAGATCTCTTCGGAGACAATGCGTCGCCAGAACGATATTTATTCGCGCATGCTCGAAAGTGAAAAAGCATTGCGTGAACAGGACGAGGACGAACAGCGGGAAAGTAATTCGGCCGACGATCTGATCCCGGACAACATCGAAAAGTACCTCGAGTGGAAAAAACTGCAGGAGGGAATGAAGGATGTTTTGCGCACGGTACCTGCCGATTTTGTACCGTATTATCGTCAGAAAGTGCAGTCTTACTTTAACAAATCTTCAATTTAATGCAACCTGAGCGTGTTTTTTACGTATTATACTGGGTTGCAAATCTGTTAAATGGATAATAACGTTTTTATGCCCTCGTCTCTGGTGAATAGAATAGTATTTCCCGCCGAAATTCAAAATGTCGGAAAAGTGGAGTCTTTCATTCAGGAATCACTCCCCGACATCCGCACCCGCGAAGAAGAATTCGGCCGTATACTTATTGCGCTTACCGAAGCGGTGAATAATGCCATCCAACACGGGTCCAAATGCGATCCGGGCAAAGAAGTTGAAATTGAATACGCCATCGACGGCGACGTACATACTTTCTCAGTAAAAGATTCCGGGACCGGTTTCGACCCGGACGAACTGCCGGACCCAACCGATCCTTTTTTCATCGATCAGCCGAACGGCCGTGGGGTTTTCCTGATGCGCCGCCTGGCAGACGATATCGCTTTCAAGGATGGCGGAAGATGCGTAGATTTGCACTTCCGATCAGTACATCCTGCACGATGAAAAAAAATCCACTCACATTTCACAGCGCTGATATTTCCATTCCGCTGAAGGAAAGAACACGAATTAAAAACTGGCTGCAGAACCTGGCAAAAACGCATGGGTATGCACTGGAGGAATTGCGCTATATTTTCTGTTCGGATGATTTCCTGCTGGAGATAAACCGGAGTTCCCTCGACCATGATTATTATACGGACATTATCACGTTCGATCTCCGGGAGAATACAAAGAGCAAAAAGATCGTGGGGGAGATCTACATCAGTGTGGACCGGGTGCGTGAAAATGCATCCGATTTTGGTGTTTCTTTTTCTACGGAAATGAAGAGGGTACTGGCACATGGAATTCTGCACCTGGTCGGTTTCAAGGATAAGACGCCGGAGCAGGAGGCTGAAATGCGCCGTCAGGAAGATAAAGCATTAAACACATTTTAGATATGGAATGGATTACCATTGTACTTATTGTATGCGGATTTATCTGCGTTTTGCTGGGTATGGCCGGGTCGGTACTTCCTGTGTTGCCGGGACCGCCGATCAGTATGGCCGGACTGGTCATGTTACACTATTCGGGTCCGACGTTCTCGCTGGGCTGGTTTGGCTGGACGCTTGCCATTCTGCTTACGGTGATCGGCATTGTGGTCGATTATGTGATCCCATCGGCAACGGTTAAAATGTTCGGTGGAACAAAAGCCGGAGCAACCGGAGCGGGTATTGGTCAGATCATCGGTTTATACTGGGGGCTCTGGGGAAGCATTATCGGTTCTTTTGCCGGCACCTTTGCCGGGGAGTCTGTAAAAAAGCAGGGCTGGAAGCAATCGCTTAAATCTTCGGTGGGTAGTACCATCGGTTTTGTGGTAAGCGCACTGATAAAGCTTTTCATTACCTTTGTACACTTAATAATCTTTATCGTGGTTTTCTTCATCGGTTTGTAATGTTCCACGTGAAACATTTTGTGAACACTTGAAGGAATTGTTCCACGTGAAACAATGATATATGTTTTCTGAATTTGATATAATCGTAGTGGGTGCCGGGCATGCGGGAAACGAAGCCGCAGCTGCAGCCGCAAACATGGGTTCCAAAGTGCTCCTGGTGACCATGGATATGACCAAAATAGGCCAGATGTCCTGCAATCCTGCTATGGGTGGCGTGGCAAAGGGCCAGATCGTGCGCGAAATTGATGCTCTGGGCGGACTTTCCGGGATCGTGAGCGATAAAACGGCCATCCAGTTTCGCATGCTGAACCGTTCCAAAGGTCCTGCCATGTGGAGTCCACGTACACAGAACGATCGTGCACGCTTTGCCGAAGAATGGAGAATGCAGCTGGAGGCGATCCCGAACCTGTACTTCTGGCAGGATTCTGTGGTAGAACTCCTCGTAAAAGATAAAAGAGTATACGGCGTGATCACGTCCATGGGACAACAATTCCATGCCAAAGCCGTAGTGCTTACCAATGGTACCTTCCTTAATGGTATTATCCATATCGGGGAAAAGCAACTGAAAGGCGGCAGGGCGGGGGAGAAGGCCTCTTATGGACTCACCGCCCAGCTGGAATCCCTCGGGTTTGAATCGGGTCGTATGAAGACCGGTACACCGCCGCGCCTTGACGGCCGTTCTCTGAACTATGCCGCCATGACCGAGCAGGAAGGTGATCCTGACCCGTCCCGTTTCTCCTATATGCACACCCCGCCGCTGGAAAACCAGATGAGCTGCTATATAACCTATACCAGCCAGGAAGTACACGATGTGCTGAAGACCGGCTTTGAGAAATCGCCCATGTTCAACGGACGTATACAGGGTCTGGGCCCCCGCTATTGTCCTTCCATCGAAGATAAGATCAATCGTTTTTCGGATAAAGACAGTCACCAGCTGTTCGTGGAACCGGAAGGCCGGAATACAGTAGAGATCTATGTGAACGGATTCTCCTCCAGTCTGCCCGAAGAAGTGCAGTATAAAGCCCTGCGCAAGATCGTCGGCTTTGAGAATGCCGTGATGTTCCGCCCCGGTTATGCCATCGAGTACGACTATTTCCCGCCCGTGCAGCTGCGTCACACCCTGGAGACCAAACTGGTGGAGAACCTCTATTTCGCCGGACAGATAAACGGTACTACGGGCTATGAAGAAGCCGCCTGCCAGGGTCTCATGGCCGGCATCAATGCCCACCTGAAAGGGAAAGAAGAACAACCCCTGGTGCTGGGCCGGGAGGAAGCCTACATCGGAGTGCTCATCGACGACCTCATCAACAAAGGTACCGAAGAACCCTACCGTATGTTCACTTCAAGGGCTGAATACCGCATCCTGCTTCGCCAGGACAATGCTGATTTTAGGCTCACCGAAAAGGGCAGGGCTGTAGGCCTTGTAAAAGATGATCGTTACGCTGTTTTTACAGAGCGAAAAGCCATGGTGGAACGCCTGCGCCGGAACATTATGCAGTACAGCGTTTCGCCGGAACAGCTGAACCATTACCTGGAGTCGAAAGGTTCTATGCCCCTGCGTCAGAAAGTGAAACTGGACTCCGTGCTGTCCCGCCCCAATGTATTCCTGGAAGAAATAATGGCCCTGGATACTATCGCTTCAGATCTGGCAGAAGGCCTGGAGCGTCCCCTGTGTAAAGATGAGACCGAACTGGCCGAGACCCTCATTAAATACGAAGGCTATATACAGCGGGAACGTGAAATGGCGGAGAAGATGCAACGCCTGGAATATGTAAAACTGGATTCGGCCTTCGACTATCACGGTCTGCCTTCACTGTCGATGGAAGCCCGGGAGAAACTCAGCCGCATCCGGCCGGAGAACCTGGGTCAGGCCAGCCGTATCAGCGGCGTGTCGCCGGCAGATATTTCGGTTTTGCTCATTAAATTGGGACGCTAAACGTATATTCATTACCTTTAAGATATGAAACTGTACAGACTTTTTTTGATGGTTGCCGCAGGCGGTATGCTTGTTTCCTGCGGATCGAAAGCTCCCGTGAAACCGGCCCCGGCCGCTTTTTCTCTTTTTGAGACCGTGCTGAAGGATTCCGCCGGCCTGGTACGTGGCGCCGACCTGGGCGATGATCCCGATGTGGTGCGCCAGATGGAATACGATTCGGCCCTGGTGGTGAGCAACAAGTATGCACTGATCTACGACTATAAATTGCCTGAAGAACGAGCCCTGAACCTGAAGTATACCTTCGGCGGAAATGCCCTGCAGAAGATCGAAATGGACGTGTTCCTGGCCAGCGAAGGTCAGGCAGATACCCTTACGCAGGAGTTTAAAAGATACTATTCCAAAAAATTCGGGGAGCCCCAGCAACAGATGGGCGTATACGTGTGGATGGGCCCTTCGCAGACCGGCAGCGATTCGGTGATCGAAATGAAGGACGAGTCGGCCGAATACGGCTATGGTAAACTCAATATTACCATCTACCCCAAAGATTTCCAGTCAAAACCCCTCTAAGGCATGCAGCCTGAGATTCGCAACCTGCAGGTCTGGAAAAAGGACCGGGCGCTTACGCCGGCGTTTGACCTGGACCCGGAGCCCGGCCGTGTATACTGCCTGGTGTCGGAGAGCGGTGCGGGTAAATCCCTGCTCATGCAGGCGATGGCGGGCATTCTTCCGCCTGGTCTGCATTCGACGGGTAGTGTATTGCCGGCCCCGGTCCCCGGAAAGAACGGGGTGGTATATGTTTTCCAGGACGCATCTGCGGCATTGAACCCGGTACTGCGTGTGGATAAACTGCTGTACGAAACCTGGGACCTGCATCATAGCGGAAAAAGTAAGGAGGAGAGGGACCGGCGGATCCGGAAAGACCTGGAAGAACTGCAGCTGGAAACTTCCATCCTGAAAAAACAATTCTTTGAACTTTCGGGCGGACAGAAACAACGGATCCATGTTTTGCTCGGACTTTTATGCGAAGCCGATCTTTTATTACTCGATGAGGTGACCTCGGCACTCGACCCTGCCAATGCCCGGCTTTTACTTAACATAATTACGCGCTATTCTTCCGAAAAAAAACGGACGGTCCTGCTGGCTGGTCACGATATTCAACTCTTACGCGAATTTGATATTTCATTTATATATCTATGTGATAAAGATATAAATAGCGCTGTTTTTTTTGATGACACTAAAAAAAACGATGTTATAACAAATGATACAGGTGGTTATCCGATTATTTCGGCAAAAAATGTTCATTTTTCCTATTCTTCCTGGGAACCTGTTCTGAAAGACCTGAACCTGGAGATTCATCCCGGCGAATACATCCGGGTGACCGGCGAAAGTGGCAGCGGAAAATCGACCCTGGCCGCTTTGTTGTCGGCACAACTAAAAGTTACACGTGGAACAATATTGTACCCGACCCTCGATCCGCTTTTTACCCGGGAGCAGATGCCGGCCTTTCTGCAACTGATCTTCCAGGACGGTTTCAGTACCCTGCCGCCTTTTATGCCGGTATGGCGCATACTTACCGAAGGCGCTTTTTACCTGGGCAAGGTAAGATCTGCACAGCGTAAAGCCCTGGCCGCAGCCTGGCTGCAGAAAATGGGTCTGCCGGCAGACGCCCTGAACCGGCGCGCGCATGAACTGAGCGGGGGACAGCGGCAACGGATCGGTGTGGCCCGGGCGCTCGCCTGTGAACCCCGTGTGCTGCTTTGCGATGAAATTACGGCCAACCTGGACCGGGAAACGGCCCGAAGTGTACTGCAGATCATTTACGAACAAAGCCGGGCAAGCGGTATGGCCGTGGTGTATTTTACCCATCAGCCCGATATTTTTCCTTTTGCTTTCGATACCTGTTACCACCTGGGTGAAGCGGGCCTGCAGAAAGTTGCCGGCTTATGACATCTGTTCCAGTTCTTCGGCGATCGTACGGTCGTTCATGAGGCGGGGCACTTTGTTTTGTCCGCCCAGTTTGCCCTTGCTTTTCATGTATCCGATAAAGCTGTTCCGCGGCAGGGCCCGTATAACGGCCTTCTGGAGGATATTGCCGGCGATCAGGTCTTCGTAATAGATGTTCCGGCGCCGCATTTCCGCGTCCAGTTCATCCCGGAACCGCTGTATATCAGCCGGTTCCTTTGTAAATTCTATGAACCATTCGTGGTAAGGCAGTTCGTTTTCCACCTGAATGCGCGGCGCCACGTGGAACTCAAAAATTTCGGCCCCGGTCTGTGCACAGGCATAGGCCATGGCAGCGTCCACTTCTTCGGAGATCACGTGTTCGCCGAAGGCAGAAATAAAATGTTTGATGCGGCCGGTAACCACGATGCGGTAGGGGTCTTTCGACACAAATTTTACGGTGTCGCCGATGCTGTAGCCCCAGAGACCGGCATTGGTATTGAGTATAAGTGCGTAGTTTACATTCAGTTCTACATCTTTCAGCGGTATGCGTACCGGGTTTTCGCTGAAATACGTGTCCGTGGTCACAAATTCGTAAAAGATGCCGTTGTTGGTAAGCAGCAGCATACCGGGCTCATGTTGTGTGTCCTGGTAGGCAATAAAGCCTTCAGAAGCGGGGTAGGTCTCGATGCTGGGCACCTGTTTACCGATCAGGCTGTAAATTTTGGCTTTATACGGTTCAAAATTCACCCCGCCATACACGAATATGCTAAAGTGGGGGAAAACCTCCAGGATGGTCTCTTTTCCCGTTTTTTCGAGTACTTTTTCAAAATACATTTGTACCCAGGCCGGAATACCGCTGATCAGGCGCATGTCGAGCGGAATGGTCTCCTCGGCGATGGCCTCTACTTTTACTTCCCAGTCCTCGATGATATTGGTTTTCCAGCGCGGCACCTGGTTGCGTTTGAGCCAGCCGGGTACCAGGTGGTTCACGATACCGGAAAGGCGGCCGATAAAAATACCGTTCACCATTTTGAGCTTGGGACTGCCCGAAAGGAAAATGAGTTTGCCGTTGAGCACGTCGGCGCTGCCGCTGTCGGCCAGGTAGCAGAAAACGCCCTGCATGGCCGAACGCACGTGGTAGGGGGCGCTGGCTTTGGTAATGGGTATCAGTTTAACGCCCGAAGTAGTGCCGGAAGTTTTGGCGAGGAATTTGGGCTTACCGGGCCACAGTACATTGGGTTCGCCGGCTGCGGCGCGGTCTATGTATTGCTTCAGGATCTCGTAATCGCCAACGGGCACGTGCCGTTTAAAATCCTCGTAGCGGTGGATGCGTTCGAAACGGTGGTCTTTTCCGAATTCGGTGCTGCGCGCTGTACGGATAAGGTTGCGGAATATGTTCTCCTGGTTCCTGAGGGCACGGCGGGCATCGCGGCGTATACCTTTTACCACGAAGCGTGCGTACATGAGTCCCAGTGCTGATTTTAACGACATTTTCTAAAAACTGATATGGTTTTCGGGGTCTGTGGGTCCGTTGTTGTGCCAGAGTTCGAAATAGAGTATTCGTTCGCCTTTCTGGTCGGGTTTGCATTGGGCTATGGCTTCACCGGCGCGTACCACATCGCCTGCTTTGTGCAGCAGGGCCGCATTGTTGCGGTAAATGGAAATAAAACGGTTGGGGTGAATGATGATCATAAAATAATCCGAATAGGGCGACCAGCCTTCGTACAGCACCACGCCGTCCGAAACCGATTTTACCGGGTCTTCGCCGTTCTGACGGATCCGTATCCCGTATTTCCCGAGCGGAATGTTTGCCTTGTCTAAAATAGTTCCACGTACCGGACTGAAAAAGAAAAGTTTATCCTTTTTTTCGGACTTTTCTACCTTGAATTTCCGCTCTTCGTACAGTTCGCGGCGCAGGGTGGAATCTTCGGGGCTTTTGGCATCCTGGATCTGTTGGTAGTTCCGTGTGGAATCCTTCATGGCCTGCAGGGAACGTACGGGCGGTCTGCCGTCGATAATGGCCTTGATATTGTACAGGAAAACGTCTTTTTCCTGCATGGCGGTCTCCAGGGAGTCGGTCCGTTTGCTCAGTTCCAGGGCCTGCTTGCGGATGCTTACATCGGCATAGCCCGGGATATATTCGCGCAGGGGCGTGTAGGCGATCACCATGATGGTGATGAAAATAAGCAGCAGGGCCACAATACCGCCGGCCACAAATACGTTCATACGCGAGAGCCTGAATGAGGCCAGTTCTTCGAATGTACTTTCGTTTACAATTTTAAAACGATATTTGTACATGAAGCGCTTAAAAAGCTTTTTGCGTATGATCTTAAATCTGTTCATCCGAAACACAAAAATAGCGAATCTCTTTCTGAAAAAGAGGCCCCGGCTCGCTATTGCCTTTACAATGCTGCTTATGAGCGGCTTACAGGCCCAGGTAACTCCCATGCCGCGCCAGGACCCGAAGTTTGTCTTCGAGGTAAATCCCCTGCGCAATACTTATATCAACCCGCAGCTTACCAGCAATATCAACCCGAAATTCAACAGTACCCTGAACCCGAATTTCAATACACGCATCCATCCGGACCATAATCCTTCGATCAGTCCGGACTACGATCCCTCCATCAATCCCAACTTTAACCCCGATCTGAATCCGCTGTACAATACCAAGCTGGACCCGGCCTACGGTACCCGCCCGGCTTTTTTCATCTATACCACGGCGGCGGAACCCGACGGTTTTGCCATGGAAGCCATTCAGAACCGCGTATATCTCTATTACGATGTAAACGTACAGTACAAGGGCTTTTTTGTGGCCAATTCCGAAGGCGGCTATAACCTGTTCGGAGAAGATATTAAGTTTACCGGGCAGTATCTTACGCCCAACAGCCAGGGCAATTTTAATATATTCAATATGAGCCAGGAATGGCTGGGTTTTACCGCGCCCTGATTTTTTAACGAGATCTTTGTGCCGGGTTCTGTTCCGGCTTAATACCTTTGTGCCGCGTTTAGTCCGACGGACTTTTATTTTACAGGGACGATACATCTATTTACGGGTTATGAAACAAGCGGCAGGCACACCTTTACAGGACCCTTCAGCGGATCTGGCACAAAAAACCGTTTACGCCATTCTTTTTTCCATCAGCTTCAGCCATATGCTGAACGATATGATGCAGTCGGTGATACCTTCGGTATATCCCATGATCAAGGATAAGTACCAGCTTTCATTTACACAGATCGGACTTATTACCTTTGCCTTTCAGCTTACGGCCTCGCTGCTGCAGCCTTTTGTGGGCATTTATACCGACCGGCGTCCGCAGCCCTATTCCTTCGTTATCGGCATGTTCTTCAGCCTGGCGGGCATCATCCTGCTTTCACAGGCTACGGGCTTTTATTCCATATTGCTGGCGGTAAGCTGTGTGGGCGTGGGCTCTTCGGTTTTTCACCCCGAATCTTCCAAAGTGGCCTATTATGCATCCGGCGGGCGGCGCGGACTGGCCCAGTCCATCTTTCAGCTGGGCGGCAATTTCGGGTCGGCCATCGGGCCATTGCTGGTGGCGGCCATTGTGGTACCGCGCGGACAGTATTACATCCTGTGGTTCATGCTGGCGGCCTTTATGGGCATTTTTGTACTGTCGAGGGTAGGCGTGTGGTACCGCGGTTTCCTGAGCCAGGCGCAGAGCCGGAAGAAGATCGTGGAACAAAACGGCCTTTCGCGCAGAACGGTGGTGGTTTCCGTGGTGATACTGCTGGTGCTCATTTTCTCCAAGTATTTCTACATGGCAGGGATCACCAGCTACCTTACCTTTTACCTGATCGAAAAATTCAGTCTGTCCGTACAGCAGTCGCAGCTGTATCTCTTCCTGTTCCTGATCTCCGTGGCAGCGGGTACACTCATCGGCGGACCGCTGGGCGACCGGTTCGGGCGCAAGATCATTATCTGGGCATCCATACTGGGCGCGGCACCCTTTACCCTGCTGCTGCCCTATGCCGATCTGTTCTGGACGGGCATCCTGATCGCTATTATCGGGTTTATCATGGCTTCGGCCTTTTCGGCCATCCTGGTGTATGCACAGGAACTGATGCCGGGCAAGATCGGTATGATCTCGGGCCTGTTCTTCGGTTTTGCCTTCGGTATGGGCGGACTGGGTTCGGCCGTGCTGGGCAAAATGGCGGATTACACGGGCATTGCGTTCGTATACAAAATATGTGCCTTTTTACCGCTGATCGGCCTGGTAACGGCTTTCCTCCCGGATCTGAGGAAGAAATAACGCCGTAGTTATTTACCTTTCTGCCTTTCAAGCGTGTTTTTCCCGACGGTATATGCATATGCCGATGCGGGAATGTACTGTATGTTCAGGCCGTTGTAATTAATTTCTCCGTCCTGGTCTATGGTAGTAACCAGGGGATTATCCAGCTTGTTTTCCTGGCAGAATTTAAAAAGGCTTTTTAATTCACCCGGCTTTTCAAAAAACCGGTTCGTCCATTTTATTTCCAGTGCCCATATCGGTTTTAGTGTGGAATCGCTTAGCCCGACCATATCCACTTCGCCGTTACTCCAGCGGGCATACCAGGGCCTGAACCAGTCTCTGTGCATCCATTGGGCAAAGATGGCGGTCTCGATAAGATTGCCGATAAGCTCGTCGTTTGATGTAACCGGCGAAAAAAGAGCGCTTCGCAAAGAGGGATTGGTGAGATAGATCTTAAAAAAATTATCCCGGCGGAACTTTTTTCCGCCCTGATCTACTCTTTTCACCCGCTTTATCAGGTATGCCACTTCTAAATATTCGATGTACTTTTTCAGTGTGTTTTTAGGAACCTGCGACTGTTTGCTGAGCGCTTCGAGCGAAAATTCACCCCCGGTATTATAGGCAATGGTCGTAAACAGAGAGTTCAGTTCCCGGGTATCGCTTATTCCGTAAAGACTGGGCAGATCGCGTAATAAAACCTTGTCCACAATGTCCTGCCGGATATATCTGCCGGGGTTTTCCTGCATGGTTTGCGAGAAGATCACTTCGGGGTACCCGCCAAAGTTGATGTAATCAATAAAGTGCCTGTTTAATTCATCTAAATGAGAGGAGGTATAAAACTCGCTCAGCGTATTTTTCCATTTTATACGGGTAGGAATAATGATCCTGTCCAGGTCTTTCAGGTGGATGTATTCGTTAAATGTTAGAGGCGGAAGCATAAAATCTGTGAAACGTCCGGCCCCGCTTTCCATACTGGCAAATTTCAGGGCAGCGGCAGCAGACCCGGAAACAATGAATTTGTCTTTTCTATAGCTGTCAACAAGAGATTTAAGATGTATTTCCCAGTCACGGCAATACTGTATCTCGTCAAAAATCACGATCCAGCCTTCTTTGTCCGGCAGGCCGGTCGCTTCCCTGGCGTATTGAAAGAGCTGCTCCAGCCCGATATTGTTATAGATGGGGTTTTCTATGGTTATGAAGATGATTTTCTTCGGATCAAAACCATTTTCAATCAGGTCCTGTACCTGATGGTAAAGCATAACCGTTTTTCCTACACGTCTCGGACCCATCAGTACAACGGCCCGCCGTATATCCTTTTCATAGACAAGGGGTTTAAACAGATCGAAATACAATCGCCTCGGCATATCGTCATAATCCTTGTCAATGCGGCCATTTACCCACCAGGGGTTTTCAAACCGGATTCTGTCCAGAACCTGTTTTTTAGAAACTTCTCTGAGCATTTTTTACTTATTCAGATCAAATATACAAAATAAGAGCAATTAATTGACCTTATTTTATAATTATTTCGACTTTTAAGCGAAAGTAATGGATTCAAATGAAAGACAGGAAACAAAAAAACCCCGTCCTTGCGAACGGGGCCTGTTCATGCTTTTTAAAAGTAAGCTTATTTCAGACTTCCTACCATGTCTTCGGGGCGTACCCACTCGTCGAACTGTTCGGGAGTGAGCAGACCCAGGTCCACGGCGGCCTGCTTCAGCGTTTTTCCTTCCTTGTGGGCCGTTTTCGCGATCTTGGCGGCATTCTCATACCCGATGTGGGTATTGAGGGCCGTAACGAGCATCAGGGAATTTTCCAGATGCTGCTGGATAACGGCACGGTTCGGCTCGATGCCTGCCGCACATTTATCGTTGAACGATACGCAGGCATCGCCGATGAGGCGGGCGCTCTGCAGTACATTGGCGGCGATCACGGGTTTGAACACGTTCAGTTCGAAATGACCGGTAGAGCCTCCGATGCTTACGGCCACGTCGTTGCCGATCACCTGGGCGGCTACCATGGTCATGGCCTCCGGCTGTGTGGGATTCACCTTGCCCGGCATAATGCTGCTGCCCGGTTCGTTGTCGGGAATAATGATCTCCCCGATGCCGCAGCGCGGGCCGGAGCTCAGCATGCGGATGTCGTTGGCGATCTTCATCAGCGAAACGGCTACGCGTTTCAGGGCGCCGCTCATTTCCACCATGGCATCGTGTGCGGCCAGGGCCTCGAATTTGTTAGGCGCCGTAACAAAAGGTTCGCCGGTGAATTCGGCAATTTTTTTAGCTACCAGTACGTCGTAACCGGCGGGCGTATTCAGTCCGGTACCTACGGCGGTTCCGCCCAGGGCCAGTTCGGCCACCATTACCAGGGCATTTTCCAGGGCGCGTACGCCGTTGTCCAGCTGTTGCACATAGCCGCTGAATTCCTGTCCCAGGGTCAGGGGAGTGGCGTCCATAAAGTGCGTGCGGCCGGTTTTGGTAATGCTGTTGTATTCGCTGGCTTTGGCAGCCAGGGTAGCGCGCAGTTTTTTAATGCCGGGCAGGGTCACTTTTTTCACCTGCAGGTAGGTGGCAATATGCATGGCGGTAGGGAAGGTGTCGTTCGAAGACTGACTTTTATTTACATCGTCGTTCGGGTGCAGCACCTTTTTCCCGTCGTTCAGGGAACCGCCGTTGAGCACGTGCGCGCGGTAGGCCACCACTTCGTTCACGTTCATATTGCTCTGGGTACCCGAACCGGTCTGCCAGATAACGAGCGGGAATTCTCCGTCCAGTTTACCTTCCAGTATTTCGTCGCAGGCTTTGCTGATGAGATCGCGTTTTTCGGCCGAAAGCACACCTAAATCGTGGTTGGCATGCGCCGCCGCTTTTTTCAGGTAACCGAAAGCATTGATGATCTCTTTCGGCATCGAGGCCTCAGGCCCGATCTTAAAGTTGTTGCGGCTGCGTTCTGTCTGTGCTCCCCAGTATTTATCGGCAGGTACCTGTACCTCGCCCATGGTGTCTTTTTCGATGCGGTAATTCATGTTGCAAATGTTTGCCCAAAAGTAAAAAATATGTCGGGCGTACAAGCCCCGAAAGCGGGTAAATTTCTTCGGGCAGATATACAAAAAAAGAGGGCCGACCCGCCGGATCAGCCCTCTGTAAAAAGAAGTAAATATCTTATAACGTTTCTTTTAACCAGCGGAAGAACTCGCGCTGCCAGGTGAGTCCGTTCTGGGGCTGACTTACCCAGTGGTTTTCTTCCGGGAAGTAGACAAAACGGCTTTTGATGCCCTGCAGCTGTGCGGCGTTAAAGGCTTCCTGGCCCTGGCCGATGGGAACACGGTAGTCTTTACCGCCCTGAATGATCATGATGGGCGTATCCCAGTTGCTTACCAGGCTGCTGGGGTCGAATTTTTCCATGGTCTTTTGCGCTGCGGCATTGTCTTTGGCCCAGTAAGCGCCGCCCATGTCAAAGTTCACGAAGAACATTTCCTCGGTGGTGCCGTACATACTGCGCAGGTCGAACACCCCGCAGTGCGAAATAAAGGATTTGAAGCGTTTCTGGTGGATACCGGCCAGGTAGAACACGGAATAGCCGCCGTAACTGGCGCCTACGCAACCGCGGCGCTCTTTGTCCACATAGCTTTCTTTGGAAATATCGTCGATGGCCGTGAGGTAATCCTGCATGGCCCCGCCGCCCCAGTCCTTACTGATGGCTTCGTTCCATTCCACGCCCCAGCCCGGCATACCGCGGCGGTTCGGCGCCACCACGATATAACCCATGGAGGCCATCAGCTGAAAATTCCAGCGGAAAGAATAAAACTGGCTCAGTGCACTTTGTGGTCCGCCCTGGCAGTAAAGCAGGGTAGGGTATTTTTTAGCCGGGTCGAAATCAGGCGGGTATATCACCCAGCTGAACAGGTCCTTACCATCGTGTGTTTTGCTGAAACGGCCTTCTACCTTGCATTTTTTGATACCGGCATAGGCGGCATCGTTCACATGGGTAAGGGCCTTCATGCTGCCGTCGACCAGGTTTACGGTGTACAGCTCCGGAGCGGTGTTAAAATCGCAGCGGGAAACAATGAGTGTATTCCCTGCCTGACCAACGATCTGCTGTACGTTAAAATCGCCTTTGGTGATCTGTTTTACCACGGGCATCTTTTTGGTAAGACCCGGGTAATCCACTTCGAACAGCTGTTCGGTGCCTTTTACCGGTGCCACAAAGAAGAGTTTTTTGCCGTCCTCGGCCCAGGCAAAACTGCTTACCGTGCCGTCCCAGCCGGAAGTGAGGTTCATTTCGCCGGCTTTGCCTTTTACGATAATGTCGTTCTTATCGGCCTCATAACCATCGCGGGCCATGCTGAGCCAGGCCAGGGTGCCGCTGCTGTGGAACAGGGGATGCGTATCATAACCCTTGCGGCCGGGTGTAAGATTGGTGGTAAGACCGCTTTCCAGGTTGTATTCGAACAGATCGGTATTGGTGCTGGTCACATAGGCCGTGCCCTCGCTTTTTTTGCATACGTAAACGATGCTTTTTCCGTCGGGGCTCCAGGTATAATCCTCATCGCCGCCGAAAGGTACGGTAGGCGTATGATAAGGCTCATTTTCCATGATGTCCTTAATGCGGGAGGCCGAGCGTGAACCTTTGGCGCCGTAGATCACCAGGTGATTGAAGGAACCGTCCTGCCAGCTGTCCCAGTGGCGGTAATGCAGCCCGTCGTAGATCTGCACCTGGGCCTTGCCCATTTCGGGGTAATGGTCGACGGCGTTCACCTTGCGTACTTTTACGCGTTCCACCTGTATTTCCTTACTGCCGTCGGGCGATATGTCCCTATTCGGGACAAGGCTTTTAAAGTCGCTTATTTCCAGTGGGGTACCTCCGGTAACGGGAATTTTATAGTATTTTTTATTCGAAGAGTTCGCGGCCATGTCCGGTGTGGAAACCTGGTAGATCACAAACTGTTTGTCGGTGGTAATTCCGAGCGGACTTACACGTCCCAGCGACCAAAGGGTCTCGGGTGTCAGGGTCGTGCTCTGGGCAGCGGCGCTCAGGCTGCCGGCCAGCACAAAACCCAATACGGTTACATAACGATGCATCATGCTATTTCTGGATTTGGCCGAAAAATAATAAAAATTGCCTCACGCAGGGGTATCTCTCCGGCTTACAGATGTCCACAAAAGTAGCGCCTGTATAAAAAATATCCGGCGGCTCCCGTTTATCACGCTGCTGCGTAAATAAAAAGTAAAAATATTGCGCCGGTATCTTACGTAACGGGGAAAAGACCCGGCAGGAACCGTACTTTTGCGGCAAATCTTTGAATTGCTCATGAAATACTATCTGATAGCTCTGCTTGTTGCCGTTGTTCTGCCGGTTAAAGCCAGCGCCCAACGGTTTTCATTCCTGTGGGACAACCTTACTGCAGAACAACGCATTGCGGTAAACAAAGAGGTCCGGACCCTGTCCGATATGATCCGCGTAAATGCACAACCTGCGTTTTATTTACAGCGGGCCCGGGACTATATCCTGCTGAAAGAGCCGCAGAAAGCACTTGCCGATGTATACCAGCTGCGCTTAAACGGAGTGGATGACCCTCTGATCTACCAGATTTCCGGTGATGCCAAATGGTTAGAAAAGGATACGGCCGGCGCCCGGTAGGACTACCTTACTATGCAGCATCTTTACCCGCAGAATCCCGAAGGATATATAAAACTTTCGGCCCTGTACCTGGAAGAGCAGCTTTTCGAAGAAGCTTTTGTTCTTGCTGGGGAAGCCCGCAACCTGGGACTTAATGATCACCGGCCGGCTGCGATAAAAGCCGTTGTGCTGATCGGGAAGGGAGACGAAGAAGCGGAAAAATATAGGGAGGAAGCCGAATCGCTGCTGAAAGACGATGGAGTAAAGGCCCTTTTTCTGGCATATTACTATACCGTGGCACAGGATGCAGAAAAAGCAAAGGAGCCTGCAGACCGGCTTGTGACCCTTTTTCCGTCGGAACCGGAGCCGAGGAAACTAAGAGCTTTTATTTACGGAGCACTGGAAGATATACCGGAAGACACCCTGCTTAACGACCTGCGCTTATATACTGAATGGGTGAAGGACGATAGCCTGATGGCTCAGTATGAACTGGTTGTTTTATATGAACTGGCGGAATACGACTCCCTTTTTCTCGAAAAATGCCGTATGTATATGGAACGTTATCAGGATGATACGCCGGCCCTGGAATATCTGGCAGAATATTACGATGATATGGAAATGACCGTAGAAGCAATAGAAACATACACAACGCTGATCCGTGAAAAACCGTCAACGGCTCATTTTTACTATACCCGGGGTTTTTTGTTGTATGACGACGGAAAAAAGAAAGAAGGCTGTGCTGATTTACGCAAATATCTTGAATTGGGAGGAGATACAGATAGCAGGCTGATCCGCAGTATGTGCCCCTGATCTCTGAAAGATGGGCAGAATAATGTATATTTGGGAAAACGAGTCCCTATGAAAAAATGGTTCATTCCCGCCTTTTTTGCCCTCTGTACACCGGCTTTTGCCCAAAACACCGCGCCGCTGGTAACCAACCTTACCGCGTTAACAGATACCCTCAATAATACGGTTACCCTCAACTTTGACCTGGTTGACGGAGAGAGCGACAGCCTGGAGGTGTTCCTGACCGTTTCCGACGATATGGGCGCCAGCTATATGATCCAGCCGGCGGGCCTCAGCGGGAATGTGGGTTTTCCGCAGTTTACCGGTACAGGAAAGCAGATCGTGTGGAACTACACCGGTTTTACCAATCCGCTCAACCAGTTTCGCCTGAAGGTGGTGGCCAACGACCGTAAACATGTACCCATACAGTATATGGCAGACCAGGTAGACACCCTGCGCCTGCTGCATGATATGAGCCTCATCGAAGGGGTACGTTCGCATACCGCCGGCGCGGCACACCTGCAAAACGTGAGCGATACCATTTACAACCGTTTTTCGGGCCTGGGTCTGCAGACGGCGTTGCAAAGCTTCACCTACAGCGGCATTTCGGCGGGGAATATCATCGGTAAATCAGCCGGTATTACTCATGAGTCTGAGGTATACATCATAGACGGACATTTTGACGGGGTACCTGCCGGTCCGGCGGCCGACGATAACGCTTCTGCCGTGATCGGGGTGCTGGAAGCCGCCCGTATCCTGAGTCAGTACAATTTTAAGAAGACCCTGCGTTTTATCGCGTTCGACCTGGAAGAGGCCGGGCTCATCGGCAGTGCCGAATATGTGAACAACGGACTGCTGCCCCGGGAGCAGGTAAAAGGCGTACTGAATTTCGAAATGATCGGGTATTATTCCGAACGGAACAACTCACAGACCTTCCCTTTGGGCTTCGGCCTGCTTTTCCCCGCTGCGGAAACGGCCGTGGCGGCCGATACGTTCAAGGGAAATTTCATTACGAATGTGGCCAATACGGCCTCTTCACCCCTGCGTCAGAAGTTTGATCAGTGTGCAGCGGCCTATGTACCGGCGCTGCGCGTGATCTCGATAGAGGCGCCGGGCAATTCCGAAATTGCACCGGACCTGCGCCGCAGCGATCATGCCGTTTTCTGGGATAAGGGCTACCAGGCGCTGATGCTTACCGACGGCGCCAATTTCCGCAATCACAATTACCATACAGCCAACGATGTATCCGATTCGCTGAATTTCGAATTCATTGCCAATGTGGTCAAAGCGACGCTTGCCACCGCTGCAGAACTGGCGGAACCCATCAGTTACGGCGAAGCTACCGTAGATGTGACCCTGCCGGATGTAACCTCTTCCCTGCAGGCATACGGTGGCAAGGAATTTCTGATGCAACTGATCCCCAATCCGGCCGACGATAAACTGAGCGTTCGCTGGAATACGGCCGCAGAACCTCAGACTATCCGCCTGAGCGATGCCTCCGGACGTATGCTCTATCAGTCGGGACTGAGTACTTCTGCCGCACAGCATCATATACAAACGGGCGCATTCCCGGCGGGCATGTACATTCTTACTTTACAGGGAAAAGGCTGGGAAAAGAGTGAAAAGCTGCTGATCCAGCGGTAATTATCAGGACAAGGGCATGGACTGTTCGATATACGCATTGCCTAAATGATTTTCTATGATCTTAACGGCATAAGTATGTGAGAAGCTGTGCATAAATGCATGATGTGCGGATAATACAAGGTCTTGTAAGTTCTGATCGTCTTCAAGCGAAATAATGTTAAGGCCGCTTGTTTCACATTCTTTTTTCGAAATGTGACGGGCATGCGATTTTTGTTCTTTATGATCGCCAAACGTCTTCAGAATTTTATTGACCTTATCTTCATCCCCGGCACACATATTATTGAGTAACCAATTGTGAACCATGCGTTCAGACCACTCTATGGCCCGCTGACATGAACCCAGTAAGGTGGGGTGATATTTGCTGATAATTACCTGCCAGAGCGGGGCCGAAGCGGGATTTTGTCTGAGGTCCTGCTTTGCGGTTTCAAATTCATCTAAAATAGCCTGACAGGCGATACCACCCATTTGCGGATCGATCGGGCCGAGATTGGATTGTTTACCCATAATGATCTCCCGCGCACAAAAAGCGATCATTGTGCCTGCAGACATAGAGATCTGGGGTACGATAACCCGTATGTCCTTATCGAAAATGGAATATAAATAATCTACAAGTGATTCTGTTGCTGCAACATCGCCGCCCGGGGTATGCAGAATGAGATCAAGTCCTTTTTTCCGGGGGAGTTTATTTACAGCTAACATAAATCCGGATTTATCCTTGTCATTTACTTCTGTGTCCGGGGCATCCGGTTTTTGAAGCCAGCCGGAATAATAGGCAATAACGTTCCGCCCTGTTTTTTGAGCGATTAGGGTCAGGTATTTTTTGCGGGTGGCATCCAGGGCATTGCCTGCATGACCGGGAGGTACACGCTGGATTTCTGTCCAGACTTCTTTTGAGTTGGCCATTTTTAGTTAAGGAAAAGGGTGAATAAAACAGGAACTACCGGATGAGTGTAGTGGAGTCTGTGATCTTAACGGGAGAATACTTTTTGTAGATGCTCAGTTTAACAAAGCGGTCTCCGGGAGAGTTCCATTCTTTTCCCTGATTTGTTTTGGAAAAATCAGGAACGATCTTTTTGTATTCTTCAAAAAAATTGTTGTTATCAGCCGTCTTTTTTGCGCTGTCTTTTTTCATGTGTAGAAAATAAGTGTTAGTATGTGATCAAAAATAGGCTATTTAATTCTGCATGCATGCATTGTTTACTTCTTTTAACAAACATCTTTGCGTGGAAAAAATGAGCATTTTTAATTCTGGTCTTGAATATTTCCGCAGGCAAACCGCCCCGGGGCCCTCATGCTCTCAGCATCTCCAGTATCTGCTGTTCCGCTGCTTCGCTCAGCGCTTTTACATCGTTGTTGAAATCGGCCGGGTACAGGGGCCTGCCCGTTAATACCCGTACTTTGCCGGGTCCGCCTGCCGGGTATAATACGTTGTAGGTGAAGGGCAGGCGCTTCAGGTTGTCGGGGAAGGCCACCGGTATCACCGGGGCGCCGGTATCGACAGACAGCTTAAACGCACCGTTCTTAAAGGGGTTCATTCTGCCCGGCTCGTACTGCATCGTTCCCTCCGGGAAAAGCACAATGGAACTGCCGTTCTTTACATCGTCCGCGGCCCGTTGCATGGCCTTGAAACTATCGGTCATACTGTCGCGCAGGATCGGTATATGCGTTTTGCCGAACATTACCCCGAACAGTTTGTGGTTGGCCAGTTCGCGCTTGGCCACAAAATGGAAATACTCGGGTACCAGGTCGTACATGATCAGGATGTCCAGCGCGCTGCAATGATTGGCTACCCATATTTTCGGGCCCTCCGGCAGGGGTTCCGCGTGTTGTATGCGTACCCGTATGCCCGACCAGAACAACAGCCAGCCGGCCCAGAAGCGTTGTACCTTCAGGGCGGTTTTGTACCAGCGTGGCCCCGAAAAGAGCCACCATCGAAAGAAAGGGTAGAAGAAGATCAGGGTGCAAAAGAAATTGGCGAAGAAGAACAGTCGCCAGACTTTTACCGCCAGTTTTTTCATTTATTCCGTGCTTTGTGTTAATGCAATGCTCAGTTCCTGCAGCTGTTCGTCGTGTATGGCCGAGGGTGCGTCGATCATTACGTCGCGGCCCGAGTTGTTTTTCGGGAAAGCAATGAAGTCGCGGATCACTTCGGCACCCCCGAACAGGGCGCAGAGACGGTCGAAACCGAAAGCGATACCTCCGTGCGGCGGCGCTCCGTATTCAAAAGCGTTCATCAGGAAACCGAACTGGCGTTGTGCTTCTTCCGGGCTAAAGCCCAGCAGGGAGAACATTTTGGCCTGCAGCTCCTTGTTGAAGATACGGATACTTCCTCCGCCCACTTCCACGCCGTTGATCACCATATCGTAGGCATTGGCGCGTACGGCGCCGGGATCGCTGTCCAGCAGATGTATGTCTTCGGGCTTGGGCGAGGTAAAGGGGTGGTGCATAGCGTGGTAGCGGCCGCTTTCCTCATCGAATTCGAGCAGCGGAAAGTCTACCACCCAGTGGCAGGAATAGTTGTCTTTATGGCGCAGACCGAGGCGTGTGCCCATTTCCAGGCGCAGCTCGTTCAGCTGTTTGCGGGTCTTGTTCGCGGTCCCGGCCAGTACCAGTATCAGGTCGCCCGGTTTGGCACCGAAGGCCTCCGCCCATTTTTTCAGTTCGTCTTCGTTAAAGAATTTATCTACGGACGATTTCAGGCTGCCGTCTTCGTTCACCCGGCAGTAGATCAGGCCGGTGGCCCCGATCTGCGGACGTTTTACAAACTCCGTCAGTTCGTCCAGTTGTTTGCGCGTGAGGCTGTTGGCCCCTTCGGCACAGATGCCCGCCACCAGTTCGGCATTGTCGAACACGGCAAAACCTTTGTTCTGTACAATTTCGTTCAGCTCCACGAACTTCATCCCGAAACGGATATCGGGTTTGTCGCTGCCGTAGTATTTCATGGCGTCGGCATACGTCATGCGCTCCATGGCCGGTATATCGATGCCTTTTACTTTTTTGAACAGGTGCCGTACCAATCCTTCAAAGGTCCCCAGGATATCTTCCTGTTCCACAAAGGCCATTTCACAGTCGATCTGGGTAAATTCGGGCTGACGGTCGGCACGCAGGTCTTCGTCGCGGAAACATTTTACGATCTGGTAATAACGGTCAAAGCCCGAAACCATCAGCAGTTGCTTAAAGGTCTGGGGCGATTGCGGCAGGGCGTAGAACTGGCCCGGGTTCATGCGCGATGGCACTACAAAGTCACGTGCGCCTTCAGGCGTAGATTTGATCAGCACGGGCGTTTCCACTTCCAGGAACTGCTGTCCGTCCAGGTAATTGCGGGTTTCAATGGCTATGCGGTGCCGCAGTTCCAGGTTTTTGCGCACCGTGTTGCGGCGCAGGTCCAGGTAGCGGTAGCGCATACGCAGGTCGTCGCCGCCGTCGGTCTCGTCCTCAATGGTAAAGGGCGGGGTAATGGCGCTGTTCAGTATTTCGATGCTTTCGGCAATGATCTCGATATCGCCGGTGGGCATATTCGGGTTTTTGCTGCTGCGTTCGGCCACAGAACCTTTTACCTGTACCACGAATTCGCGGCCCAGTTTCTTGGCTTCCTCGCAGAGGGCCGGGTTGGTTTCCATGTTGAACGCCAGCTGCGTAATGCCGTAACGGTCGCGCAGGTCAATGAACAATAATCCTCCCAGGTCTTTGCTGCGCTGTACCCAGCCGGCCAGCGTAACGGTCTTTCCGGCATCGCCGGCACGTAATTCTCCACAAGTGTGCGTACGGAACATATAGCTTCTGTAATTTGACTGCGAATATCGGAAAAAATACAAAGGGAGAGACCGGAGACGGCTTTCAGTTCTTTTTGGACGCTTTGATGTCCGAAAGAAAGTATTGTTCAATACCACCTCGGAAGAATATTGTCAACGCAGGAAACAGAATATGAAATAAGTATTATTTTGGCTGTATATGCGTAAAGATATCGGACGTCTGTTCATGCAAACTTTTTTTGGCATAATTGTTATAACTATGATAACAGGGAGTGCCGGTGCACAGACCTGGAAGCTGAAAATGCCTGAAGGGGGAGCGTATTTTGAATGGAGGCAGGGCAGAAATACAAATGCGCTGGGATACACAGGTATGAAAGTGGCATATTTTCAGAAATGTGACCCGACAAGAGACTCACTTGTAAGAACAGGATTACTTGTCGTAAACCAAATGACGTTTTTGGATACGAATATTTTTGGTAAACAGATGTTTACGCTGGTTGATTCACTATGGAAAGAAACGTTGGTTGTCTTTAAGAGAGGAAACTCTCTGCAACTGTATTTAAATATCCTTTCCTCAACAGGGGTTTCTTTGAATAAAGTTTCCGGGTCTAATGCCAATTGGTTTTTCTGGCATACGGAAGTAGAGCAGCGAAAAGTATATCATGTCGTTTTTCAGAAAAGGCAGTCGGGCTTTTATTATGCATATACGGAATAGAGTAGCCTGTTTTAGTGCATGCAGCCGGAATGAAACTGTATATTTGCCACAGAATTTTACTGAACATGAAAAAGAAACTCTTTCTATTGACCGCTTTCCTCGGTTTGTTCCTTTCGCTGCAGGCCCAGAAGGTAGACCTGAAAAAAGGCTATGTGCTTTTTGATAAGGTAGAAATGTACTCATATGAAAAAGAACAGGCAGGCAATTTTACACTTGTTTACAAAAAAGATACAAAGGACCTGCTTTTCTCCATTTTATTTCACAGTAACGGCACCGTTGGCTACTCCAATGACGACTACCTGAAACTGTACTTCACCGAAGGCAGCACCATTATCGAAACCACCCAGCTGGCAGGGATCTGGCCGGCCGGACTTATTGAACGCTTCATTAAACGCGGGGTGATCAACCCGGCAGACGGCAGCATAAACCCCGAAAACCTCAAAGTTTTCGCGGCCCAGTACGACGAGAAAATTTCCTCACGCCTGATCATTCGATAAGCGTTACGAAAAACAATACTTAGAACCGCTTTCTCCCGGGATGGCGGTTTTTTTATTTCTACGGTTCTGAACGGGAACCCGGCAGAAGAGACAAAAAAGCAGTAATAGAACCATACGTTTACTGCGTATCCACGTCCACATCGATGCGGAAGTTGCGTATCCCGCTTTCCGTCTGCAGGCGGTTCACCAGCCGGGCCAGCACTTCCTTGGCCCGGGCCTGGCTTTCTTCGTTGCTTATTTTCAGGTAGATATGTCGTATGTGCAGGTTGCGTACGCGGGCAATGTGCGGACTTTCCGGGCCCAGTACCCGGTTGCCGAAAACGGGGCCCATCAGAGCGGCCAGGTTACCGGCCAGGGATTGTACGGTGGCTTCGTCCTTGTGTCGTAAAACGATACGCATAATGCGGTAAAAAGGCGGGTAATGCAGGCTGCGACGCTCTTCCAGTTCGTGCTTATAAAAGCCGGTGTAGTCGTGTGCCAGCACAAACTGTAAAATGGCGTTCTCAGGTTGTGCCGTCTGTATGATCACTCTGCCGGGTTTCTCACGCCGTCCTGCCCTTCCTGCCACCTGGGTAAGCAGCTGAAAGGCGCGTTCGTTGGAGCGGAAATCCGGGAAATGCAGGAGGGAATCGGCATTCAGCACGCCCACCAGTCCCACATGATCAAAATCTAAGCCCTTGGTGATCATCTGGGTACCCACCAGTATATTGATCTCGCGCGCCTCAAAGGCCGCCAGTATCTGGTGATAGGCATTTTTGCGCGTGGCCACGTCCCAGTCCAGGCGGGCAATGCGTGCGTCGGGCAGGAAGATCTGCAACTCGTCTTCCACCTTCTCCGTACCAAAACCTTTCAGGGTGATCTTCGGACTTTTACAGGCCGGACACTGGGTAAGCAGGGGAGTCATGTACCCGCATAAATGGCACTTGAGTTCATTTTTACTTTTGTGGTAGGTAAGGGCCACGTCGCAATGCGGACAGTAAGGCACATTACCGCAGTCTTCACATTCCATCCGGGCAGAAAACCCCCTACGGTTCTGAAAGAGAATGACCTGCTCCTTATTTTTTAGCCTTTCCTTAATATTTTCCAGTAAGTTTTTGGAAAACAGGGAGTACATCTCTTTTTTTCGCTGTGCCTCCCGGATGTTTTCCAGCACGATCTCGGGTAACTGCACCCGGCTGTAGCGTTCTTTCAGTTCTACGAGGCGGTATTTGCCGTTCTGCGTGTTGTAGTAACTTTCCAGTGAAGGCGTGGCAGAGCCCAGTATCACCTGAGCCTGGTAACGGGCTGCCAGTACCAGGGCAAAATCGCGGGCCTGGTAACGCGGCGCGGGGTCCTGCTGTTTATAACTGGCGTCGTGTTCCTCGTCCACGATGATAAGTCCCAGGTCATGATAGGGCAGGAACAGCGCGGAACGGGCCCCGAGTACGATCTTGTAGCTGCCGTTCTGCAGGAAATTGTTCCAGACCTCTACGCGTTCGTTCTGTCCGAAGCGGCTGTGGTAAACGGCCACCTGCCCCGGGAAATGCTCTTTTACCCGCTCGATGAGGTGCATGGTGAGTGCAATTTCGGGCAGCAGGTACAATACCTGTTTGCCTTCGGCCAGGGCTTTTTCGATCAGGCGGATGTAGATCTCGGTCTTGCCGCTGCCGGTTACGCCCTGCAGCAGTACGGGCTTGTTCTCCGCGAACCCTTTTTCTGTTTCTGCCAGGGCCTGTGCCTGTGCGGCGGAGAGTTCCGGCTTTTCGCGCCTGTCTTTGCTACCGAATTTCAGGCGACTTTCCTGTTGCAGGGTTTCGGTAAATATTTCTTTTTTTACCAGGGCTTTCAGCGCGGCAGAAGCGCCATCCACGGCCGAAAGTAACACGGTGGCGTTCACTTTTCCGGGTCCGCCGGTATAATAACCGCTGTGGTGCAGGAAGGCCAGGAGCACGTCCGACTGTTTTTTGGCGCGGCCAAGTCCGTCCATGACCTCCCGGAGCCGCGTATCGTTTTGCATATCAGGATGCAATTCAATGATACGTACTTGTTTCGGCTTGTATCGTTTTTCAATCTCCTGCCGGTCTTCCACCCAGCCCCGCTCGATCAGTTTTTTAAAGACGCGTACCACCGATTTGCGCTGCAGGATCTTCTGCCCGTCTTCCAGGGTAATTTCGCCGTTGTTCTGCATAGCTTCCAGCAGCAGGTATTCGTCGTCGTCCAGTTCGGCCTCCGGAATTTCGTCTACCGAAAGGGCGTAGTGCGTTTCGCTCTCCAGCTTGAGTCCCGCAGGCAGGGCGGCTTTCATGATCTCGCCCATCGTACACAGGTAATAGCGCGCCATAATTTCCCAGAACTGCAGCTGTTGCGGTTGTACAATGGGCTGCCGGTCCAGCAGGTCGTACAGGGCCTTTACTTTAAAACCCTGCGGCTCGCGGTCGTGCAGGCGCCAGATAATGCCTGTATACAAACGCGTACCCACGGGCACAATAACGCGCTGCCCGCATTCCGCCACAGGAGCGAATTCTTCGGGAACCCGGTACGTGAGCGTCTGCGGCAGGGCCAGGGGCACTATGATATCGGCAAAAAGATCGGCCATTCGGGTACAAACCTACGCTTTTACAGGCTTTAATTGAAATTTAACGTTTCCCGCAGCCGGCGGCATTAACGGGCAGAATGCCCCCTTTCGTCCGGCCCTACATTGTCCCCGTCGATTGTGTGCCCGTCCGCCCTTTGCGGCTATGCCAAAAACGCTATCTTTGTGCGTTTATAAAAAAATAGCATACAAAAAGCATGAACTGGTTACAACTGTTTGTCAGCCTGTCGCTCCTCATCATCCTGCATGAAGGAGGTCACTTCCTGGCCGCCCGCATGTTCAAGACACGTGTAGAGAAATTTTATTTATTTTTTGATTTTTTATTCCCTCTTCCCAATGTACTGAACTTCTCTCTCTTTAAGTTTAAAAAAGGAGACACCGAATACGGTCTGGGCTGGTTCCCGCTGGGCGGATACGTAAAAATTGCCGGTATGGCCGACGAAAGCCAGGACAAGGACGCACTTGCCGGTCCGCCGCAACCCTGGGAATTCCGCAGTAAAAAAGCCTGGCAGCGCCTCATCATCATCCTGGGCGGTATTATCGTGAATATCATTACCGGTATACTTATTTTCTGGGGCGTTAAATTCACTTATGGCGATAAATACGTACCCCTGCAGCAGGTAACCGTGCACGTGATGGATTCCAGCCTGGTAAAGGCCGGCATGCAGAATGGTGATAAGATCCTGGGCTTTACCTCTTTTGAAGACCTGAACCGTGCCCTGCTCTACGGGGACGTAAGCACGCTGGAAGTAGAGCGTAATAACGAGAAAAAGGTAATTACCCTGCCCGAAAATATGGCAAAGGTATTTATCGAGAACCAGGGCGCCCTGCTGATGCCCCGTGTTCCCTTTATCATAAGCGGGGTTGCCGATAATTCGCCGAATAAAGATATAGCGTTTAAACCCGGCGATAAGATCGTTAAGATCGACGGTACGGACATACAGTACGTAGACCAGTTCGCGCCCATCGGTCAGGCTAAAAAGAACCAGGAAGTGACCGCCCTGATCGAGAACGAAGGCCAGACCCGCGAGGTAAAACTGAAAGTGGGCGAAGACGGTAAACTGGGCATCGGGTATCTTACCCGCCTCAAAGACCTGAAAAAACTGGGCTACCTGCCGCTGGAAACCACGCACTATGGCTTTTTTGAAGCGCTGCCCGTAGGCATTAATGCTTCGGTGAACACCATTGTGGACTATGCACGGCAGTTCAAACTGATCTTTAAACCCTCTACCGGGGCCTACAAAGAAGTGGGCGGATTCATCGGCATGTCCAAAATGTTCCCGGAAACGTTCAGCTGGGAAGGTTTCTGGCTGATGACCGGCATCCTGAGCCTGATCCTGGCCTTTATGAACTTTCTGCCGATACCCATGCTCGACGGCGGGTACATGATCTTTATCCTCTGGGAAATGATCACCGGTAAAGAGCCGAACGAAAAATTCATGAACATCGCCAATAACATCGGCTTCTTTATCCTGATCGGCCTCATGTTGTACGCGAACGGAAACGATATTATAAAACTATTCACAGGAAAATAAAAGATATGAAAACGATAGAGCAAGCATTGCAGGAACTGGGCATCCGCGAAGTGATGTCGGGGGTGAGTACAGGTGTGGAATTTTTACCTGCCGGGGGGGATGTGATCGAATCTTTTTCACCGGTTGACGGTAAGAAGATCGCCGGAGTAACGGCGGCAACGGAAGCAGATTACCAGAAAGTAATGACCATAGCAGGCAATGCCTTCCTGGAATGGCGCAAGGTGCCGGCCCCGAAAAGAGGCGAGATCGTACGCCAGATGGCCGAAAAATTCCGCGAGCACAAAGAAGCCCTGGGTACCCTGGTATCCTACGAAATGGGCAAAAGCCTGCAGGAAGGTCTGGGCGAAGTACAGGAGATCATCGATATCTGTGATTTTGCCGTAGGTCTCAGCCGCCAGCTGTACGGACTTACCATGCACTCCGAGCGTCCGAACCACCGCATGTACGAGCAGTGGCACCCGATAGGCATCGTGGGTATCATCTCTTCGTTCAACTTCCCGGTGGCCGTTTGGAGCTGGAACTCCATGATCGCCTGGGTATGCGGCGACGTATGTATCTGGAAGCCTTCTTCCAAAACGCCGGTTTGCGCCGTAGCCATACAGAACATCATTTCAGACGTACTCAAAAACAATAACCTGCCCGAAGGGATCTCCTGCCTGGTGGCCGGTAATGCCATGGGCGACCTCATCAATAACGACAAGCGCATTCCGCTGGTTTCCTTCACGGGTTCTACCCGCATCGGCCGTCACGTGGCACAGACCGTAGCCGGCCGTTTCGGGAACACCATCCTGGAACTGGGCGGCAACAATGCCATCATCGTAACCGAAAATGCCGATATGAACATGATGCTCATCGGTACGGTATTCGGTGCGGTAGGTACCGCCGGACAGCGTTGTACCACCACGCGCCGTCTCATTATCCAGGAGAACGTATACGAGCAGGTAAAAGAAAAACTGAAAAACGCCTACGCACAGCTGCATATCGGTAACCCGCTCGACCAGAACAATCATGTGGGTCCGCTCATCGACAAAGGCTCGGTGGACGCCTACCTGAAAGCCATCGAGAAAGCTAAGGCCGAAGGCGGCAAAGTGCTGGTAGAAGGCGGCGTGGTGGAAGGTGCCGGTTACGAAAGCGGTTGTTACGTAAAACCCTGCATCATCGAAGCAGAAAATCATTACGAAATTGTACAGGAAGAGACCTTTGCACCCATCCTGTACATCATGAGATACAAGACCATGGACGAGGCTATCGCTTTGCAGAACGGCGTTCCGCAGGGACTTTCCTCTTCGGTGTTCACCAACAACATGCGCGAAATGGAGCAGTTCCTCAGCGCAGCCGGTTCAGACTGCGGTATTGCCAATGTGAACATCGGTACCAGCGGTGCAGAGATCGGCGGGGCCTTCGGCGGTGAAAAAGAGACCGGCGGCGGACGCGAAAGCGGTTCCGATGCCTGGAAAGCCTACATGCGCCGTCAGACCAACACCATCAACTATGGCAACCAGCTGCCGCTGGCCCAGGGGATCAACTTTAACCTGTAATTTACAGCGATACACGCCCGTTTTTAAGTAACCACACCGCCCTGTCCATACACCACTGTTTTGAGAAAGTTACATGTAGTAAAAAAACTCATGTCGGCTGCATTCGTTATCCCGTTTGCAGCCGGCATTTTTGCCAGTGCCCAGAAAACCACCGATTTTAACGATTACCACACACTGAAAAGTACGGGCGTAATGCCTGCCGTGATCGATAAGATCCGCACCCAGCGAGAAGAGTCGGACCGTAAAACGACGCAGAAGGACCAGGACGCCCGTTTAGAGGATAATTACAGACAGGCTTCGGCCTATTTCGTGGAAAACCTGCTGCTCAACGGACAGGTGATCTTCGGGGACGATATTACGGCCTACTGCAACAGCATCGTGGACGAGCTGCTGAAGCACGATCCGCACCTGCGCTCGCGTATACACGTGTTCCACATCCGCTCTTCGGCCGTGAATGCGTTCGCGACCGGCGAAGGCGTTATTTGCGTTACCACCGGCATGATCGCCAAACTGAGTTCCGAAGCGGCCCTGGCCTATGTACTGGCCCACGAGATCGCCCACGTGCAGGAAAAACACTCGCTGCAGGAGGCCGTGGAAAGCGCCAAACGCAGTACCCGCGGCAAGAATGAAGAACAGATCGAACTGGAATCGTCCATGTACTCCAAGGACCAGGAGCTGGAAGCCGACCGCATCGGCTGGGATATCTTCAAAAGATCGTCCTACGCTACCGAAGGGGTGGAAGAGATGCTCAACATCCTGAAATACTCCGAAACGCCGGTGTACGAAACAAAGATGGAGCGCAGCTTTTTCAGTTACCCGGGTTTCCTGCTGCCGGAGGACTATTTCCCGACCAGCATTCCCAAACTGGCCGGGGAAGAAGATTACGAAAGCGATGAAAAAAGCACGCACCCCAACCTGGGCAGGCGCCGCGAACAGCTTACGCCCCTGCTGAAGGAACGTAGTTCCGGCGGGTATGAAAGCTATGTGCTGAGTAAAGAACGTTTTGACGAGATCGTGAAAATTGCCCGCTACGAACTGTGTATCCAGTACCTGAAAGACCAGGAATATGCCCGGGCCCTGTACCACGCGCACGCGCTCATGGCCGAAAATCCCGACAGCTATTTCCTGGAAAAGACCGTAACACAGGCCCTGCTGGGACTTACGGTATACGCCAATTCCGGCCGGCTCAGCAAGACCCTGCCCGATGAGGACGATATCCAGGGCGAGGAATACCGTACGGCCTTTATGCTCAACAACCTCGAAAAGAACGAGCTGAACCTGCTGGCCCTGCACAATGCCTGGAACCTTTATAAAAGTTATCCCGGCAAGGAACACCCGCGCCTGATGAAAGATGTACTGCTGGAACAACTGCTGAAGAACCATGCCGGTAAAAGCAATGTATACAGCCGCACGCCCAAAGATACGGCCATGGCTGGCGATCAGACGCAGTTCCTGTCAGATGCCGAAAAAAGATACGTGACCCGTAAGGAAAAACGCAAGGGGCCCAAGGGCGATCCGCTGCTGGCCAAATATGCGCTGGTGGAACTGTTTGCCGACGAGGACTTCAGTTCACAGTTCAGGCAGATGGAGCGTAAGATACAGACGGCCAAAACCGAAGGTGTGGACCGGGAAGAACTGGCGCGCATCCGCAGGCACGGACACGACGAAAAAGTGGTGATCGTAGACCCCTTCTACATGCTCATCGACGAGCGTAAGGAAGTAATGGTGCGCTACCGGGCCTCCAAAGAAAGAGAACAGAAGTTTGAACAATACATCGGGTCCGTTTCTAAAAAACTGGACCTGAAGACCGAAGTGATCGACGTGAGCGGGGTAAGCTCGGGCGACCCGGTGGATTTCTATAACGATTTTGCCATCATTCAGCAGCGCCTCGACGAGGCCGAAGTGAACCGCGGCATGTCCATTCCGGCTACCGATTACGACGAAGTGGTGGGCCTGCAGCGCGAATACCGCACCAGTTATTTTGCCAAACTGCGCATGCTGAGCATTACCGAAAAACCTAAAGCCCGCGTGGGGGCCATTATTTACGGACTTATCCTCTGGCCCATGCTGCCCGGAGCCATTTACAATTCGGTGCGTCCGCGCCATTACCTGGCCTATGAAGTGGCTGTTTTCGACATCGTGAACGGTAACAAATGTTCATCCCGCGAGGACACCCAGCGCAAGAACTCTTCCGAAGACTACATCAAGTCTGTACTGTACGATGTACTGTATTCCATCAAACACACCCATCTTCAGAAGTAACCCGACACCGCATTTTTATGAAAAAACAGATCTTTCTTCTCTATATTCTTATCCTGCTTTCCGCCGGTACTGCTGCCGCGCAGAACGTAGGCTACATGGGCCGGCACGTAATTCTGCATGCCGATTACCATGGTTTCTTTTCCTTTCTGAAGTACAACCCGCGTACCGATTCCCGCCCCTTTGGCTGGAACAGCCGCCTGGCCGTTGGCCTGGAAGGCGCCGTAAGCCGCCGCATAGCATTGGTGGCCGATTATAACTATTTCTCACGCACGTTCACTTACCGTGCAGGCTCCTCCCTGGGCTCCAATCCTTACGGAAAAGGCATTGTAAAAGGGCATGGCGTGGAACTGGCCGTGAAGATCTTTTACGGCGATCATATTGCGCCCCTGGGCCCTTACCAGCGCCTGGGTGTGGCTCTGCACATGATCAACGGTTCTTTCCGCTCGCTGAACAAGGCAACTACCTATGCCAATACCGGTACCATCATTCTGCCGGTGTTTACGTACGGGGTTGGTTTTCAGCGCATTTTTAAGGACCGCCTGGTGTTCAATGCCGGTATGCAGATCGGTATTCCCTTTTCGCTGGTGGCTTTCGGCGATGAGTTCATCGATGCCACTTTCAGCGACGGTTCTACCGTGTATACGCCCGGCTCCGGCCAGCCCGATCAGCAGAACCGCGATTTTGTAAAGGCCCAGGCCGCCAAACATCTTTTTTACAACGTAAATGTAGGATTAGGCGTACTTTTGTTCTGATGAAGACAAAAGCGGGCATTTATGTACATATTCCCTTCTGTAAGCAGGCCTGCTCATACTGTGACTTTCATTTTTCCACTTCGCTGAAGACGGCGGAAGCCGTAACGGAGGCAATACTGCGCGAAATACAGCAGCAACCGTATTTTGAAGGCAATCCGGGCATACAGAGCCTGTATTTCGGTGGTGGTACGCCCAGTATCCTGCCCATGCGGCAGCTGGGACCCATCGTAAACGCCCTGGAAAAAAAATTCGGCTTTGCAGACCTGCGCGAGTTCACCCTGGAGGCCAACCCGGACGATATTTCGGGAGCGAATCTTTCTTTGTGGAGATCGCTGGGCGTCAATCGTTTTTCCATCGGGGTGCAATCCTTTTTTGAGCGTGACCTGCGTTACATGAACCGTTCGCACAGTGCCGGCGAAGCGGCAGACTGCATAAAACGCGCCCAGGACACCGGTTTCAGTAACCTGAGCATCGATCTTATCTACGGCACACCCGGCCTCAGCGACACAGAATGGCTGCAGAACCTGGAATATGCCGCCGCCCTGCAGGTGCCGCATCTGTCTACCTATGCGCTTACCGTAGAGGAAAACACGCCGCTCTGGGCACATATCCGCAAAGGGCGCCAGGCCGAACCGCGGGAAGAAAGCTACGAGCGCCAGTTTGCTATCCTGCAGAACTTCCTGGACAGCCGGGGTTACGAGGCCTATGAGATCAGTAACAGCGCCCTGCCGGGGCACCGTGCCCTGCACAACAGCGCCTACTGGTACGGTTTGCCCTATTATGGATTCGGGCCTTCGGCGCACGGTTTCGACGGTGGCCGTACCCGTTATTCAAACATCGCGCACAATGTAAAATATGCCCGTTTCGGCAGCCTGGACGAGATCCGCAGTTCCGAGGACCTGACGGAGACCGAACAGATGAACGAGTTCATACTCACC
Source organism: Bacteroidia bacterium (assembly GCA_016742095.1). Taxonomy (GTDB): domain Bacteria; phylum Bacteroidota; class Bacteroidia; order CAIKAF01; family CAIKAF01; genus JACVCJ01. Next base: position 42,935 of record JACVCJ010000005.1, read on the forward strand.
CGCCTGCGCCTCCTGGAAGGCTTTCGCATAGCCGAGTTCCGCGAACGCTTCGGGCCGGAACATACCGAAACCTTACTGCAAAAAATAACCACTCCCGCGGGGGAGTGGTTTATACATGACGTGGGATCGGTACGGCTGGATAAACCTTACCGTATCCTTGCAGACGGAATTTCCGCCCGCCTGTTCTTTTAGTATTACCTGGCCAGGGCCAGGGCTTTTTTACCTTCCTCAATGAGGCTGGCTGCCGGTATATAACCCAGGGACACGTGTACCTGTTTGCCGTCCTTGTCTATGAACAGCAGGGTAGGATAGGCGCGAACGCCGTATTTCTGGGCCAGTCCGGGGCCTTCGCCCTTTTCCATATCCATTTTAACATTGATGAAGTTTTTGTTAAAATATTCACCAACGGCTTTGTCTTTAAAGGTGGTATTGCTGAGCGCCTTACAGGGGCCGCACCATACCGTATAGGCATCCATAAAGATAAGTTTCTTTTTGGAGGCCGCTTCTTTCTTGGCTTCCTCGAAAGAGCCGGTGAAGAAGGTGATGCCTTCGGAGTCAGCGGTTTGGGCATTCAATCCGATCCCCGAAGCGATAAAAAGAAATACAAAGAGTATTTTTTTCATGTGTGTATTTTTCATAATAAGATGTCCTTCTATAAACGTACCATTGTGCATAAAGGTAAACAAATTTGCAAAAATTTAACCCTTTTTGACGCGGAAGGGAAGCCCGAAAATCTGTTGTACCTGTTGCATGGCCCGTATTTAGGCGTATATTAGTGTACCTGTAATAAACAATAGACATGAACCAGAGCAGAAGAAATTTCCTGAGTGCGGCCTGTACGCTGTGTGCGGCCGCTGTACTTGCCCCGGCGGCGCTGGCGGCGGTAAATGAAGAGGACGATGACAAAAAACCAAAGCTGAAGGTAGAAGACGGTAAGGTACTGATCCCGGCCGCCCTGATCGCGGAAAAGCTGAATTCATTCAAGGTAAAGGGATTACCGCGGCCCCTGCTGCTGATCAAAAATCCCGATGCGTACGATGCCTACCTGCTTAAATGTACGCACATGGGCGTAGCCGTGAAGATCGACGGCGACGAACTGGCCTGTCCGGCGCACGGCAGCCGCTTCAACCTGCAGGGCGGCGTTATAAAAGGGCCTGCAAAAGAGCCGCTTACCCGCTATAAAGTAAATGTCGTTACAGATGGGGTAGAAGTGATTGTTGCGTAGTATTCGCATCTATTGCCTACCTTTGCAGCATGCTTTTACGTACGGATAAGCCCAATATACGATCCTATGCGCTCGACGACCTGCGCGCCTTTTTCGAGGAAAAGGGCGAAAAGGCCTTCCGGGCCAACCAGGTTTTTCAGTGGGTATGGCAGAAACATGCCAAGTCCTTCGGGGATATGACCAATCTCGGGAAGGACCTGCGCGCCTTTCTGCAGGAGCATTTCCTGATCACCGAACTGGATGTGCTCAGCGAGCAGCACAGCAACGACGGCACCGTAAAATCGGCCTTTTCCCTGAGCGATGGCAAAGTGGTGGAAGGCGTACTGATACCGGCCGACAGCCGCATGACCGCCTGCATCAGCTCGCAGGTGGGTTGTAGCCTCGACTGTAAATTCTGCGCCACGGCACAGCTTAAAATGATGCGCAACCTGAACCCGGACGAGATCTACGACCAGGTGGTGGCCATCAGCCGGCAGGCAGACCAGAAATTCGGGCAGCCGCTCAGCAATATCGTGTTCATGGGCATGGGCGAGCCCCTGCTCAACTTCAAGAATGTAAGCACGGCCATACAGCACATTATGAGCGAACAGGGCCTGGGTATGAGCTACAAACGCATTACCGTTTCTACCAGCGGGGTGGCCAAAATGATCCGCCGCCTGGGCGAAGACCGGGTAAAATACCGCCTGGCCATCAGTCTGCACGCAGCCGACAATGAAAAACGCAGTCAGATCATGAGCATCAATAACACCAATCCGCTCGAGGACCTGGCCGATGCCCTGAAGTTTTACTATGCGGAAACAGGCAGCCCGGTCACCTACGAGTACATCCTGTTCAGGGATTTTAACGACAGTGAGGAAGATGCCCGCAACCTGATACGTTTTTCGAAACACGTTCCGTCCAAGATCAACATTATTGAATACAACCCGGTAGAAGGCAGTCCCTTCCGGCAGACCGACCCCGAGCGCCTGGAGCGCTTCCGCCGCCTGCTCGAGAACGCCGGCATTACGGCCACCGTACGCCGCAGTCGCGGTAAAGACATCGATGCGGCCTGCGGACAACTGGCCAACAAAACAGCTTCCTGACAACAGAACCCTATGAAAAATATCCTTTTTGTACTGCTTTTCTTTATCCTCGGTGCCCCTCTTATGGCTCAGAATTACGGCGACACTCTGGTGCTCTTTGAGAAAAAACAGGTGGTATACCTGTTCGGCGACAGCATCAATGTACGCAAAACGCCGGGTACCGACGGCGCTGTGATCACCCGCCTGCCCATCGGTACACGGGTTACCATACTCGAAAAAAGCAAAGAGGTCTCCCGCATCAACAACATACTGATGCCCTGGTACCTGGTAGAATTCAACGGGAAACAGAAAGGCTATATCTGGGGCGGCAAACTGGCCCTGAATTCCTTCCGCAGCAACAAGAACCCGGATATCGCCTTCCATTTCGGCATCGACAAAAGAAGCAATGAGGACGGCGCTTATGCCGAGTTCCAGATACGGGTGGAAAAGAACCACAAAGAACTGCAGCGTCTTAATTTCCAGGCCTTCGGTACGGAATACAAGCGCCACGTGTGCAGTAATATTTCCAACAAGGGTCTCAGCGGGGTAGACGATATTCTGCAGGTGGACGGCTACGGAGAGTTTTGCGGCGATGACGGCGGTGCTGTGATCTTTTTCTGGACCGGCACGGAACTGATCTACGTAGACCGGCTTTCCGATTCTGTGGACGGTGCCTACTTTGCCCGGGAGTTCTTTGTATACCCGTCTGATATGCAGGGTGAAAAGGAAACCGTGATCAAAAAGCTACAGGCGGGCGAGATCCTGTTCGAAGAAGGACAGAATGTAGCCACCTGGGACAGCTACAACGTGGTGTACGAAAAAGATGAAACCACCCGCCTGCGCTGGGACGGTAAAAAACTACAACCTAAAAAATAAACCTTCTTTGAAAAACACCTACAGCTTCCGGCTCAGCGAGGACGATTTTCTTGTGTATACCCTGTACAACGCCTCTACATCGCGCATGGTGCGCCGCCGCCGTATACGTATGCGCTGGGTGGTATCGGTACTGTACATCGGCATGGGCGCCTGGCTCAGCCTGGCCCGGGAAGTACGTGTGGGCGGAATTGTATTTGCCGCCTTCGGACTGCTCTGGCTGCTGTTTTACCCGCGCTACAGCGCCTGGCGCTACAAAAGGACCTATCGCCGCATTGTGCGTGAACAGACCCGGGACCGCGTGAACAAGACCTACGATATGGAATTGGGCGCCGAACAGCTGCTGGTCCGCAACGAGAGTTCCGAATCGAAAATAAGCTACAGCGGCATCAGTGAAGTGGTGGTGCTCAGCGACTATTTCCTGCTGATACTGAAAGAACGATCGGGCCTGGTGGTTCCCCGCCGCGATGTGCCTGAACCCGGAGCCTTCCTGGATCTTTTCCGCGAAAAAGGCGTGAGCGTTCAGCTGCACGAGGACTGGCGCTGGAAATAAAAAACGCTGCGGAATAAAGGCGGAATGCCGTACATTTGATCTGTAAAAAACCACCATGCTGCCGTATGATAGCCTATAATCCCAAAGACTGGTTCTTTTTTATCTTCCGCTTTCACAAGACGGATACCTTTCGTACCCTGCTTCCGCTGATGGCGGCCATTGGCGGGTATTCCTGGCTTGTTGCCTACCTGGAACTGGAATATTGGCAGCTTTCGGCAAATAATGCGCTCAAAAACCTGCCCATTATGCATACCACACTCACTTTTGTGATCTCGCTGCTGCTGGTGTTCCGCACCAATACGGCCTATGACCGCTGGTGGGAAGGACGCAGGCTCTGGGGCAGCCTCGTGAACAGCAGCCGCAATTTTGCACTGAAACTGGGCGCCATGCTCAGCGAAGAACAGGACCGGCAGTATTTCCGCCGTGTTATCCCGGCCTATGCTTCCATCCTGAACAAACACCTTAAAAATGAGGAAACCGGCAAAACCCTGTTCGACGAGTTCGACCTGCGCATCGAAGAGCACCATAAACATGCCCCTAACCAGGTGGCCCGCATGATGTACCAGAAAGTACAGGAACTGTATGCTACGGGCAAGATCAGCGGCGAACAGCTTATTGTACTCAACGGACAGTTAGAGTCTTTTACCGATATATGCGGCGCCTGCGAACGGATCAAAAACACGCCGATCCCGTTCTCGTACAGTTCATTCATTAAAAGATTCATCTTTTTCTACATCATGAGCCTGCCCTTTGGCTATGTATTCAGCCTGGGCTATTATGTGATACCCGTGGTGGTATTCATTTTTTACGTGCTGGCCAGCCTGGAGCTGATCGCAGAAGAGATCGAAGACCCTTTCGGGAACGATGGCAATGACCTGCCCACGGAGAAGATCGCGGCCAATATTAAAATTCACGTTTCGGAAATTTTATAAACGCTCTATACAGTAGAGCCTTTTCTGCCGTTCATAGAGAACTAAAAGCCTCAAAATGATATTTTCCCTCCTTCTTTCAGCGGGCCTTTGTGCCTTCGCTCCGGCACCGGAAGATACCGTTTCGTTCCGCACGCTGTTTTACAACGATCAGCAGATCTATTAAAGGTACAGAATACCTGTATGCTTCCGGGCGGAAAGGAACTTACTCTGCCTTCTTGATCGAAAGCGCGCCCGAAGGGCATTTATGCACCTGTTCCACAATGCGGTCACGGGTATCGCTCTCGGGATGGATCCAGGGCACTTCGACCGGCCGGAACACATTCGGAAGTCCGCGTACACAGACCCCGGAGTGAATACACTTCTTGTTGTTCCAGACAACAAAAACATCGTCTTTGCGATATTCTTTGATCATAAGGCACTGTTTTATCCTTGAAATTTAGTGAATTTCCGGCCTTGTTGTCCGCTCTTAGCAAATTTTAAGCCCCCGCGCAGAAAAGGAACACGACTTCCGGTCGCTCCTGAAGATCGGTTCGCGGGAAATGTGCCTGCTTTTCATAGAAAACCAGTGCAGTGTGAGCCGCTTCCGCTTTCCCAGGCGGGTTCGCAAAAAACGACAGGCAAAGAAGCAGAATTTCTGTATACAGAACGAATTAATATACAAAAAATGAATGAATTACACATCATTCTTGCGACGAATTACATAAATACCTACCTTTATTCCATTAAGATCTCTTTATAAATAGCACGACAGGTTTGTATGTATCCGGCATAAAAAGCCCGGGGTATCTGGTCGTGCGCTGCGTTTCACGATCCTTTTTTCTACATTTTTAAATTTATAGAGAGAACAATCATGTATTCTACAGATAAAATAGCCCTGCTGGGCGCGACCGGTAAATCCGGCACCTATGTATTGCGCGAAGTACTGCGTGCGGGGTATCCCTGCCGCCTGCTGCTGCGCGATCCTTCAAAATTACAGGAAACACATCCGCTTATCGAAGTGGTACAGGGCGATGCCCGCGACCCGGAAGCCCTGCTGCACCTGCTGAAAGGCTGTACGGCCGTGCTGAGTACCCTGGGTCAGCCCGCCGGGGAATCTTCCATTTTTAGTACGGCTACCCGAAATGTGCTCCAGGCGATGGAACGGCACGGTATCCGGCGTTATATTGTAACTACGGGCCTCAGTGTGGACCTGCCCGGCGACGAAAAAGAGCCCGCCGTACAGCAGGCCACGGACTGGATGAAACAGCATTACCCGGAGACCACTTTCGACAAGCAGAAAGAGTACGAAGTGCTGGCTGCAAGCGGGGTACAGTGGACCCTGGTACGCCTGCCGCTCATAGACCTTACGGGCGATCCGGGGCAGTTGCAGACCGATCTGCATCACTGTCCCTGGCCCCGGGTGAGCGCTTCGGGACTGGCGCAGTTCCTGCTGCGGCAGCTGAAGGAAAGTACCTGGCATCAGAAAGCGCCCTTTGCGGGCAATCTATAAGACAGAAAGGCGGGCATAACAACCCGCCTTTGTTTGTTACCCGGCCGTAAAACTGATATAAATCATATTTACGGCTGATCTTTCTCATGCCCCGCCGCCGCAGAGCATCGCACCTTTGAGGTGTCAAACAAACATCTACCCGTTTATGGAGGCACTTTTCATTCTCATCGGCTTTAGTGTGGCGGTGGCCATACTGTTTCTAACCCTGTTCATACGCGCGGTCCGTGCCGGTCAGTACGACGATCCCCGTTCACCCGGCACCCGCATCCTGGACGCTCCTCGTCCGCCGAAAACAAAACAATCTAATCCCCGCGCCTAAGACATGGAAATTCAAAAGTTTAAGTACGACAACCGTATTGTCAGCCTTTTCGCTTTCGCTACCATGTTGTGGGCCCTGGTGGGCATGCTGGTGGGCGTTATCGTGGCCTTCCAGATCTTTAACCCGGGTTTTGTACACTCGGAATACAGCACGTTCGGCCGCCTGCGTCCCCTGCATACCAATGCGGTGATCTTTGCCTTTGTGGGCAACGGTATCTTTATGGGATATTATTACTCCATACAGCGCCTGCTCAAGGCCCGCATGTGGAGCAATATGCTGAGCCGGGTCCACTTCTGGGGCTGGCAGCTCATTATCGTGGCCGCCGCCATTACGCTACCCCTCGGTTACACCACCTCTAAAGAATACGCCGAACTGGAATGGCCCATCGACATTGCCATTACCCTTATCTGGGTCATTTTCGGCCTCAACATGATCATGACCATCCTGCGCCGCCGCGAACGGCACCTGTACGTGGCCATCTGGTTCTACATAGCCACTTTTGTTACGGTGGCCGTGCTGCACGTGGTGAACTCCTTTGAACTGCCGGTGGAACTCTTTAAAAGCTATTCGGTATACGCCGGCGTGCAGGACGCCCTGGTGCAATGGTGGTACGGGCACAATGCCGTGGCCTTTTTCCTCACCACACCCTACCTGGGACTCATGTACTATTACATTCCCAAAGCGGTGAACCGCCCCGTATATTCCTATAAACTTTCCATCATACACTTCTGGGCCCTCATTTTTATTTACATCTGGGCGGGCCCGCACCACCTGCTGTATTCCACCCTGCCCGACTGGGCGCAGAGCCTGGGCACGGTGTTCTCCATTATGCTTATTGCGCCGTCCTGGGGCGGTATGATCAACGGTCTTCTTACCCTGCGCGGCGCCTGGGACCGGGTGCGCGACGATGCTACGCTCAAGTTCTTCGTGGTAGCGGTTACGGCCTATGGTATGGCCACCTTCGAAGGGCCTCTGCTCTCCCTGAAACAGATCAATGCCATCAGTCACTTTACCGACTGGACCATTGCCCACGTACACGTAGGCGGACTGGGCTGGAACGGTATGCTTACCTTCGGTATCCTGTACTGGCTGATCCCGCGCCTGTATAAGACCGAACTTTTCTCTAAAAAACTGGCCAATGCCCACTTCTGGATCGCTACGCTGGGTATTCTGCTCTATGCCGTTCCCATGTACTGGGCGGGCTTTACACAGCATTCCATGTGGCAGGACTTTACCGAGGCCGGTACGCTGAAATACCCCGAATTCCTTACGACCGTTACCAATCTTAAAAACCTGTACGCCCTGCGGGCCATCGGCGGAACCCTGTACCTGGGCGGAGCCATTATGATGGTGTACAACCTGGTACGCACGGTACGTGCCGGTAGCCTGGAGCGTGAAGAGGAAGCCAGCGCACCTGCCCTGGAGAAAGCATACGCGGGCCATGCCGGCGAACACTGGCACCGCTGGATCGAACGCCGCCCCGTGCAGCTTACCATCTTTGCCACCGTTGCCATCCTCATCGGCGGACTTATTGAAATGGTGCCCACCTTTATGGTAAAGAGCAATGTACCGACCATTGCCTCCGTAAAACCCTATACCCCGCTCGAACTACAGGGCCGCGACCTGTACATCCGCGAGGGTTGTGTGGGTTGTCACTCCCAGCTGGTACGACCTTTCCGGCACGAGACCGTGCGCTACAAGGGCGAATATTCCAAAAGCGGGGAATACGTGTACGACCACCCCTTCCTCTGGGGCAGTAAGCGTACCGGGCCCGATCTGCAGCGCGTAGGCGCCAAATACCTGCACAGCTGGCACTATTTCCACATGGCCAACCCCGACGATATCTCCAAAGGCTCGCTGATGCCGGCGTATCCCTGGCTTTTTACCAATGATCTGGATACTTCGAAGACCGCGGCCAAGATACGCGCCATGCAGTCGCTGGGCGTGCCTTACCCCGAGGGCTACGACGCAAGGGCCAATGCCGATCTGCAGAAACAGGCCGGCGAAATTGCCGAAAACCTGCTGCAGGATAAAAGCGTACGCTACGATTTTGCCGAACGCAGCAGCGACAACCTGGCCGACAAGGAAATTATAGCCCTCATTGCCTACCTGCAACGCCTGGGCACCGATATTAAAGTAAAAACGGAAGAAGTTGCCGTAAAACCTTAAAATAACGAGTTATGCTAAAAAACATCAAATATTACCTGGACGGCAGCGGTATCGACTGGATGGGCATTTTTTCGCTCGGCGTCTTCTTTATATTCTTCCTGGTATTGCTGGTATACGTGCTGTACATGAAAAAAGACAGTGTGGAAGAGATACGTAACATCCCGCTGCAGGGCGATCCTGCGGCACAATCAAACCGAACGCCTCATGAGAACCAATAAATACCTTTTCGGGAAACTCCCTCTGACTAAGGGAATCATGGCATGGGCAGCGGTCGCTGTAATTCCACTGGGTAGAGCGGAAAACCCGGCGGCCGCAGCTGCCCCTGCCGAAAACCCGGCCCACCGTTTCGACTGGATGCTGAACATAAGCCTCGAAGAAGTACTGCTCTTTATCCTGCTGGCCTTCCTGGTGCTGATCATGCTCTATTTTGTGCAGGTGATCAATTCCCTGCTGAAGTTGCTGAAGGGCGAGACCGATAAGATCATTAACACACAGGGCGTGGTTACCGCCGCTCCTGCCCCGAAACGGAAAACGGCCTATTCACAGATCCTGAAGGCGCTTACCCGCGCCCGCGCCGTGGAAGAGGAAAAAGACATCCTGCTCGACCACGATTACGACGGCATCAAAGAACTCGATAACAGTCTGCCGCCCTGGTGGAAGTGGATGTTCTACATCTGCATCGTATGGTCCCTGTTTTACCTGGTGAACTACCACATTGTACCCATCTGGAACTCCGGTGTGCTGCAGGATGCAGAATATACCGCCGAAATAGAGGAAGGCAAACGCCAGCTGGCCGAATACAAGAAAAAAGCGGCCGATTTCGTAGACGAGAACACGGTGACCATGCCGCAGGACAAAGCCGTAATTGCCAAAGGAAAAGCGAAATTCGACGAAGTGTGTGCCGCCTGCCACGGCGCACAGGGCCAGGGCGATGTAGGCCCCAACCTCAGCGACGACTACTGGCTGCACGGCGGCGATATCAAAGACATTTTCAAGACCATTAAGTACGGCGTACCCGAAAAAGGGATGATCAGCTGGCAGGACCAGCTCAAGGCCAGCGAAATGCAGGCCCTGGCCGGGTATATTCTTACGCTGCGCGGAACCGATCCGCCCAACCCTAAAGAGCCGCAGGGTGACCTCTATACCCCTGCGGCCTCTGACTCCCTACAACCGGCTGCCGATACCGTAAAGGTGGCCGCGAACGACATATGACAGACAGACCGGGGACTGCCGTAACTACGGAGTCCCCGATCATTTATGCAAAATCTACCCGTTATGCAGAATGAAATTGATGCGGAAGAATATCGTGACCATATTGCCACGATCGACGAAAAAGGCAAAAGGGTCTGGATCTTTCCGAAAAGACCCAAAGGAAAATACACCCGTTACCGTACCCGGCTCAGCTGGTTCCTGCTGGCCGTACTGTTTGCCCTGCCCTGGATAAAGATAGGCGGGGTACCCCTGTTCCTGCTCAATGTACCCGAGCGTAAATTTGTGCTGTTCACCGTGTTCTTCGGGCCGCAGGACTTCTTCATTTTCGCCCTGCTGATGATCGCTTTTATCGTGTTCATTGCCCTGTTCACGGTGGCTTTCGGGCGTCTTTTCTGCGGCTGGGTATGTCCGCAGACCGTTTTTATGGAAATGGTGTTCCGTAAGATCGAATACTGGATCGAAGGCGATTATACCCGGCAGCGCGCCCTGGCCAAGAGCGCCTGGACCACGGAGAAAATATGGAAAAGAACGGCCAAGCACAGCCTGTTCCTGCTCATTTCCTTCCTGATAGCCAATACGTTCCTGGCCTATATTTTCGGCAGTGACGCGCTGCTGCAGTTCGTAAAAGACGGTCCGGGCCCGCATTTTGGACTCTTTGTGGGCCTGTTGCTCTTTACCCTGGTGTTTTATTTTGTGTTCAGCTGGATGCGCGAACAGGTGTGCATTATCGTATGCCCCTACGGCCGTCTGCAGGGCGTATTGCTCGACCAGAAATCGATGGTGGTGGCCTACGACCATGTACGTGGCGAACCGCGCGGCAATCCGAAGAAAAACAAGGATAAAGAACTGGGCGACTGCATCGACTGCGGACAGTGTGTGAACGTGTGCCCGACCGGCATCGACATCCGTAACGGCACCCAGCTGGAATGCGTGGGTTGCACCGCCTGTATCGATGCCTGCGACGATATTATGGACCGTATCGGGAAACCGAAAGGTCTGGTGCGTTATGCCTCGCAGGACGAAATAAAGCATGGCCGCCGTCTGCGTTTCAGCGGCCGTATGAAGGCCTATTCCGCCGTGTTATTTCTGCTGGTGCTGCTGCTGAGCGTACTGCTGGCCACCCGCCGCGATTTTGACGTACACGTGGCCCGTATGCGCGGTACCACCTACCAGGAGCAGAGCAACGGCGACATCAGCAACTTTTTTACGCTGAAGCTCATGAACAAAAGTTTTCATACGTTCCATCCGCAGATACGTCTGCTGCAGCCCGAAGGCGGTACCCTGCGCATTATCGGTACGGCCCCCGAGCTCGAAGGCGGTTCTTCGGCCGAAGTGAACATTATGCTCAGTTACCCGGCGGCACAGGTCAAAGGCGTAAAAATGCCCGTGAAGATCGGTGTATTCAAAGGCGATACACAGGTTGACGAGAGTGAAATGGTGTTCTTCGGGCCCGGCGATTCCTGATCTTTAAAATTCTACCCGTTATGTTCAATAATAAAAACCTCATTTTCATGCCCTGGCTGCTGTTTGCGCTGGGCATCAGCACCCTGGGAGTCTTAGCCTACCGCAAGAACTTCGACCTGGAAACAGAAAACTATTACGCCGCCGAGCTTACGCACGGCACCAAAATGGAACAGCTCCGCCGGGGCCGGGCCTTTAAACCGCTGCTTAGTTACCGGCAGGAAGAAAACGGTCTGCGCTTCGGCTTCCCGGCCAATTTCCGCGCAAATCCGCAGTTCCGGGGTGAGATCCGTTTGTTTCGCCCGTCCGACGCGGCGCTCGATCGTACATTTCCCATTCTGCCCGATACGGCATTACAACAACAGGTCCCGGCCGCTGAACTGGCTCCCGGTTTCTGGAAATTACAGCTGGCCTGGAGCCTGGGAAAAACCGAATACCTGCTCGAAGATACCTTAACGCTGCGGCCATGATCGGCGCAGCCTTTATTATGGGACTGCTGGGCAGTATGCACTGCGCCGGGATGTGCGGTCCGCTGAGCCTCATGCTGCCGGTTCGGACCTCCGCTGCGGGTAAAGTAGGCGGCCTGCTGCTGTATAACCTGGCGCGTATCCTGGTATATGCATTCCTGGGTATGCTCACGGGCTGGGCCGGTTACCTGGTTTCGCTCAGCGGCGCCGGTGTCTGGCTTATACTGGCTTCGGCCCTTATATTGCTGATCAGCGGACTGTTCTCCTTATTCTCCCGCAACCTGCTGGAACGTATACCGCTGCCTGCCGCCTGGATGAATCGCCTGCGGCAACTGTTCCGGCCCTTGTTCCGGCAAAAGAACTACTGGAGTTATGTAGGCATGGGCGCCTTTAATGCCCTGATACCCTGCGGACTCCTGTACACCTCGCTGCTGGCTGCTGTTGCAGAGGCCCATCCGCTGCAGAGCGCCGGCTTTATGTTGATGTTCGGTTTAGGTACGGTTCCGGCGATGATGAGTGCCCAGTACCTGCTGCAGTTCGTTAAACAGGAATGGCGCATATACCTGCGCAGGGCTCTTCCCCTGCTGAGTATCGTGCTGGCTTTTTTCCTGGTTTACCGCAGTGGCATTGTGCAGGCATATCTTGCGCCGGAACCGGCCATGACCGAGTGCCGCTGAGTCCTTTTGCGCCGGACTCAGGATGTCCTGTGTATGAACAATGGTAGTAAGCAGACCGACCAGCATAAAAAAGAAAACAGTGGAAGGCCATGTGCCTGGTTTCGGTATCACCACACCGGCAGGCCGGCAATATCATGATACAGCGCCAGGGCAGCGACGAGTACTGGAAGCTGGATACAGACAGCGGAACCTGGCAAAAAGTACATAAGCCGAGGCTCAGTCAGCGCGAGACAGAAGTGCTGCGGCTCTATGCGCAGGGGCTGACCATCAGCCAGATCGCCGAAAAAATGTGCGTGGTGCCCGATACCGTCAAGTACTACCGGCGCCGTATCTTCGAAAATTTTGGGGTAAGCAGTATCGTAGAGGCACTTTCCTATGCAGTGAATAACAAGATCCTCTGAAAATCCATACTCAGAGCCGGTTGATGATACGTACGGCCAGGGCGGGCCAGAGCCGCGAAAGAATATAGAGCCGTTTTACTTTTCCCACACGTATTTCCCGGCTTTCGTTCCGGAGTCCGCGTAATACGGCTTTTACCGCTTTTTCTGCGGAAATGGCCGAGGCGGGCGCCTGTCCGCGGTGCCAGGGCGTATCCACCACGGGCAATAACACCTCACTTACCCGTATTTCAGGCAGTTGCATGCGCAGCGTTTGCGTAAAGGCGTGCAGGGCGGCTTTAGATGCGTTGTAAAAGGGATAGGCGGCCCGCGGCGCGTATACAAGACCCGTGCCGATGTTTATGATGTGTGCATCGGTATTCTGCTTCAGCAGGGGCAGGAACAGCTTGCACAGGCGTACGGGAGCCAGCAGGTTCACGCTGCATTCTTCCGCGGCTTTGGCCACAGCCTGCTCATCGGCGGCGAAGGAGAACCGGTGCACGATGGCGGCATTGTTTATCAGCATACTGCTCCTGCACCCATTGAAAAAGCGCCTGGCAGTCTTCTTCCCGTGCCAGGTTGCAGCAGAAGGTCTGCAGGTCCGGGATGTGTTGCCGGGCGGCCTCCAGTTTTTGGGCAGAGCGGCCGCAGATCAGTACCCGGTTGCCCATACGGCTCAGCGCAGAGGCCAGTTCAAGACCCACTCCCGAACTTCCGCCAGTGATCAGAATGGTGTTTCCTTTCAGCATAATGTAAGATGTATTGAATTACACTACAAAGAGCCAAAAGGCAAGCTACAAAAACATTAACCTGTGTTAACGGGGGCGACTTTTACGTATACGACTGAGTGAAACGGGCGAAATGCCCAGGTAGGAAGCGATGATATGCTGCCGTACGCGCGATTCCAGGCCGGGAAATTCCTCCCTGAAAATGCGGTAACGGTCTTCGGCATTGAGCAGCAGCAGTTCCCTTTCTCGTTTTTCTTTTACGGAGAAGGCCCGTTCCAGTACCTGCACCAGTAAGGTGTTCCAGCAGGGATGTCCCTTTTGCAGGCGGGTCCACAGACCGTAGTCGATCTCCAGTATCTCGCTGTCTTCCAGCGCTTCAATGAACATATGCGAGGGGCTGGAGCTGATCATGGCAGAATAGGCACTCAGGAACTGGCCTTCCGGAACAAAATTCTTCGTGTATTCACGCCCGGAAGGATCCATGTACAGGTAGCGGAAAAGCCCGCTGCCCACAAAGGCAAAGCGACGCGGCACCTGACCCTCGCGGATAAAATAAGAACCTTTGGCCAGTGAAGCGCTCTTCAGTATGGCACTGACGCGCTTCTCTTCTTCGGCAGGCAGCTCAATGGCCGATCGCAGGTATGCAAGGAACTGTTCTTTCATCGCAGTTTCAAATATACGGGTATTTCTTTTCTTTTTCAAGGGCGGCCGGGCTCAAAATCACACATTTGCAGTAGTTTTTTTAGAGAGACGATTCCGAATTTTGCTTCTAAAGTCTGTGGTATGAAAAAAATACTGTTTTTCCTGTTCTTTATAGCCGCACTGCAGGCACAGGCGGCGGTACGCGGTTACTGGTCGGGGTACATCACCCAGCACGGGTTCCTGGCCATTGCCACCAATTACCAGTACAGCCTGGTGCTGGAGACCGAAGGCGAAACCGTGTACGGGTATTCGGAGATACGGCTGTGGAACGATACGGCCATGTTCGGCCGCATGGCATTCCGGGGCACGGTGCAGGGCAATACCGTCCGTTTTATGGAAAGCGAGATCCTGGAACAGCGCCTGTACAGCTATGCCAGCTAGTGCCTGAAGGAACTGGAACTGGAATACATCATCGAGAACGGGCGTGAATACCTGCGCGGACGTTGGGGGAGCGCGGCCTGTTCGGGTCCGGGCGAGGCCGAATTACAGCGCCCCATCGTGGTTTAATGTGGCGGGGTTGCCATGTTCATGGTTATGGCCGGCGTGGTGCCGGGCTCCGTGGGCGGCTGGTACCTGCTGCGTAAACGTACCCTGAAAACCGTAAAGTACATTGCCGGTATATGCCTGGTGTTTTTCGGTCTGGCCATGATGCCCGGATTTTAAAACCGGGTTTGTCGTTTGGCAGAAAGCCGTATTTTTACGGAAAGTCTTTCGCTTGTATGAAACGCATTTTCCTGTATTGCTCCCTGTTCTATGCTCCGGCCCTGCTGGCCCAGAACCCGCTCAGCTCGCGCAGTGCGGCCTCCGGTAACAACAGCCTGGCGGGCTCCCTGAACGAAAAAGCCAACAGCATTACCCAATACGTAAACCCCATGACGGGTACGGGCGGGCACGGGCATACCTACCCGGGTGCCACATCGCCCTTTGGTATGGTGCAGCTGAGCCCGGACACACGTGCCGATGGCTCCTGGGACGGTTGTTCGGGGTATCATTATTCCGATAAGGAAGTGCTGGGCTTTAGTCATACCCACCTGAGCGGTACGGGCTGCAGCGATTACGGCGATATACTGCTGATGCCCTTTGCCACCAACGAGGTAAAGGACCTGAAGGCACAGAGCAAAAGCACGCTCGACCATGCAAAGGAATATGCCAGCGCCGGTTACTATTCCCTTATGCTTAAAGACGAAATTTTTGCAGAACTGACCACCACGCCCCGCGTAGGTGTGCATCGCTATACCTTTAGACCGAACCAGGCGCCGTTCATACTGCTTGATCTTAAACATCGTGACGAGACCACCGGCAGCCATTATACCCTGCTGAACGACACCACCATTGTGGGTTTCCGCAGCAGTCGGGCCTGGGCACAGAACCAGCAGCTCTGGTTCGCTATCCGCCTTTCCAAACCGGTGAAACAGCTGCGCATACAAACGGCTTCCGGCGTAAAAACGGTGCCGGCCCGCGATTTTCCCCTGCGTTTCGAGGACAGCAAAGGCCTGGTACACGCCCTGGAATTTGCGCGCGATTCACAGTATTCGGTTGTACTGCGTGTGGCCCTGAGCTGGGTGGACGAGAACGGTGCCCTGAACAACCTGGAAAAAGAAGCGCCGCATTCGAATTTTGAGGCCTACCGCAAACAGAACAGCATGCGCTGGGGCCAGGAACTGGGCAGGATAGAAGTAAAATCGGTAAAGGAAGACCGTAAAAAGGTGTTTTATACGGCGTTGTACCATTGTATGATCGCCCCGAACATTGCCAGCGATATCGACGGCCGTTACCGCGGCATGGACAATAAAATTCATACCGCAGAGGGCTTCGATTATTACTCGGTGTTCTCGCTCTGGGATACCTACCGTACCCTGCATCCCCTGCTCAATATCATCCAGACCAAACGCAGCAACGACTTTATACGCACCTTCCTGGCCATGTACGAACAGGGCGGACGCCTGCCCGTGTGGGAACTGGCCGCCAACGAGACCAACTGCATGATCGGTTATCATTCCGTATCGGTCATTGCCGACGCCTTTGCCAAGGGCATACGGAACTGGGACCTAAACCTGGCCTGTAAAGCCGCCGAAGCTTCCGCCAACCAGGAGGGTTTCGGTATCCTGAAATACGCCCGCCAGGGCTATCTGCAACAGGAAGACGAACACGAAAGCGTGAGCAAGACCCTGGAATATGCCTATGACGATTGGTGCATTGCACAGCTGTTCCGTGCGACGGGAAATACGGCCAAACAGGCAGAATACGAACGTCGCTCCCTGGCCTTCCTGGCGCTGATCGATCCGGCCACGGGGCAGATGCGTCCGCGTACCAACGGCGGATTTGTTCCCGATTTTGACCCTTACCGCGTAGACCAGAACTTTACCGAGGCCAACAGCTGGCAGTATTCGCTGTACGCTCCGCAGAATCTTCCCCTGCTGATGCAGTTCCTGCCCGGCAGCCTGGAAACCCGCCTGGACGCACTTTTTACCGCTGAAGAAAAGACGACTGGTCGCGAACAGGCCGATATGACGGGTTTTATCGGGCAGTATGTGCACGGCAACGAGCCCAGTCACCACATCGCATACCTGTATAATTACACGGAACAGCGGCATAAAACGCCCTTCTATGTACACCAGATACTGAATAAACTGTACAGCGACGGGCCCGAAGGACTGCCCGGAAACGAAGACTGCGGACAGATGAGCGCCTGGTTCGTGATGAGTTCCATGGGTATTTACCCGCTTTGTCCGGGTAAGCCGGAGTACGAACTGGGTTCCCCTTTGTTTGAAGAAATAAGTGTACACCTCGAGAACGGCAAGACCTTCCGCGTTGTGGCCCCGGACGCGGCGGACAGGGAAGCCATATATCCCACCGAAGTGCGGGACGATGGCAAAGTAGTGAGCGGTTCCCGTATCCGTCACGGCAGCATCAGTTCCGGCGGTAGCCTGAGCTGGACCCTGAGTAAGAACAGCCGGGATATGTACATGGTACCCGTTCCCGGCTACGAAAAACAGGATAAGGCCATTGTACCGGCGATCAATGTAAAGAACAAGGCCTTCCGTAAAGAAACGCAGGTAGAAATTGTACATATCGACAGCACGGCACAGATCTTTTACCTGAAAAGTGTAGGCCCAAGTGATCTGTATGTATACAACGGTCCTTTTACCGTGGACCATGGTGTGGACATACGCGCCTTTGCCCGCACAGCCGGCGGAAAGAACAGCGATACCGTGATCTGCAGCATACGCCCCTATCCCGATGCGGAAATGCAGATCGACCTGCAGACCAAAGCCATGGCTTCGTATTTCCCGAACGGGGCTGAGGGCCTCATCGACGGGGTAAAAGGCACAACCGACTGGCGTAAGGGCGACTGGCTGGGCTTCCAGGGGCAGAATGTAAAGATAAAACTGGACCGCGGCAGTGTAAAAGCGGCTTCAGGCGTTCAGGTACGCGTACTGCGCGATGAACGTGCCTGGATCTTCTTCCCTTCGGAAGTGATCTTCCGCTACAGCAGCGACGGTGTGGAATACAGCAAACCGGTATCCGTTAAGATCAGCGCCACACGTTCAGAGAGATCTGAAATAAAGATCGTTACCAATAAACCGGGCCTCAAATTCCGCTATGCCGAAATTGAACTGGTGTACCCGGGCGTACTGCCGGCCGGTCATCCCGGGGAGGGGAACCAGAGCATACAGTTTATAGACGAGGTGGAAATTCTGAAGTAAAAGATCATTCCGCACCGGCTTCCAGCCATACGCGGGTACCTTCGGTGCAGTTGTTGCAGATGTCGATCTGTGAGCGGCCGTTGAGCAGGGTAGCGCGGAAGCGCCGGTATTTTTCCCCTTTCCACACTTCGCGGAAGGGTTTTTCGAGGGCGCTGCCCATGGGATATTTGGCGTCTTTATCAAAACAGCAGGGCACCACATCGGCATCCCAGGTAAATACACAACTGTGCCACATTTTCCAGCACTGGTCAAGCAGGCGGTTCTTAATGCGGTATTTGCCGTCTTTTCCCTTTCTGTAACGGCTGAACTCTTCGGCCTCGGGCATCAGGGGATTCCCGTTCTCAAAATCGTACAGTTGGGCGCTCTTGAACTTGATCTCGTCCACCCCCAGTTCGCGGGCAAGCTGCCGGGCATCTTCCACCTGGTGTTCGTTCGGTTTTACCACTAAAAACTGGAAAATTACGTATGGGGTTGCGCTGGACAGGTTTTTTTTAGCCTCCACTAAATTTTTAGCTCCTTCGATCACTTTATCAATCTTTCCGCCCACACGATACTGCTTATACACCTCTTGTGTGGTGCCATCGATGGAAATAATTACCCGGTCGATACCGCTTTCTACGACACGCCGGGCCATGTCCTTACCCATGTAATGTGCATTGGTGGACGTGGATACGTAAATACGACGTTTTTTGGCCGCTTTTACCAGTTCCAGGAAGTTGGGATGCAGAAAGGGTTCTCCCTGGAAATAAAAGGTAAGGAACCATACGTGGCGGCTTATATCATCCAGTATTTTCTCGAACACCTCTTTGCGCAGCATACCCGTGGGTCGCGAAAAGGAGCGCAGACCGCTGGGGCACTCCGGGCAGCGCAGGTTGCAGGAGGTGGTAGGCTCTACCGAAACGGCCATGGGCATACCCAGCTGCAGCGGGTTTTTTCGTGCACGCGAATAGTGATAGCTGCCCCAGAGCAGGGCGGCATTGTAAAGTTTGTACGGGGTTAGGGCCCGCAGCATCCGGAACGCGTCCCTGATTTCTGCACGGGCGGCCATAACGCTTATTCTACAGTTACGGATTTTGCCAGGTTGCGGGGCTGGTCTACGTTACAACCGCGCATTACAGCTATGTGGTAGGCCAGGAACTGCAGGGGAACGGTGGTGACCATGGGCGAGAACTCTTCGCAGGTCTCCGGCACCTCGATCACGTGATCGGCCATTTTCCGTACTTCGGTATCGCCTTTGTTCACCACGGCAATAATATGTCCCTTGCGGGCTTTCACTTCCTGTATATTGCTGAGGATCTTTTCGTAATGGCCGCGTTTGGTGGCCACGATCACTACCGGCATGTTCTCGTCGATGAGGGCGATGGGACCGTGTTTCATTTCGGCCGCCGGGTATCCTTCGGCGTGAATGTAGGAGATCTCTTTCAGTTTCAGGGCTCCTTCCAGCGCCACGGGGAAGTTGAAACCGCGTCCGAGGTACAGGCAGTTGGGCGCGTCTTTGTACTCTTCCGCGATCATTTTCACCAGGCTGTCGGTCTGCAGGGCTTCGGCCACCTGGTTGGGGATCTCGTTCAGTTCGTTGATCAGGCGGAAGTATTCCGATTCCTGCAGTACGCCTTTTTTACGTCCGAGGAACAGGGAAATAAGCGCCAGTACCGAAACCTGTGCCGTAAAGGCCTTGGTAGAGGCCACCCCGATCTCCGGACCGGCATGCGTATAGGCCCCGGCATGCGAGGTGCGTGCAATGGAAGAGCCTACCACGTTACAGATACCGAAAATGGTAGCGCCTTTTTCCTTGGCCAGCTGAATGGCCGCCAGGGTATCGGCGGTCTCACCCGATTGCGAAATGGCAATAACGATGTCGCGCTCGGTAATGATGGGGTTGCGGTAGCGGAACTCGGACGCGTATTCCACCTCCACGGGGATGCGCGCCAGTTCTTCGATCATGTATTCGCCCACCAGTCCGGCGTGCCAGCTGGTCCCGCAGGCCACAATGATGATGCGGTCGGCATTGAGCAGTTTGTGTTCATATTCGATGAGCCCGGCCATGCTGATGCGCCCGGTCTCTGTATCCAGGCGGCCGCGCAGGCTGTCGGTAATGGAACGGGGCTGTTCGTGGATCTCCTTGATCATAAAGTGCGGGTAACCGCCTTTTTCGATCTCTTCGAGGTCCATTTCCAGCTGTTGCAGGAAGGGAGTGACCTCGTTGTTGCGGATGGTTTTCAGGCGAACGTCCTTACCGCGCTCCAGGATGGCGATCTGCTCATCCTCGAGGTAGATCACATCTTTGGTATATTCAACGATGGGTGCTCCGTCCGAGGCCAGGAAAAACTCGCCGTTACCCACGCCGATCACCAGCGGACTGCCTTTTTTGGCAGCGATGATACGGTCGGGATCGTCTTTTTTAAGTACGGCAATGGCGTAGGCTCCTACCACCTCGTTCAGGGCCAGGCGTACGGCTTCGGCCAGGTCTACTTTCTGGTGTTCCAGTATGTATTCGATCAGGTTGCCCAGTACTTCGGTATCGGTATCGCTGCGGAAGTGCATGCCGCGTTTTTCCAGTCCTTCTTTCAGGGTGGCGTAGTTCTCGATGATCCCGTTGTGAATGATCACCAGGCTTTCCGAATCGGAATAGTGCGGGTGAGCATTCTTGTCGTCGGGTACCCCGTGGGTTGCCCAGCGCGTATGGCCGATGCCCAGGGTCCCGCTCATATCTTTGTCTTTGGTAAGGTTTTCCAGTTCACTTACTTTCCCCTTACGCTTATAGAGGTTAAGTCCGTTTTCATTGATGAGTGCTACCCCGGCGCTGTCGTAGCCGCGGTATTCCAGGCGTTTTAATCCTTTTATCAGGATAGGGAAGGCCTGTTTATCCCCGATATAACCAACTATTCCACACATGGTTCAAAAAAGATAATGCTAAATTAGGGGACCTGCGAGTAATACAAACGCAGGCGTACTCGGTCGGGCTGACTTTTTGTGCCGTGCAGGACAATGCGTTCCATAAAGGTACCCGCGCCCTGCAGGCTCAGTATCAGCGTGTCGTTCGGGATAAGGCCGGCCGACACACGGTTCACGTGTCGTGTAATGTTAAATACATAACGGTCTTTATCCGCCTGGTAAACACCGTCGCTGCTGTTGCTGCCGTAATCGTCCAGGAACTGGAAAATACCGGAAGAGGCTTTTTTAACCAGCACGACCGCCGAGGGTTTCCGGAAGTTCCCGTTCAGGGACTCGTCCACAGGGAAGATCAGTTCGGCTTTGTTGATCATGGTCTTTTTATCGGGGTTGATGTTGTTGAGCCCCGGGATGTACAGTTTGATCATGGACCCTACACCGGGCTGCAGGAACAGGTTCTGTTCGCCCGCGGCATAACTGTTGAAGGCAGAGGCCATAGGCGTGCTGCCGTACACATGATTGAACGTATTTATGCGGTTGTTGCCGTCTTTGATGGAAGCTTCCCAGAGACTGGGCGTATTGCCGTTGCGGGTAAAATGTACCGTAATTTTGGAATACACCGCGGTGGGATTGAAGTACAGCAGGCAGCCCTTGTCGGGGGTGTTCTGCTGACTGGCCGTGAAATACAGTCCGTAAAAGTGGTCCTCGAAAAAGGTTTCGCTGGCCAGGGCATAGGGATTGGCCAGGAGCTTTTCGCCCAGGCTTTTGTTCAGGCGTATGCGGATCTGTGCGGGCAGGGTAGTGTCGCCCACCTGCAGCGGATCGAACTGTTGCGGGATGAATTTCAGGGAGCCCAGCGGTTTACCGTGGATAAAGCTGGCATCGGTATACGAAGAACCGGAAGGCAGTTTGCTTTCCACAGGATATACGAAAATTTCGGTCTGCCCCTTGTATTTGTTGGGATAACCGTAACCGATCTGGTTAGGATAATAGGCCAGGGAAACAAAAACGGAGTCTACTGAAGTAACGTTACCGATTCCGGCGCCGTAGTAGACAAAAGGACGGTAAGCGGCATAAAAACCGGCGGTGGTAATGCCCATTACAGGATCGTTGAAGCTGCCGAGTACGGCCCAGGTACGTTTATCGCCCCGTACAGAGTCGTTTACGGCCGTTTTAGCCAGGATGGTAAGGGTATCGGTGTAGTTCTCGTCCAGTCCGCCGCCCAGTCCGTCGAGGTCGTTGGGAAAACTCTCGTCAGGCTTTTTGCAGGAGCCTAAAAATAAAGCACTTAAGGTGCATATGCCGACGGCGATCTGGAGTATTTTGTTCATGTTGCCTGAAACTCTCATAAAAAAGAATCTGCAAGATTACGCAATCCTGCAGACCTTAGCAATTAAAATGACCAATGCGGCAAACGCCGGCATTAGCCTAATATTGTTTCTTCCTGTAAAATTTCCTGGTAGAACGCATGCAGGTCGTCCAGGTAATTATCGGTATACGAAGTTTCGAGCAGTTTGATGCCGCTGTCCTTGATGGCTTTGCTGATCTCTTTATCGAGGGTGAAATTGCCTTTTACGGCGGCGTCGGAGTATTTCAGGCCCGAAACGATCAGGTTGGCGTAGTTCGCTTTTTTGGCCAGTTCGCTCAGGTCTCCGTCGCTGAAGCCTTCCTGGGCTTTCTGAGCGAAGTCTTTCGGGAACATTTCGCTGAACTTGTCGTCTTCGTAGATACTGGTTACGATCTTGGAATTACTGAAGGTGGGGTCGTTCTTGTACAGGGTACGTACGTAAAAGGGGACCAGGGTGCTGAGCCAGCCGTGTACGTGGATCACATCGGGTACCCAGCCCAGTTTTTTCACGGTTTCCAGTACGCCTTTGCAATAGAAGATGGCGCGTTCGTCGTTGTCCGGGAAAAAGTTGTCCGAATCGTCGCGGAACATGGTCTTCCGGCGGAAAAACTCTTCGTTATCAATGAAATAGACCTGTATGCGGCCGGTAGGAATGGACGCTACTTTAATTACGAGGGGCTGGTCGGTGTCGTTTACGATAATGTTCATTCCCGACAGGCGTATCACTTCGTGCAACTGATGCCTCCGTTCGTTGATCATCCCAAAGCGCGGCATAAAATTCCTGATTTCCCAACCTCTCTCCTGCATGCCCTGCGGCAGTTCCCTTGCCGTTCGCGCCATGAGCGTTTCGTCGGTCATATAGGGCATCATTTCATGGGTAATGTAGAGCACTCTTGCTTTCTCCATAAATACTAACGTGTGATTAAAGACGAATGTGGTTTCTTAAAGGTGTATGCTTGGTCTGTCGACATCAAGATCGTAATTCGAATAGATTGTTTCCGAATGCAAAATTAACAAAAAATATCCGTACTTTCAAAATTACCCCTTACTTTGCCCCTTTTAGCGAAGGGGAAAACGGATGCGCATTTTTACACAAAAGGCTGATATTCTTAATTTTATTCTTGAAAAAAAGGCGTCTGCCACCATCGGGTTTGTGCCAACCATGGGTGCCTTGCACCACGGACACCGGGCATTGTTCGAGTTATGCCGGGCACAGAATGAGGTGGCCGTAGCCAGTATTTTTGTAAATCCCATGCAGTTCAACAATCCCGAGGATCTGCAAAAGTACCCGCGCACGCCGGAGGCCGACCTGGCCATGCTGGAAGCCGCCGGTTTCGACGCCGTTTTTGTTCCCGATGCCGAAAAGCTGTTCGAAGGCGAAGACTTTCCCCAGCCCGACCTGGGCTCGCTCAACGATGTAATGGAAGGGAAGTTCCGCCCGGGCCATTTCGAAGGCGTATACAAAATTGTATGGCTGCTGTTCCGCTATGTGCAGCCGGACAAGGCCTACTTCGGACAGAAGGACTACCAGCAGCTGGCCGTGATACGCCGTATGGTGCAGCAGGAGGACCTGCCCGTGGAGGTGATCGGCTGTCCTACCGTACGCGAGGCCGACGGACTGGCCATGAGCTCCCGCAATATGCGCCTCGATGCCGCAAGCCGCGAAAAAGCCGCGGCCGTTTCGCGTTACCTGCTTTCCCTGCAACGGCATTTTACACTGAGCGCCGCCGAAATGAAAGCCGCTTTTGAAGCACTTACCCGCTCCCTGGGTTTTGAACCCGAATACATCGAACTGGCCGATGCCGTCACCCTGCAGCCCCTGGACCGCTTTAGCGGCGCTCCGGCAGTGATCTGTATGGCCTATTATGCAGGCCCGGTACGCCTCATCGATAACGTAACGCTAAATTGATCGGCAGTTTTGGGATTGGTGCGCAATATCATTAATTTTGTAGCACTATGGACTACACGCAGACTCGCACCGAGGGACGGGAGATCTTTTCTACGGACCGGAAGGCTTTACAAATAAACCTGGACAAGGTTTTTTACGGCTCTTTTGCCGAAATAGGCGCGGGACAGGATACAGCCGGCGTGTTCTTTAAGGCGGGAGGCGCTTCCCAGACCGTGGCCAAGACCATGAGCGCCTACGATATGAAGTTCTCCGACAGCATTTACGGCGCCGAAGAGCACGGCCGCTACGTTTCCGAAAGCCGCCTGTACAAAATGCTCGACCATGAGTACCAGCTGCTGAACGAACGCCTGATAGACCGGGCCGAGGATACCTGCTTTTTCGTGTTTGCCAATACCGTAGCCACCATCAATTACCATAAGACCAAACCCGGGCACGGCTGGATCGGCTGCCGCTTCCAGATACGTCCCAATACACCGCCCAACGACGTAGTGATACACGTACGTCTGAAAGAACAGGAAAAACTGCTGCAGCATAAGACCCTGGGCATACTGGGCGTAAACCTCATTTTTGCCTGCCGCTACTACCACAACGATGCCACTACGCTCATGATGTCGCTCATGGACAATCTTACCTGGGACAAGGTGGAAATTGATATGTTCCGCGCCACGGGGCCCGATTTCAGCGATGTGGACAACCGCCTCATGAGCCTGCGCCTGGTGCGTTACGGACTTACGGACGCCACCATGTTCCTGCCCGACGGCAAGGTGGTACAGGCCTCGGACCTGCTGTACAAAAAGAACGTACTGCTGCTGCGCAGCCGCTTTAAGCCCATCACCAGCCTCAGCATCGACATGCTTACCAATGCCATACGCGACTTTTCGGCCATGCTCGAGGAAGGCGCCGGCGAACCCCTGGTCATCTCCGAACTTTCGCTCAATAACCTGTACCTCAAAGATACCGATATCGACGAGCGGGATTTCCTCGACCGTGCCGATACGCTCTGCGCCCTGGGCCATACCGTAATGATCTCCAACTTTATGGAGCATTACATCCTGTCGCAATATTTTTCAAGGCATTATACGCGCGAACAGATCTGTGTGGTAATGGGCATGCCCAATATCGTGGACATGTTCAACGAAGACCTGTACAGCCACCTGCCCGGCGGTATCCTGGAAGCCATGTCGAGGCTGTTCAATAACCAGGCCACGGTACTGGTGTATCCTATGATCGATAAGGACGGCCGCATACTCACCCTGGATAATTTTGAGTGTGCCGGGAACGTGAGGCCCCTGTACGATTACCTGCTCAAAAACGGCCGCATGCGCAATATTTCGCACTACAACCCGGCCCTGCTGGGTATTTATGCCGATAAGGTGCTGAAAATGTTACAGGAAGGTAATCCCGAATGGGAAAAATACGTGCCCAGCTACGTAGCCAATATCATCAAGGACAAGAAAATTTTCGGGTATAAAGACCCCGCCTACAGCAGGGAACACTAAGCTATTTCCACTTTTTATTGAAATGGCGGATCACGCTGCGTACCGAGGGTCTATCGTCCCCGGCGAGCAGCTGCAGGGTCTCGCGCACTTCAGGTGCCAGTTCGGGCCAGCGGCGCAGGAACCAGTGTTCGGTCAGCTTCAGCGCGTTTACTTTTACGGCGGGTTTGCTCTCCGGGTCGCGCAGGTAGTGCAGCAGACGGTCGAACCAGGCCGTTTCGGCGTCCAGGGGCGGCAGGTTCAGGAAAATGCAGAGCATGTTGCGCTTCAGCGTGCCGTTCTGTGTCTGTTCCAGGCATTGCAGAAACTGTGGCACAAAAGGAAAGAGCAGCGGCGGGTATTTGGCGGCAAAATGCACCAGTATCCAGGAAATGTGTTCGGCGTAGGGCGATCGTTCCTGCAGAATGATGCGGACCATTCCCTCCAGGTGTGCTTCCTTCTGTAAAATGAAGGCATTGGCCTGTTCAAAGCTGCGGTGCTCCCGGAAGCCTTCGGTAAACGTGAGAATATCCTGTTCGGTGCTCATTTTCAATGGTTTTTTGCGATCTGCTCCAACGTGTCCCTGCAAAAATAAGAGGATCGGTTTATAGATGTATATTTACAGGCTTTTTCGCATTCCATTTGCTTATAAAACACCAAAGACCAGATAATTATGGACACAGCATTCGAAAAGATACGCGCTGCGACCGGGCCTTACCGCCGGCAGATCCTGGAGCATCCGCTGTACATGAACATAAATGAACCTGCTGATATTAAATTATTTATGCAGTTTCACGTATTTGCCGTATGGGATTTTATGTCCCTGCTGAAGGCATTGCAGAATCATCTTACCTGCACGCGGGTGCCCTGGGTGCCCGTAGGCGATGCAGATACGCGTTTTCTCATCAACGAGATCGTAGTGGGCGAGGAAAGTGATGTAGACGAGAACGGCGAACGCCGCAGTCATTTCGAAATGTACCTGCGGGCCATGGAACAGTGCGGCGCCGATACCTCGCAGATGCAGCAGCTGATCGGCTTCCTGCAGTCGGGCTCCGGTGTGGCTTCGGCTCTTAAAATGGCCGGCGTGGCGCCCGAGGCCGAAACTTTTGTGAATTTTACCTTCGGGGCCATTGCGCAGGATAAGGCGCATATACTGGCGGCGGTATTCACCTTCGGACGGGAAGATCTGATCCCCGGCATGTTCTATGCCCTGGTGAACGAACTCAACCAGCGTTTCCCGGGAATGCTCAGCGCCTTTAAATACTACCTGGACCGCCACATAGAGGTAGACGGCGACCATCACAGTCACCTGGCCCTGGAAATGACGGCCCGCCTCTGCGGCAACGATCCCCTGAAGTGGCAGGAAGCCTCCGCCATGGCCGTGGAAAGCCTCAAGGCGCGTCTCACTCTCTGGGACGGCGCCCTGCGTGCCATCTGTGCACACAAAACCGCCGGCGTACACTAAAAAGGCGCCGGGCATTTTCTTTTTTTGCGACCTTTGCGCCCATGAAAGGGGTATATATCCACGGGTTTTCCGCCGTGTCTTCGCTGGGCACTTCGTCTGCGGAGGCCGCGGCGCTGTATGCCGCACCCCGTTCCCTTTCCGTACTGCGTAACGAACAGGCGGTCTTCCCGCTTTCCGCTTCGGCCGAAACGGGGTTACAGGCCTTCCTGGAAGAACACAGCTGGCTCCGGAAACACAGCCGTACCATACAGCTGGCCGTTTTTGCCACATCCCTGCTGTCGGCCTTACCGGGGCAGAGAACCCTGGTAAATGTCGGCTCCTCCCGAGGCAGCACCGATTTGTGGGAACAGTTCCACCGGGCTTCCCTGCAGGAGGGACGCCTGAACCCGGCGGCCTCGCCGTCTACCACGCCGGGCAATATTGCCTCCTCCGTGGCCCGTTACCTGGCTTCGGGATCGGTTCCGCTCGATCACAGCATTACCTGCGGCTCGGGCCTGCAGTCCATTGCCAATGCCTGTGCCTGGATCCGCGCCGGTATGTGTACGCAGGCCCTGGCCGGCGGAACGGAAGCGCCCCTGAGCGATTTTACCCAGGCCCAGTTTCGTTCCCTGGGCATTGTAAGTCGTAATACAGAAGGTTTTACCTGCAAGCCGCTGTATAAAAACAAAGAGAACAATACACTTTGCCTGGGAGAGGCCGCCGGAATGGTGCTGCTTTCGCCCGAAACCTCGGCATACCGCATAGCGGGCATCGGTTTTGGTACGGAACAGGCGGCCAGTTTAAGCGGGATCACCCCCGCGGGAAAAGCCCTGCAGCGGTCCATGCGCGAAGCCCTGGAACAGGCTGGCATAGAAAGACCGGATGCCGTTATTGCCCATGCTCCGGGCACGCTCAAGGGCGATGCGGCTGAAACGGCCGCGCTGAAACTGCTTTTCGGGACCGCTATGCCGGTGTACAGCACCAAATATCTTACGGGACATACCCTGGGCGCTTCGGGCATGCTGAGCCTGCAACTGGCCCTGCTGCTGCTGGACGGTCAGCGGCCCCGCATGCCTTACGAAACGGAGTTCGCTACGCTGCCTGCCGCGCCGCTGCGGACGGTACTGATCAATGCCACCGGTTTCGGCGGAAATGCCGTTTCAGTACTGATACGTAAAGAGGAAATTACTTCTTGAGCAGATTTTCGATGTGCTGCACCCGGTCGAAGGTATCGTCGATATAAAAATACAGATCGGGAATTTTACGGAGCTGATTCTTAAGACCCTGACCGATTTCCATGCGGATGCGGCGGGTATTGGCCTCGATAACGCCGAGGGTCTTTTCGCGAGCCTCATTGGGGAAAATACTGATGTGAATGCGGGCCACCGAAAGATCGGGCGAAACCCGCAGATCGGTCACCGAGACCATTACATTGCCATACAGCATACGCCCGTCGCGCATGAAATATTCCCCGAGTTCTTTTTGTATGAGACGTGCTACCTTATGCTGACGTGTGCTATCCATGAGACGGCAAAGGTACAAAAAAAGCCCCGACAGGCACTCATAATGTTTCGTTTAACAATACAACTCAGAATTTATAGCCTGCATACCAGTTGAACTGGATCTTGGGATCGCCGAAAACGCGTTCGTCGGTATATTCGGTGTCCGTAAAATCGTACTGGGTACCCAGGCCCATGTCGAAACCGAAACGGAACTGCGGCACAGGCGTAAATACCACGCCGTTGTACACCATAATACGCATCGTGCTTACCGGGTGATTACCCACCGGCACCGAACCGACCAGTGGTCCGCGCTTGTTGTTGAGGATGTAGTGAAGGCCGGGACCGACCACATAGCGCGCCTTGCCCTGTCCGCCGGGATAAAAACGGGCATCCAGTCCGATGCTGAAAATGCGGTTCCTGCGGAAAACGTAGGGATTTTCGATCTTGGAATCGGTATTGAAATAATTGTTGTTAAAGCCTACGGTGACCGGGATACGGAAGCCGATGCGGTTGTTCTTCAGCAGGTATTCGTAATGCAGGGTAATATCGGTACGGAAGAGGTCGGCCAGGTTCAGCCCGATGAAGTGCCTGCCGTAATCCTCGCCGGCCCTGCGTTCCCGTATGGGTTTTTCGGGACGGGGAGTCGCGGTCCTTTCAAAGGTTTCGGACGTGCCGTTCTCATACACGATGGAACGTACCTGCCGCCTGTCGATGCTGTACACCGGTCCGTCGGGATTGTTGCGGGCGCGGTATTTTACCGCTGAAGGGGTAATTTCCGTAACTTTTACGTCCAGCATACTGCCGTCTTTCAGGTGCACAACATCCTGCGTATAGCTGTAAGAAATGCAGAAAAACGTGAACAGTATGGATAAAAATGCGTTACTTAGTATGTGGGTCATGAGAGTCGCTTTTTTTGAACTATTTTATACCCAAAAGAACAGGTGAAAACCAAATATACAATAAAATACGTATGCAAGGAACTAAACTATTTTCCGGGGAAAAAGGCCTCCGTTTCCTGTACAGGAGCTCGGGGCTGATGATGGCACCACTGCTGATCCTGCTTTTCACCTTTTCAACCTGCCGGGTAAATCCGCCCATGAACAAACCGGCTGCAGGCCCGGAAAAGTTATCGCTCATAAAACTGCCTCCCGGTTTTAAGATCGATCTTTATGCATCCGATGTGAAGAACGTACGCGCCATTACCTGGGGCGCGGACAATGTGCTGTTCGGCGGCAGCCGCAGCGAAGGAAAGGTATACGCCATGGTGGATAAGAACGGCGATAAAAAAGCCGATGAGATCGTAACCGTGGCCGAAGATCTGCATATGCCCACGGGTATCGCCTATAAAGACGGCAACCTGTATGTGAGCGAGGTATCACGCGTGCTGGTGTTTAAAAATATCGATAAGAACTTCCGCAATAAACCCTCTTTTGAAGTGCTGCCCTACACTTTCCCGGAAGAAGAACACCACGGCTGGAAATACCTGAAATTCGGCCCGGACGGAAAGCTGTACGTACCGGTAGGCGCCCCCTGCAACATTTGTAAACGGGACGATGATCCGCGTTTTGCCTCTATTATGCGTATGAATCCCGACGGCAGCGCTGCCGAGATATTTGCCTCCGGCATCCGGAATTCGGTGGGCTTTGACTGGCACCCGGTCTCTAAAACACTGTATTTTACCGAGAACGGCCGCGACTGGATGGGTGACGATATTCCGCCCTGCGAACTGAACCACGCGCCCGAAAAAGGCATGCATTTCGGTTTCCCCTATTGCCACGGCGGTACTCTGCCCGATACGGAATACGGCAAGGAAAAACCCTGCAGCGATTTTGCGCCACCCCTGCAAAACCTGGGTCCGCACGTAGCCCCGCTGGGCATGACCTTTTACACGGGCACGGCTTTCCCCGAAGAATACCGCAACGGCATTTTTATGGCCGAGCACGGCTCCTGGAACCGCACCAAACCCCTGGGTTACCGGGTAAGTTTTGTGGCGTTGGATGAAAACGGTAAAAGTAAAGGCTATACCATCTTTGCCGAAGGCTGGCTCGAAGATGACGGCAGCCGTTGGGGCCGGCCGGTGGATATACTGATGCATCCCGACGGTTCTTTACTGGTGAGCGACGATTTCGGCGATGCCGTTTACCGCATCTATTACCAGCCTTAACGGACCTTTGCGGCCAGTTCCTTCATTTTTTCCACGGCCAGGAAGGCGGCAGGGCACACAAAGGTGTTCTGCAGCGTGGTAGAAGGCCGTTTAAAGAATACATCGCTGTCGGTATAGGGATAATTGCGGCAGTCGCCCGGGCGCGCCTCGTAAATGGAGCAGTAGTTATCGGTGCCCAGGAAGGGGCAGGGACTGCTCTGCACTACGTAATCCCCGTCTTCGTCCAGGCGCAGGTACTGTTCGATAAGTGCCGATTCTTTTATGCGTAAATGTTTGGCTATGCGCGAAATATCGGGGGTGCGGAAACGCGGACTGATGCTCTTGCAGCAACCGGCACATTGCAGGCAATCTACCTCTTCAAAAACTTCCTCGTGTACCTGCGGCAGATAGCGCAGCAGGGTCTTCGTTTTTGGGCCGTTCAGGAATTTTTTGTTCTCCTTCTGCTTTTCGCGGGCTTTTTCCGGCAGTTTTTCGCGGTTCATGGTACAAACGTACGCAAGATTTAGTCTGTGCAACAGCCCGGTCTTGTTTTTTAGTTGCAGAGCAGGAAGAAATCCACCCGGATATTCCTGGGCGTATGGGGCAGCGTATCCATGGAAAAGACCGTGTAATGTCCCGTAAAACCGGTTACGGCCTCTATGTATCCGCGTATCGGCTTTCTTCCGCCTGCGGTGCTGCCGGTGCTTTTGTAGATCTCGGCCTTCAGGCTGCTTCCGGGATCGCCGCTGCTGCTGCGGTAGTAGTTCGAGGAATAATTGCCCCAGTTACCTATGGTGCTTATTTCACTTTCGTATACCAGTGAAAAAGAGCCGGAATAACTGCCAGGTTCATATATGCCCGGGCCCTTGTAGGGTGAGATCCGCATAAAGAGTGCTTTTCCGTTGGTGGCTTTTCCACCGGGAATATACTGCTGCGATACCGTAAAATACAGGCCGTATGGTTCGCTGACCATAATATCGGTATGCCCCATTTCGATCGCCTGGCCATCCACAAGTACCGTAAGGTAATAAGGATTCTCTTCCTTTTTTGTGCAGGAACTGAGAATTAAAAGTGTGAATACGAGTGTTTTGGATAGTTTATTTTGCATGGGTCTAAAGCGTTGTGAAAAGATAGTAAATTATCCTGTACACATTACGCCGTGCAATACTTTTGCGGCTTTTGTGTTTTGTTAATAGTGCAGGGTTATACTTTAGTATCCGGTAAGATGAACATAAAAGCTTTTTACATACTCCTTATTTTTCTTTTTCCCTCCCTGCTTTTTGCACAGAAGTACGAAGTGAATACCCTGGTAAAGGTAGACGACCTGGTGAAAAAGATCTTTATCGGAACGCCGGAAATTGCCGTTTCCAATGTAAAATTCAAGGGGCCGCGCAATGGCCTGGCCTATTTTCGTTTTCCGCCCAAAGGCCGCCTGGGCATATCCGAAGGGATCCTGATGACCACCGGTTCGGCCATCGGCACCCAGGGTCCCAATACCAGTCCCATCAACGGTACGGACAATTCGGCCCCCGGCGACCCGGACCTGGACAAGCTGGCCCGCACCACCACCTACGACGCCGTAGTGCTGGAATTCGATTTTGTGCCGGTCTCCGACTACATCTCCTTCCGCTACGTATTTGCCAGTGAAGAATACCTCGAGTACGTGGACCGCGGCTACAACGATGCCTTTGGCTTTTACCTTTCGGGGCACGATATTTCCGCACCCATCAACCTGGCCCTGGTGCCCGGTACCCGCGACGTGGTGAGCGTGAACACCATCAACAGCGAAAAGAACACCAATTTTTACATCGATAACGGTTCCACCACCGATACCCGGAATTTCCGCACGGTGAATACGGCCGGCATTGTGGAACCTCTGCTGGAATGGGACGGTTTTACCCGTGCGCTCACCGTACGTTACAAGGTTATACCGCACGAGACCTACCACATAAAACTGGCCATTGCCGATGCGGGTGACCGCCTGGTGGACAGCGGGGTGTACCTGGAAGGGAAGAGCTTTAAGGCCGAGGGCCGTATGGTGTGGCCGCCGCCTTCTGCCGCCGTAAAAGCCGTACAGAAGCGCAAGACCCTGCCCCGCGAAATGCTGGTGGAGTTCGATTTTGATTCCTGGCGTATCCCCGATACCTCGCGGGAAAAGCTGTATATCCTCTGGAACATCCTGCGCGATTATCCGCAATCCAAATTCCAGCTGTACGGGCATACCGATCACATGGGCAGCACTTCGTACAACCAGGCTTTGTCCGAAAGACGGGTACGGGCAGTAATGGCCTTCCTGGAAAGGCTGGGCTGTCCGCGGAGCCGTATTATTTTTGCGCAGGGCCTGGGCGAGAATAAGCCCAAGGCGGAGAACCTGACCAGTTTCGGGCGGCAACGCAACCGGCGGGTAGAGATCAAGATCCACTGGCCCAAACCGGGCGATGCGGACTTTATTCCGCCGAAATAAATGTTGTTTTAGGGTTAGATACGTTCGCGGATCTCCCGGATATACTCGGCAACACTTATTTTCTGAATGTAATTGATCGCAATACTTTCTGACTTGAATTCCCTCCGCTTTTCTTCGAACAAACTGGTATTGAAGTCAGCAAAGTCATAGTACTGCTGCAATGGCGGCGCCTGTTTGTGGATCTTTACTGTTTCACTGAACCAACTGTACAAGCATTCAAACAGGGTCTGTGTATCGTTTTTATGAACTTTGACGTCCAGGCCGTTTATATCTGAAATGGCCTTCATATAATCGTATCTGGTTGCTTCCAGGATAAGAAACTTTTTTTGTGCGAGTTTTCCTTCAGAAGCTGATTTAATTCCATAGTCGATCCCCAGCTCAAATGGCATATTCATGCGGGCGTATTCGCCGGCTTCTGTTGATCTTACTTTTGACAGATCATGGATACTGTACCGGCAGTCTTTTATGATCCCGGTTATTTTTTCAAGCCTGAACTGTGCTGAATCGGATACTTCAAGGGCTAAACGGGGAGTGAACCCGTTGCGGACGATGACGTAAAGCATGGGCTTTAAAAGGTCATCTTTGTACCCGGAATCAAAAGGGCAGTTGATAAAGACATTTTTGGTAAAGAGCATTCTAAGGGTGGCAGGTGTTATTTTACATATGAATTTTTGTTTTGGACCATACCGTTCCTTTTATGGATATACAGTTCGGTTTTTTCGGTCTTACTGAGTTTCCTTCCGTATTCTACGGCTTCTTTTTTAGTCCCGAAAGTTCTTGAGGCCCGGGCAGCCCCGGTCTTTCTTACCACCCATCCGGACGATTTTGAGGGAACCACATGATTTGATCTTTTAGTGGTCATTTTTTTCTTTTAAAAATACGAAAATTTTTGGTGTTCGCCGAAATAAAAAAGACCCCGCTGCAAGCGAGGTCCTGTTCAAAGTCTAAAACGTGTGTAAATGCTTTATTTGCGGGCCTTCAGGGCTTCCAGGGCGGCGCGCTGTTTTTCCATTTCGGCTTTTTTGTTGGCCTGGTCCTGTTTGTTCTCTTCCAGTTTTTTAGCCAGATCTTCACCGTCTTTTACGCTCTTATCGTGCGCTTTTACGGCTTCTTCGGCTATTTTGGTCTGGGCGGCAATGTCCAGCGTCAGCTGGTGTGCCGATACGTCGGCCACGAAACTGTTGAGGAACCCTTTGGCTTTTTCGATCAGGTCACGGTCGGCATTACCGTCCACGAAGTTTCCGTAGCCTTTGGACATAGAAATGTACACCAGCGATTCTTCCTTGATCTTACCATTCTGTTCCACCTTGAAATAGTAATCCATTTTTGTATCGCTGATCTTGCTGAAGAGCGCGCCTTCGTAAAGCGACCAGCCCTTAACGTTCTTGGAGCCTTTCAGCCCTTCGGCCTTCAGTTTGCTGTCTAATGCTTCCTGGGTGGTTTTGGGATTATTTTTAATCGTTATCTGCACCGCAGGACGCATCGTCTTATCAATCTCCGCATTGGCTTCCATGGCTTGGGAAAAGGCGAACCCACTGCTCAGAAAACCCAGAATCACAAGTACTCTTTTCATAATTTCTCTGTTTTTTGTTACTTACTTTTACTAATATACGATTTTTTTACATATCTGCAAGAAAAAGCTTCACTGCTTTATCTCTTCCAGTTTACGCAGGAACCAGGTGCGGTCTATGAGTCCGACCTGTTCAGAGAGTTTTGTGTGTAATTTTTCGGCGCCTTTAATATCTTTTTCACTGCGCAGGCGGGCCAGTTGTTTTATGTATTTTATGAACTCGAGATGGGCTTCTTTCTGGAACTCGGCAATTACCTTGTTCCGGCGCAGGTATACGTAAAACGATTCGCAGAGGGCATAAAAGGCGTCCTGGTCGTCGGTCTCGTAAAAGATCTTCAGTTGCAGGCATTTGCTGCCCAGCAGGTAGAAGATATCGGCAAATTCGGCCTGGGAAAGCAGGCGCAGCGCGCTTTTAAAGTCCCGGCGGGCATACTGCAGCCAGGCGGTATTGTACAGGATGGCGCTCTCGCGTTTATCGGCCTCCAGTTTGTTCTTGTAATTCTCGATGAACTGCTCCACAAAATCGTACTCGCCCAGGCGTATGCCTACGGTAACGATGTTCTTGAACACATTGAGGCGGATATGGCCTACGTCGTCGTAAATAGCCTCCAGTTCGATCATTTTCTTAAAAAGGTTGAACACCTCCTGCAGGAATTCGATCTTACCGGCATTGATGCGGGCCGTGCAATAGTTCTGTGCAAACACGTACAGGTCAACCAGTTCCTCACGTGTGAACTGATCGCGGTTCTCGTCGAGCAGGGTCAGCAGCCGGTAGTAATATTCCACGCTCTCGGGCTGCAGGTGCATCTGTACCACGCAGAAGTACATTTCCACGGCCATATAGCCTTCGATCTCGCGCAGTTCCAGGAAACGCAGCACATCGCTGAGCAGGGGCTTCTTGTATTCCACGCGTAGCAGGGCCTCACGGGTAAGCATTTCGCCGGAATGCTTCAGTTTGTTGGAGATGTAAAAAAGGTCCAGGTAGTTTACGAGCGTCTGCAGGTTGTTATCGAGCGAGCGCGATTTTTTGAGCTGGGAGTACATGTACACGTTCTCCTCGAGCAGGTACTGGTTAAAGAACCAGGTGGAATCCTTTATGGGGTCTTTGATCTGCTGTTTGGTAGCTTCGTCGAAGATCTGGTAAAAGTATTTTTCGAGATCGGTCTTGCGGTAATAATCCAGCAGGTACAGGCGTTTCTTGGCCTCACTCTTCTGAAATTCATGCCACATAATATAATCTTCGAGCAGTTTGGCCAGGTCGGAAGCGGCGTAGCGCAGTTTGTTCTCTTCGGGCTCCCCGAAAAGGCGTTCGGCCACAATGGTACGGTTCAGTTTTTCGGAAGTAAAGTCGGGGAAATACTCTTTTAATATTTCAAATAACTGTATAACGGCCTTATTTACATTGAAGAGGGACGAGTGGAGGTACCGCTCGAATTCCTGCATCTGGTTTTTATCAAAAGTGCGAAGTATGTGTATGGGTTTACTGTTTAGCATGATTTTTGATGGAGTAAAAGTAAACGTTTTGATAAAAATATCCGTTATAAAAATCATATGCAATTAAAACAGAGCATTTATGAGTAAACGGGAATCCGACAAACTGTTTTTTTTGTCATTGGCAGGTTAAGGATATTTTATGTAAATTTGAAATCACTAAAAAACACAGGCGTATGAAGAATATTTTGTACTCTACAATGATCGCCGGCTTTTTACTCGCCGGTAACGTCGTGTACGCACAGGCCAACCTGGCGGCAGAAAATAACAGCGGCGACCTGGAGCAGGCTCCTGCCGAAGTTCTCGAAAGCACATCCGGCGGTGGTGTTTCCACTCCCTACAACGGCAATCCGGCCGGGGCGTCCTCAGCCAATGACCATCGCCAGCAGGGCGGCGGCCATGTTACGGTGCAGGATATCCTGGGTGTAGACAATAATTCGCCCGCACAAACGGTAAATGATAATGTGAACCTTACGGGTACGCCTTCTCCGGTAGGTGGCTCCGGTTCGGTTCCCTTGAACAGCGCAGCGCCCCAGGGCGGCGGAGGTTCCGGCACTTCAGCGGCACCGGCCGTGAGCATTTCCATCTACCCGAACCCGACCACCGATGGTGTGAACGTGGTAACGGAAGGTGAAATTATCTTCGGAGTGGTAGAGGTGATCGACCTTACCGGTAAAACCGTTAAGAAGACCAATGCCCCTTCCGGCAATGACGGAAACTCTTCCAACATGTACATTTCCCTTTCTGAGCTGAAATCCGGAATGTACCTGCTGCGCTTCCAGACCGATAAGAACATTTACGTAAAACGTATTCAGGTAAAATAAAGACACATCGTCTTAAAAAACAAAACCGCCTCGCTTCAGCGAGACGGTTTTTTTGTTCCTATGCTTTTAGAAAGCGGCTCTTAGTGCTGGTGGCCGCCTTCGCCGTGTACGTGTCCGTGTGCGATCTCGTCGGCGCTGGCTTCGCGTACGTCCAGAACTTCGCCGGTAAAGTGCAGGGTTTTGTCGGCCAGGGGGTGGTTAAAGTCTACGGTAACAAACTCCAGGGAGCGTTTCAGTACCACACCGCTCAGGGGCATACCGTCCTGGTTACGCAGGTGTACGGTATTACCAACCGTGATCATATCTTCCTGTAAAACACCGTCCACGATAAACACGTCCAGCGGAATATCTACCACGGCCTGTTCTTCGCGAACACCGTAACCATCCTGGGGAGACAGGGTCATTTCGTAGCTGTCGCCTACGGTTTTGCCCTGCAGGTTCTCTTCGAATTTCGGAAGCAGTTGTCCGTAACCGAAAAGGAACACCAGGGGGCTGGAATTATCTACCTGCTGTACCAGTTCGCCCTCGGCGTGGTCCAGACGCAGCGTATATGTAATGGATACGACCTTGTTCTTTGAGATGCTCATTTCTATTTTTGTTTTAATTGATTAAACGAATCGGCTGTCCACACTGAAATTCTCGGGGAATTTAGGCGTAATATTGCGGTAGAACTGCATGATCTGCTTCAGGTCCTGTTCCATATTGTCGGTAGGTTGAAGCACCAGGCCCACCCCGGCGTGTTTTTTGGAATAATCGAGCCAGCCGCATGCGATCGGTACACCGGCCATTTTAGCTACATAGTAAAAGCCGGTCTTCCATTCGGTTTGTTTTTTACGGGTGCCTTCGGGCGTTACCAGTACCACCAGGTCCCTGTATTTCTGAAAAAGCTCGGCCATGGCCTCCGTGGAACTTTTGCGGGGTTTGCCCTCTTCTTTGGGCGAGCGGTCGATGGCAATGCCGCCCATGAAATTGAAAAAGAGGTTGAACGGGAAACGGAACCACTCCTTTTTTATCGTAAATTTTACGGGGATGCGCATAATGGCAAAAGCTGCCCTTGCAATAACAAAATCCCAGTTACTGGTGTGGGGTGCCGCGATCATTACGCATCTGCGCAGGTCTTTCGGCGGTTTGGCTACCAATTTCCAGCCGAGAAGGAAAAAAATGAATTTGCCTATATAATACCCCATCCGGGTGCTTTTAGGGCAAAATTAATAAAAAATACGGGGCGTGACACACTTATTTTCGCCGACTTTGCTGCTGAACGCTCTGTATAAGCACCTGCGGAGCCTGGGCAGGATCCCTGATCCTGGTAAAGGTGCCGCCGCCTTCCACGGCAATGGCTTCCAGGTTCTTCAGTGCGTCCATACTGGTGCCCAGGGCCATTACCGAAAGAGTGATACCTTCCTGCTGCATGTCCTTTACCAGTTTTTGTCCGTTGATGTCGGAATCCACCATTTTAAAAATGCCGTCCGTAGCCAGCAGTACGGTATTGTTGCCGTCGGGGATAAAGTTTTTGCGGGCCAGTTCGTAGGCGGTCTGCAGACCTTTTACCCCATTGGTGCTGCCCGAGCCGCGTATGGCATTGATGATGCTGACCACCGTATCGCGGTCGCTGCCGGTGATATTGCTGGCCACCACTTTGCTTTGTGTGGAAAAGGTAACAAAGCTTACCCGGTCCGAACGTCGCAGCACGCCGGCCAGTTCCAGCAGGGCCAGTTTCAGCAGGGGCATGCGGGCGGGTCCGTTCATGGAGGATGATACGTCCAGCAGGAAAACGATGTTGTTGGACTTGTATTCATTGAACGGCAGCACGTCGTTGCTGGCCAGCGGATCGGTCTTCCAGGAGGTATCCGCCGATATGGGCTGCACGGTTACGGGCACCTGTTCCGGCTTGCGGGGCGTTTCGGGTACCTGCCGGGGCAGTGTGTCGGGTACTTCGGCCAGTATGGGTTCCGGTAGGGTCTCCTTGCGCAGGCGGTAAATAATTTCCTGTGTGCCCGC
This sequence comes from Bacteroidia bacterium, assembly GCA_016742095.1. Classification (GTDB taxonomy): domain Bacteria; phylum Bacteroidota; class Bacteroidia; order CAIKAF01; family CAIKAF01; genus JACVCJ01. The sequence goes on from JACVCJ010000005.1 coordinate 81,950, forward strand.
CCGGAAGGAGAGGGCCGAGTCTACGGGAATATATCCCTGTGCTTCTACCCTGGAGCCGTACATGCCACCCGGGATCGAGGTCTGTGCCGTGCCGTTGCGGCCGGTCTTGAGCACACCCAGCAACTCGCCGCGCTGGTAAATGGTAATGAGCGACATGGAGATGGGTTTGCCCGTTTCATCGTCCAGTACCAGGAAGCTGCGGTCAAATTCCAGGGGTTTGCTTTCGGGTTTCTGCCATACCGGGCAGGCGGTAAGCGCATTGCTGGCAAAACCGCGGATATTGCCTTTAAGCATCACCTGTATGGGTTCGGGCTCCAAACTCACATATATTTTCACCGGGAGGGCAAAACTACCGGCTTCTTCGGTGTAGTAGATGAAGGTAATTTCGGCCGTCCGCCCCGGTTCGATATAGGTTTTGGGATAATCGTACCAGATGCCGCGCGGAGCGTCTACCCGCAGCACGGCCATAGAGCGGCTGCCGGTATTCTGTATCTCGATAAAGCCGGCCGGGTTGTCCCAGGCAATGTGCTTGCCGTAATCTATTTCCTGCGACGAGAGTTTTATATTCTGTGCCCTGAGCGGAGCTGTAAAAGATAAAAGTAAAAGGGCCGCAGCTGCGGCCCGGTTTTTTACTGCCATACTATGTAAAACGGCTTTATATCGTACAGGTTCTGTTTTTAGTTTTTTTTAATGTCTAATCACCGCTGAGCAGGAGTATGTGCCCGAAGAACTCGTACTCCTTGCCGTACTTGTCTTTTACGTACATCTTGTACACATAGGTGTCGCTTTTGTAAGGCTGACCGTTACTGCGGCGGCCGTTCCAGCCGTAGCTGACCATATCGCTGTTGGCCTGGAAGATCCGTTCGCCCCAGCGGTCAAAGATAAAGTACTCGAGGTAGGCAATGTTCTCGCCCTTCGGTTCCCATACGGGGTTTACGCTGTTGTTATCCGGGGAGAAGGCATTCGGGATAAAGAACGTATGTTCTCCTTCCACGATCACGGTCTTTTCTACGGTATCGCGGCAGCCATATTCATTCTCTACGTACAGGTACACGTCGTATTCGCCCGGCAGGGTAAAGGTATGCTCAAAGTCGGCGGTATTGTAGCTGGCTCCGTCTACTTCGTACATCCAGCTGCTTACATCCAGAGAGGACGCATTGGTGAAGCTGGCCAGCGGATTTACCTCGGTAACGGGATCCGGTGTCCACCAGAAATTGCCGATCGGTTTGGGGTGAATGGTCACCACCTTGGTCACCGTATCGTAACAGTTGGGGAAATCGGTGCCCACCACCAGGGTTACGTTGTAATTGCCGGCCGTTGTGAACGAATGTGTCCAGTTGGCAGCGCTCGAATAGGTATCGTAGTTATCGTTTACGTACAGCCAGGAATTCAGATTGCCGTACTGGGTGCCCGACTGGTCGGTAAAGGACACCACGGAAGGTTCACAGAAATCGTGCGAAGTAAATGTGAAATCTGCCGTAGGCGGATAGAATACCGTTACTTCTACCGTATCGCTGGATACGCGGCCGCAGCTGTCAGTAACCGTTACGGCATAGGTGGTATTCTGCGCAGGCTGTACAAAGATCTGCTGGGTATTGAAGCCGTTGGACCAGGTATAGCTGTACGGTGCAATACCGGCGCTTCCGTTACCGGTAAGCGTCTGCTGTACAATGGGACAGCCTGTGCTCAGGTCCGGGCCGGCATCCACCTGCACGGGATCTACATTTCGTATATTAATGCGTATGCTGTCCTTAACCACCGGGCCGGCGCAGGTAGAGTCGATGGTAACCAGGTAAATGTATTCCAGCGGCTCCTGTATCATGTCGTAAATGCCTGTGAGCGAAAGCGTATCGGCGGTTTGCCCGGAGGCAAAATTCACGGTGGCAGGCACGTTAAAGTCGATCGTGTTCTGTGCGGTCCCCGATCCGATCCAGATCTGGTACGAAAGCGGCTGTGTAAGCAGGTTCACCCGCGAAATGCCGAACAGGGCCTCTCCGCAGGATTCGTTGGTAACGGCCTGGCCTACATTGTAAATATTCAGGTTGGCGAAGGGATCCGATTTCTTATCCGCAAACACGGTGTCCGTAGCGGTAACCCCACACTGGTCCGTGACCACAAGTACAAAGTTCATGTCGTTGGGCAGCGGGTAGTTGGCAATAAAAGGCGAATTGCTGAGACCGTTGTTCCAGTTGTACTGGTAGGCCGGTACCCCGCCTGTGACCTGCGGCATAATGCTTACGGTGGTACAGGTGGACAGGTCGGGCCCGAGGTTCACCTGCAGCGGGTTTACGTTCTTGATGAGGAATACGATGGTACTGCTGATCACCGAACCTACGGCTCCGCAAACCGTGCTGTCGGAAATGGTGATGGACAGTGTGTAGTCGGACTGTGAACCCAGGTTCTGCAGGGCGTCGATGGTAAAAACCGCTGTACTGTCGCCGGCATTGAAGGTTACCGTGGCCGGTACGCCGCTGTAATCCACACCGTCGGTAGCGGTGCCGCCTACGGTAAGGTTGTAGGTGCGTGCCGAGTCGATATCGAAGTTACGGCGCACGGTAATGGTGGCATTGGTACAGCCTTCGTACAGCAGGGTATCTACCGCGCCGATGAGTCCGCCGCCCAGTTGCGGGCTGGAATCGAACAGCAGCTGCGGCGAAACAAAGGAGTTCTGCTCCAGGAACACCCAGGAGTCGTAGGCACTGTCGCCGCCGTCGGCAATGGCCAGGCGTATGGTATAGGTCTGGCAGCGTACCACGGGCGCAATGGCCGTGAGCCTTACCGTAAAGCCGTCACAGGCTATGCCGGAGGGCGCTCCGCAGAGATTGTCCACGTAGTAGTTGCAGTAGGGTGTGCCGGGGTTACCCGTATTACAGGTACCCGTACAGCCGAAAAAGTTGCCGTTGTTCACGGTATTGATACTTACAGGTACGGTGGTGCCGGGTAAAAGGGCAATGTTCTCATTGTTGTAGGTGCCGCCTGCGGGATCGGGACCGGTGAGCAGGAAGGCGAAAACGTCGTTCACACCGCCGTTCACGAATTCGTTGTATTCTTCGGACCCGAATACGTAATTGAATTTGAGCGTATCTCCGAGGGGAATGAAATCGAAGGAGAGTACGGCCGCATCGTTCGTGTTCACGCCTGCGATCTGGCTCAGAAGGGGATCACCCGGCGTGCCGTTGCCGGTAGTACAAAAGTTGGTGGGATTTCCGTTGAGGAGCGGATTCGTAGCATTTCCGGTAGAAATAATAAGACCTGAAGCAATGGGCAGGTTCGTTCCTGTGGCCGTATACTGGGCCAGGGCCGTTGCAGCGCCCGTATAGGTAACGTTCGATGCGTTCACACCGCCGCCGATAAGTACATTTCCTACTGCCTGTACCGGGGTAACCGGGGTAGTGGTTACCTGACCAAACATGGCACCCGTCCCTGCCGAAGCAAGCACGGCCGCCGCGCCGATATTCAAAAAGAATGACTTAGGATAATTTCTCATACATTAACAAAGATATAAACATTTGTTAATTATTAACAAAAAATAACAAGTCCTTTTTGCGGATCAGCGAAAGTGTTTTTGGTAGATCCCGCGCCGGTAAAAGAATTGCAGCCAGAAAACGGGGTATAAAAAAAAGTTCAGCCACTTCCAGCGGCATTTAAAGTGAATATCGTCAATAATATAGGTGTGTTCCCCGACGCGGGTTACAATATGATCGTGCCGCCAGTAGTTTAACGGAAAAGGGAGCATAATGCCCTCATCGGTAAAGGAGCAGTGTTCTTCCGAAAAACGGTGGTTCACGACCAGGCTGCGCCAGTAGCCGAGGTACCAGGGACCCCAGCAGATGCGCATCGAAATTTCGGAACCGGTGGTATTGCCGGTAAAATCTTCCAGGAAAACCCGTATCCCGGGCGGGTTCAGGGCAAGGAACAGCTGCCGGTCGAACCGGTTCATGATATCCGCGGGCCGGCCCTTTACTTTATGACGAAGTAAGATCCGCATGATGTTTGTATGAACGGGCGGCCGGGCCGGTTCTTAAAGTTCTTCTTCGGTAAAGAATACGTCCAGGTCCATGGCCAGTGCACACACCTTCCCGTTTTCGTCCAGGCCCCAGTAGCAGGCGTAGTTGCCGTCGCCGTAGCCACTGCTGAATGCGGCAATATTATGTCCGCCGGGCAGGGGTGCCAGGGCCCAGTCGCCGCCGTTCTCATCGAGCAGGGGGCCCAGGAACACGCTTTCGGAGGCTTCTTCGCCTTCGCCGGCCTGGTCTTCCAGTTTCAGGAACTCGGCAGAACCCTGCGGGTCCATAAAACAGGCCAGCCCGCTCTCTACGGGGAAGCCGAGTATATATCCTTCTTCAAGGTCTTCGTCCGAGATGGTCTCACCGGGTACGGTGGCCATTTTCCACTCGCTGATGTTCGTTGTTCTTTCGAACCACACCACGGCCATACCCACCAGGTCGGTATCTTCTTCCAGGTACAGTTCCACGGGGTATTTACCCGGTTTCACTTCCTGCTCAAAGCCGGTAAAATAGCTTTCGATCAGGGGATCACAGGCACATATCTTTCCACTTGTAATATTCAGTTCGCCCAGTTTAATGATCTGAGCCACTCCGCTTTTGCCGATGATAATGTCGTTTAACGCTTGCATAATTTCTTAAAATCAGCTGTAAAGATACTCTATTTGTCCGGAATATCACGTTTCTTTGCAGGCACATGGAAGGCAGCGGAGAAGAGCCGTTCTACATAGCGGTGGAAGGAAATATTGGCGCGGGAAAAAGCACCCTTACCCGCCTGTGGGGGGCACAGCCCGGAACACAGACGGTATTTGAGAACTTTGCCGAAAATCCTTTCCTGCCCGAATTTTACCGCGATCCCGAAGGGATGGCCTTTCAGCTGGAGATCTCTTTCCTGGCCGAACGCTTTGCACAGCTGCAGAAGGCGTTTGAGAAGGCCGGACTGTTTGAGCCGAACATTGTTTCCGATTATCTTTTTGCCAAGTCTTTCGTTTTTGCCCGCAACAACCTGGGCCCGGGAGAATTCGACCTTTTCCGCAAAGTGTTCGATATTATGAACCGGGTGCTGCCCCTGCCCAACCGCATGGTGTACATACACCGCGACGTGGAGTACCTGCTGGCCAATATCCGTAAAAGAGGCCGCAGCTACGAACAGGAGATACGGCCCGGATACCTGCTGAATATCCAGAACGGCTATTTCGAATACCTGCGCACAGTGACGCAAATACCTGTGATACTGATCGATGTGGAGAATTACGACTTCGAGAACGACCCCCGTGTACTGGCCGTTATCAGCGAATTCGTACTGGAAAGGAATCACCCGCCCGGACTGCAAAAGTGGCAGCTCAAAGACCTCATGAGGGATTAATTCTGTTTTATTTTTCGGAAACCTTCTATTTTTATTTGATTAAATGTACCGAAATGTTTTATTTTGGGGATTGAATACATATTTTGAATATAAAAGCGAGTTGTTATGAAATTAAAAAGTACCTTAATTCCCGTGTCGTGTTCGGTGGTGTTGCTCGCGGCATGTTCTAAGTTTAACTTGGACAAGGTGACCTACAAAGTGACTCCCGATCCGCTGGAGTACAAGAACGACAGTGTTGCATTGAACATTTCGGGCGAGTACCCGAAAAAATCGATCCCGAAGAAAGGCCGTGCCGTACTGACGCCGGTTTTCGAATTCAACGGACAGACCGTGGAAGCGAAACCGCTGCTGGTTAAAGGCGCTAAGAACAAAGGCGAAGGGATCATCCTGGACAAAACCGGCGGTAAATTCACCTACAGCGATGTGGTGCAGTACAAACCCGGTATGGAAGTTGCCGAACTGCACGTAGGTGCCAAAGGTTACATCAAGGATAAAACTACGGAGAAATTCAACGCAAAAACGACCGAGCCGATCGATAAAGGTGTAAGCATCACGCCGCTGCTGGTACAGAAAGAGACCAGCACAACCGTGGGTAAACACAACTATGGCCCGGTAAATAAAACGCACAGCGCGCTTATTTACTTCGCCTACAACAGCAAAGCGGTTCGCCCGTCTGAGCTGAAAAGCGAAGATATCGCCGCTTTCCGCGCGTTTGTAACAGAACACAGCGGAAACGGAAGCACTTTCAAGAAAATGGACGTGGTCGGATGGGCTTCTCCGGAAGGTTCCGACGAGTACAACCAGGTACTGTCTGACGGACGTGCTACCGAAACCAAAGGCGTAGTTCAGAAAGAACTGAAAAAACTGAATAAAGTACTTGCCGAGAACAGCGCTTTTGTAAGCAGCCAGGGTAAAGGCCGCGACATCGCTGGTTTCGAAGCGAAAGTGAAAGAGAAGAACGGTTCTTCCCAGGTTGCCCAGATCGTTAAAACCGGTGTAAGCCGTAACGAGCTGCAGAAACAACTGAAATCCGTTAGCGGCGCCACACTGGCTTCTGTAGAGGCCGACCTGCTGTCTCCGCTGCGTCGTGCCGAGATCCTGACCACCGTTCAGCTGCGCGAAAAAACAGCCGACGAAATGAAAGCCCTCGGCATTTCAAACCCGGATTCACTCACACTGGAAGAGCAGCTGTATACGGCCCAGAACCTGATCACCGACGAGGAGCAGCGTCTCAAACTGTACCAGGCCGCCCAGCGTAAAGCTCCCGAAGACTGGAGAGGTTACAACAACGCCGGTGTAAGCTATGCGAACATGGGCAAATGGAACGAAGCTGAAATGGAATTCCGTAAAGCCGAGAAGATCGCTCCGAACGAAAAGACCATCCTTTCTAACCTGGGTAAATACTCTTACCAGAAAGGCGATACACAGAAAGCCATTGATTACTTCAAGAAAGCTGCCGGTTTCCAGGATGCTGACCGCGCTTTAGGTTCCATCTATATCCTGAAAGGTAAATACAACGAATCTGTTTCCCTGTACGGAGATGCCAAAACCTTCAACGCTGCACTTGCCAAACTGCTGGCCGGTAAACCGGGCGATGTGGACGCTACCATCAACGGTGGCGACGATCAGGACAAAGCGCTGTCTTACTACCTGAAAGCCATCGCTGCTTCACGTCAGAAAAACAAATCGGGCGTAGTAAGCAACCTGAAAGAAGCCTTCACACGTGACGGCTCTCTGAAAGCAAAAGCTAAAACCGATGTAGAGTTCCAGAACTTCTTTGAAGACAGTGACTTCAAATCGGCTGTGAACTAAGCATATTTTTTAACCGAAAGGGAAACCCGTTCCAAAAGGAGCGGGTTTTTTTGTGCCCGCACATACCAGCCGGCAGAAAGTCTGCGTTTTATCTCTGCAGGCCCTCAGAGGCAGCAGCAGGGGACCTGTTGCCACGGGATTACATATTATTTTTTCTGCCTGCACTTCCTGTTCCGTAAAAAATTACTTCTTTCGCAAAAAAACCGAAAACTATGACCGCTAAAAAACTCCTGTATGTATGCAGCTTTGCCGTCGCTTCGCTGCTGGTGGCCGCCTGTGCCAAAGAAAACGCTTCCGATGTGAACCAGAACAAGATCTACACCGATTACGAGGTCTTCTACAACAAGAACACCGATAAAACCTGGGTAGTGGCCCGTTTCCGTTTCGGCGGGGCCACCGGTACGGTGCTGGAGCTGGATTCCGGCGCCTATGTAACCTTCAACAACGATACCCTGCCCTACAATGCCGTATTTATGGGGCATTACAAGGAATACGCCGGCCACATCAGCTCGGGCACCTTTACCTACCATAACCTGAGCGGACAAAACTTTGTGAACACGCTGCCCGTATGCGATACCCTGGCTTTCCAGCCCGGCTTTGATACCCTGCAGAAATCGCAGGCACAGACCATCGGCTGGGACGGCCCGGCACTGGCCCCGAACCAGGGCGTGGGTATTTTTGTGGGAGGCTGGACCTGGGGCGACGATGCCCTGGCCTACCAGGACGGCGACGGCGCCACTTCGCTGGTGCTGGGCATCAACCAGATGAACAGTCTGCCCGTTGGCCCCGCTACCGTATACATGGACCGCCAGACGGAACTGAACGTAGCCCAGGGAACATCCGAAGGCGGTAAGATACGGGCTAAGTTCCGTGCCAAGAACCGCGTGGTACAGGTAGTGAATTAACAGAACCGTTATAAACAGAAAAGGCTCCCGGAAAGGAGCCTTTTTTTATGCAGTATCTTTTGGAGATCAGTGTGCAGCTTTGAACTTTTTCACGCTTTCGATCAGGCGCGGCAGCACTTCAAAGGCGTCGCCCACGATACCGTAGTCGGCCGCTTTAAAGAAGGGCGCTTCCGGGTCTTTGTTGATCACCACGATCACCTTGCTCTGGTTTACACCGGCCAGGTGCTGTATGGCGCCGGAGATACCCACGGCAATGTACAGGTTGGGGCGAACGGTGATACCGGTCTGTCCCACGTGTTCGTGGTGCGGACGCCATCCGATGTCTGAAACCGGGCGTGAGCAGGCCGTAGCGGCGCCCAGTACGTGTGCCAGTTCTTCGATCAGGCCCCAGTTCTCAGGCCCTTTCATACCGCGGCCGGCAGAAACCACCAGTTCGGCTTCGGGCAGCGGAATTTCGCCTTCCTGTTTCTTCACTTCCACCTGTTTGATCCTGGAAGCGCGCATGTTCGGAGCAAAAGCCTCTACGTTGGCCGTTCCGCCTACTTTGTTGAGGCCGGTGGCGTTCGGTGAAAAGGCAATTACCTTGATGTCGGTGGCCATTTCTACGTGAGCGATGGCTTTACCGGAGAATACGTTCTTTTTAACCACGATGCCGCTGCCCGATGTTTCGGGGTAGGCAATGGCGCCCGATACCAGTCCGGCGCCCAGGCGTGCGGCCAGGCGCGGGGCAATGGCTTTTCCCAGCACATCGAACGGGAAAATAATGGTTTTGGCGCCTGCTTTTTCAGCAGCGGCCTGTACGGCATCGAGCATACCGGTTGTATCGGCCTCGTTGCTTACGTGCAGTACCGTAGTGGCGCCGTACTCGCCCAGGGAGGCGAGCTCAGCGGCGTCGGCAGCCCCGAATACGATGGCTGTTACGGCTCCGCCGCCTGTTTTGTCGGCGGTGTTCTTAGCGTAAGATACGCCTTCGAAACCGGCCTTTTTTATCTTTCCGTTTGCGCTTTCAACAAATGCTAAAACTGACATGACAATATTTTTCTGTTATATTATACAATAGAATTTAGATCACTTTGGCTTCGGTATGCAGTAACTGTACCAGCTCGTCGGTGTTTTCCGGGGCAATGAGTTTAACCCCTGCCTTGGCCGGCGGAAGTTCAAATTTTACCACGTTCACTTTCGGGTGCGGAGAAGCGGGCTCAACCACGGTAATGGGTTTGGTACGCGCGGCCATAATGCCTTTCATGTTCGGGATGCGCTGCTCGGCCATACCTTTGGCGGCAGAAAGTACCAGGGGCAGTTCGGCCTCGAACACGTAGGTGGCTCCGCCGGTTTCGCTTTCCACGCGGGCTGTACGTCCGTTAATGTCCAGTTTGTTGGCCGGACTGATGAATTCCATGCCCAGCAGTTCGGCAACCATACCGCCCACTTCGGAGTTATTGTGATCGATGGTCTCCTTACCGGTAAGGATCAGATCGAAATTCTGCGTTTTTGCATAATCGGCGATCGCCGCAGCTACGGAATACGAATCTTTCGGATCCAGGTTTACACGTACCGCATTGTCGGCACCTACCGCCAGGGCTTTGCGGATCACCGCATCGTCTTCGGCCGGACCTACGGTAATAATGGTAACATTTCCCGCACCCAGCGATTCTTTAATTTCAAGCGCTCTAACGAGGGCATACCACTCATCGGAAGGATTCACGATCCAGGTAACCCCCTGTGTGTTGAATTTAGTATCACCATCCGTAAAGGCTATCTTCGAGGTGGTGTCAGGAACTTTACTGATACAAACTAAAATGTTCATGTTGATCGGATTTTCAATTTTCGTTAATCGGAACAAATGTAAAAAAAAGTATGCATGACGAACAATTTCTGGTTCAATTCGATGACATACCCGTCAAATTTCGGCAAAAATAGCTTAAAACGGGGGTAAAACACAAGGCCGCTCCCCTAAAGAAGTGTAAAACCGATAAACTTTTATACTTTTGCCATGCTTCTGTAACAGGAGGCTGCAAACAAATCACAGAACATTCGTAATATGAGAGAGATACAATTTCGTGATGCCCTTCGCGAGGCCATGGTAGAAGAAATGCGCCGCGATGAAAATGTATTCCTGATGGGAGAAGAAGTAGCCGAATACGACGGCGCTTACAAGGTTTCCAAGGGAATGCTGGCTGAATTCGGCGAAAAACGCGTGATCGATACCCCGATCGCCGAACTGGGTTTTGCGGGCATCGGTGTGGGTGCGGCCATGAACGGCATTCGCCCGATCATTGAGTTCATGACCTTTAACTTTTCGCTGGTAGGTATTGACCAGATCATCAATAACGCCGCCAAGATCTACCAGATGAGCAACGGCCAGTTCAACATACCCATCGTTTTCCGCGGTCCTACGGGTTCTGCCGGTCAGCTGGCCGCCACGCACTCGCAGAACTTCGAGAACTGGTATGCCAACTGTCCCGGTCTTAAAGTGGTGATCCCTTCAAATCCATACGACGCCAAAGGTCTGCTGAAGACCGCCATCCGCGATAACGACCCCGTGATCTTCATGGAAAGCGAGCAGATGTACGGCGACAAGGGCGAGGTGCCCGAAGAGGAATACCTGTTGCCCATTGGTAAAGCAAAAATTACACGCAGCGGAAACGATATTACCCTGGTGTCTTTCGGTAAAATGATGAAGATCGTGCACAAAGCCGCTGAAGAGCTGGCCGGCATGGGCATCGACGCCGAAGTGATCGACCTGATGTCGGTACGCCCGATCGACTACGATACCGTAATTGAATCGGTGAAAAAGACCAACCGCATGGTGATCATTGAAGAGAGCTGGCCGCTGGGCAACATTGCCACCGAAGTAACGTATATGGTACAGAAGAGAGCCTTCGATCACCTGGATGCGCCTGTGGTACGCGTTACCGGACGTGATGTGCCTTTCCCTTTTGCCACTTCGCTTATTGAAGCTTACCTGCCCAATGTGGCCCGTATCATCGAGGCTGCAAGACAGGTTACGTATAAATAACAATAAACAGATCTCAGGAAGACGCCTCGTCCCGCTTGAAGCGAGACGAGGCGTCTTTTTTGTTTTTTTACGCTCTTTTTTTAATTCTAAACCCTTGATGTATGCGGGGTTGAAAAGATAAAATGCAGCATTGTAGGCAAAGAATTTGGCTATACGTTTTAATTTTTATTTACTTTGCACCCGGTAAAACCTATTAAACAATACGTTTATGTCAGAAATTGCAGCAAAAGTAAAGGCTATTATCGTTGACAAACTGGGCGTTGACGAAAGCGAAGTAACCGAAAATGCGAGCTTCACCAACGATTTGGGTGCTGATTCACTGGATACGGTAGAATTGATCATGGAATTTGAAAAAGAATTCGAAATCGCCATTCCTGACGAACAGGCTGAAAAGATCGGTACTGTAGGCGAAGCGATCAAATACATCGAGGAAAACGCTAACAAGTAATAGTAGTCTAACCAAAATTATTTCGAATGACGTTAAAACGGGTAGTAGTAACCGGCATGGGCGCACTGACGCCTATTGGAAACACCGCTGAAGAGTTCAGACAGGCATTGTTTGCAGGCAAAAGCGGTGCGGCTCCCATTACCCGTTTTGATGCATCGAAATTTAAAACGCGCTTTGCCTGCGAAGTCAAGAACTTTGACCCCACGGCATTCATGGACCGCAAAGAGGCCCGCAAAGTGGATGCTTTTACGCAGTACGCGATCGTAACGGCCGATGAAGCCATCCAGATGGCCGGCCTTACCGAAGGTTCCTACGATCCGGACCGTGTGGGCGTGATCTGGGCTTCCGGCATCGGCGGACTGGATACGCTGGTGGAAGAGCTGGTCGCCTTTGGTAAAGGCGACGGCACTCCCCGTTTTAATCCGTTCTTTATTCCTAAAACGATCGTAGATATCGCCGCAGGGCATATCTCCATCAAACACGGTTTCCGCGGCCCCAACTACGCGGCGGTTTCGGCCTGTGCCTCTTCTACGCACGCCATTATCGACGCCGTAAATACCATCCGCTACGGTAAAGCGGACATCATCGTTACCGGCGGATCGGAAGCCGCCATCAACATCGGAGGTATCGGCGGTTTCAATGCCATGCACGCTCTTTCTACCAATAACGAACAGTACGAATCGGCCTCCCGTCCGTTTGACAAGACCCGCGACGGTTTTGTACTGGGCGAAGGTGCCGGCGCACTGATCCTGGAAGAATACGAGCATGCCGTAAAACGCGGAGCCACTATTTATGCCGAAATTGCGGGCGGTGCGGCCACAGCCGATGCCAACCACATTACGGCCCCGCATCCCGAAGGTCTGGGCGCCAGGAACGTAATGACCCTGGCCCTGAAAGATGCCGGTATGAAGCCCGAAGACATCGGTTACGTGAACGTACACGGCACATCTACCCCGCTGGGCGATATTGCCGAGACCAAAGCGATCCTGGGCGTATTCGGCGATCATGCCTACAACCTGAACATCAGTTCTACCAAAAGTATGACGGGCCACCTGCTGGGTGCCGCCGGCGTTATCGAGACCCTGGCCTGTATCTTCGCCATCCGCGAAGGTAAAATTCCGCCTACGATCAACCACTTCGAAGACGATCCGGAGATCGACCCCAAGCTGAACCTCACCTTCAACACGGCCCAGTCGCGCGAAGTACATGCTGCACTCAGCAATACCTTCGGTTTTGGCGGGCACAACGCCTCTGTTGTGGTTAAAAAAGTTTAATCACACGGAATCCCCGATTTTTTACTACATTTAGGGAGTATGTTCCCATTTCTCCCACATACAGCGCCATCTTACATTCAGAAGGGCTTTGAAAAGCGCCTGCGGAAAATCATTGGTTACACCCCGAGAGATTATGCCAATTATTACCGGGCGTTCTTACATGCATCCTTTGCCAATGCACAGGAGGACCTGTACCGGCAGCACAACGAGCGCCTGGAATTCCTGGGAGACGTGATCCTGGACGCCGTTATTGCCGATTACCTCTTCCGCACCTTTCCGCATATGGACGAAGGCAGTCTTACCAAACTCAAGACCCGTTTTGTAAGCCGCAATACCCTGAACCATCTGGCCGATAAGATCGGTCTGCCCGAACTGATCGTGGGCGAATTCCGCAACGGCATTATGCCCGAGGACGTAAAGGGAAATGCCCTGGAAGCACTGATCGGAGCCATGTACCTGGACAAGGGCTATAATTTTACCTTTAAGAAGATCATTGCCCTGTTCGATAAGAACATCAATATGCTGGCCCTCGTGAACAGCGATAACGACTATAAGAGCAAGCTCATCAAATGGGGGCAGAAGAACCGGCACAACGTACGCTTTGAGCATACCGCCACCCGTATCGAGAACAACGATAAGGTTTATACGGTGACCGTTTTCATCAACGAAAGTGAAGAAGCCTCGGCTGAGGCAAAAAATAAAAAAACCGCCGAACAGAAAGCCGCCGAAGTTGTTTGTAACAAGTGGTACGTATAAATTTGCGCGGCCATTTTGCACGATATGAAAGCTAACTATACCCGTTCCTTTTCCTTTATTCTTATTGCCATAGCCTACCTTACCGCCTTCGGGGCCGGAAGCGGGGTGCTGTACGCATTGCCGGATATGCATCCGCTGTGGAAACTGTTCATTGCCGACGTAACGGCCACCTTTGTGATCTGGCTCTTCAGCCTGGGATTTAAGAACAGCAGTTTTTACGATGCCTACTGGAGCGTGGCGCCGATGGTATTCGTGTTTTATTTTGCCCAGGTGGCCCTGCCGGATGCCGATAGTTTCCGCCAGGTGCTGCTGTTCATTGCCGTACAGGTATGGGGCCTGAGGCTTACCCTGAACTGGGCCCGCGGCTGGCCGGGCATACGCCACGAAGACTGGCGCTATGGCATGCTGAAACAGGGCAACAAAGCCAGAAAACTGGTCATCGACTGGTTCGGGATCCATTTTTTTCCCACGGTGCAGGTGTTCCTGGGCTGTCTGCCCATGTACCCGGCCATGTCACTGCCGGGCAATGAAGTGAACGGTTACGACATCATCGCATTTGCCATCTGCCTTTCCGGGGCCGTGGTATCGCTCATCTCTGACGAACAGCTGCGCCTGTTCCGCAAACGCATCAAAGCCCCGGGCGAATTTATGCAGGGCGGTCTGTGGAAGTACAGCCGGCACCCCAATTACCTGGGCGAACTGTTGTTCTGGCTGGGTGTGTACGCCTTCGGGCTCAGCGCCCGCTGGGATTATGCCTGGACGGGTGTGGGGGTACTGGCCATGTATGCCATGTTCCGCCTGGCTTCCATACCCATTATGGAAAAACACATGCTGGAAAAACGTCCGGAGTACAAAAACTACCAGAAGAAAACGCCGGTTTTCCTGCCCATTTTCATCAGGCCGGGCAGCTGATCAGGGGCGTGCGGGCAGGCAGGGATTACAGCCTTTGTAAAGCTGCAGTTCCAGCGATGTACGGGCCGGGCTCAGGTCGATGATGGTATCGGCACGGCTTTTCCAGTCGGGGCAGCTGCGCATGTCGGCCCGGTCGGGCGTATCGATCTTTTCTGCAAAAAACACTTTGTACAGGGCCGGCTGCAATGTAAGGCGCCCGCTGCCGTCCGCATTCAGGAAGAGGCGTACGGAGTCTTTACGGGCATCGTTCACCAGCATCAGATCGCCGTTGCGGAAGGGTTTCTGTTTTTCAAAATCGAGCTGCATCTCATCGCTGATACGGGCCCCGCCGCAGTATTTTTCCTGCACCTGTACCCTAAATACAAATTCGGTCTTTGCCGGTACGGTTTTTTGTGCTGTTTTACAGCCGGCGCCAAGAGCAGTTACAGAAAGAATAAATAAAGTTTTGTAGGTTCGCATATTCAAAGTTACCATTTTATGCAGGAATGTAGTATCCGCAGAGCCTCGAAAAACGATGTGCCCCTGATCCGGCGCCTGGCAGAGATCATCTGGAGGGAACATTACCCGGCCATCATCGGCACGGAACAGGTGGAATACATGTTGCAGAGAATGTACTCCGAATTTGAACTGGAACGCCAGATAGGCGAAGGTCAGGTATTTTACATATGTCACATCAACAACGAGGCGCTGGGCTTTTTTTCCGTGCAGGTGAAGGAGGACGGCAGCGGGTTCATTCCCAAATTTTACCTGGCCCGGGAACAACGGGGCAGGGGAGTGGCAGCAGCGATGATGAACGAAGCGCTGCGCTACCTGAGCGCCCATGGTTGCAAAGAAGTACGGCTGCAGGTGAACCGCATGAATATACGTCCGCTGAATTTCTATTTTAAACAGGGGTTTAAGATCGAAAAGGCGGCGGACCTCGATATCGGCGATGGCTTTTTCATGAACGATTTTATTATGCTCAAAAAGCTGGGAGACTGACCGTCGTCATAGTTTCGGACGTTCTTTCTGCGGAACTTTGTCGTGTTAATCTCAGCACACACATGAAAGTATTGCATCCGGCTACCTCCCGGACCCTTTGCTACCACTGCGGCGATCCCTGCCTGCAGGAAGAGATCGCATACGACGATAAAACTTTTTGCTGCGCGGGCTGCCGCAACGTATACAGTCTTTTTACAGAGAACGGCCTTTGCGAATACTACGAACTAAACCAGGGAGCCGGGGCCAGTATGCGCAACCGCCGCGAAGACGGTTTTGCCTTCCTGGATGAGCCGGCCATGGCCGATCGCCTGCTGCAGTACCGCGATGATGAAGTGGCCCGCGTAGTGCTGTACATTCCACAGATACACTGCAGTTCCTGTATATGGCTGCTGGAAAACCTGCAGGTACTGGTGCCCGGCGTGCAATACAGTTCGGTGGACTTTGTACAGAAGCAGCTTACCGTACAGTTCCTGCACGCAGAGATCTCGTTCCGCGAACTGGCCTGTACACTCGACAGCCTGGGTTACGGCCCCGTTTTTCACAGTGCCGACCTGAAAAAGGAAAAAAAGAAACGCGACCGCCGGCACTGGTACCGCATCGGGGTGGCTGGTTTTGGCTTCGGGAACATCATGCTGCTGAGCCTGCCCGAGTATTTTGATGCCGCCATGACCCATACTCCCGGCTTTGCGCTGTTCTTCCGCCTGGCCAATATTGCTTTTGCCCTGCCGGTACTGCTCTACAGCTCGATGGAATACCTGCGTTCGGGCTGGAATGCCCTGCGTTCCCGCACACTCAACATCGACATACCCATTGCCCTGGGCATTATTGTACTGTTCGGCCGCAGCCTGGTGGAAATAGCGCTGGACCTGGGGCCGGGCTATCTCGACTCTTTCTGCGGACTGATCTTCTTTATGAGCATCGGCCGCGCCTTTCAGCAGAAGACCTACGAGGGCATTTCCTTCGACCGCGATTATACCTCGTATTTCCCCATTTCGGTGCAACGCGAAAAAGGCAGCGCCTGGGAATATGTGCCCGTAACGGATATACGGCCCGGAGACCGCATCCGGGTGAAGAACCAGGAGATCATACCGGCCGACAGTATCCTGCTGGATGCAGAGGTACACCTGGACGCGTCCTTTGTTACCGGTGAATCGCGCGAGGTGCATATACAGCGCGGCGAACGTGCTTATGCGGGCTGTAAGGTGCAGGGTGCCGCCGCCTGCTTCCGGGTAGAAAAAGAAATGGCCGACGGACACCTGACGCAGCTCTGGAATCACCAGGCCTTTCAGAAAAAAGGGGCCGTAATACGCAATATTACCGACCGGCTCAGTTACTATTTTACCCCGCTCATTCTCCTTATTGCGCTGGGAGCCCTGCTCTGGCACGGTCTGTACGGCAGCGGCTGGGCCACGGGCATTAACGCGCTCACGGCCGTGCTTATCATCGCCTGCCCCTGCGCACTGGGACTGGCCGCGCCTTTCGGATTCGGGACCTTTATACGCCAGGCCGCTAAAAAAGGACTTTTTCTCAAAAATGCCGAATCGGCTGAACTGCTTACCGGCATTACGCATGTGGTCTTCGATAAAACGGGCACGCTTACCGTTCCCGAAAAAAGTATTCCCCGCTGGCAGGGTGCAGCACTCAGCGGCATACAGCAACGTATCCTGGCCTCTATGGTATCGCATTCCACGCACCCGCTGAGCAGGGCCCTGAACGAACAGATGCACGATGAAGAGCATTTGCCCCTGGAAACCTACAGCGAACAGGCCGGCTGCGGTATCGAGGCCGTAGTAAACGGGAACACCTACCGGCTTGGTTCGGCCGAATTCTGCGGAACGGTAGGCAACAATGCCGGTTTTACCCGTGTTTTTTACAGTGAGAACGGGCAACTGCTGGGTTGTTTCCTCTTTAGCAATGTATACCGCGAAGGTCTGCCGGAACTGCTGAAGAGTATGGAAAGATCGTTTCGCTTCACGGTCCTTTCGGGCGATTCGGATGCGGAACGGGAGCGCCTGCAGCAGCTGTTCCCGCCGGGCACGGAAATGCATTTCCACTGTAGTCCCGCGCAGAAGCTCGAATACGTGGAGGCCCTTCAACAGCGGGGCGAACAGGTGCTGATGCTGGGCGACGGTCTCAACGATGCCGGAGCGCTTAAAGTAGCCCGCATGGGCATCAGCATCACGGACAACAACAACCAGTTCTGTCCGGCGGCCGATGCCATACTGGAAGCCCGTTCCTTTACACAGCTGCAGCGGTTCATGAAACTGGCCCGCCGCAGCATAGCTTCCATACGCCTCGGTTTTGTCATCAGCCTGCTGTACAATGTGCTGGGCATAGCCGTGGCCGTAAGCGGTGGACTTTCGCCCGTGTTTGCCGCCATACTGATGCCGCTCAGTTCGGTTACGGTGGTCAGTGTGGTCAGTCTGTCCGTGAAACTCCATACGCGGCAGGTGTTCAAAGAAAGAATCTGATAACCATGTTTTTAGAATGAGATCGGGACGTATTCAGCAGGACGGGTACTCACTACTTAACATCTTTTTAAGGACGACAGGGTTTGTTAGTCCCGGCCGGCTTTTTATATCTTTGTAATACCATGAAAACCCGGTTCATCATACTTTTATGCATAGGACTGCTGTCTTTCAGTAGCTTGTATGCACAAAAGGGAGCCATCCGCAAAGGCACCTACCAGGGCGAAGGCACACTGAGCTTTCCCGATGGAAGCACGTATACCGGGCAGTTCAAAGACGGAAAATTTAACGGAAGCGGCACCTACACCTGGGTGAACGGCGACGTGTATACGGGTGAGTTCAAGGCTGGCCAGCGCAACGGCATGGGCGAGATACACTATGCCAACGGCACGATGTACCGGGGGTTCTGGCAGAACGACCAGTATCACAAGCATGGCATCCTGGTTTTTTCTGACAGTACCTGGTACGAAGGTGCTTTTTTCGAAGGCAAGAAACAGGGCCGGGGCACACTGGTCTGGAGCAGCGGAGAAACCTACCAGGGACTCTTTTTTGCGGATGTATACCATGGTAAGGGCAACCTGCGCCTGCCCGACGGAAATACCTACGCGGGTAATTTTGAACTGGGCCGTTACCAGGGCGAAGGCACCATGTGGTATGCCTCGGGCGATGTATACGAGGGCACCTGGGTACGCGGTCTGCGGCACGGACAGGGCACCTATACCTTTAAAGCCTCCGGTGTGGTATATAAGGGCGGCTGGTCGCACGATCAGTACCACGGCGAGGGAATTTTTCACTACCCCGACGGTACCGTGCTGCGGGGGCGTTTCGATAACGGTAAATCCGTGCTCGGCTCGCTTACACGCAACGAATAAAGTTCCGAAAGTGAAGTTTGGATAGTATCTTTGTGCCCGAATTTGTATACATGATCTGCGTAACAAGAAAAGAACATTTTAATGCTGCACACAAGCTGTGGCGGGAGGATTGGACGGACGAGGAAAATGAACGCGTTTTCGGAAAATGTGCCAATAAGAACTGGCATGGTCATAATTTTAATCTTTTCGTTACCGTAAAAGGCACTCCGCGGCAGGACACGGGTTTTGTGATCGATCTCAAATTCCTGAGCCGGCTTATCCGCGAACGGGTTATCGAAGAACTCGACCATAAGAACCTGAATATGGACGTACCCTTTATGAAAGGTAAAATGGCCTCCACCGAAATACTGGCCATGGAGATCTGGAAGATACTGCAGCCGGAGATCAACCGTTTTGACAACTGTTTTCTTTATAAAATAACGCTCTACGAAACCGAAAATAACTTTGTAGAGTACTACGGAGAATAAACCATGAGTGAAGAGAAAAAAAGCGATTCGCTGAAGATATTGACCGACAGCTACTTTACCCTTATTGATTCCATCGGTGAGAACCCTCAGCGCGACGGGCTTCTGAAAACCCCGGAACGGGCTGCCAAAGCCCTGCAGTTCCTTACCCGTGGTTATGCCGAAGATCCGGAGGCCATTCTGAAGGGCGCCATGTTCCAGGAACCTTACCAGGAAATGGTGGTGGTAAAAAATATTGAAATGTACAGCCTTTGCGAGCACCATATGCTGCCCTTCTTCGGAAAGGCACATATCGCCTATATACCCAATGGCTATATTGTAGGGCTGAGCAAAATTCCCCGCATCGTAGATGCTTTTGCACGTCGCCTGCAGGTGCAGGAACGCCTTACCACGGATATACGCGATTGCATCGACCGCACACTGAAGCCCCTGGGCGTGGCCGTAGTGATCGAAGCTTCGCACATGTGTATGCAGATGCGCGGTGTGGAGAAGCAGAACAGCGTTACCACCACTTCGGCCTTTACGGGCGAATTCCTGAAAGAGCCCACCCGTAAGGAATTCCTGAGCCTTATTTCTTCCCGCCTGAGCTAAACGGCTCATACCGGATCCGTTACACAAATCTACCGTTCAGGTGGACTGCATGCCTTTGCCTGCGGGCGATACACGAAATGATAACAGTCCGGGCCTGTTATCGGGCTTGTCACATTCACAAAAGATTTTTGTTAAAAAACTTCAAATCGTATGAAGATTTTTTTAATATTGTGTTAAGGAACTAACAAAAATGGAATCGTTATAAGATCGATTCGGCATAACCCATCTCATCACCGAACGAAATTGTAACCCTGATCACCAGCTTCTCTCCAGGAAAATCCACTTTTTTTATTTCCTCTTTGCTAACCCTTATGGACCCGCATGGACCTCCGTGGTGGTAACGCGTACCCTTGTGTTATCCGTTCGGCATATCCATGCAGGGGAAATATGTGTGGAATTACCTGAACTAACAAACTATGATATCCAGACTACCATCGTTGTTTACGCATAGTGTATGTGTAAAAAAAGCCTTCGTTCTCCTTCTTTTCTCTTCTGCAGGCATTGCAGGTGTGCAGGCGCAGGCTATTCTTCCGGCATATTGTACGCATTTTAACGCGTCTATTCCCCTGGGGTTCAGCGGCGCCACCGGTGGTACTACCGCTTCGCTGGATGCCTGCGGAGGCGTATCTGCCATGCTGAATGGAGTGGGACAGAATGTGCAGATGAACTTCAGCGGAACGGCAACCAATGTACAGTACTACCTGCGCAGCAATTCGGCGTCGGGTAACCGTACGGTACTGCTGCAGGAGTCGCCCGACGGCGTTACCTGGACCACCATTGCCACGCATACCCAGGCAACCGTACCTACAACGGCAACCTTGTACAGTTCTCCGCTGGCAGCGACCACACGCTATGTGCGTCTGAATATGACGGTACGTGCCAGTAACCGTATCGAGCTCGACGGGTTCCAGGCCTATAACGGAACTCCTTTTAACTGTTATTGTGCTTCTACTTCTTCCAGCGGAAGTTTCGAGTACATCAATTCGGTGGGAGGAACGCTGAATACCATTACCTCGGGCCGCAGCAATTATGCCAGCTATATTTCCTTTGGCGCCATCAGCAGCATGGCAGCCGGTGCAACGTCTACGATAACAGTGGGTGTTAACGGTGGTTATGCTTCCGACAACATTTACATTTTTGCTGACTGGAACCAGGACGGCGACTTTGTGGATGCCGGCGAGTTGTGCGGAACTTCTTCGGGTGCAGCGGCTACGCAGAACGTAACCGTTACCGTGCCTGCAGGAGCCCTGAGCGGTAATACCCTAATGCGTGTAAAACTTATGGACGGTACCAATAATACACCCTGCCAGGCAAGTTATTCCTATGGCGAGGTAGAGGACTACTATATTACCGTGACTGCGGGCTGCCCGGTAACGGTAACCGGCACCACGCCCGGCAGCCGCTGCGGAACGGGAGCGGTACAGCTGGCGGCCACTTCCAACACCCCGGGCGCCACTTTTAACCTGTATACTACCGCAAGCGGCGGTACGGCCGTGGCTACGGGGCTTAGCTCACCGTTCAACACACCTTCCATCAGCAGCACAACGATCTATTATGTTTCGGCAAGCAATGGCAGCTGCGAATCAAATACCCGCATGGCCGTAGTGGCTACGGTAAATACGCCGCCCGCACTTAATTCCGTTACGCCTTCCGGTAACCAGACCATCTGCACCGGAACAGCCCAGTCGCTTACCGTAAGCGGTTCCCAGGTAAATACCCTGTATTCCGAGAATTTCAATACCATACTTACAGACCCGGTACAGTCGGTTACCCTGCAGGATTTCGGGAGTTCCGCCAACGGTTTCTGGTACATAGAAACGAGCCCCAGTTCCTATATCAGCTACGGGTCCGTAAATTCGGGGTCGGGAGCTTTTGCCGCCGCGGATGTGAATTACGACATCTATGGGTATACCAATTCGGCCCTGGCCATGACGAATTCTATAAGTACCAGCGGTTATACCAGTCTCAGTCTTACGTTCCGTCATTATTACTATTATTCGAACTACGAATCACCGGACATGGCCATTGTAGAGGTAAATACCGACGGCAATATCAACGGTACCTGGACCGCCGTGCAGACCTACACGTCCACACAGGGCTCGGCCACGGCCTTTGCAACGGCTACGATAGACCTTTCGACCTATGTGAACCAGCCTACGCTGCGGGTACGTTTCCGCTATCTCAGCGGCTGGAATTACGGCTGGAACATCGACGATATCGTTATTACAGGCAGCGCAGCCACTACCTACAGCTGGTCGGCCACTCCTTCCACAGGGGCCGGACTGCCCCCGGGAGCGGGTACCAGCTCTGCCGGCAATGCCTCTGTAAATGCAACACCAACGGCTGCCGGTACGTATACCTATACAGCAACGGTTACTTCTACAAACGGTTGTACCGTGCAGGGCAACACGGGTACCATAACCGTAAATCCCGGCCCGGTGGACGGTTCGCTGAGCGCTTCCGCACTCACGCTCTGCGCCGGACAAAGTGTAACGGTAACCCCCTCGGGCGGTACCGGAACGCCGTATTACTGGATCTCTTCCAACGGTGGCGGTACCTGGGACATCGTGGCACAACAGGCAGCGAACGGCCCGGGTGACAGTTATGTGTTCACCCCGTCGGCGGGTGGTACGTACCTGATCCTTGCCCGCTGGAACACCAGCTGCGGATTTTGCTTCGACCTGCCGGGCGGCATGGCCAACTGTACGTCCTCTCCGAGCGTGACGGTGAGTCAGCCGGTAGCTTCGAACACGCTGTCGGTAGATAATTCCGACGGTACCTGTATTGTAAACCAGAACGGGTATGTACATTTCATGGACGTTTCCGGCCGCCTGATCGCTTCCGTGAATTCCAACGGGCAGAACCTGGGCAGCGTTACGGCACGTTCTTACGTGAGCGGCTCACCCATTACCATACAGGCCTGCGGTACCACACAGCCCGAAGATGCTTCGGCCGCTGCGGGTCGTCGCTGGACCATTACGCCCACCATACAGCCATCTTCGCCGGTGAACGTGCGCCTGTACCTGGACCAGGGCGAGTACAGCCTGCTGGCCGCCAGTGCCAACAGCAACACCAATCCGGCCGACGATGTAAGCAGCCTGGGCGATATAGACCTTACCAAATACAGCGGTGTAAACGAAAACAATACATTTACCGATAACTGCGGCGGTTCCATCAGTCTGCATATGAACGGCGGTTCCGGTGTAGCTTCGGCCGTAGTGAGCGGTTTCGATCCCAATGGCCGTTATATGGACTTTGTGATATCGTCTTTCTCCGAATTCTGGCTCAGCGGCACAGGCAACAACAGCCCGCTGCCCGTTACGCTCAGCGCATTCGACGGGGAATGTACCACGGGTGGGGTAAAACTGACCTGGACCACCGCCAGTGAATTCAACAGCGATCATTTTGAGATACAACGCAGCGCCGATGCCTCCGCCTGGGAATCCCTGGGTAAAGTAACGGCTGCCGGCAACAGCAACAGCCTGCTGAACTATACCTTTACGGATGCACGTCCGCTGAACGGATTCGGCTATTACCGCCTGATACAGCGTGATTACGACCTTACGGAGACCGTTTACGGCAATGTAAGCGTAGCCTGTTCTGCCGCGGAAAGCCCGGAAGTATCGGTATTCCCGAACCCGGCCACGGACCTGGTGACCTTCAGCATGGCAAACCCGGAAAGCAAACTGGTGCTGACGGCCATAACGGAAACGGGCGGCCGCACCCTGCTGCGCTATGCAGGCACAGTGCCTGTACAAAGCCTTTCCGTGCCGTTGCAGCAATTAAAGCCCGGCATGTATTATGCACATCTGAAACTTACCCTGCCCGACGGCTCCGTGAAGGAAACAGTACGCCCCTTCGTGCGCAGGTAAAGAGAACCGCTTTTGTTAGTTCTAAACCTAAGAAAGAAAGCCTGCATCATTAAGATGCGGGCTTTTTTATGGCGGGTCCCGCAGGATGAGGCCGGGCTATAAAACAAATACCGACCCGGATTCCCGGATCGGCATTTGCATCTGTGTGTTATGTATAGCCTCTTTTAGTTGCTGCCGAAGAGCAGATCGTTACTGTGTGATCCGCTGTCGGAGGCAAATTCATTGAAATCGTTGCCCGAAGGTTCGGCCGGGGCCGGGGTTTCGGGTTCAGCCGGACCGGAAACGGCAAAAGGCGTTTCTTCCAGTTCGGGTGAAGTAAGATCAATGGTCGTTTCTTTTTTGGAAGGAGCTTTGGCCACTTTGGTAGCGCGGGCGGCTACCTGGGCTTTGGGGGCGGCCGGTTGCAGACCTACGGCTTCCAGACGGTTCTCGCGCAGGAACATACCCAGGGCAACGGCACCCATAATATCGCTGATACCCAGTTCAAACTCCCATTCGTCAGGAGTTAAACGGGGCGAAGCGCTGAATTTCAACTTATTTTCAATACAATAGTCAAGAACAAGAGACATGTTCTTCACTTTTACGATCACTTTTGGCTTGTCTGTTATTTCCATCTCTATTTTGAACACGTTACTGCAATCACAAATGTACAACACACCGGCATACCTCGCAAAAAGTTATTAACAGGTTTGTGTTTTTGTGAATAACTAAGTTGAGCCCTGCCGGAATGCTATCTGCAAATGAATGTGCAGGTTATACTACGGAGATCTTCAGCATGTTCGACATACCTTTGCTCTCCATGGGAATGCTGGCGATGTTCACGATCAGGTCGCCGTCGTTCACGTACCCGTGTTTACGCAGGATGTAGCGGATATCGGCAATGGTATGGTCGGTCGATACGAACTTATCGTAGTAAAAGGCACGCACGCCCCATACCAGGCTCATTGCATTCAGAATGAAGCGGTTGGCCGTAAAAGCATAGATGTCGGCTTTGGGACGGTAACCGGCCACTTTCATGGCGGAATAGCCACTGCCGGTCATGGCCACAATGGCGCGGGCTCCCGCCTCGTTGCTCACGCGGCAGCCTGTGCGGCAGATATGGTCAGACACGTAACGTTCGCGGTTAATGTCTTCTTTTTCAAGGAATTCAATGTCGAAATTGTAGAGCAGTTTCTGGTTCTCCACATGCTGTATGATCTTCTTAACCGCCTGGATCACCTTTACGGGGTGTTTGCCCGTGCTGGTCTCCCCGCTGAGCATTACGGCATCGGCGCCGTCGAGGATGCTGTTGGCGGCATCGTTCACTTCGGCACGGGTGGGCGATATGTTCACGATCATGCTTTCCATCATCTGGGTGGCAATGATCACGGGAATACCGGCCTGCATACATTTTTTCACCAGCATTTTCTGCACGGTGGGCACCTGTTCCATAGGCAGTTCCACACCCAGGTCGCCCCGGGCCACCATGAGGGCATCGGTTTCCTTAATGATATCGTCGATGTCTTTCAGGGCTTCGGGTTTCTCAATTTTGGCCACGATGCCGCTGTGTTTACGGGCTTTCTGGACCAGGTGGCGCAACTCGATGATGTCGCTGGCCGAGCGTACGAACGAAAGGCCGATCCATTCCACATCGTTTTCCAGCACAAAATCCAGGTCTTCGCGGTCTTTTTCGGTAAGACAGGGGAGAGAGACCTTGGTATTGGGCAGGTTCACTCCCTTGCGTGAGCTCAGGATGCCGCCGCTTACCACGCGGGCGCGCACTTCGTCGCTGCCGTTGGTGGCAAGTACTTTGAGGACCAGTTTACCGTCGTCGAGCAGTACATTTTCGCCGGGGCGCACGTCCTGCGGGAAAAGATCGTAGGTGATGTATACGCGTTCGGCCGTGCTGATGGCCTTTTTTGTAGTAATAACAAGTTCGTTGCCTTCCACCAGCATTACGCCGTTGTCCTGCACCTCGCCTACGCGCAGTTTGGGGCCCTGCAGGTCGGCCAGGATGCCCACGCTGCTGTCGAGTTCTTTATTGATGCGGCGTACGTTCCCGATGATGTTCTTGAGGTCGGCATGGGTCCCGTGTGAGCAGTTGATACGGCAAACATTTACGCCGGCAAGGATCATTTCTTTCAGTACTTCATACGAGGCACTTGCCGGTCCGATGGTAGCTACGATTTTGGTTTTAGTGTAATTCGAATTCATATGTTTATGATTGCATCAGTACGTAAGGGTTTTTAATACGGAGGGGGTCCACCAGGAAGGCCATCTGCACAAAACGATGTTCGCGCAGGTGTTCCAGCAGGCGTTCGGCTATGGTGCCGTCGGCCTCGCCCGACATGATGAGCAGGTAGTTGAAAGCGCTGAAATCCCGCAGCAGCACCTGGTTCTGATCTTTATTGGAGAGCAGTCGCCAGAAGCGGAAATGTTCCTCTTCGTAACATTCAAAAACCGGAAAGGGGTGCTGGTGATTTTTTTCGACGGGGGCCAGAAAATCGTCTTTCCGCTCCAGCTGAAGTCCGAAAGACCTGTTCAATCCCCAGCAAAGGCGGTGTTCCGCTTCCTGGCTGGCTACAACAAACAGTAAGCCGTCAAAATCAAAATCCAAGCGTAAAGATTCCCTGGCCATATCAGGATACAAAGGTAATATAATAAAAGCAAACCGTGTTAAGTGTCAGTTACCACTGCGTGTGCGGGATAAGCCTCCGGGGCCGGTGTGCCGGGAAATAAAAAACCCGGGAAACAGCAATGATATTTCCCGGGGTTGGTTAAGAGGGATTTACGTTTATCCTTTAATAAGGGTAGGTAAACGTATGTTTGTCTTACCTTAATTAATTCTACAGGACAAAGATGGGGGCCGGTGTCCATTTCCGCAAGAGGATTTTTCCTGTTTCTTACCCCGTTTTTTCCTGTACGGCAGGGATATAACCTGTGTCTTCGCCGGAGGCGGCCAGCTGCTCGCGCAGGAAGCGGATCTCGTTCTTCAGGTGCCGGATGTATTCCTCGTTGTGTGAGAAGGTAGAGCGCAGGAAAAGCGGCTGGGGTACCGGCGGCAGGGCCAGTTGCCGGGGCGTGTACTGGATCAGTTCGGCCAGGCTGCAACCCAGGTAACGGCCGATACGGTCGGCTTTTTCAATATCGAGCCGGGTAAGTCCGCGTTCCAGGCGCGAATAGGCGGATTTGTCCATGTCGAGCGCATCGGCTGCCTCTTCGACGGAAATACCCTTCAGCAGGCGCAGTACACGTATCTTTTCATGCAGTTTCAGATCCATACCCGCATCTAAAGTAGATGTTTTACAGGGTTTTCCATTGTGTATTTTGGTGCAGGTAAAAAAATGGGTTGTAAGTGAATGTTTATGAGTAGTTTACATTCGTAAAGTTATTTACGACGTTGGTTTAATTCATTGAAAATCAGTCTATTTTTATTTTGGCTGTCGGACGGTATTCCCAGGCGGCAAAAAGCAGGCAACCGGCGGCGTATACGGCCACATCCAGGGGGTCGGCCGTAAAGTCGGCATTGTAGCGCGGTAGTATGGCCTCAAAGTACAGGGCAAACATAAAAAAGGCCGTAAGTACAAAATAGGGCGGAAGGCGTCGGGGTCTGTTGCGCAGGGGCAGCAGCTGCAATATGCAGCGCGCCAGCAGCAGTACCAGGGGCATGCACAGCAGATCGTCCAGGTAATTGCGGAAAAAGGCGGGCGTGGCAAAATGCCGAATGTACAGCTGGTTCAGCAGGAAGCCGGAGGCCAGCAGGCCCAGCAGCCAAAGATCGTTCCTGTGTGGGCGCGGTACCATGCGTTAACCGGCTACCGTGGTAATGAACCACACCACGGCGGCCATGATACCCACGAAAATAAAATATACAAAATTGATGCCTTTGTAAACGGCCTGCAGCCAGGCGGGCTCGCTGCCCTTGATGGTAATGAGGCCGGCGGGTTTCCGGTAAAAACGTTCTTTACGGATCTCTTCCTTCCGGATGCTCTCGGCCATCAGTTCAAAACCACAATGTATACAACGGTCGTGCGGCTGTTTGCTCCAGGTGGTCCATTGTCCGCAGGAAGGACAGATCTTTTCGGACGTTTCGGATAGTTTTACGTCGCGTTCCATGGGTATTCGGATTTGAAATACGGGTCAAAGTTAGGAAAAGTTGCCTATCTTAGCGCAAATGCGCTAAATTTTGAAAGAGCAGATTTTACAGAAGGCGGCGGCGCTTTTCAACCGGAACGGCGCCGAAACGGTATCGCTTCGTGCCATTGCGGCGGAGCTGGGTATCAGCGACGGGCACCTGCGTTATTATTTCAAGACGAAGGAGGATATTCTCACCGCCCTGTTCGACCGCCTGGAGGGCTCCATTTCTTCGCAGATACCGCCGGAGGAATTCCTGGTACATCCCGAGGCCCTCACCCTTTCCCTGTATGCCAGTTTCGATTTCCTGTACGAGTACCGGTTCTTTTTCCAGTGTTCGCCGGCCATGTACCGTAAGTACCCGGCCCTGGTGCAGCGCCTGCACACCCTGAAACGCGTGCGCGGCGAACAGATGCTGGCCGTGTTCGGGGTATTCCGCCGCAAAGGTCTGCTGGATCCCGCCACCACTACCCGGCAGCTGGAAATAGTATTTGAGCAGTTCTTTATTATCAGCGATAGTTTTATTAAGTATGTAAGCAACGGATTCTACGGTAATACCGAAGAAGAGGCGAAAGAAGCCTACCTGCAGATCACGCTCAGCCTGTTTATTCCCTACTGCACACCGCATTACCGTGAAATATTCAGGAGTAAAACGGGCAGTTGAAAAGCAGAAAACGCTGTACATAAATGTGAAAAAATGTGATAATTTACATAGTCATCACACACGAGGACCTCTTTTTATTCCTTTTATTATCAGCGAATTTTAGAATAAGGATGGACGAAATCTCCTAAAATAGTATACACATCGGAAGATATTTTTCCGTTAATCTCTTGCACGATAATAAAAAACGTGTTTTATTTGTCTTGTAAACAATCCTTATAGTGCCTCCCTGAAGTACCACCTATCCCATCGTTTCTTTTAGGAAGCATCTTTAAGACCGTTTTATATCTCTGCACGTAAAAACCACGCATTCCCGCTCCGGACTGCCGGTGCCGTATACCTGTATTGTCTCTCCCCGGCAATACAGCCGAACTTGTTAATGGGTAAACCTTTCCGGTAAGGAAGGTTAAACGATGGATGAACCCCGGTGTAACAGCCGGGGTTTTTTGTTTTACACGCTGCCGGACATAAAAAAAAGAGGATCCGCGGGGACCCTCTTTTCAGCAGGAATATATTGTTCTTTATTGTTTTACGATGATCACCGTCATTACACCCTGTATGTAGTTGCCGGTGCCGCTTACGTTCACGTCAGCGGTACCGTTGCCGTCGCGCACGCGTACGTCGATGGTATGGGTACCCGGCGTAAGGCTGTAGCTTTTGCCGAAGGACCAGTTATCGAACATATTGCCCAGCCCTTGGGTATTGGCGGAAACTACGAGCTGGGTGCTTCCGGCGCCCATAATGGCTCCGTCCACGTGTATAGCAAAATCGGCCACCCCGTATGCCGTACCGGTACCTACGGTCTGCAGTCCGCCGTTGGTGTGCACATATACTTTGGCATTGGCCGGTACGGTAATGCTTTGTGAAAGTCCGGGTATCACCACGTACGAGGTGCTGGCGGCGGTGAGCGTTACCTGGCCGGTGCCGTAGGAATCGGTAATGTTCTGGCCGCTGGTGGAAGAAGGAATGGACGAGCAGGTCCAGCTGCTACCGTTGAAAACAGGTATCTGGTTGGCCCCGCAGGAGAGGCTGCCCAGTACATCGTCGTCGCCGTCGAGCAGGTAGGAGGGAATATTGTTGATGTTGCTCCAGTTAAGGCTGCCGCCCCCGCTCATATTGCCGCATACCCAGGTGCTGCCGTTGAATACGGCTACCTGGTTGGGTCCGCAGCTCAGAGAGGCCAGTACGTCGCCGTCGCCGTCGGCAATGCCGGGAGGAATGTTCGAAATGGACGACCAGTCTACATTGCTTACCGAAGCCGCGCTGAGCGCATAGGGTACCGAAAGCAGCTGCGAGGTGCCCAGCAGGCTGTAGGACGTGCCGCCCGAAGCATCCATTTCCGTTTTTATAAAATGTACGTTGCCGCCCCAGTTGATGGCCGAAAAACTACCGGATACCAGTGTTCCCCCGCCGATCTGTACGTTAAAGATGCCGTTGCCGTTGCTGGTTACCGTATGGGTTTCGCTGTACATAACGGTGCCGTTGACCCCGCCGCTGAGTATGCTGATGCGGAGGCCCAGCGCCTGGTTGATGAGGGCCGAACCGCTGGCCGTGCGTGCTACGCCCTGGTAATTGAAGCGCTGCGGAGCCTGGGCAAAAAGTGAATAAGCAAGAATAAGGGAGAAAACAGTAGTGAGCAGTTTTTTCATAGGATCTTAGTGTGTTTTTAGAATCTGGTATGTTTTGTGCAGAGAGCCGTTCAGGGAACGGACGTTTAAGAAATAGCTCCCGGGAGCCAGCTGTTCGAGACTGAGCTGGAAGCTGTGGGCCGAGCGGCTGCTGAGTACCTGTTTGCCGCTGAGATCGACAATGCTGAACTGCAGCATTTCGTTCTGGGATTCAAACTGTACGTTCAGTACGCCGGAAGTGGGATTGGGGAATACAGACAGGGCCCAGTCGGGGCTCAGGTCCTCCAGTCCGGTGATCTTGAGTTCGGGCTGATGAAAACCCTGTGTGAGGACTGCGTTTCCATTGCTTTCGGTTTCCGTAACTACTTCGCCCAGGGTCCATTCCAGCTGCATCTGCCCGTTCTGGAACTGTTGCCCCGAAGTGGCGATCACTTCCGGACTGACCGACTGTGCGTACGTAATTGCAGAAAATGCAGCCATGGAAATGGTTACATACATTTTCTTCATTTTGTTGTTTAGTTAATCTCTCAAAGTTATCGAAATGTAAAGGAATTGCAAATAAAAGACACCACTGTAAAAGGCTCCGGAACAGGCGTTTTTAGAACGGACCGGCAGTATTCTTCCGGAAATCCGATCATAAAGCTATTTTTGTAGAACATCGTCCATGAAAAATACGCCTTTTTATACGCTGATAGTTTGCACGGCCTGCCTGGTGTACGTGCTTACGGCCTTTTTCAGTTCGGGCTATTACCATGCCGATGAACAATACCAGATCATCGAGTTTGCCGGGTATAAACTGGGCACGCACCAGCCGCATGAACTGGCCTGGGAGTTCAGGGAACGCATCCGACCCTCGCTGCAGCCGGTGCTGGCCTCGGGTGTACTGGCTACGCTTTCGGGCCTGGGGATCCGTGATGTATATACGCAGGCTTTTGTACTGCGCCTGCTTACCGCTTTATTTGCCCTGTTTACGGTACACCGTTTTGTACAGGCCACCCTGTACCTGGTGCGCCGCCGCAACCGCAGCCTGTATGCGGGTCTTTCGTTCCTGCTCTGGTTTTTGCCGGTACTGTACGTGCGTTTTTCGTCGGAGACCTGGTCGGGACTGACTTTCCTGCTGGCCCTGGGCATGCTGCTTTCCCGGAAGAAAGAGCAGAACTTTTTCGGCATCGGCGCTTTGCTGGGCCTCAGCTTCCTGTTTCGCTTCCAGTCGGCATTCATGAGCGGGGGACTGCTGCTCTGGATGCTTTTTATACAGCGTACCAAATGGCAGGACCTGCTGCGTACGGTAGGCGGCGGACTGGCCGTACTGTTGCCTGGACTCCTGAGCGACTACCTTTTTTACGGCACTTTTACCTGCACGTTCTGGAATTATTTCCACGCCAATATTGTAAAAGATGTGGCTTCCGAATACGGCGTATCGCCCTGGTTCTATTACCTGGAAAGTATCATCAATTACCCTACGCACTTTTTTGGTATATGCATCCTGCTGGCTTTTGTAACGCTTCTCGTACGCGATCCGAAGAACGTATTGTTGTGGGTAATGGTTCCCTTTATCGTACTGCATTCCTTTATACCGCATAAAGAAGAACGTTTCCTTTTCCCGCTGGCCGGTATGGTGCCGCTTTTACTGGTACTGGCCTGGCAGCAGTGGCAGGGAATACGGCTGCCGTCCCTGTGGCAGAAAGGAATGCGTGTGGCAGGCATTGTCATTTTTAGTATACTCTTTATTGTGAATGCCACGGGGCTGGCCGCCATGATGCTGAAGCCGGCCGGTCTGGGCCGCATGAAAGTAAGTGCGTATATACAACGGCATTACCCGGAGCAGGACATTCACCTGGTGTTTTGCAGCTGGAGTAATCCTTACACACCCTGGTCCCTGGAGGCAAAATTCTACCGCAATCCACAGGTAAAGGCCACGGAGATCAGCACACTGGCAGAACTGGATACCCTGCAGCTGAAACGGGCGCCTGTGCAGCTGGTAGTGGCCAGGAAGGAAGATATCGCCTACAACAACGGCGCGGCGGCGCTGCAACGTAATGGATATACTAAAAAAATGCAGAGCGTCCCGCAGTGGATCGTCTGCATCAACAGCCGGCTTAAGCTGCTGGACAACAAGCAGGTGCTGGAGCTTTACGCCCGTGAGCCCGAACGCTGAGAGCGTATATATATGTAATCGTATCTTTGTACCGCAAAACGAAAAACGCGAGCTATGAAAATGAAAATCCATCAGCAGATCCATGACTGGTCTTACCATTTTCTGCTGGACGCCGGTGTTTCGCACGAACTGGCACCTTACCTGAACGTACTGATCCTGGCGGCTTCTGCCCTGCTGAGCATGTGGCTGCTGGCCATTATTTCGAGAACGGTGGCCAATTTTGTTTTCGGACAGATCGCCGGCAAGACCCGCACCCAGCTCGACAATTACCTGCTCAACAACAAGGTGATCACCTATCTCTCGCGCCTGGTGCCCTTCCTGTTCATTGTAAACGTATTGCCGGTCATCTTCACGCGTTTTCCCGAGTACCAGGGCCCGGTAAAACATCTTACAGACATCTACCTGGTGCTGTGGATGGTATGGATCTTTAAGGCGATACTCAACAGTATACGCGATTACCTGAAGACCAAGGACGCTTACCGCGATAAACCGCTCGACAGCTTTGTACAGGTACTGGTGATCCTGGCCTGGCTGGTGGCTGCGGTGGTACTGTTCTCCATTCTTACGGGCAAATCGGTGACCACCTTTCTCACGGCCATGGGGGCGGCTTCGGCCATTATCCTGCTTATTTTCAAGGATACGATACTGGGTTTTGTGGCCAGTATACAGGTTTCGGCCAATGATATGGTGCGCATCGGCGACTGGATCACAATGGAAAAGTACGGCGCCGACGGCGATGTGGTAGAAATTAACCTGGCCACGGTCAAGGTGCAGAATTTCGACAAGACCATCACGACCATTCCCACCTATTACCTTATTTCGGACTCATTCAAGAACTGGCGCGGGATGCAGCAGGCGGGCGGCCGTCGTATCAAACGCTCGGTGAAGATCAAGGTATCGAGTATCCGTTACCTTACCGAAGAGGATATCGAAAAATTCAGCCGCATCAGTCTCATCAGCGAATACCTGAAAACGAAGGGCGCCGAACTGCGTGCCTACAACCAGATGATCAACGGGGACACGCGTCTGCCCATCAACGGACGACATTTTACCAATATCGGGGTGTACCGCAAATACATCGATGCGTACATAAAAGCGAACGAACATCTGCACAAAGGGATGACGATGATGGCCCGTCAGCTGGAACCTTCGATCACGGGAATTCCGATCGAATTGTATGTTTTTACGAACGATGTACGCTGGGAGAACTACGAGCACATCATGGCTGACCTGTTCGATCACCTGCTGGCGGCTGTATCGTATTTCGATCTGGAAGTATTTGAAATGCCGAATTCCGGCGATGTGCGGCACCTGGCGGGTTCTGTGCGGCCGTCTGACCTTGGGGGCGGAGCGGTCTCCGGGGAATGATATTAGATGTACCACTAAAAATGTAAGAGGAGCGGGAGAGCTGTTTCCCGGCTTTTTGCCGTATTTTCAAGTTTAGCTAAAAAAGGGCGGTGCCATTCCGGCAACCGCCCCCCGTTTACCAACCCTTGTCTTTAATGTATTTCCAGGGCCTTCACCATGTAATTATTTACGATACAACGGCACCTCATGTTGATGTATTGTTAACCGCTGCTATGTGTATTGTTTAAAATAACAAAGCAAATGTAAAAAATTTATATTCAAACAAAAAATTAATACATCGAAACTTCATAAATTAAAATGCAACGTTGGTTAATTTTACTTCATGAAAGAAAAGATAGCGGACAAAATTCGGCTCTTCAGACTGTCGAAGAACTACAGTCAGCAGAATATGGCAGACGAACTGGGCATTACCGTGGCTGCTTATTCCAATATTGAACGCGGTGTTACAGATATTACGGTAACGCGTCTTTTTCAGATCGCTGAGATCCTCGAGATGTCGGCGCTGCGTTTCCTGAGAGATGAAGGCCCTTATGTAATTACCGAAGATGAAAAACTGTACAACCCGATCGATCGTTCTTCGGGAGAGATCGTGCAGGTGATCCGCCAGTTGCAGCAGCAATTGTACGATCTTCAGAAGGAAGTGGATGCCCTGCGGCCCGAGATCAAGAAGCCGCGCCGCAAAAAACAGGCCTGATATACCGTTTACCGGCCCTGTTTTAGTGAGCGTCGAGCCAGTTGACGCCCGTTCCGGTCTCTACTTCGAGCGGCACGTCCAGTTTTACGGCATTCTGCATGTAATCGCGCACCAGTTCCTGCATTTCTTCGAGTTCGGGCCTGTATACATCGAACACCAGTTCGTCATGTACCTGCAGCACCATGCGGCTGCGCAGTCCGCGTTTATCGAGCTCGTTCCCGATACGGATCATCGCCATCTTAATGATATCGGCCGCTGAACCCTGTATCGGAGCGTTGATGGCGTTGCGTTCGGCAAAACCGCGTACGGTGTGGTTGGCGCTGTTGATATCGCGCAGGTAACGGCGGCGGCCGCTGATGGTGCTTACAAAGCCCTTTTCGCGTGCCAGGCCGATCTGGTCGTTCATATAGGTCTTGATGCGGGGATAACTGCGGAAATAGCTTTCGATGATCTCGGCGGCTTCCGTGCGGCTGATGTTCACGCGCTGGGCAAGCCCGAATGCCGAGATACCGTAGATGATACCGAAGTTCACCGTTTTGGCATTGCTGCGCATTTCGCGGGTGACCTCGCTGCTGCTTATGTTGTACAGGCGGGCGGCAGTGGTCGTGTGAATGTCCATACCCGAACGGAAGGCTTCGATCATGTGTTCCTCGCCGCTGAGCGCTGCAATAATGCGCAGTTCTACCTGTGAATAGTCGGCAGAAAGCAGGATGTGCTCCTCGTCGCGGGCAATGAAGGCCTTGCGGATCTCGCGGCCCTTTTCGCTGCGGATGGGAATGTTCTGCAGGTTGGGATTCTGGCTGCTGAGTCGCCCCGTACTGGCCACCGCCTGCATAAAGCTCGTGTGTACGCGGCCCGTAAGCGGGTGTATCAGTGCGGGAAGAGCGTCTACGTAGGTGCTTTTTAATTTCTGTACCTCGCGGTAGCTGAGTATCTTATCAATAATGGGGTGCTTCCCCGCCAGTTTGCTCAGCACTTCTTCGTTGGTGCTGTACTGACCGGTACGTGTCTTTTTGGCCTTGGGATCGAGTTTCAGGATCTCGAAAAGTACGTCGCCCAGCTGCCTGGGAGAGGCAATGTTAAAGCGCATGCCGGCCAGTTCAATGATCTCGTTCTCGAGGCTGAGCGCTTCCGTGCCCAGCAGCTGAGAGTATTCCTGCAGGTTCTGCGTGTCTATTTTTACACCTTCCATTTCCATGGCGGCCAGTACCGGCATCAGGGGCATTTCGATGTCGGTGAAGCAGCTCAGGGTGGCGGTCTCTACCAGGCGCGGGGCAAACAGCTGTTTCAGCTGCAGGGTCACATCGGCGTCCTCGCAGGCATAGGGTACGATCTTGTCGTATTCCACATCGCGCATGTTCAGTTGTCCCTTGCCTTTTTTGCCGATCAGGGTTTCGATGCTGATGGGCGTATAGCCCAGGTAGCTTTCGGACAGGAAGTCCATGTTGTGCCGCTGATCGGGCTCCAGTATGTAATGGGCCAGCATGGTATCGAACATGGGGCCGCTGAGCCGGATGCCGTATTTAAGCAGTACGGAATAATCGTACTTGATGTTCTGACCTATTTTCGTATATGCTTCGCCGCAAAGGAAGGGACGCAGACGTTCCAGTATTTTTTTGCATTCTTCAGCATCTTCCGGGAAAGAGATGTACCAGCCCTTATCCTTGTGCGTGCTGATGCTCATGCCCACCAGTTCGGCCGTAAGTTCGTCGAGGCCGGTGGTTTCGGTATCTACGCAGAATTCGGCCTGTCCGGCCAGTTCGGTAAGCAGTTCGCCCCACTGTTCTTCGGTCTGGCAGTGTATGTACTGCTGGGTTTCGGGATTATAGGACGCGAACTGTACAATATCGAGGGCTTCTTCGGTAGGGGCATTGTCCTGGTCGAACAGCGAGAGCGTGGCTCCGGCCATGGGTTTTACCGAGGTGGTAGCGGTAAGGGTCTCCCCGAAAACACGTTTGTGCATGTTGCGGAATTCCAGTTCGGCAAACAGTTCTTTCAGGGCTTCTTCATTGGGCGGGTCCAGCTGCAGCGATTCTTCGTGAAATTCGATCGGCACACTGGTAATTACCGTGGCCAGCTGTTTGGAAAGGATGGCCATTTCGGCGCCCGCCTCCACTTTTTCCTTCATCTTGCCTTTCAGCTGGTGGGTATTGGCCAGCAGGCCTTCCACGCTGCCGAATTCCTGTATGAACTTCTGGGCGGTCTTTTCACCCACGCCGGGGATCCCGGGTATATTGTCCACGGCATCGCCCATGAGCCCCAGCAGGTCGATCACCTGTTTGGGATGGGTTACGCCGAATTTTTCGCATACTTTCTGTTCGTCGAACACCTCGTCGGGGTTGCCCATACGGCCCGGGCGGAACCAGAAGATACCGGGCGCCACCATTTGCGAAAGGTCTTTATCGGGACTCATGATGTACACGTCGAACTCGTCTTTGGGGGCCATCAGGGCCAGGGTGCCGATCACGTCGTCGGCCTCGTAGCCTTCCATCACCAGCAGGGGAATGTTAAAGGCATGTACAATGCGCTCGATATAGGGCAGGGCATTGCATATGTCCTCGGGCATTTCCTGGCGGTTGGCCTTGTATCCGGTAAAGACGCTGCTGCGCTCGGAACTTTCCTCGCGCGGATCGAATACCACGGCCAGGTGCGTGGGTTTCTGCTTCTGTATAACGTCGAGCAGGGTGTTGGTAAAGCCAAACTCCGTGCTGGTATTGCGGCCGGACGAACTAATGCGCGGGTTGTTGATAAAGGCGAAGTAGGAACGGTATACCAGGGCAAAGCCGTCGAGAAGGAAGAGTTTCTTTTTGCTGCTCATTTCGAAATTTCAGAATAGAGCGCAATGTACAAATTTGCCCCGGCTTCTGTATACAGACGGCACCCCGTAACCGATCCGCAAAAGGGTCAGGGGCGCCTGATGCGACGCAGGTTGCACACAGAATGCGCCGCTTGGGTATGTTGAAAAAAGACGGGCCCCCGGGGTGGGGACCTGTCTTTGTAAAGTCCCGGGTGAACGGAAAAACAGGTAAGTTTTTTATCACAAATTGTGTCATGGAAAAACGCCGTTGCTGCGTGTCCATGGGGTTTACCCGGGATAATTCTATTAATGATCGCCGGTTCCCTATCCGGTATGGGTGGCGCGCAGACCACCCATAGGGATAAGGTTTATCGGGAGACTATGAATGTTTTTGTATGGCTCTGTGCCGCATGGATCTTTACCACATAAATTCCGGGAGAGAGAAAAGCTACGGGTACAGCCTGTAACTCTCCGTTCTGTGCGGCATGCGCTGCCAGGCGGCGTCCCTGCAGGTCGAATATCTCTATACTTTTTACGGGTAACGGTCCTGCATTGATATACAGCGTTTCTGCAGCGGGATTGGGATATACCTGTACGGAAACACTTTCTGCTTCCTCTACAGATACATTGGCCGTAGATTCATAGGAATAAAAGCAGGAATCGTGGTCGGGACTGTCGTAGATCTGGGTAAGGCTGTCGTAAGCGCAGCTTAGTTTGAGGCGCGGGCCCCAGTCGTCGGTCAGCATGGGATATGCGGCCATCTGCCAGCCTTTGATACTGCCGATGCCTTCGATCCAGACAATGTTTTTTTCCACGAGAGGCTGTTGTGTGGAAACGGCGTCCGAAAAGGTGAACACACGGCGCTGTACGCCCATGAACGTGAGTGTCTGTATGCTTCCCAGCACGGGTTTCTGCACTTCGTCCGTGTACATTTCGGGGAAATTGAGCGTATCGCCCGGGTTCATATTGTAGTCTATTATTTTGTATTCGGTCTGTGCGGTGGTGTCGTAACGGTACACAACGCCGCCGGCTTCGCGCAGAAAAAATACCTGGTAGCCAAAGTGCGTGTTGGAATCGGGAATGTATTCGGGAGCCTGCGGTTGTGTGAACAGTACATGGGAATAGCAGACCCGGTAGGTACTCCCGTTGATGAGCGAATCGCCGTAGAGCCATTCACCTACCGTAGCCAGGAACGATTCGGCCGGGGTGGAGCCTGTCTGGAAACTGAGGTACTGGTAACGTCCGTTCTTCAGGGTTTGCAGGCTCTGCGCGGATGCGAGCGCGGTGTACAGTGACACCAGGATCATGATGTAGAGTTTTTTCATAGTTGTCGTATATAAAATAAAAAATATAGTAAGCGGATCTTACGTGTATAGTACTTGAAATGTATCAGTTGTAAGGATCGGGATGTTTAGCATGATAAAATTATAATGCATTTTTCCTAAAAAAAAAGACATATTTTATCCTTTGTCGAAATGCGACACTATTGTTGTTTTTTTATCACAAAGTGCCATTCCGGGTGGAAAAAGAGGAGCCATGACCCTTTCTGTCCTTTCTTTGAGAAACGGCGAAGAAAGTGTATCTTTTCTGAAATAAATAACTGAAAATAAGCCATTTGATCCTTTTAGTACAGCTTTAGGCCTTTGTCGCCCTCAAAAAGAAAAAACGGGCACTGTTTATTCTGCGATCAGCAGGCTGCAGCCGCGCACATCGCTGTGATCGAAGCGGCCCAGTACTTCAAAACGGCCGTCTGCATGCTTTTTGCCCAGGTCCTGCGTGGCAATGAAGGCACAGGTATCGATATTGGCGCCGTCGATCACGTGAATGGCCCCGGTCTTCCCGCTGGCCGTGGCTGAAAAAGGATCGTCCGTATCGAAGATCTGTATGTCCATCCAGGGAGGCGCTTCAAACAGTCCTTCGCCTTTGCTGTAGGCCTGGGAGAGCAGTTCGGTCATGCCGTATTCCGAGTGAATGTGCCGTACGTTGAACTGCCGGCAGTAGATCTCGTGCAGTTCGGCCCGGGTGGGTTCGGTGCGGCGGCCTTTCATTCCGCCGGTTTCCATAACGATACAGTCCGAAAAGTTGAACTGTCCGCTTTCGGCCAGGTCCAGCAGGGCAAAAGAAACGCCCAGGAGCAGTACGAGTATGCCCTGTTTTTTACAGGTATCGATGGCATTCAGCAAGGCTTCGCCGGTATGCAGGTAAAAGCCGCTTTGTTCAAAACGGCTTCGCAGGCGCAGCTGTTCGCACATATAGATCAGTGAAGAACCTTCGCGTTCCATGTAGGACGGCAGCAGGAAGAAAAAAGCAAAACCGGCCGGATCGCCGTAAAAACGGGTGAACGCGTGCAGGAAGCTATCGGTATAGAGCGTTTCTTCATAAAGCAGGTGGCTGCTGGTCTGCATACCCGCGGTACCGCTGCTGCTGAAGCGCAAAACGGGCTCCCAGCTGCCGCTCTGTACGGTGTGTGTTTTAAAAAAGGAAACGGGCAGAAAGGGAATGGCCTGCCGCTGCTGCACCTTGTCCGGGGTTTTACCCAGCAGATCGCAGAATTGCCGGTACAGGGGATTGTAGGTATACTGAAAGGCAAACAGGTCCAGGAAATAGGCGTCGCGTTCCTGTTCCGTTGCCGGCAGGAAGACACGTTGGCGCAAACGGGCCCGGTGTTGCAGGTAAGCCTGGTCCATGGGCACAAAGGTAGCTTTATTCCGAGAGAATATCCATGGCGTGCATGAGGCCTTTATCCATTTTATAGGCGTTTTTGGCCGCTTTTTCCATGGATACCAGCTGGTATTTGCCGCCGGTGAAGCCGGTATAAAAACCGCTCTGTCCCTTCACCAGGGCTTCCACGGCCATTACGCCCCAGCGGGCGCCGATCACGCGGTCGCGCTGTGTGGGCGATCCGCCGCGCTGCACGTGTCCGAGTACCGTTACCCGGGTGTCGAATTCGGGGAAGAGCGCACGCACGCGGCTGGCCACCTTGTAGGCGCTGCCTTCGTCATTGCCTTCGGCCACAATGGCCAGCAGGGCATGCGATATCGGTTCTTTGCTGCGCTGGTTCAGCAGGTGGAAAAATTCTTTCAGTTCGCCTTTTTTCTCGGGCAGGAATACGGCTTCGGCACCGCTGGCCACGGCTGCGTTCAGGGCAATGTGACCCGAGTCGCGCCCCATTACTTCCACCAGGAACAGGCGGTTGTGTGCCTCGGCGGTGTCCATGATCTTGTCGATGGCGTTCATGGCGTTGTTCACCGCGGTATCGAAGCCCAGGGTATATTCGGTGCCGTGGAGGTCGTTATCGATGGTGCCGGGAATGCCGATCACGGGCACGGGGTAATCTTCCATCCACTGCACGGCGCCCTTAAAGGTCCCGTCGCCGCCGATGGCAATGAGCCCGTCCAGTTCGTATTGTTTTAGGTTCTCAAAGGCCCGTGCGCGCCCTTCGGCTGTGAGGAATTCTGCACTGCGCGCGGTTTTCAGTATGGTGCCGCCGCGTTTTTCAATGCCGCGGGTATTCTCTACGTCCAGCGGACTCATCAGTCCTTCTACCAGTCCGTTATATCCTTCAAAAATTCCGATACATTCTATTTCGGCCTTACGGCAGGCCTTAACAATGGCTCTGAGGCAGGCGTTCATGCCGGGCGCGTCGCCGCCGCTTGTAAATACTCCGATCCGTTTCATATAAGTCATACCTTTATAACTGAGGAGTATCGATTCGTATTGTTTAAACAGGGTCTATTTCATAGAATCAATACTTTGCTATACTTTTGCCTCGTAAAGTTATTACAATCTATGATTCTTTCCGGATTAGAAATTAAAAAACGCCTGGGCGAAACTCTTTTTATCGAACCGTATGAGCCTTCGCAGCTGAATCCCAACAGCTATAACCTGCGTCTGCACAACGAGCTGATGGTGTATACGGACGAGGAACTCGATATGAAGAAACTGCCTGCTACGGAAAAGATCATCATTCCGGAAGAAGGTTTTGTGCTGCAACCCGGTAAACTGTACCTGGGCCGCACGGTGGAATTTACCCGCAGCGAAGGCGTAGTGCCTATGCTGGAGGGACGTTCCTCGATCGGCCGACTGGGCCTGTACATACATGTTACGGCCGGTTTCGGCGATGTGGGCTTTTCCGGTTTCTGGACCCTGGAAATGCACTGCATACACCCGATACGTATATATCCGGGCGTACAGATCTGCCAGATCTTTTACCACGAGATCAAGGGCGAGTACGAAAATTACAAGAGCGGTAAATACCAGCACAACGAAGGCATTCAGCCCAGTCTGCTGTACCGCGATTTCAAGTAGATCATTCCGGTTCCGGGCTCACCAGGCCGGTACGCAGCCCGTACAGCACGAGGCCTGCGCGCGATCTTACGTTCAGTTTTTCAAAGGCAGAGGCCCGGTATCCCTCAATGGTCTTGAGACTGAGGAACATTTTATCGGCAATTTCCTGGTAGGTATCTTCGGAGCAGGCCAGTTTCACAAACTGTAATTCCCGGTCGTTGAGCAGGGGATGGGTAAGGGGCGCTTCGGGTTCTCCTTCGGGATGCAGCACCATGTTCAGCAGTTTACCCGAAATAAAATCGGTAAAATAGAACTGTCCGCTCATTACGGTCTGTATGGCATTGTTGAGTTCGAGCGGGGCCACGTCCTTGGTCAGGTAGCCTTTGATGCCGCTGCGCAGCATACGTACGATGGTCTCTTCGCGGCTGATCATGGAAACCACCAGTATGCGTATGGAAGGATAGATGCGGCGGAGTTTCTGCACGAGTTCAAAGCCGTTCATGCGGGGCATGTCGATGTCGAGCACGGCTATCTGGGGCAGGTTATCGTCTTTGAGCAGGCCCAGGAATTCGGCGCCGTCGCCGGCCTCGATGATAATTTCATAGGCAGGATCGAAGGACTGAATGAGCGAGATAAGTCCCTTACGGAACAGCGTATGGTCGTCGACCACGGCAATTTTCAGGGGAGCAACGGGCATGTTTTCAGGTGTTTTACAGCGGTAATTTAAGAATAAAACGGCTTCCTTCACCGGGGGCGCTTTCTATTTCCAGGCCGGCATGTATCCATTCACAGCGTTTCTGCAGGTTACGCAGTCCCGATCTACGGCGGGCGGCCCCTTCCTGCAGGGCCAGATCGGGGTTAAAGCCGATGCCGTTGTCACGGAAGCTGATGGCCAGGTGTTCGGGTTGCAGTTCAAGGTCTATGTGTATCTCCGTGGCCTGTGCATGCTTCAGCATATTGTTGAGGATCTCCTGGCTGATGCGGAAGAGGAAGACCTCGATGTTCTTATCAAGCTGCGGAACGGGTGCAGGCAGGTTCAGGTGTACGGACACGATACCGGTGCGGGCAATGCGCTCGCTTTCTTCTTCCAGTGCGCGGAAAAAGCCTTTCTCAGAAAGATGTTCGGTGTTCAGGCTCTGGGAAAGTTGTCGCATATCGCGGGTGAGCCGCCGCAGGAGTTCGCGGGATTCCTGCAGTTTGGCCTCGGCCTGCGGATTTTCGGGCGGCGGAAAGGTATGCAGGTGGATATTGATGAGGGAGGCGATCTGCCCCAGGTTATCGTGAATTTCGGAGGAAACATGCTGCAGGATCTGGGTCTGTATCTCCATGCGGGATTCCATAACGGCCTCCTGGTACTGGGCTTCGAGGCGTTTTTGTTCGTTGGCGTGCAATAGCTGTTTCTGCCGGTAGAGGAACATGAAGTAAATGATGAAACCGGCGAGGATCAGAAAAACGATAGAGCCGGCGATCATGGCTATCAGTAGCTCTTTATTTTCCAGGTTGATTGTCATGGGATGGAGTCTTTTTATTTCCTAAGTACAGCGAAATTCCATAAAAGGTATAAGCCAGTATGGTAAAAACGGCAATTACACTTTCATATACATCAGGTATGCCCCCGGAAGCAATAAGAATATTGTAGAAAGCAAAATAGAGGAAGGATGTAGTGTATAGTACCAGGTTGGCCGTATTGAACCAAAAAGACGCTTCAGCAAGCAGGGGCCTTTCTCCCGGGGAGCGAAGCATAAGAACAAAAGAGCTCAGAATGAGAATGAGCGTAAAGATACTTGCGAGTAGTATAGCGTACGAAGGAAAAGTGAGGGGCCGCTGAATAAAAATACTGTTGGTCAAGGAAAAAATGCATAGAATAATGGCCGTAACGATAGCATAATTTCTTATGAAACCTATGTTTTTGTATAATTTCGTATATACATAACATTGTAGTAGGTAACAAAGTATAACGTGGATATGATAAGGTGGGCTGCTGTTGCGTATTGTATAGGACAATACGCGCGCCAAAACTTCTGTGCTAAAGGTGAGTATGCATATGAGCGTTAGCGTTTTAAGCCAGGCGGGCATTTCCCGGAAGTGGAAAATGCCGTAACCTGAGCTTACAAGTAGAATGGTAAAGTAGATCCAGAAGTCGGGAGTCATAGCGCAAGTTGTTAAATTTTAATTTTAGTGTAAAGGATAGGTATATGCCGGATCTTTAAAAATGCTGTCTATATTGTCCGGACAATTATCCGGGCAGGGTTTCAGATATTCAAAAAATACTCTTCTTGTGTTTGATTTGTCGAAAACTATGTCTCCGTTTTTCCCATTTGGTTTTATACCCGCGATTAATAAACTTACATATTTTGTAGATGGAGTGCTATCTGGTTCCGGGCGCATTATCGGTACAAGAAAAATTTCGGTTATCTGATCATTTTGTATAGAACCACCTTTCCGTCTGCGCTCCTGTTGTTGTGTAGGCCTCTGATCATATAGGTCTAAGAGTGGTTTAATTGAGGCTATATCCATTCGCCATCCGCGTAAAGGTTTATCTTCAAATGGATTTTTATGTGGGTCTTTACCATCAGTTAAGATGTTATTTTGCATTAACTTTTCATAAGCCTTTTTACATATTACAGCTGTACGATAGTTTATTTGTTTTGTAGTAATTTTGTTTCCCTTCTTGTCGACTAATTCTTCAAAGCGTAACCCGTTAAACGAATTTAAGTTCGGCTGTTCTGAAGACTTTTGTGCGATTGCCGTGAGAAAAAGAGAATCTTCTTTTTCAATTAAGCGAAAGGATAATGCGGCAATAATTAAGAGAAGCAGCGCGATCACCCCGATCGCAGGTTTGGAAAACGTTTTCATAATTTCAGAGATTTAGGATTTAAGGCTAATATAAACAAATGATTTACTGTTGTTTGTTAAAAATGTCGTTCATTTTTTTCGGACAGTTATTGGGGCAGGGCTTCAGGTATTCGTACAGATCGGCTCTGCCGTCGCTTTTGCGTATGATGTTGTTGTTTGCGTCGATGCCGGCTACGATGAGTGTAAGATAACGCCCGGGATCAATGCAGCTGCCGGGATTGTCCGAAGGTCTCAGGGCCGGGATCAGCAACAGTTCTTTGGCCGGTGCTATGCCGGACATCGGGGACGGATTAAGCAGGCTTTTAATGCTGTCCAGTTCCAGGCGCCAGCCTTTCAGAGGTGCCTCCGATACATCAGGCCCTTCGATGGTATCCACCCGGAAATAAGAGCCCATGAACACATCGAACGAATCTCTGATGCAGGCGGCCACACTGGATAGAACCGGTTTGGTATCTCCCCGGTCTTCCATTTTCAGGCTGAAC
This sequence comes from Bacteroidia bacterium, assembly GCA_016742095.1. GTDB lineage: Bacteria > Bacteroidota > Bacteroidia > CAIKAF01 > CAIKAF01 > JACVCJ01. Next base: position 126,738 of record JACVCJ010000005.1, read on the forward strand.
AGGTTGTAAATTAACAGTTCCTGTACACGCGGAGAGGTAGCGACGATATAAAGGGCTTCAGCCTCCTGCGTGCTGTAATGACTGCCCAGGCCTTCTCTCAGCTCTTTCCGCTGGGTGTTTTTATTCTGGAGTATTCCCTTTTCATTCAGGAGTTTCTGCAACGCCTCACTTCCCGGTGGCGGCGTCAGTACCTGCGCACGCAGGCCCGACAGAGGACTGAAAATAAGGACGAAAAAGAAAACGACCCCAAGCGTTTTCCGACGGATGTTGTTTTGTGCATTCATAAATTTTGTAGAATTAATGGTTTAGGCCAAAATTAAAAGGCTATTTCCGCCTGTGCACGGCCACAGGTCCGATTCAGGGATAATCCTTTCCTTCCCCTTTTTTTAATGCATTTTTTATGAGTTTGTTATCGGTTTTTTCGTGAAAAATTTGTATCTTAATACACTGAAAATGCCCGTGTGCCTTCTCTGGTTTTTCCCTGTCCATTCCAGGGTTTTACCCCATAGAGGTCCCGGAATATTTTCCTATCCTCCCTCACCCGAACGGTAACTAATTTTAAACCATATATGGCAAACCGGATCACGGTACAGAAATTCCGTAAGCTCTACAACAATGCCCTGCTCTTCAATCCCTCCTCCGCGAACTATGAAGTGGGCTGCCAGTTCGAATACGAAGCCGGCAGCGGTCGCCGTATGTTCGAGATCGGCACCTACTTCAGCTCCTATATTCCCCTGGCCGACGCCGATAACGAGTATTTCGAGACCTATTTCGACAAGATCGGTACCGATGAACCCGACCAGGCCGTTTTCGCCGGACTTGATATCACCACCAGCATCGATATTAAACTCGGACTGAAAATTCCCTATGTGAAAATGGATATCGGCGCCACCATCAATTATGCCGATGTCACCCGCATCTCCTTCGAGGAAGTGAGCTGCCGCAGCCTGATGCACGATAAGAAAACGGCCGGACGTATCATCAAGACCCTGAGCGATTCCAAAACCAAAAATCCGAAGCAGTTCAAACGCCTCATCGAGCCGGTAATGTTCCTGCATGACGTGTATTATGCGAAAAAAGTGAAGATATCCATCGATAACGGCTGGGGCGCCAACCTGAAAGTGAAACTGGAAGACCTGGGCATCGGCTTTGATGTGGACGGAAACCTGAAAACCCTGTCTACTTTTACCTTCGAAGGGAATACAAAGGTGCCTTTTGCCGGCCGCATAGAATCCCTGGGCGACCTCATCAAAAGTACCCGCGGACGTTAAAAAGATACGCTTAGAGCTGGCGGTACAGGTCCTCGATGCGGCTTACCCCGCTTACCTGCATGCCTGCGTTCTTGGCCGACAGACCTTTGAGGTTGCTCTGTGCCACGAATATACGTTCAAAACCCAGTTTCTGTGCCTCGGCAATGCGGGCCTCGATGCGGCTCACCGGACGTATTTCGCCGGTAAGTCCCACCTCTCCGGCAAAACATACATTGCGGGGCAGAGCCAGGTCTTCGTTGCTCGAAAGTATGGCAGCCACTACCGAAAGGTCGGCAGCCGGCTCTTCCAGGCGGATACCGCCCGTAACGTTCAGGAACACGTCTTTGGTGCCCAGGTGAAAACCGCAGCGTTTTTCCAGTACGGCCAGCAGCATGTTCAGCCGGCGTACGTCAAAACCATTGGCCGCGCGCTGGGGCGTGCCGTACACCGCCGTGCTCACCAGGGCCTGTACTTCCACCAGCAGCGGGCGTAAGCCTTCGGTAATGGCGGCAATGGTAGTGCCGCTGAGTTGCAGGTCGCTTTCGGAAAGCAGCAGGGCCGAGGGATTGGGTACTTCTTCCAGGCCGAATTGCTTCATTTCGTATATGCCTATTTCGGAGGTGCTGCCGAAACGGTTCTTCATGGCCCGTATAATGCGGAAAATATGATTGCGGTCGCCCTCGAACTGCAGCACTACGTCTACCATGTGTTCCAGGATCTTGGGACCGGCTATGCTGCCTTCCTTGTTGATGTGCCCCACCAGTATGGTAGGCGTGCCGGTGGCTTTCGCATAGCGGATCAGCTTGGAGGCGCACTCGCGGATCTGTGACACGCTGCCGGCCGAACTTTCAATAAATTCGGTATGCAGGGTCTGTATGGAGTCGGCGATCACCACTTCGGGCTGTAAGGCCTCGATCTGCTGTATGATCTGTTCCAGGTTGGTCTCGGTAAGTACGTAACAGTCGCTGTTGCGGTAGGGGGTGCGTTCGGCGCGCAGCTTGATCTGGGCCTCGCTTTCCTCGCCGGAGATATAGAGTATTTTTTTGCCCTGCAGTTTCAGAACGGTCTGCAGGAGTAAGGTCGATTTACCTATGCCCGGTTCCCCGCCCAGCAGTATTACGCTGCCCGGCACCATGCCGCCGCCTAAAACACGGTCCAGCTCGGCATCGCGCGTAGAGATGCGCTCCGAACTTTCGGTACGTACTTCTTCAAGTTTTTGTGGTCTGGAACTCTGGGCCGAACTGCGGAGCAGCATCGATCTGTCGGAACTTTTCTGCTGAATTTCTTCTACAAAAGAGTTCCAGGCGCCGCAGGAACTGCATTTGCCCATCCATTTGGGGGTGCTGAACCCGCAACTCTGGCAGACAAATGCGGTTTTTATTTTAGACATGGTATCCTGCTCTCCTTAACGCGTAAACTCGCGCAGGACCACGCCTTTACCTTCCTGTCCGGGGGCAGGCTGGTTGTGTGCCATAACGAGCATGTTCGATTTCAGTTTAATGATCTCCCAATCGGCATTCACCGGCTCAAAATTACCTTTGATGCTGTCGAGTCCGTTGATCTTTATGTAATTGGTAAATCCCTTGCTGAATACTTTGTACGATCCGGAAGAAGATTCGCCGGGGTAGGCCGGGTAGGTAACGGTAACGGTACCGCCGTTGAAATCCCAGATCGCCTCTTCGCCGACGAAATCGGCCGTTTTGACCAGGGTCCATTTCCCGTTGAGTTTGGAATCGGCCTGTTTGGCGCAGGATGCAAAGCTAAGTGCGGTGATAACCAGTAATGTGTATAGGGCTACTTTTTTCATATGCATGTAAAAACGGGTCTAAATTACATTAAATTTGTGAATTGTAAATGATTATGACTTCGTTAAAAAATCTGCACCGGAAGAAAATGCTTTGCTGCAGCGCGTTTCTGTTGGTACTGGGGATACAGGCACAGACCACGCCGGTTACTTTTCCCTGGGACGGGCAGAGCCGCAATGTAATTGTACACCTGCCGCCCGGCTACAATGCCGCAAACAGTTATCCGCTGGTGTTCAACCTGCACGGTTACCAGTCCAGCGCCCAGCAGCAGATGCTGTACAGCGGAATGAACGGCACGGCCGATACCTATAACTTTATCGTGGCCTATCCCGACGGGCTCAACAATCAGTGGAACAGCGGCTGGACCGGCGTCTACGGCAGCGGTACCGACGATATCGGGTTCATCGATGCCTTTATCGATTACATGGACCAGCATTTTTCCATAGACCTGGACCGCGTATATGCATGCGGAATGAGCAACGGCGGCTACCAGGTGAACCGTATGGCCTGTGAACTGAGTCACCGCATTGCGGCCGTAGCTTCGGTAACCGGGCTTATGACCGACAGTACGCATGTGCATTGTGCGCCCCAGCGTGCCGTACCCATGATGCAGGTACACGGCACCGCCGATCCCATTGTGCCCGCTTCGGGTCCGCCGCTTTCCCTGAGCGAAGAGGAGACCATTTTGTACTGGGTGCAGGAAAACGGCTGCGATACCACAGCAAACACCACAACCCTGCCCGACACCGATCCCAATGACGGCTGTACGGCCACTAAACGGGTATATGCATCCTGTGCCGTCGGTACGGAGAACTGGCGTTATATCATTCAGAATGGTGGACATACCTGGCCCGGAGCCATTTCCATACCGGCCTTCGGCAATACCTGCAAGGATTTTGACGCTTCGGAACATATCTGGTTCTTTTTCAGCAAATACAGCCTGCTGGGCCCGCTTTCTGCGGAAGAACAGCTTTCTGCCGCAACGATGGAGGTATATCCGAACCCGGCCGCGGGATTTATATACGTAAACGGCACAAAAGGTGAACGTATACAGGTACTGGGTACATCCGGTGCCGTACTGAAGGAAGTTGTACTGAGCGGCGGAAAGCAGCAGCTCGATCTTTCCCTGCTGAAACCGGGGATATACTGGCTGCGCAGCGAAACGGGCAGCAGCACAAAGATCGTGCGCCTGTAAAATAAAAACACCCTGCCGGAGGACAGGGTGTTTATTGAACCGAACGTGTATATGTAACTGTCTATTGCCGGATGATCTTCCGGAAAATTTCTCCTTTTTCTGTTTCTATACGCAACAGGTAAATGCCCTGCGGTAAATGTTCCAGGTCGAGGCTTTGCGTATGTCCTGTTGTGTTCTTCTGCAACACCGTTTTGCCGCTGATGTCCGTAATGTGTATACGTTGTATGGAAGCGTCGCCGCTTTGTATGTTCAGCACGCTGTGCACCGGCACGGGATACAGCTGTACGGACGGTTCTCCGGCTGTTTCCAGGCCCGAACTCAGGTTTATGTTGTAGGTGGTATTGGTGACAATGGGCGGATTCCAGTCGAAATAAATATAGGCCGTGTTCCGGATCTCACTGCCCACCGGGTTCGACGCTTTTTCCTTCACTTTGTATACCAGGTGACCGTGACTCATCGGCTCATTGGTATTGCTGTCCGGCAGCCAGATCTGCGGGAACTCGAAACGGTACACGCCGTTGCCCGGTTGCTGTATCTGTATGCTGTGACTGCTTTCCAGCAGCTGGAAGGTAGAGAGATCGAGATTCGGGCTCAGGGTATCGATAATGTGTATGTTCTGGGCCGGAGCCGTACCTGTATTCTGGAAACGGATCACGTAGGTAAGTTCGTCCTGCACGGCGGGATCAAGGGTCTGCGGACTGTTTACGTTCTTGTCGTTGGGATCGTAACTGTTGCCTACGATCTGCAGCAGGTTGCCGTGGTTATTGGCGGTATTGCAGTCGTTCTGCACACTGATCGCGGACGTGTAGAAATGATTGGCCCCGTTGAGCATACCCGAGGGTACGTTAAAGGTAATGATATCGCTGTTGTAGAACGAAGCGGAATTGCTGTTGAGATTCCAGGTAATGGTGTTGCCGCTGATGGTATAACCCGGTATGCTGATGGAAGAGGTATTTACCGTTACGCCCGGGGGAAAGCTGAAGCTGAGCGTGTAATTGCCCGGCACGGCCGGACCGTTGTTCCCCCAGTTGAGCGAAATATAGGCCGTTTGCCCCTGGTAATAGCCGATCCAGGGCGTAACCGTGGTCCAGAGATCGGCACAGTTGAAGCCCGGGCCGCAGTCCAGCGGAAACTGCCCGAAAACCTGGGCATTGCAGTTGGTGGACACCGTGGCATTACCGGTAAGCATAAAGCCGTGCTGACTGAGCCAGTTGGCGTCGAGTGTGGCCTGTATCACCGCCGGGCCGGGCCCCATATAACTGAAAAGCCCGTTATTGGTATATACGGTTACGGTGGTGCCGTTGCCAAGGTCCAGCGTAACGGGCGCGCCGTTGTGCGGAGTGTCGCCGCCATCGAAAACGCCGTTCTGGTTCAGGTCGCAGTACACATACCCAAAGGCACAGGTCTGCGGCAGGGTATCACAGATCACCGGCAGCAGTACCGGGTTTTCGGCCAGGCAGGGCGTAGCCTGTACCGGGAAGCAGTTGCTGGACATGCTATAGCCCGAAGCCGCCAGGTAATTACTGTCTACACAGAGTAGCAGCGGGGTGCCGGGCGGCAGCGGCGGCAGTGTAAAGGTTACCTGTCCGTTGCCATTACTGGGACTGGTAGAATATGCATTGCTGGCATAGTGCAGCTGTACGGGCGCTCCGGGAAGCATCTGTTCGGCCCCGTCGAATATACCGTTGTGGTTGGCGTCACAGAAAACCAGGGCGCTTACACAGCTGTTGGAGGCATTGGTACAGCCCAGGGTGACCAGTACGGTCTGCGGCGCATTGGGTGAGCCGGTAATGGAGATCTGATCGGAGGGCATATAAGAAAGTACGTAGTACCCGTTTGCCTGCAGCCAGCCCGGATCGATGGCCAGGGTGTGCGTGCCGGTAACGTTCGGAGCAAAATAGACAACGCCGTTGGTAAGCGTAGACATAATTCCCGGCCACTGCTGTCCCGGAGGTGTAAGCGTAACGGGTACACCCGAGTACAGGGTGCTGTCGCTGATGCCATCGTTGTTGCAGTCTACATTTACGACCAGGTATATGTCTGTCTGGCAGCCCGGGAGTACGGTATACACAAAGGTGTAGGGCGTGCTGAGGTTGGTGATCAGGTTGGTAAGCTGCAGGATCACCGTGTATTGCCCCGGCGCCGTGTAATAATGCTGCGGAGGCTGGTTCTGGGAAAAGAGAGCGGCCGTACCCTGGCTGTTGATATAGGCCGTGTCGGTAGAGGTAGTGCCATCGCCCCAGTTGATCTGCACCAGGAAAACAGACGGTGTAAAACCCGTGCCGCTCAGCACCAGGTCCATCTGCGCGGGATCGCCGGCGGGGGCAAAATCAGCATAAAAGTTAACGGCCAGCGGGTGCGTGCCGCAGTTGGTAAACGCGGAAAGATTGCCTGGCTGGATACTGTTTATAACATAGCCCTGGGCCCGGAGCCTTAGCGGTAGGAAGACGGTGAAAAAGAGGATCGTTACGGAGAATAGACATCTTTTCATGCTGAACAGTATTTAGTTGGATCATATTTCTCATTTGTTAACAAATGTTATAAATGCTAAATTATGTTAAAATGAAAGATGCTGCAAGAAAAAACGGATTTTTATTTCATTTTTCTTTTCAACGTATTGATTATGTTGTGTTTGAAATTTATAAAAAAAGACGTGAGATGTCTTTCCGGCACGGGCTTATGTTAAAAAAACGGCAAAAAAGCGCCTTCATTTCTTAAAAAAGGGCTACGCTGTTATCTTTGCGATACTCTTTAAATACGTCTGCTTTTTTAAGCAAACCCGCAAGTGAGCTACTGCGGGTTTTTTTATTGTATCTCTATGTCGCGTCCCGTACGGAAATCAAAGAGTGTCAGGCGACGCAGCTGGAAATAGGCCGACCAGTAATTGCGCAGGTTCTGGGCATAACTTACCAGGGCCTGGTCTTTTTCGTTCTGGGCAATGGTCAGGTTGGTAATATCGATCTTGCCCACCAGGTAGCGGTTCTTGCTCAGTTCGTAACGTTTTATACCGATATCGTATGCTTTTTTGGAGATCAGCACGTTCAGCTCGAGCTGCTTCATGGTGAGTGCGGCATTTTTTACCTCGATGGCCAGGTTGCGCTTCTGCAGTTCTACGTTCTTCTGCGCGGAATGGTAATTTTCATTGGCGGCCTTGTAATTGTAGTTTTCCACGCCGGCCGAAGAGAGCGGTATCGAGAAGCCCAGCGAAAAGGTCTGTGAGCTCAGCAGGTTCGTATAGGCATTGCGGAAAACCGGGTCCGTCTGGTTGAGACCGTAACGGAAATTCAGGTTGGCGCTGAAGAAGCGCTTGTACGAAGCGTCCCGCTTATCGATAAGGGCATTGTTCATATCGATCTGCCACTGCAATACATCGCTGCGGTTGCGGTATGCGGCCAGCACCGCCGAAGCCGTGTCTACCGAAATGGGCATAATGTCGGGGATATCGCCCAGGGCAATTTCCTGTGAAGCGTCTATGCCCACCTGCAGGCGGAAGCGCTGTTCGGAGATCTCCTTGTCGGTGAGCGCTCTCTGCTCGGAGGCCTGTGCGTTCAGCAGTGAAAGTTCTACCTGCAGCAGTTCGGTCTCGGCAATCTTGCCCACATTAAAACGTCCCTGCGAAATAAGATACAGTGTATCGTTTATGCGCACATTGGTGCGTGCATTCTCCAGCTGCAGTTCGGCAATATACCAGTCGAAAAAGGCATTGCTGGCGTCGGCAGAGATCTGTTCTATACGTTCGAGTCCGCGCTGCATATCGCGGCGGTAGGCCAGGGAATTGTTCTTCCAGTTCCAGCGGGTGCGGTTCACCTGCAATATGGGCTGCGTAAGTCCGGCGTAAAAAGGCGTGGCCTGCCAGAAAGAGCCCGAGCTGCTGTTGAACAGCTGTACCCGGCCCATGGAGGTACCCAGGTAGATACGTCCGCCGGTTGGCAGAATTTCCTGCGAAAGCGTGGCGCCTACAAAGGACTGGGAAAGACTTTGCGGCACGTAAAGCACCGTACCGTCGGGCTGGGTAATGGGGTTGATACCACGGGTGAAGCCGGGAATATCGCCGTTGAGCGACACCGTGGGAAACAGCGAGGCTTTGGCCGAACGATAACGGAAAACGGAAGCCCGCACGTCCCTGTGCACGGTTTCGGAGGCCAGGCTTTTGGTCTTGGCGGTCTCCACCGCTTCTTCGAGCGAGATCTTTTTTACCTGGGCCTGCAGCGAAATGCAGCCGCACAGGGCAAGGATGCACAGAACGGATCTATTCATATCTTAGTGTTTCAACAGGATCTTTTTCAGAGGCTTTTTTGGCGGGCCAGATGCCAAACAACAGGCTGGTGCCCAGCGAAACGCTGAACGAAAGCAGTACCGCCCAGGGCGAAACGATGGTGAGAATATCGAACGCTTTATTAATGATGATGCTTACGGCAATGCCCAGCACGGCGCCCATGATGCCGCCGCTGATGCCGATGAGCATGGCTTCGGAAACGAACTGGGTGAGGATGTCGTTGCGGGTGGCGCCAATGGACTGCCGCAGCCCGATCTCGCGGGTACGTTCCATGACCGAGGCCAGCATAATGTTCATAATGCCTATCCCGCCCACCAGCAGCGAAATACCGGCAATAATGCCCAGTACGGTATTGAAGAGTTTCTTGGTCTTCTGTTCCTGTTTCAGCTGTACTTCGGGCAGTTTTATCTCAAAATCTTCCAGGCCGTTGTGCCTGCGCAGCAGCATGGTGCGTATCACCTGGGAGGCGGCCAGGGTGCTGGGGCCGTCTTCGGCCTTTATCACCAGGCGGCTCAGCGGATGGTAATTGTAGGCGGGTTTCTGGGCTTCGTCGCCCTCCTGGGTCTGCATATTGGCCTGCTGTTGTATGGAGGAGGCCGTGAGACGCTGCTTGTCTTCCACGCGCGAGATATAGGTCTGCAGCGGGATATATACGTTGTCGTTGTCGTTGCGGATCTTCAGGTTGCTCTGCGATTTTTCGGATACGCTCTTGTTCTGCAATACGCCGATCACCGTGAACCACTGATTCTGCACCTTGATGCGGGCTCCGATGGCCTCGGTCTTCGGGAATAATTTCGTATACAGATCATTCCCTATGATGCACACGGGCAGCCCTTCTTTATAATGATCGTCGGTAAAACCGGTGCCCTTCTGCAGTTCCAGCGAGGCGATGTCGAAATAGTCCTTTTCCACACCGATCAGTTTAGTCTTTTTACGCAGCCCGTCCAGGGATACATAGGTCTCTTTTTCGGTCTCCGGGCTTATGGAAACGATACCCGGCACAATTTTGCGTATATTTATCGCATCCTGCGGTGTGAGCCCGGGCGACCATTTTTTGGAGCTGTTGTCCGCCGCGTCTTCTTCGTTACTTTCCAGCAGTTTGGGAAGAACGATGATGTTGTTGGAACCGGCCTCGCGCATCTGGTTAATGATCTCCTGTTCGGTGCCCGCGCCGATGGCCAGCATGGCAATTACCGCCGCCGTACCGAAAATAATGCCCAGCGAGGTAAGAAAAGCCCGTATCTTATTGGAAGAAATGGACTCCAGCCCGCTTTTAAAATTGGATATGATCCTCTGGATATTCATACCTGAAACGCCCGGTTTATATGGTTTTCACCGGTAGTTTGTCCATGTCTTCGGGCTCGGTAAGCAGCACGGTCTCTTCGCCGCTCAGGCCTTTCAGGATAATGATGTGGGTATCGTTGGTGGCGCCGGTCTGCACCTGCTGACGGTAGTACGAAGCGCCGTCCTTCACCACCACAAAGGTCTGTTTATCAATGGTGCGTACGCTTTCCAGCGGTACAAACACCACGTTTTCGTAGGTAGAACAGTTTATCTTGCACGACGTGGTCATGGAAGGCCGCAGGGTGCTGTCCTTTTCGTTCACGCTGATGATCACCTCGAACACCTTACTGTCGCTGTTGGGGCGTTGTTCACCGATATTGGCCACGCTCACCACTTCGCCGGTAAGCATCTTGTCCGGTGCGGCATCGAGGCCTATACGTACTTTTTGTTTGGTCTTTACCTTGCTGATGTCGATCTCGTTGATATACGTCACCGTTTCCAGCTGTGAAAGGTCGGGGAGGGCCGCCACCTGCGGGTCCCAGATATTGATGCTGGCGCCCACGGTACGTTTTTTACCGTCCCATTCGCGGGCATAGATCACCATACCGTCTTCCGGCGCCGTAATTACCAGCTGCTGCAGCACGGCCATGAGGCCCTGTACCTTGTTCTGTGCCTTTTGCAGTTCGCTGTTCACGATGGCCATTTTGGTGCGTGCCTGCTCCTGCTTGGTCACGTAATTGGTCTTTTTCTGGTTATAGGCGTCCTGCGTGCGTTCCAGGTCCAGCTGGGTCTGTTGTATCACGGCCGGGGCCTCGTATTTGCTCTGTTCCATGATGAGGCGTTTCTCCTTCAGCTGGAACTGGTAATTCTGCAGTTCGTCGCGGGCCTCGCGCATGCTCAGCGTGGTATCCAGCTGGGTCTGCTTAAATTCGGCCTCCCGCTTTTGCAGGTTCAGCATTTCTTCGTTCAGTTTATTCTGAATTTCGGTCGGGTCCAGTTTACCGATGTAGTCGCCGGATTTTACGCGGCTTCCTTCGGGCACCAGGTCCGAGATCTTGATCTGGTATATATTGTTGTTGCGGAGCGCTTCCGGGGCGCGGATCTCCGTTTCGTTGGTGGCGCGCAGTTCACCGGAACCGCTCACTTCCACCACGAACGTACCTTTTTGTGCCCTGGCGGTAAGTTCTTTGCCGGTCTCTTTCTTGCTCAGCGAAAAATACAGTGCCGCGGCGATCCCGGCCAGCAATACAACTCCCAGTATAATTCTGGTTTTCCTGTTCTTCATTCGTAGTTTTTATTACAGGTAGATTAAGTTCAGGCTAAAATAACGTGTTGCACAGCATACAACCGTTAAAGAATAGATAAAAAACGTTTTTTCGTAGACGGAAAGTACGCCGGCGTACAATTAAAAAATCTGAAAATGTCGTTTCGGGTGCTGTAATCCGCTGTGGAAGCCTTTTTTACATCTGCTGCAGGAAAGGATTATGCTTTTTTTCGTGCCCGATGGTGGTTTCGGGACCGTGTCCGCTTAGTATACGAAAATGGTCGGGATAAATAAAGAACTGCTCCCGGATGCTTTTCAGCAGTACGTCCGTGTTGCCGCCGGGCAGGTCGGTACGGCCTATGCTGTTGCGGAAAAGTACGTCGCCGCCGATGATGATGCCGGCTTCTTCGTTCACAAAACTTACGCTGCCGGGAGAGTGCCCGGGCGTGTGGCGTATATGCAGGCCGATGTCGCCGATCGTATATATTTCGCCGTGGGAAAAATGCCGTGAGGGGGCGGGCGGCGGCACCAGGGGCAGGCCGAACACGCGGCTCATTTCTTCGGCCCGTGCGAACAGGAATTCGTCGTCGGGGTGCATGGCCAGGCCCACGCCGTAGGTCTGGCAGAGGCGGGCACAGCCGAAAATATGGTCAATATGGGCATGCGTAAGGATAATTTCCTGTATACGTATGTTGCGGGCGCGCACGGCGTCTTCCAGTTCATCGTACTCGGCTTTATCCATGCAGCCGGGGTCCAGCACCACACCGGTACCCTTATCGTCATATATAAGATAGGTGTTCTCTGAAAAGGGATTGAATGTAAAAACCTCAATGTTCATGCTGCAAATGTACAAGGTATTCTGATAAAGGCATGCGTTCGCCGCCCATGCGTTCCAGGTGCGGGGTATGGAACTGGCAGTCGACCAGTGTAAATGGCATATTCCTGCACAGGTACACCAGGGCCAGCTTGGACGTGTCGGGGCGCAGCGAGAACATACTTTCGCCGCAGAACACCGTACCCGATCGCACGCCGTACAGTCCGCCCACCAGTTCTTCACCGTCGAAGACCTCGATGCTGTGGGCCAGTCCCATTTCATGTAACTGCGTATAGGCATCAATGAACGGTGGTTTTATCCAGGTACTTTCCTGTCCGGGCCGCGGAATGGCGGCACAATGTTCCATTACCCTGCGGAAGCAGCTGTTTACGCGAAAGGTATAGGGCGGGTTTTTCCAGAGGCGTTTCAGGGTATGGCTCAGGTGAATTTTCTGCGGAAAGATCACAAAGCGTTCGGCCGGGGCAAACCAGAGCGGCAGTTCTTCGCCGTCGAAATTGTAGGTATCCCAGGGAAAAATGCCCCAGGCATAGGCCAGTTGCAGCCACTCCGGGTCCAGCAGGCCACCCGCGGCCAGCAGTCCGTCCTCATCGGCCAGCGAAGGATGCGGGAACTGTACGATATGTTCATCGAGCCGGAAGGCCATAGCTGTACAAGAGTACAAAAATAAGGCGGAGCGGCGCAATTATATTTACACAGCTTTTTTATCTTTAGAGCATGAAAAAACGGATCTCCGGCCTTTGCGCCTTTCTCAGCCTCTGCAGCCTGTATGCCCAGAACCCCCTTCCGCGTGTCAAGATGCCTGCCGATTATGTGCTGTACGATGTAGCCGCTGGGACCGAAGCCATTCCTTCCAACAAATACCAGGGCTATACCTTTGCCTATCATACGGGCGACGGCAGCTGGGTGTGGTACGGACAAACCTCGCCTGCCGACATTATCCTGCTGCAGAAACTGCCGGCCGGGCAATTCGCTTTTTCACAGAAGAACTTTACACGATGCCTATACGAAAATAAAAAAGTGCTGATCTGCAGTTCCGTGCCGGGCAAGGCCGAAGAGGTATGCGGCGTGTTCAGCTGGGAGAATTATCGCCTCAGTTTCGAAAAGGAACAGCGCAGCGATCCCAATCCGCCCCTGGTGAAACAGGCCGACAGCCTGCTGAAGGCCGGCGATCCCGTGAAGGCGGCAGCCGTATACGAAAAAGTGACCTTCGCAGGATCGTATATGGACCCCGAAAAGAAATCGGTGGAACTTTTCCTGGCCGCTTTTGAAAAGGCCAGACCCCTGGCCGCCCAGAACCGCTTTAAGAACGCCCTGGAAATTGTACGTCCCGTAATGGCCTTTGCCGACAGCCGCCTGTTCGAACCCATTAAGAATACGGAAGCGTTCCGCGCCAAATTCGGTAAGAAGTTCCACGGACTCAGCCCCGAAGAATGTGTGGCCGACCTGCTGCTGTACCTCGAATGGATGCTGAAGAACCGCGAGGCCGACGCCTTTCTGAAAGAACACGGCAAATACATGCTGCTTTCTTCGGAAGAGCCGGAATTCTACCGCCTGCGCGGCGACGCGTACTATACAAAGCGCGATAAGCCCAAATACGTAGAGAACTACAATACCTACCGGGATAAAATGATCAGGGCCAAACGGGAAAAGGAAATTCCGTCCTATGTACTGCCGCGCCTTAAATAGCGCTTGGCCGTTCGGCCGCGGATAGTATATTTGTGCCACACAGTTGCCATGAAAGATCTCCTGAAGAACATATACCGTTTTGTTTCACCGCGTTTCCAGACCGTACACCTCGATTACCGGGTGCAGGTACAACCCCGCCACGGGCACGGCAAAGCGCCGCTGGAACCGCTGTATGGCATAATAGACGCCCGCCGCGCGGAATATGCACAACTGCTGGAAAAATTTACCCGTTATGCCCCGGTATTTGTGGGTATCCGTGATGCCAAAGCCGAAACGGACGAGAACCAGCCCGCCTGGAACAATGCATTCCTGCCCGGGCTCGACATTGTGGCCCTGTACGGCATCATTGCAGAATACAAACCGGCCCGCTACGTGGAAGTTGGTTCGGGTAATTCCACCAAAGTGGCCCGTAAAGCGGTGAACGATCAGCAACTGGCTACCCGTATCTGGTCCATCGATCCGTACCCGCGTGCGCAGATCGACCACCTGGCCGATGAAGTGATGCGGCAGCCCTTCGAAAATACAGGCATGGCCGACTGGCTCATCCAGAACCTGGAAGCCGGCGACATCCTTTTTATCGATAATTCACATCGCAGTTTCCCCAATTCAGACGTGACCGTTTTCTTCATGGAAGTGTTGCCCCGCCTGAAGCCGGGCGTGATCGTACAGGTGCACGATATGTACCTGCCTTACGATTACCCGCAGTTCATGTGCGATCGTTTCTACAACGAGCAATACCTGCTGGCCGCCAATATCATGGCCAATCCGCAGCGTTACCAGACACTGATGCCCAATTTCTTTGTAAGTGAAGACGCCGCACTGAGCGCCATTACCGAACCCATCTGGAATCAGCCCGGAATGCCTGTGATAGAGAAACATGGCGGTTCCTACTGGCTGCGGATCGGGGACACACTGTCCTGAGCAGGGACTTTACATGAATCCTTTCTTTTTAGTGTGCGTATAATAAAAGATACACTATCGTGAAAAATTTTATTTTTGCGTCCGGATGGCCCCGTAGTTCAACGGATAGAATAGATGTTTCCTAAACATCCGATCCTGGTTCGATTCCAGGCGGGGCCACAGGAAAAGCATCAATCGCATTGGATTGGTGCTTTTTTTATGCTTATAACACTAAGAAATAAAGAAAGGCGGCTATGTTCAGCTAAAGAGATGTATGTACTTCTTAAAAGCATATATCCGATCTCTTTTTCCTCCTGAAACCTCTTCTAATATTCCCAATCTTTCCAGATCAGCAACAATATTATAGGCCGTCCGTTGAGAAGCCTGTGTTATTTCTGTTATTGTACCTACATTTATAATGGGCCGTTTAAAAAGATAGTTCAATACTTTTAATGCATTGTTACACCTTGACCCCAGGGATTGTATGGCCTGTTCCGACTGTGCTTTCAGTTTTAATATTTCATCAAATGTAGTAACTCCGTTCTTTGCGGTTTCCATAACACCGACCAGGAAAAATTTCAGCCATTGTTTCAGATCGCCGTGCGTTCTGACGCGCATCAGATTATCATAATAAAGGGACTTATGTTGTTCAAAAAAATCAGACAGGTACAGTATCGGTTTCTTTAAGATCTCTTTGTCTACTAAATATAGTGTTATGAGCAGTCTTCCGACTCTTCCGTTGCCATCGAGGAACGGATGTATGGTCTCAAACTGATAATGTATAATTCCGATCTTTATCAGATCAGGTAAGAAAAACGCCGTATTATGTGTGAATTTTTCCAGATCTCCCATGAATTCTGGAACCGTATTCTGAACGGGAGGAATGAAAACAGCATCGTTAATGGATGCGCCTCCTATCCAGTTCTGACTTGTTCTGAATTCGCCGGGTAGTTTGTGTTCACCCCGCACGCCCTGTAACAGAATTTTATGTGTTTCTTTTATGAGCCGGCTTGAAAAAGGAATATCCTTCAACATATCAAGAGCCTTATTCATAGCGATAATGTAATTTTGTACCTCTTCCCAATCATTTCTCCGCTCATGACTTACATCATCCTTATCTAAAAGGGCTTCTTCCATATTTGTTTGGGTACCTTCTATTCTGCTGCTTTGGGTCGCCTCCTTCAAAACGTGCATACTGATGAACAGATCGATATCCGGAATATGCTCACTGTACATATCTAAGCGTCCCAGCTGCCTGTCTGCCTGTGATAACAGAGCCATTATCTCCATATCATCTATCAGCCAGGCCCTGTTAATGAAGTTAGGCTGGAAACTCTTATAATAACCCTGGTTGATATATTGTCCCGGTTCGAAATGTATCATGATCAAATTAGTATTAGAGCGGATGCATTTTTGCAATAAACTATTTCATATTGCAAATAAACATAATATTTTGCAATAAACTATTTCATATTGCAATATTGAGTTTATATTTTGCAATATCGTTCCTGCCTATTGCAATCCTGTTCCCTACGAAGTATTCTTCGCAGGCTATGCAGAAGCATGTGATTTACATTGCTTTGGCTTGTATTTTCAATCTTCTTATAGCGTAGTTCGCCCAATAGGATCTGTTCCCGGAGGATAAGATCAGCCAGGTTCTTTATTTTCTCCGGGCTGTGTGCGGTGTTCGATCTTATCGTGCAACTGTTTTACAATGCGGCTGGTGGTATGTGTAAAAAGGAAGGGGAACACGGCATGTACCGAGCAGCAGAACACGGCAATGCCCAGTTTGTATACTACGGAGCAGGCGAACAGGAAATGGCCTATATACGAAAGTCCTACTTCGCGCGGATGTTCGGTAAATGCATTTTTCATAATTCTGTTTTTTCGATGGAAGCGTCCGTGATCCGGTAGGCCTTTTGCAGGCTGTATCGCATCTGTTCGGTATCACCGGTGGTCTGCCAGCGCAGCTGCCGCCTGCCGGCGCTCAGTTGCCGGTTTTGCAGGATATGGTCGCACATTTCGCGGGCGGGGTCCAGCAGTTGCAGAGGGCCGGTGTATTGCAGTATATGATCGGAGATAAGCGGGTAATGGGTGCAGGCGAGCAATATGTGTTTTACGTTTTTTATAGGCTCAAAAATGTCGGCGATATCGGCATGGAGCCCGTCGGAATCCAGGTCGCCGGCTTCGATGCGGGCCGAAAGAGGCTGGCCCACCCGCTGCTGCACGCGGATGTCGGCCGCTTCCAGGCGGTTTTTGTAGATACCCGATTCAATGGTGCGTATGCCGCCTACCACGGCAATTTCAGCCGGCTGTACTTTCTGTACCAGCCGTATCCCATGTTCAATTACGCCGCTGATGTGAGGATGCTGCGGAATAACGGTGCTGGCGGCATTGCAGGCCACGATCACCTGTTGTATGCCCAGGCTTTCGAAATGATCGAACACCCGTTGCAGGCGTGCGCGCAGTTCGGCCTCGGGTACCCGGCCATAAGGCGTATACCCCGTATCCGAAAGGTATACGATATCCGTATCGCTTTCGCTGCGCAGCATGCTGCAGATGCCCGCGCCGCCTATACCCCAGTCACAGATGCCGATAGCCATCAGGGATAGGTAAGATGAATGGTGTTCATATGTTCGATGGGGCCCGAGTCAAAAGCCAGTATGCTGGCATTCCATCCTATATTTATCTTTTCGGTGCGCCGCCCGGGAAAACGGCTTTCGAGGTACCATTTCATTTCATGTTCGGCACGTATGGGATTGTATTTTATCATGTGTTTCCAGTCGGGGTGGTTCACCAGTTCGGACAGGCTGCGCTGAAAGTTCCGCGCCCTGTATTTTTGTATATACATCTGTAATTTATGCCGGAGGAAAACTGGTATCTCCCGTTTTTTCACGGGTACGGTGATCATGTCCACGATGAGTATACGTCCGCCGGGTTTCAGTACGCGTTTCAGTTCGGCCATCAGCGGGTCCCAGTCCAGGTAGCGGAACGAGAGCAGCGAAACGGCAATGTCCACGCTCTGGTCGGCCAGTGGCAGAACGGGTCCCTGCAGCCTGTGAAAGCAGATGTTCGTGTTCTGTGCGTGCATCTGTGCGGCCTTTTCCAGTATACCGGCCGAAACATCCACGCCGATGCCCTGCTGTACCGTTGGCGCCAGCTCTTTGAGCAGGGCTCCGTTGCCGCAGCCGATATCGAGTACGGTTTTGTCCTGCAGGTCGGGCAGGTGGCGGCAAAGCCAGTTCCATTCGTCGCGGCGCACTTTTATGTCCTGGAAAACGGCATCGTACAGGGCCGCGACCTTATCGTAAGAGCGGTCTTCCGTGAATTCCGAAGGAGAAAAAGAGCGCATTTTTTCCAGGGGTTCACTGCGCGTGTATTTTTTCAGGGAGCCGATGATCCCGTGCGACTTGCGGCCCTTGCAGCCGATGGCATACACCGGGTCGCTTTCTGAACGTACCCGGCCGAAATAATCCGTACGGCGGCTGAAGCCCGTATACCAGTAATAACCGAAGGTCTCCACCGAGAACGTACGGGCAAAGAACGCGGCAAACCAGCGGGCCGAGCGGCAACAGTGAAAATAGGCCCGGGCATCGGCGGCAAAAGGGATATGCATCTGCTGCCATTCGTGCGGACTGAACTGTTCCGGGTATTCTACGGTACCGTACATAGGCCCGTACATGCCGGAATGCCCCACAAAATGGTATTCGTGGATGTATTTGCCTTCTTCAGCCAGCTGCCGGAACAGATCGCTTACCTCTTTCTTATGCACGATCCCGCGGCAAAGCACCGGCCCTTTGTAAACGGCGGCCTTTTCGCCCGCAAGGGTTTCGGCCGCCCTTTTGAACATGGGGCTTCCCTGGCGGTAACGAGTGGTATACAGGATCAGGATCATGCAACGTTGTGTATTGGAACGAATATACGATTTCCTTTCCGAACCCGGGCATACTTTCAGGGGCGGGCCAGGATGAGCAGGTCTTTTTCATCGCACAGCGTATGGAAGCCCTGCTGCCGGTATTCCTGCACGCGGCGGAAAAATTCGTCCCGGCCCAGCGGGTAATAATTGGTATTGCCGCTGATGAGTACGATATAAGAAGCGTCGCGCACAACGGGAAAATGATAGATCCTGCGGCGCAGGGCCAGGTGCGGCGTCAGTTCGCTGGAGGCGGAGACCGCTGCGGTATCGGGAATTTCCTTTAGTTTCTGCAGGATAAAGGCCGGGTTCGGATGCACGCTGCGGTAATGCCGGGCGGAATAGAAATGCAGGTTGGTATTGTTGTAACCCGGCAGTAGCTTGTGGTCCATGCTCCACACGGTAGCACCCAGGGTAAGCACAAGCGAAGGAACAATATACGAAAATGCCCGCTGCGGCTGTCTGGCCGCGGCCCATAAAAGCGCGATGGAAAGTACGGGCACAAACTCGATGGAATAATGGTGCGTGATGCCGGTCATGGCCGGGTCTCCGGAAAAGAACTTCTGGGCCAGTATGGGCAGTAGCATCCAGGAAAAAGCGGGCCTGCGGAGGATGAAAATTCCGCCGGAAAGCAGCAGCATGAGCCAGGTTTCGTTACGGTAACCGTAAAAGAGCCTGCCGTTTTCGTTCATATCTGTCCAGAGCGAAAGAAAGAAAAGCGGTTCATGGAGCCAATGCTGAAGGATGATGAGCGGTGTCGCGCCCAGGTGTGCGTAACGACCGGTTTGTCCGTTGTAGTGTCCGTCTGAAAAAGCCGGCATGAACACCTGCATCACCAGTATAAAGTAGATGAAAATGAGCAGGGAAGGCAGCAGGTAGCCCCGGAAATAAGTGCGGAACGTAGTATAGCGCAGCATACCATAACCGCTGATGAGGAATACGAGCCAGAGGGCCATATTT
>JACVCJ010000063.1 GCA_016742095.1 Bacteroidia bacterium
GGATCGATGATTCCTTGTTCAGCTTTACCCCAGGCGGTGGCGGTCCCATCGATACGTTCGCCCGCTTCCTGCCTACACTGGCCACTGTAGCCGAGAACTCAGGTTCTACAAGCCTTTCTGTGAATGTTGCCCCTACCAATGCCAACAGCAGCACGTTCACCGCAGATGTGGTCCTGAAATCAGGTAACGCTGCCAACATCGGCAACTATACCACACAAACCGTAACTTTTGCCCCGGGCGTATCTACACAGACCGTGCCGGTTACCATTACCGACAACGGTGCCGTTGACGGGACCAAAACCTTCGTATTTGCCCTGCGTAACCCTTCAGCTCCGCTGATGCTGGCTACCGACAGCCTTTTCACACTGACCGTAACGGATGACGACGCTCCCGTTCCGACCATTCCGCTGTACCCGATCGCTACCGTACGCGGTGTCAACGGACAGGGTCAGCCCGACTCCCTGAACAAGATCGTACGTGTGGCCGGTACCGTTTACGGTGTTAACCTGCGCACCAGCGGTATCCAGTTCTTCATCAACGATAAAACGGCCGGTATCGGCATCTTTAACCCGAGCGAAACGTTCGGTTACAGCGTACAGGAAGGTGACTCTATCGTAGTTACCGGTACTGTAAGCCAGTTCCGCGGTCTGGCCCAGATGTCCTTCCTGGATACCATCGTAAATGCCGGTACGTCTTCCGTACCTGCTCCCACCATCATTACAGGCGCCCTGGGCGAAGCTACCGAAGGTGAACTGATCCGTATCAACGGCGTACACCTGCTGAACATCGGTGACTGGAACACCGGCGGCGGCGCCAGCTTTAACGCAGACGTGCAGAACGGTAACGGTACCTACCAGGTACGTATCGAGCTGAACACGACCGCCTTCAGCCTGGCCGCCCCGAACGTTACCTTCGACGTGATCGGTATCGGTAGCCAGTTCGCTACTACCACCACGCCGCCGTTCACGAACGGATACCAGATCATCCCGCGTAAATCCGGTGATATCATCCTGTCGAACAGCAACGAGGAAGAAGCTGCCAAAGAAGCCCTGCGCGTATTCCCGAACCCGACCACCGGCAACTTCAACATGCTGGTGTACGTTCAGAATGCCGGTGAATATACCATGAACATCGTGGACATGGCCGGTAAGACCATCCGCAGCAAGAACGTGAACCTGACCGCCGGTAACAACATGGTTGCCGAAGATATGTCAGGCGTTGCCGCCGGTGTTTACCACATCCGTGTATCCGGTGCCAACTCTGCATTTACAACCCCGGTTGTGATCAAATAAAAAATACCGGAATTCTTTTCGGGAAAAGGCAGCTGTTACGGCTGCCTTTTTTATTTTTAGCCCCATGCAAAAGATCGTGGCAGAGTATATACGGCCCCTGTTCGCTTACCGCAGGCACCCGCTTTTCGGGGTGGCTTTTACGGGTTCGCTGGCCCTGGTGTTCATTCATTTTTACCAGCAGCTGTTTCCCGTGGCAAAAACGGCCATCTGGCTCTACGGGAACGGTTTCCCGGCGCTGGCCACCCATATGGCCTCCGAACTGGGCGGACTCATCATCTGGGCCCTGGTAAGCATTACGGGCTATATCCTGTTCCCGGCCATATACCTGAAACTGAGCAAAAGCGCCCGTGTGCGCGATATGGGGCTGGGACCGGTATCGAAAGACAGTCTGCCGCTCTACGGCCTGTTCCTGGCCGGTATACTGGTGCCGGTGTTCTTTATCTCCTATTCACCCGAATTTCAGCAGAACTATCCCTTTTACCGTTTCGGGGACGGCGGCAGCGTATGGCCGCACTGGTTCATCTGGGAACTTTTTTACCTGCTGCAGTTCGTGGGTGTGGAGTTCTTTTTCCGGGGCTTCCTGATCCATTCCACCAAACGGGAGATCGGCATCAATGCCGTGTATTTTGCCATGATCCCCTATTGCATGATCCATTTTTCGAAACCCCTGCCCGAATGCATCGGCTCCATTTTTGCCGGTTATATCCTGGGGCATCTCAGCTATAAGACCAACAGCATCTGGGGCGGCGCCTTCCTGCATATGTGCGTGGCGCTGAGCATGGACCTGCTGTCGATGTGGCACCGCGGACTTATTTAATGGTGAATTTTTTCTTAAAACCCGCCCGGCCCCTGAACTTTTTCAGTGGGAAACGGTATGCATATACAGGTGAATTTCTGTTTTACACACGGATCTTCGCACATTAATCAGTATACTTACAACAAAAACCACCGTCACCGCTATGCATGAACCTGTTTCCCGGATCCCTGAACCTCTT
Source organism: Bacteroidia bacterium (assembly GCA_016742095.1). Taxonomy (GTDB): domain Bacteria; phylum Bacteroidota; class Bacteroidia; order CAIKAF01; family CAIKAF01; genus JACVCJ01. The sequence goes on from JACVCJ010000063.1 coordinate 2,288, forward strand.
TACAGGAAATTAAGTTTACACCCAATTTTCCATAACCAGATGAAACACCTGTTTTTTATTGCCGCCTGCTTCTGCAGTATGCGGGCTTTTGCCCAGGGCCTCGAAATGATGCCCAAAGACCAGTATGAAAAACTTCAGTCGCCGCCCATCCAGTACAGTTCCGGGCCGGTAGAAAGATCGCTGCCCAGCCGTTATGTGCTGGCCAGTTCCTATTTTCCGCCCCCGGGTAACCAGGGCAGTCAGCCCTCCTGCACGGCCTGGGCTACGGGCTATGCCTTTACCTCGTTCTACCTGGGCCGTGTGAACAAGTGGGACCTCAGCAATACCAACTGTCACTTCAGCCCTTCGTACATCTATCAGAACATTAACAAGGGCAGCTGCCGCAATGGTACCTACATCAGTGATGCCCTGAATTTCCTGAAGAATACAGGCAATGTACCGCTTTCCCAGTTCCCGTACGACCAGAACAGTTGTGTGGCCCCTGACGCCTCCCTGCGCGCCACGGCTCAGAAATACCGTATCGGCAACTGGTACCGCGTAGAAGATGCCCGCAACCTGAACGACCTCAGGACCTACCTGAGCCAGGGCCAGCCCATTGTGATCGGGGCCTATGTGAACAGCACCTTTTCCTCTTTTTACAATAAGACCGAGAACGATATTTTTTACTGGCCGGCCAACGGCGTAAAAACCGGCAGCCATGCCATGGTACTGGTAGGATACGACAATACCAAAAAAGCTTTCAAACTGCTGAATTCCTGGGGACAGAGCTGGGGTGCCAATGGCTATGCCTGGGTGAACTACGATTCGTTCCTCACCATGATCAACGAGGCTTATGTGGTAGAGAAGAACTACGTATTGCCTGAAGAAAAACCGGATACAGACCCTGTGGTACATACCGGCGATATTCCGGCCGAATACTTTGGCGTGTACGGCTACAGTGAGCAGATCCGCGATAACCGCTATTATTATACGTACGGCTTTGTGATCGACGAGCGTATCCGTTCGCAGGTGAGCAGGATCGTGTATGTATACGACCATCCGAGCTTCCGCAACAAGTATTCCACATCGGTTACCGGGCCTAATTTCACCAATTCATACGAAGGCTGGGGCTGTCTCAGCAAAATGCAGGCCATTGTATACCTGAAAAGCGGGGCCAGTACCGTTTTCGAATTCAACGGCTGCGAACTCACTGCCGTGGAGGATGCCGAACCCGAACAGGTGGAAATTACTCCGGTAGTAACTGCCGAACCCACGACCCAGGCCGGACAGTATAATTTCCGTATACAGCTGCGCGGCATCGAAAGCATACGCAACAACGTGGAGAAAGTGGTATATGACCGCAACCACAGCAGTTTTGCACAGCGCTATGTGACGGTGTACGACCGCGCCCATAATTTTGAAGGCGGTTATACCGGCTGGGGCTGCCTGCGCAACCTGAACGTAATTGTATACTATATGAACGGAACTACCGAAACATTTGCGGTGGATATGTGCGCACAATTAGGCTGGTAAGCGCCCGCTGAAAAAAAATAACAGGAATACTGAACTTTTAGAGAACATACGTGTACAACAGGGTATGCAGAAATGTAATTCTGCTTTTGCTTTGCTGTAATGAAAAAGAAAAGCCCTTCCGGTTTCTGAGCGGAAGGGCTTTTGTATTGTAAAGCGTAACACTTAACTGTTCATGAGCGTTTCGATCTCTTCGGCCTCCAGCGGAATATTCTCCATAAGGTCGATATTGCCGTTGCGGGTAAGCAGGATATCGTTCTCGAGACGGATACCCAGGTTCTCTTCGCGGATATAGATGCCCGGTTCGCAGGAGAACACCTGTCCGGCCTGCATGGCATGATCGCGGTTGCCCACATCGTGCACGTCGAGGCCCAGGAAATGCGAGGTGCCGTGCATAAAATAACGTTTATAGGCAGGCCATTTCGGGTCCTGTTTATCGATATCGTGCTGCGTAAGCAGGTTCAGGTCTACCAGTTTGCCCTGCATGTAGCGGCCGATCTCTTTTTCATACTCGGCATATACGGTACCGGGTTTAAGCATGCTCTGGGCAAATTTCATTACGTCGAGCACGGCGTCGTACACGGCACGCTGGCGGGGCGTAAATTTACCGTTCACGGGCACACAGCGGCTCATATCGCTCACATAATGTGCATACTCGGCGCCAAAGTCGAACAGGATGATATCGCCGTCCTTGCACTGCTGGTTATTGGCATTGTAGTGCAGTACGCAGGAATTGGCGCCTGAAGCGATGATCGGGTTATAGGCATGTCCGGCAGAGCGGCTGCGGATAAATTCATGTATGATCTCGGCCTCGATCTCGTGTTCCCATACGCCGGGCTTAACAAACTTCAGTACGCGGCGGAACGCGGCATCGGTAATATTGCAGGCCTGCTGCATCAGTTCGATCTCCACGCTGTGTTTCACCGAACGCAGATCGTCGAAAATGGGGCCCAGGCGATGGTAGGTATGCAGGGGATAACGCAGCTGCAGCTTACGCAGTTCGCGCAGGTCACGGTATTCCGTTTCCACGTCGGCACGGATATTTTCGTTGAGCGACAGGCAGATGTGCTCGCTGCGCAGGATCAGTTCGTGCATCACACGCTCGAACTCATGCGTCCAGTAAACGGTTTCGATACCGCTGGTGGCGCGGGCTTCGTCTTTCGTATATTTATGACCTTCCCAGATGGCGATCTCTTCATTCGTTTCACGTACGAAAAGGATCTCGCGGTGTGCTTCACGGGTAGCGTCCGGGGCAATGACCACGATGCTTTTTTCCTGGTCGATGCCCGAAAGCCAGAACAGGTCCGAGCTCTGGTAAAACGTATGGTTACCGTCGCCGTTCTTCGGGAATTCGTCGGCGGAGTGCACAATAGCTACGGCGTTCTTAGGAAGCCTTGCGGCCAGCCGTTTACGGTTATCGATAAAAAGACTGCGGTCGATCTGACTATAACGAACATTCATAATCCGGAAATTTAGCCCGCAAGATAGCGAGTTAAACCCAATTTAAGAACCCGCGGCCCTAATTATAGACGTAGTACGTTTTGTTAAGGAAAAGCAAATTCCACAGGCATATCACAGATATCCGTAACTTTATTGAAACCTTTGCCCATGAAAAGTTTCCTGCTGCTTGTCCTGTACCTGAGCGTTTCGGCCGTTTCGGCCCAGGTATCCTACTCCGAAACGCGGGCGCTCTTCTATCGGAACCCGTCCTATCCCGCACTGAAGAAGGAGTTTACCGCTCTGAACAAAAAAGGCCGCGTACCCGTACATTACAAGGAAGTGATGCTGCAGACCGCCTTTGAACAGGGCGACACCCTGTATTTTAAAGAACTGCTGTCGGAGCTGGTAGCAAAGCACCATTTTGTACTTTTTCCCGATTACATTCATGAACCTTATTTCTCACTGGTGTTCAAGGGCCGCCTGCGCGACTGGTACCGCGGCATGTGGAAGAAAGAGATCGTAAAATGGTATACCCATAACGGCGATATCCTCGAATGGCGCATGCTGATACTCGGTTACCACGAACGTTACAATATGGTACAGCGTATGCCCGGCCGCGATGTGTCGGAGGGCGATTCCAGCATAAAATACCTGTCGGAACGCCGGGATGCCCTGCTGCGCGAAGCCGCTTTCCGCATACTGTCCATCGCTGCCGCCAACGATTCCATTCTGCCTTCCGACGATAATATGGGACTGGGCGTTTCCGACGCGGTGGACGATATTCTCTGTGATTTTATCCTGGCCGATACGGCCGGCGTTTATTTCGATATGGTGGAAAACCTGTACTGGCGGGCTTTTGAAAAGGACCTGGCCGGCGACGGTTTCCCGCGTATGTACGATTTCTGGCTCAACCGCCGCAAAGGCCTGCAATATTACGGTACCATCGAAAAATTTATCCCGCTTAAAAATGCCGGGGGACTCATGGACCGCAGAAAACGCTGGAAACTGGACTGAAGGCGGGGGAATTATTCGTAACTTTGAGTGTAATGAAAAACGTAACACCCGTATTCCTGTTTTTCGCTTTTCTGTTTTCCCTGGCTCCGCTGCATGCCCAGTTGCGCCGTTCCGAACTCTGGAAGAACACCTATTCGCGGCAGGAGACCTATATTCCCGATGAACGCAGCCCCGTATGTACCCTGCACATCAATCTTAATTTCTGGCAGAAGGACGACGGTTCCGAAAACTGGCAGAATACGCCCGAACACATAGCCCGCCTGGAACGCATCGCCCTCTGGCTCGACAACATCTTTAAACATATCTGTGTGCCCAGCGATTCGCTGCCGGGCGTGCCCTGGATCCGCGACAGCCGCGTGCGCGTGGTAGTGGACGGCATGTACTTTTACCAGAATACCGAAATGTGGGGCAAGTACACCCACGAAGGCGATGCGCTGAACGAATACCTGCGGCAGCATCATCCCGAGCGGCTTCGGGCCTTTAATATCCACGTTACGGGCGGCAGCTCCATCAACGGAAAGGCGTACGGACAGGCCAGCGGCACCAGCTACCAGATGTTCGACCACTGGATCGTGACCCTGAACAACGAGGCCGACGAAGTGGGCGACTATGCCTGGGCGCAGCACCTGGGCCACGAGATCGGGCATAATTTCGACCTGCAGCATCCCTACAACAGCGAGTACCTGAAAGCGTCGCACCCCGATTTCCTCGACGATGTATTTGTGCCCTCGACCCAGACGGGCTGTAAACCCACGGGTGGCAACGATTACTGTTATCACTATACGAATTTCAGCTGCGATATATTCGCGCCGGACAATACCTGCACCAATAACCTGATGGGCGGCACGCGCGAGGCCTGCTACCTTTCGCCCAAACAGATGGGCCGTATTCACCGCAGTATCTGTACCAAGACCTTCGGGCGTTATTTTACGGGCTACGGTCCCTACCGCCTGGTGCTGAAACAGAGCGAGACCTGGGATTTCGATTACCGTTCGTTCCGCGATATAGTAGTGCGGCCCGGTGTAACGTTTATCGTAAAGGGAAAACTGATCATGCAGGAAGGTACGGTCATTACCCTGCACAAGGGCGCCATACTGCAGGTGGACGGGGGCAGCATCACGGGCAGCGGACAGCAGTTCAAAGGTTCTACGGGGCGCTGGAAAGGGGTTGTTATGAAGAAGAAAAAAGGAGCGGGGACCATCCTCACTACCAACGGCGGATCTATCCGGGATACAGAGCCATAAAAGCGCCTGTATCACGGCAAAATATAGCTATTTAGCAGCATTTCGGACAAAGAATGGGCGAAGTTGTTTTAAAATGAGCTGAAAATAAGCTAATTTGCTGCTTTGTATAGACTGTTTCTAAATAAGGAGGAAGGAAAAAACGGGTTTGTAATTGACTTCATTATATATACTTTTGCAGGACTATTATCTTAGGTTTCTCGAAAAATTCAGATAGTTATGGCGAAGTTTTCTGCTTTTTTTAGTTCAAGTATCGGTAAAAAGCTCCTCATGGCGCTTACCGGCTTGTTTTTGTGTTCGTTCCTGGTGATACACCTTACCGGGAACCTGCAGCTTTTAAAACACGACGGCGGACTGGCATTTAATACCTATGCGGTGTTCATGACCACCAATCCCCTCATCAAGACCGTTTCCTGGGGGCTGTACCTTTCTATCCTGTTCCATGCTTTTCTCGGCCTCTGGCTGGCTTACCAGAACAAGATGGCCCGCCCGGTGGGATATGCCAAACATAGCGGCAACGCTCCCTGGTATAGCCGCAGCATGGCCATCCTGGGCACCCTGCTGCTGCTTTTCATCGTAGGCCATATGGCCGATTTCTGGTTCGAATACAAATTCGGCAAAGTACCCTATACCGAGTACCACATACTGGTAACGAACCCGGACGCAGTAAGCAGCAAACCCTATACCGGCCATATCGAAGGCAAGATGGCCGAGTATACCACGGCCGATAACCAGACCCGCGTAGTGGTGGTAAAAGACCTGTACGTGGAAGTGGCCGAATCGTTCCGCGAATGGTGGCTGGTGGCGCTGTATGTACTGGCCATGGGCGTACTGGCCTTTCACCTGATCCACGGCTTCAAGAGCGCTTTCCAGTCGATGGGTCTCAATCACCCCAAATACAACGGGATCATCCGCTTTATCGGTATCGGCGTTTTCGGGATCGCGATCCCCATCGCTTTTGCCATAATGCCATTATACTTTTTCTTTTTTCACAATTAAACGGAAGAGGATATGAACTTACAATCGAAAATACCTGATGGCCCGCTGGCCGAAAAATGGTCTAAATACCGCAGTACGGTTCCGCTGGTAAACCCGGCGAACAAACGTAACCTGGAGATCATCATCGTTGGTTCGGGCCTGGCCGGCGCTTCGGCTGCCGCATCCCTGGCCGAACTCGGATACAAGGTCAAAGTATTCTGCTTCCAGGATTCACCCCGCCGCGCGCACTCCATTGCCGCACAGGGAGGGATCAATGCCGCCAAGAACTACCAGAACGACGGTGACAGCGTGTACCGTCTGTTTTACGATACCATCAAAGGGGGCGACTACCGTGCCCGCGAAGGCAATGTACACCGCCTGGCCGAAGTGTCGGGCAATATCATTGACCAGTGCGTGGCCCAGGGTGTGCCTTTTGCCCGCGAATACGGCGGACTGCTCAGTAACCGCTCTTTCGGCGGTACACAGGTACAGCGTACTTTCTACGCCGCCGGTCAGACCGGTCAGCAGCTGCTGCTCGGGGCCTACAGCGCCCTGCAGCGCCAGGTAGGCGCGGGAAGCGTTAAAATGTACAGCCGTCACGAAATGATGGACGTGGTAGTGATCGACGGCCAGGCCCGCGGTATCATTGCCCGTGACCTGGTAAGCGGTAAACTGGAGCGCCACTTCGGGCATGCCGTACTGCTGGCCTCGGGAGGTTACGGGAACGTATTCTTCCTCTCTACCAATGCCATGGGTTCTAACGTATCGGCCGCCTGGAAAGCCCACAAGAAAGGCGCTTTCTTCGGTAACCCCTGCTTTACACAGATCCACCCCACCTGTATCCCGGTTTCCGGCGAACACCAGTCGAAACTGACCCTGATGTCGGAATCGCTGCGTAACGACGGACGTATATGGGTGCCTAAGAAAAAAGAAGACGCCGAAGCGATCCGCAAAGGACAGAAGAAGGCCTCCGATATTGCCGAAGACGACCGCGACTATTACCTGGAGCGCCGTTACCCGGCCTTCGGTAACCTGGTACCGCGCGACGTAGCTTCGCGTGCCGCCAAAGAACGCTGCGATGCCGGTTATGGCGTAAATGCCACCGGTGAAGCGGTATTCCTCGACTTTGCCTACAACATGAAGGAAAAATACGGACGTACCGAAGCCATGAAGCACGGTATCGAAGATCCTTCGCAGGAAAAACTGAAAGAGCTCGGTAAAGAAGTAGTGAAGGAAAAATACGGTAACCTGTTCGATATGTACAAACAGATCACCGGTGTGGACCCCTACGAAGAGCCGATGCAGATATACCCCGCCGTACACTATACC
>JACVCJ010000006.1 GCA_016742095.1 Bacteroidia bacterium
GGGGGGGGGGGGGGGGGGGGGGGGGGGGGGGTGGTGGGGGGTGGGTGGTGTTGAGACTATGCGAAACAATTCTGCTCGGCTTTGCCCTTTTGATCTTCCTGGTACAATTACTGCCTCTTTTTGCAGGTAAGGCCTTACTTTTTTTATTTTCAACAGGAATTTTGTCACTTGCGTACCTGTTCGCATCATACTGGTTATTCAACAGTGGTGATAGAAAGAAAGTCCCGGTCCCTTTGCTTGCCGGATTATGTTTTGCCCTGGCCCTGGCTTCCCTTCCCTTCAACATATGGGTATGGCAGGAGTTTGTATGGGATATGCTGCCTATTCCTAATATTCTGTTTTGTATTGTACTGGGCATATTTCTGATGCTGAAACGTGCTGTGTGGAAACAGGATAGGGATATGCGCCGGATTTTTATCCGTTCGTTGTGTATTGCCGGAATTACAGCCTTTTTTGCGTATATGCCTTATAGATCATCACGACCGTATCGTTCGGTATTGAAGTTACTAAACCGTGGTGATTTTCTTTTGCTGGCAAACATAGATATGTTTAATTATTCCGATGCCTGTGAGGCAGAACTGAAAGCAGGTAACTGTGAGCAGGCCCTGCAATATGCCAAAGATGCAAACCTGGCCGGACGTATATGGGTCGGGCTTCCTGCCGGAGAAGAAAACATGGAAGAGGAATTAATACTGGAGAAACCCTTAGAGCCGGATGCTCTTGGCCTTTTTGCAAAGAATATTCTAAAAACAGATAGACGCCGTGAAAAAAGAAACAGAATTGCATCTACCTACGAAAACCTTTACTTGGCGTACGATTGTCAGGCTAAAGTTATGTATAGCGGGGGGCTGTATGAAGAAGCTCTCGAATATTTGAAAAAGGCTGATTGTGCACTTAAATTATGTGATCATAAGGATGAACATTGGAGAGTACAGGAAGTATTTGCCTCATATAGTACTGCGCTCTGCTACGCTGAAATGGGACAGAATGAGGAGGCAATAGCATTGCTCGAGAATGCTGTTGAAGCCTATATTGCCCTCAGGGATCGCGCTGATATAGAAATAGTTCCCTTATTAAGAAATCTTGCCTATAACTATGCTCAGATAGGATTATATACGTATTCTTTATATGTAAACAGGGCTGCATTGAAGATTATCGGTGAAGATCCGCAGACAGAAAATGAGCGGCACGAGTATGTGGAAAATTACCATATGCTGGCTCAGACACTGCTGAAAATGGACGATCCGGAAGGGGCTATGTATTACGCTGAAAAAGCAGGTACTTTTGCCGGGAATAATAGCCTGGATTACGCAAATAACTATATAATAAAAGGGCTGGTGAAAATGCGTACGGACAGGTACGCGATGGCTGAATCTGCATTTAGATCGGCACTTGAGCAGTATACAGCTAAGGGAAGTAAAAAGAAATACCTGGCCCTGGCCTTAACCGGCCTTGCCAAAGCGGCTCTGGCCCAGGGAAAGTACAGCGAAACAGGAGCCTGTCTTGAAAAATGTTTACCTTATACGTTTGCTGCTTACGGAAAAAACAGTACACAATATATTACTGTGCTCAAAATAAGAGTGGCACTTCATATTGCTTTGGCCGGTTATGAAGCTGCAGCTGCAGATATAGATGAAGTCATGGATATTTACGAAAACGGGCTTTCAGAAGATAGCACAGCAATTTCGGAAACAATAATGCTGCTGGCGTACATACAGCTTGCCACGGATAAACTGCCCGGTGCAAAACTAAGTACCGAAGAATGCCTGCGCCTTTTAGAGGTAGAGAGTGCAACAGAGCTTAAGGGGAACAGTTCTCTGAAGAATAACATCGCTTATGTAAATTATTATACCGGTGAATGGAAAGCATCTGAGGAACTTTATTGCAATGTGATAGAGATAGAAGAAGAAGCCGGCCGTATAAAATCGGAAGCTTTGGGAACAGCTTACAATGGACTGGGACTCATTTATACGGAGAAAAATCGTTTGCCGGAAGCGGATTCCTGCTTCGGTAAAACATTGTCCGTATGGCATACGATATATAACAGGCCACATCCGCGGATGGCTACGTTATACCAGAATCAGGCTTTGCTGAGACTTAAACAGAATAAACCTGAGGAGGCTGAAGATCTGTTACTAAAAGCATTGGAAATAAACCAGACTTTTCTGCCGGAAGATCACGATGCCTTCGGAGATATCTATAAAGTACTCGGAGACATTAGACAGAAGCAGAGAAAACCAGCAGATGCCGGAATTTATTACGGCAAAGCCCGGGTTATTTATTATGCCAAGTTTGGAGCTGATCATTCCAAAACTCGCATGCTTTCGGCATATAAATAATGTCATATCACAGGTTTTAATATAAAATACCGGTAAAACATTACGCTTTACCGGTATGGTGTATGGGAGTGGAAAAAGAAACAACTTAAACGCCGGCTGCGATGCCGAAAATTTCTACAACGATATCATTGTAGTCATTGTCCGTGCCATCTTCTATGAGGCATACAAAATTGTTGGCCACATTTTTCATACCTGCATCGGTAGGATATGCCCCGCTGTAGTTTTTACTGTTGAAATTGCTGGAGCCGGACGTATTTGTAATAACGAGCTGCAGGTTGGCGGATTGTACAGCTACATAACCATACCCCAGGATATCGATCTTACCGGGCTGGTAGGTGCCTGTCGTGTAGTTAAAGTAAATGTTTTCCCCGGAAGCGTCCTGCAGGATCACATTATAGGAGCCGGCTGTCTGGGCTGTAACGTTCCAGAAAATAAGTTGTCCGGTGGGAAAATTAGTGATCGGGATATTGATAGAATTTGCCATAATCAGGAATTTAAAAAATGAATAAAAAGATTGTTGCTGTTACCGGAGCAGTCAAAGCCGGGTGGGGTGATTCGGGCGAGACCTTTGCCGGAGGCGGCGCATGGGCATAGTATCCCTGCTGCGCTTTGTGTGTGTGGAGGCGCATAATGTATTGGGTTTAAGGTGAAACGATTTGGTTTGGTGAAAGTAGATCAAAATAAAGTTCCTTGGGCTTGCAAGGACGTAATTTTTTGATAATCAGTGCTTTTTGTCCAGGTATAAATACCTGTTATTTCTGAAAGCAGATAATTATACCTGTAAGAGTAATTTATGGCGTGTGAATACGTGAAAAATAGTACATTGCGTTTACGTTTAAATCACCTTTATGGAACTGAAAGACCCTATACCCCGCACTGCTGAAGAGATACAGCAGCAGATAACCGAATTATTCGATTACAACCCGTTGCCAAGGACGGAATATGCTCCCGACCTTTTTTCCCTTTCGGGCTTTCCGCATTACGAAGATGTGCTCAGTAACTGGTACGCGTTCTTTTTTCGTACGGAAGAGAAACATGGTTTCGGAAGACTTTTTGTACAGGCGCTGCTGGATGTTATCCGCTCAAAAACATCAGACATCCCCGGCAGTTTTATGGACCACCGGGTGCAATGTAAGCGGGAAGTACAAACAAAAAAAGGAAACTACATCGACCTGGTACTATATGATGAGGAAAACGATGTGAATAGTTTTAACCAGTCCATACTTATTGAAAATAAAGTATATCATATTCTACATAACGATCTGATAGATTATTATGACAGTATAAAAACCAAGGCTGGCGAGCATAAACAGGGTGTTCTGATGACTCTATGGCCATTGGGAGACCTGCCGCCAGGTTATGTGAACATAACACACCGGGAATTCATTGGAAAAGTGCTGTCATTACTACCTCAGTATTGGGGTGGGTCCGGTGAAAAATACCTTATTTACCTGAAAGATATCGAACAAAATATTCAACGTTTAACATCCGAAATGCAAATGAATACCAACATCCGTTTTTATATAGAAAATACATCGAAATTTCACGCTATGCAGGAGGTGGCCAGAGAGGCTTGCGAATTTATTTATGGACAGATTGAGGCAACAGCTTATCTGTTGAAACTAGAGCCGGATGGTAAGCAATATGATTATCGACATATCTGGCAACGTGGTGTAGATCATGTTTACTATACAGTTTTACTAACGGACTTTTTCAAAGACGGAAAAACGATACATGTTGCTCTTGAACTTTGGACGAAGAAAGCACTGGACCTGATGGCCAGTTATAATACTGCATGTGAGGATGTTCATGTCGGAAAAGATGTAATAGTGAAACCTTCATATGATGGTAAGTCAAACTTTCATTATTATGCTTTTAAAACGTATACTATTGAACCGGATCAGATTGAAAACCTGTCTGAAATACTTGCTACAGGTATAAAAGAAGATATGGAGCCGATCCGTAAGGCAATAACGGCAGTATATACAACCGCATAATCCTAGTTTGCTGTATTCCCATTCACTCGGAAGAAAACTCATAGCTGCGAGCTCATAGCTCAAGACTACATAAACGGCGAGATCAGCCGCACGATCCGTTCCAACAGTTTACGTCCGCGGGAGCGGCGCTTCTGTGTGGCCAGGGTAAGTTCCCGGGCGTCTTCCAGGTCTTTGTAAAAAATATCGGCCAGCTGTCCGGCGATCTCTTCGTCGTAGATCAGGGCCGAGACTTCAAAATTGAGGTCGAAACTGCGCACGTCCAGGTTGGCGGTACCCACAGAGGACAGCGTGCGGTCGATCACATAGGTTTTGGCATGTATCAGTCCTTTGGTATACTGGTATACTTTTACGCCGGCGCGCAGCAGACTGTCGAAATACGCGCGGGAGGCCACATCGACCAGGGTAGAGTCGCTGCTCGCAGGCACCAGCAGCTTTACGTCTATACCGCTCAGCGCAGCCAGTACAAGGCTTTCCTGCAGACTGGAATCCGGGATGTAATAGGGCGTGGTGAGCAATATTTCTTTGCGGGCCAGGTTGATGGACTGCATAATGGAATACAGGATGTTGGGAAGGTCGGAATCCGGGCCGCCTGAAACGATCTGTGCGTGGTAGGTGGCTTTTTCCGGTATACCGGCATAGGGGAAATAACGCCGGTCGATCAGCAGGTCTTCATTACAGCAGAAATTCCAGTCGGACACGAATACCTGCTGCAGCGCCAGGGACGAAAGGCCTTTGATCATGATGTGCGTATCCCGCCAGTACCCTTCTGAATCCGGGCTGTTGATGTAGCGGTCGGATACGTTGATGCCGCCGGTGAAACTGGTATGTCCGTCGATCACCACAATTTTACGGTGATTGCGGTAATTGAGGCGGTTGGCAAAACGGATGAGGCGGATCTTGTTAAAAGGATGGGCCTGGATACCGGCCGTGCGCAAGGAACGTACGATGGTTTTACGTATGCCGCGGCTCCCGAAATCGTCGTACAGGAAACGTACCTCCACTCCTTCGCGGGCTTTTTGGATCAGGATATCACATATTTCACGGCCGATGCGATCGTTCTCGTAAATGTAATACTCCATGTGAATGTGCGAACGGGCTTTTTTCAGCTCATCGATCAGCAGGGGAAACAGTTCTTCGCCGTTCAGCAGCAGGCGTATCTCTTCATTGGGCAGCACGTGGTTACTCCCTGTTTTTTTATCGGAAAGCAGCTGTATCAGGCCTTTGTAGTGCTGTAATACCTGGCGGTCGGAAGCGGACAGGCAGCGCTCGGCCTCCTGCAGAAAGTGCCGGAAATCGGTCTTTACCGCTTCGTCTACCACCAGTTTACGGTTATACAATTTTCGCTTACGGTAATTGATACCGAAGTAGAAATAGAACAGGATACCGAAAACGGGGACAAATACGGCAAACAAGAGGTAGGCCAGGGTCTTGCTTACCGAACGTGTATCGTAAATGATACGCATGCAGGTAAATACGAGCAGCAACAGGTAGATCACCTGTACAATAATGAACCATTTAGCATCTACAAACCAGGCAGATTGGAGCATAGATCGTGTTTTTTGGTATGCATGGCGGCTACTATACGCCGTTCTTCAAATGTAACATAATCTTTCTGAAAAAGGGTAGAAAAGTCAGTCCCGCACAGCCGAACTTTTAGTACATTCATACCCGGCAATCTTCACACACAAATTACCGCATATGCAGCACAAAACACCGCACACACAGACCGATATACTGATGGTGGGCGCCGGTATCATGAGTACCACCCTGGCCATGTTGTTAAAAGAACTGGACCCGGACTTGAAGATACGTATCCACGAAGTGCTCGATAAGCCTGCACAGGAGAGCTCCAACGCCTGGAACAATGCCGGTACGGGACATGCCGCCCTCTGTGAACTGAATTACACGCCCATGCTGCCCGACGGCAGTGTCGATATCAGCAAGGCGCTGGAAGTGAATACGGCCTTTGACCTTTCGCGGCAGTTCTGGACCTACCTCGTAAAAAAGGGCCTTATCCATAACCCGCAGGCTTTCCTGCATCCCGTGCCACATTGCAGTTTTGTACGCGGTGAAGCCGATGTGGCCTACCTGAAAAAACGTTTCGAAGTACTATCGGCACACCCGCTGTACAAAGGAATGGAATATACCGAAGACCGGGCCCTGCTCAGCCGCTGGATGCCCCTGGTGATGGAAGGCCGCGATCCGCATGAAAAAGTGGCTGCCACGCGCATGAGCACCGGAACGGACGTGGACTATGGAAAGCTTACCCGCCTGTACCTGGGGCACCTGGCTAAAACGCACGACTTTTCGGTTAGCTATCACAGCCGTGTGATGGACCTGGAACGCAGTGGTGATGGCTGGAACGTGGAGATCCGTAACGAAAAGAACGGGGAACATCAACGTATCCGTGCAACGTTTGTGTTCGTCGGTGCCGGTGGCGCGGCGTTGCCCTTACTGCAGAAGTCGGACATCCCGGAGGCGCGGGGCTATGCGGGCTTCCCGGTGAGCGGGCTCTGGCTGCGCACGGACAATCCGCTGATCACATCCCGGCACCATGCCAAAGTCTACGGGAATGCAGCCGTGGGAGCGCCTCCGATGTCGGTACCGCACCTGGACACACGGCATGTGGACGGTAAAGTATCCCTGCTGTTCGGCCCCTTTGCCGGCTTTTCTACCAAATTCCTGAAGCACGGCTCTTACCTCGATCTGTTTGGCTCCATCGACCGGGAGAACCTGTTACCCCTGCTGGCCGTGGGCCGCGATAATTTTGCGCTGGAAAAATACCTGGTGGGTCAGGTGCTGGAATCCGACGAAAAACGTTTTGCCGCGCTGCGCGAATTCTTCCCGCTGGCCAAAGAGTCCGACTGGCACCTGGAACAGGCCGGGCAACGCGTGCAGATCATCAAAAAGGACAAAAAACACGGCGGCGTGCTCAAATTCGGCACCGAAGTGATCTGTTCGGCCGATCATACCATCGCAGCCCTGCTGGGCGCTTCGCCGGGTGCTTCCACGGCGCCGGCCATCATGCTGAGCGTGATAGAACAATGCTTTCCGGAAAAGTTGCAACGTGCCGACTGGCAGCAGAAACTGAAGGAGATGATCCCGTCTTACGGTATTTCCCTGCAGGAGGAATCGGCCTTTTGCCTGAAGTTAAGGAAGGAAACGGGCGCAGTGCTGGGGATCGGGTAGGGGCGGTAGCAAATGAAAAAGTTAGCTTTGTAAAGTTAGAATATGCTTTATGAAAGATTCAAGGGTAAGAATTCTATGCCTAAATTCTTTAGGAAAACTGCTTAGATAAGATTTTGGAACTACAAGACAGACATTATACTTATACATTTCTTCCAACTGATGCGTTGAAATGCCCTGCTGAAGAGTAAACAAATGTTTGGTTTTTATTCGGTCAGCCTCGTTAAGTACTTGTCGCCATCTGTCTTTACAAGTCGTCTTCGATGCAAGTACAGCCAGCTTATTTGTATCAAATCTTGAGTTAGAATAATCATCAGAACCCGGAAACAGGAAGTCTGGTTTCTTCTTGTCTTCAGTGATAACCTGAGTATTGAATTTTAAGTGAAAAATACTAAAAACTTCAGACAGATGATGCTCTAACGATTTTCCGGCCCTGCTCTTTCTTCGATTAAGAAATGTATTGGCAGTTGTAATAAATTCTTCTACGGAAGAAAATGGTATTTTTATTATATCAGAGTATCTAACATTTTCTAATGTCTTAAACAACTGAAATTCGGCCTCAAGCCAGTTTAATAATTGTTTATCAGGATCAGTTCTAATATGACCGGGATTAATACCCCAAACAGTATTATAACACAACCGGGCTCTTGCAGCAAGATCTGCAGTCGGAGGGAAATCAACAGTGAGTTGACTGATAAAATTGTGAAAGCAATTTAAAAGGAGATCTTCTATATTTTGTTGAAATTGCTTAGGGATAATGCCATTTATGTCCGATGAGGAAATGTTCAGAGCTGTGACGAATTGATCAATATCCTCATCTGACTGTAATACGAAAGCATTATAGTAATCATTAGAAACTTTTACAATGACAAGAAGATCCCCAATGTTTTCATCATGTAAATAAGGGAAATTTCTGCCAAATCGCGTAAGACGATACTCATTGCGCGTACCGGTTCCATAATATATAAAACGGCTTTGTGTTTCGAAGTCATTCTGCCATTTAATAGTAATGTATATGTCTTTATTGGATCCTTTTTCGCCTTCACTGTCAAAAAAGAGCGGCCAAGCGTTTTTATGAATGTGAAAACCTGCCTGATGAGCGCCAGTAGCACCTACATCATTTGCCGTGATGAATTTACAGAAGGCTACTTGGGCATTTTGCGCAGAGCTTATGGCTTTATTTAATATGCTTTCCATTTATTTTTAAAAGTTCTTTTATTAGCTCACCAGCTACGGCCTGTATCAAAGGTACAGTCACCGAATTGCCAAACTGACGATAAGCCTGATTATCAGAAACCGGAATAATAAACTTATCAGGAAACCCCTGCAGACGTGCACATTCCCGTGGAGTAAGCCTTCTGGGATTCAGTCCGTCCTGCGGAATAAGTATTTCGGCACCGTCTTTGTAATAACGTGCGCTCATAGTCCGTGAAACACCGTTCAAATCTGTCAGGCCAAATCCAAAACCGTTTCCCTTGGCTTTATGCTTATTGGCATAGTCCTGCAAATAGTTCCACAACTTATCTGACAATGTGTATTTGCCATCAGGATCTTCCATAAGAATATCTTTGATCTTTGCTTTCTGTACAGGATATTTGGGAAATTTAAACGTTTCCTGATTATTAAATATATCTCTTCTAAAGCCAACTATAATTATACGTTCGCGATGTTGTGGAACATAATATTTGCCATCTAATACTTCAGCATGTACATTGTATCCCAGCTCATCCAGAGTACTCTGAATTACCTTAAACGTATTGCCTTTATCATGTGATCTCAGGTTTTTTACGTTTTCCAGCATAAAAACGGGAGGACGCTTATGTTTGAGAATACGGGCAATATCAAAAAACAAGGTGCCCTGTGTTTCATCAAGAAATCCATGCTTTCTGCCAAGTGCATTCTTTTTGCTTACACCGGCAATCGAAAATGGCTGACAGGGAAATCCGGCCAGAAGGATATCATGATCGGGAATATTAGTTTCTTTAATTTGAGTGATATCCCCAAATGGCACTTCGCCAAAATTGGCTTCGTAGGTTTTTTTTGCAAAATTATTCCACTCACTGGTGAAAACACATTTGCCACCTAAATTCTGGTA
This sequence comes from Bacteroidia bacterium, assembly GCA_016742095.1. Taxonomy (GTDB): domain Bacteria; phylum Bacteroidota; class Bacteroidia; order CAIKAF01; family CAIKAF01; genus JACVCJ01. Next base: position 9,618 of record JACVCJ010000006.1, read on the forward strand.
TGCAAGGCGAATCCCACCAATACCTGCAAATAAATCGATGAACTTAAATTTAGCCTTTGCGGGAGGGGGAAAAGGCACATCATATTTCAATGAAATATAAAGCTGGTCTTCTACACCGGGCTTAAATTCATCAAGGTACTCTTCCGCACGAAGCTTAAAATATTGAGATGCTCCATTTTCCTGATTTTGCCAATAATGGGAAAGATTGGCAAATCCATCATTCAGATGTTTGTCAATATTGATATCCAGAGCTTTCTTAATATCACTGTATTTGGTCATTGCCTGTTTGGATGCTTTCTTCGATTTCACGTATACAAGATGCTAAATTTTTTCGGACGTCTTTACTCCAGAAACGTAAAACTTTCCACCCTTTTTTAACGAGCTCTGTGTTAACGAGTTCATCTCTTTTGATGTTCCCTTCAATTTTGTTCCACCAAAAGTCACGATTAGTTTTTATACGATGCTTCTCAGTCTCCCAGTTTTTACCATGAAAATACTCACTATCCACAAAAATAGCCAGTTTATACCTTTTAAAAGTGAGGTCTGGTTTGCCGAAGACAGATTTATCATTCTTGCGATAACGATATCCCAACTGCCATAATGTTTTGGCCAAAAGAACCTCATCCCGGGTTCCCTTACTCTTAATGGCTTGCATGTTTTTACGCCTCTGTTCTTTTGTAAGAACGTCCATGAGGCAAAGTTAACAAATTACATCTTTAGTCAGGCTATACTTAAGGGATTGTTTTACTAAACCCTTCTCCCAACCCCGCCTTCAGGACCTTTATCCCTTCGATCTTCCCCTTCCTGTCTTTATAAAATTCCACCACGATCTCCGGCTGATCGGCGCGGTAAAAACAGTCCTGCGTTTCGGGAATAAGTTCCTGTCCGAAAGCGTTATGGTACAGTTTCGCTTTACGATACAGGATGCGCTGTGTACCGTACACGCCTGCGTAACGTTTTTGTATACGCGGTGCCGGTTGCAGCGGAATATGCGGCCATCCGGTTCTACGGTTTTACCGAAGGCAATACACATACCTATATCCGTTGAAAACCAGCCCTTACATTCAAATAATTTACCGGCGTATCCGGAGTCGCATAAACCTGTATATTTGTTTATACCGATAACAAAATAACAATTCTATGAGATCCCGCCTACTTCTGCTGTTCCTCTGCACCGCCCTGCTCTCTGCCTGTGGTCCCGCCGCTGAAAAGCAGGCTCCGGCAGCCGTTTCCGAAGCTGTGGAAACCCCGGAACAAAAGAACGAGAAACTGGTACGTACCTATTTCGATCATTTTAACCGGCACGACTGGAATAAGATGGCCGCTATGTACTCCGATCCGGCCGAATTCCGCGATCCCTCCTTCGGTAAAGACCCCGTAAAACAGACCCGCGCCGAAGTAGCCAAAAAATACGGGGAAATGGGCGCCGTCTTCCCGGACATGCGCGATGAGATCACGGCCGTATATGCCTCCGGCGATAAACATGTAACGGTGGAGTTCACTTCCCGGGCCACCGATCCCGACGGATCGAAATTCGAACTGCCGATCTGTGTGGTCTTCACCATCGAGAACGGCCTCATCACAAAGGATTATACCTATTACGATAACACCGGAGAGTAATTTCAGTCCGCAACGGGAAACTAAACGGTAATACGCTGCCGGTGTATCGCTTGCGGATACAGAGTAACATGGGCGGGTACGCGGCCCGCGGGATCGAACTGTAACACAGAATGAACTTTCAGGCGGTATGCGTGTACAAAAGGGTACAAAAACAATTGCCGGTATGAGATCCATCGCCATCATCCTTTCCGTTTTTTTCCTGGCGCTTTCTGCGCAGGCCAGATGTAGTTCCCGTGGCCTGTATACCTATCCTTCCGAAGGGGAACTCAGCGCTAATTCCCTGTTTCTGCTCGAAGGGTATGCCCTGAGCCGGGAAGTGGTACGCGGCCTGAATGCAAAATTCCCCGTATATCTTTTGTCGGACAAGGGTGAAAAAGTAAAACTGATCGTAAAAGAATACAATGAGGGTCAGTTCTACCTGAGCCAGGCGCTCTTACAGCCGGAAAAAGGACTGAACATGGGGGAGACCTATACTTTTTGTATCGACAGTCTGCCGCCGTACGAAGCCCTCGGACGCTATAATGCCTCTACGGGAAAAAATGAAAAGCTGCGTTATACCATCAGTAAAACGGCCGACCTGGAAAAGCCGGTATTGAGGTCCGGACCTGTTTTCTGGAAAGATGAATACGCAATGTTCGGCTGTGGCCCGCTGAGTTATGTGCATTTCCGTATGGATGTGGAAGACCGCTCGCTGCTGCTGGTAAAAGCTACGGTACAGGATATGCAGAGTGGTAAGACCAGCACGTTCTACCTGCTTTCGGGCGGCAGGGAACTTAGCCTGGGACACGGCATGTGCTCCGGTTCTTTTGCCTTTGAGCAGGGGAAAGAATACGAAGTGCAGTTTGCGTATATGGATGCGTCGGGAAACCGCCTGGAAACCCCGTCCGGGAAAATACGTTTCCGCGGACCAGTGCCCGGGGAACGGGGCGGATGATCCGCATTATTTTTGTACTTTTGAGTACATTCGCTTCTTCATGAAAAAGATCCCGCTGCGATCCTGCTGTCTGCTCGTACTCCTGTTCATTCATTTGTCTGTTTTTTCGCAACAGAGGAAAGAACCGCTCCCGACCGTGTTTTTCGGACAACTCCGGGAAGAACAGACCCCGGCTGATCTTAAATTGCAGGGACCGGTAAAGTCTGTAGAGAAACATACTTACTTTGCCCGACTGAATGCGTCGGGAATACCTGAAAAAGGCCGTGATTACCAGGGAGGGATATACCATGAAAATTACCGCTATGTGTTCGATCCGCAGGGACGTATCCTGGAACGCGGACAACGGCACCTGAACACAGACACCTGGTTTACATTTACGTATACCTATAACGAAAAAGGATACAGGGCAACGGAAATTTCGGGCGGACGGCTCCTGAGCATATATACCTACGATACGGCAGGCAGGCTCTCTGAGATACGCTGGCCGGAGCCTGAATACAGGCGTACCCGTGCCGATACCCGCGATTCCTTCCTGTACGATGCCGGGGGACTGCTCAAAGAACAATGGCGTTATTCCGACGAGGGAGAAGGTATCATAACACGCTACGGCGATGTGCTCCTGCGCGATTCGGCAGGCCGTATCCGGTACATACAGGCTTTCAGCGGTGTGTATTTGCGGCATATTTCTACCTACAAGTATACCCCGGATGGTTCTACGGAGATACGTACCCGGTATACGGGCGGGCTTAAGGAGCCGGAATCTGCCTACTGTAAGCTGGATGCGGAGGGCAATGAACTGCTGTCGGAAACCTGGTTTTCCGGAGGTAAAATGCCTTCCCCGAAAATAGAGTCTGCGTTTAATGAGCATAACGAATGCATACGTGAAAAACAGACCTATCCTAATGCGGAAGAACAGTTTGAACGGCAGTATGAATACGACGAAAAAGGAAACTGGATACGTATGACCGAATTCAAGAACGGCAAGCCCGAAAGTATTCACGAACGTACGATCACATACTATCCCTGAACCACAAATTTCTCCATATTTGTAACTGTGAAAAAACTACTTCCCCTCCTTTTTATCCTGCTGGCTGCTCCGGGTGCGCAGGCGCAAAACCCCGTTACATACCCGACCTACAAAGAGATCGTAACGCATTTTTTCAGCCGGTATATGCTAACGGAAGGCGTATCCGGCCCGGCTACCGTGTTCGAAAAAAGACCCACGGGCTGGTGGGTGCGTCTGCAGGATGAACTGTATACGGAAGTCGCTTACTACCAGCTCTGGAAAAGCGAAGACGGCAGTTATCCTCCGGTTGACCTGCTCCCGGCAAAGGGTACGCGTGCGAATCAGTCAGCCGTCGATGTATTGTTAAACGATACGTACCGAAACGCCTATTACGCGCTGGAACCCTATTACGGCTATACCGGCTGGACGGAGGATGTGATCCGTACGTTCGGCAACCGTAACGACCTGACGGATACCCTGCTCTACGGGCTGGGCAATGCCTGTTCGCTCTACGCATCCGACCTGCTTACGAACAACAGTGGCCTGTCCGACCCGGAGAAAATGTTCCGGCCTGATGAAAGGACCGGCCTCATCAGCGCCGCAGAGCTGGCCGTCTACCGTGAATACCGGCATAAGGCCATTGAACTGCTGGAACAGCTGAGTCGCCGTAACCCGGATTTTCAGACCCTGGTAGGGCCCATCCGGCTGAAGTACTGGAACGAGGTAGTGGTAGCCTTCTGGGACGTATGGGAATATTACGGCGAAGAAGAAGCCCGCAAAGAACTGAAGCCCGACCTGTACAACGCCTTTTACCTGGACCTGGCCGCCAACCAGCTGGAATCCTGTCCGAAGAACGCCATCCTGTTCAGCGCGGGCGATACAGATACATTTCCCTTGCTGTATATGCAGGTGCAGAAGGGTTTCCGTCCCGATGTGCGCCTGGTGAACATGAACCTGTACCAGATCCCGCATTATGCCAATGCCCTGCGTCGTCCGTTCTTTGGCGCGGAGCCGCTGCCCTTTGGCATGAGCCCGGAAGAGACCGCCGATCCGCGTTTTGAGTACGTATTGCTGGAAAACAGCGAAGAACCGCTCGCTGTCACGGACATTCCCGGCCACCTGGAAGCCCGATATCCCGCGGCCTACCGGCATAATTTCCGTTTTACATTTCCCTCTTCCTCTTTTTCGTACAACGATCATCTTACCTTAAAAGCAGGGGCAGGCTACCTGCTGCGCAACGATCTCCTGTTCCTGAACCTGCTGCGGGTGAACAAAGAACAGCGTCCGGTCTGTTTTACGCTCAGTCACAGCGATTACATGCAGGCGGGCGACAATATGAGCATCACGGGCCTGGTGTTGCAGCTGCAGTACGACAAACGCTATTATTATGAGGCGAAAGATGCCGAAGCCGTGTACGACCTGCTGATGAAGCGGCTCCGTACCAGTCCGGGCATCCGTCTGCAGGCTTCGGAAACGAGACTGGTGTTCCCTTATACCTTTGGATTTATGTACCTGGCGCGCACCCTGGCCGACAAGGGCGATAAAGTACGTACAGAACAACTGCTCGACCGCTATTTCAGCCTGTTCGGTGAAGTACTGCCCGCATCCGATCCCTGGAACCTGTACCTGGTAGAACTGTATTACCGGGCCGATGCCTTTGCAAAGGGAAATGCCCTGGCGGCCCGTATGGTGCCCGGACTGGAATATTCTGCCGACCGCATGGACCAGGCCACTCTTACCAACCTGCGCGAACTGATGGAGAAATATAAACAACCCGCCATTATTGCCAAAGACAGGAAATAATATCTTTAACAAACTCAAAACCATAATACGCATGTCCTTAAACAAACTGCCGAAGTATTCAGGTATGGCATTTTTACTGCTTCTGTTGGCCTGTAAGGGCAAAGAACAGCCGGTTACTACAGTTCCGCAGAAATCTGCTCTGGAAAAGCAGGTAGAAAAAAATAAGGATTCCACGCTGAATGCCCTGGAAAAGAAACGGTTCGAAAATCTGAACATCAGCGAGGGAGCGCCCATTGCGTTCCGTTCTTGCGATGCCATTGCTATACCGCTGGAACTGGAAGAGCGCTATGTGGAAAAAGGGGAACGGGTCCCTTCGTATTTCAATATTGCCGTTTTGCGCCCGGGAGCGCCCGGGGCTTCCCTGGTATTTGAGAAACCGGTATATATTGAAGATATCCGCATTTTTGAGTACGATATAGCCAAAGACGGGGAAGAGCTATACTACAGCGAAGAAGATCAGCGCTATTCGGCACATTTCAACAGCCTGCTTTTCCTGGACGTGTACAATTATGTGAATTTTGAGAAAGGAAAACGTAAACTATTGGTATACGATCTGAAAAACGATAAACTGACACAGCTTAGTCCCGATTCGGCCGATCTGCAGAAATGGTACATTTTCAATGGTAGCAGCCGCATCCTGATGTACTGTGATTATGGAACGCAGGAGCAGCCAGACGAAAACCTGATCTTTGCTGATTTTCGAAACTTCCGCGCGCCGGTCCCTGCCTTGGAAAAACAACGCCTGCTGCAGATGAAACGGGAAATGATCAAAGACGAAAAGGAGTAAATTTTTTTCGGCACAACATTCCCTTTTTTTGAATAATTTTACCGGGATATGAAAAGCCTTAAGCCCTTTGCGGCGGTATTGCTGTTGTGTATCCTGCTCCCGGCCTGCAGCGGGGGCTCCGGCTCCATCAACCTGTTTTCGGTACAGGACGATATAAAGCTGGGCCGCGAAATGCGCGACGAGATACTGAACAATACCGTAGAATACAAGATATGGTCCCGCGAGAAACACCCGGACGCCTACCTGTACCTCGACAGTCTCAGGAACGAGATCATGCGCTCGGGTAAAGTGGAATACCGCGACGCTTTTGACTGGGAACTGTACATCATTAAGGACAACGGCGTGGAAAACGCATTCTGTCTGCCCGGCGGCTATATTTTTGTCTATACCGGCCTGGTACAGGGCATGAAAAGCGAGGACGAGCTGGCCGGCGTACTGGCCCATGAGATCGCTCATGCCGACCGTCGCCACAGCACCGCCGCGCTTACCAAGGAATACGGGGTGGGTATCCTGTTGTCCATCATCCTGGGCGAGGATTACGAAATGGTTTCGCGCCTGGTGGGATCCATGATCAGCCTGGAATACAGCCGCGACAACGAAAAAGAGGCCGACCGCAAAAGTGTGGAATACCTCTGCAATACCCGTTTTGATGCGGCAGGCAGCGCCCGTTATTTCAAGAAACTTTCCGAAGACGACGGCGAACAGGAGGTGCCCGAGTTCGTGAGCACACATCCCAGCCACGAGAACCGCGTGAGTCTTATCGAGGAGGAAAAGAAAAAGCAGGGCTGCGAAGAAAAAAAAGCAAAAGAATATGCGTTTACACATATTAAGGCTCTGTTCGAATAAGTGAAAAACGGATGATTTGTAGTAATTTTGTGCCCTTGCCATTTTTGCGGTAATTTCTGTATTTGAAGTCAATGAAAGCACAGCCGATAGAAGCATACGATCCCAGGGAATACATACTCATCAAGGGGGCCCGCGTCCATAATCTCCGGAATATAGACGTAGCCATACCCAAGAACAAACTCACGGTAATTACCGGGCTTTCGGGTTCGGGCAAGTCCTCGCTGGCTTTCGAGACCCTGTATGCCGAAGGGCAGCGCCGCTACGTAGAAAGCCTCAGCGCCTACGCCCGGCAGTTCCTGGGCAAGCTCGATAAGCCCGATGTGGACTGGATCCAGGGCATAGCCCCGGCCATTGCCATCGAACAAAAGGTGAACATACGCAACCCGCGCAGTACCGTAGGTATATCCACCGAAATTTACGACTACCTGAAACTGCTGTACGCACGCATCGGTCGCACCATTTCGCCTGTAAGCGGAAACACGGTGCAGAAGCACAGCACGGGCGACGTGATCCGTTTTATACAACAGCTGCCCGACGGAACCCGTGTGGCCGTGGCCTGTCCGCTGGTACTGAAGATGGACCGCAGTCTGGAAAAACAGCTCGACATCCTGCAGCAGCAGGGATACAGCCGCCTGATAAAGAACGGTGAACTGGTCCGTATCGACGACCTGGACGCCAAAGCCCTGAAAAAACTGGACGCTTCCGACCTGGACCTGCTCATTGACCGCTACAGCGCCTCGCAGGACGATGATTTCAGCGGACGTGCCGGTGACGGTATCGATGCCGCATTTTACGAAGGTTCCGGAACCTGTTACGTATATGTATACAAAACGGATACACCTGAAAAATATACTTTCAGCAACCGTTTTGAACTGGACGGCATGGAGTTCGAAGTGCCGTCGCTCAATCTTTTCTCTTTCAACAATCCCTACGGGGCCTGCAAGACCTGCGAAGGCTTTGGCTGGGTGCTGGGTATAGACCAGGACCTCGTGATCCCCGATAAGAACCTTTCCGTATACGAAGGTGCCGTGGCCTGCTGGAAAGGCGATAAACTCAGCGAGTGGAAGGACGATTTTGTACTGAAGGCCGGTAAAAAAGGCTTCCCGGTACACCGGCCCTACCACGAACTGGATGATGCAGAACTGGACCTGCTCTGGCACGGCGACGGTACCGTGAACGGTATCGACGACTTTTTCCGCTTCGTGGAAGAACAGACCTTCAAGATACAGTACCGCGTGCTGCTTTCGCGCTACCGTGGCCGCACCGTATGCCCCGACTGTAAGGGCACACGCCTGCGCAAGGATGCCAATTACGTGAAAGTGGCTGGCCGGTCCATTTCCGAGATCGTACTGATGCAGGTGGAAGATGCCCTGGAGTTCTTTAAAAACGTGGAACTCAGCGAAAGCGAACAGGAAATTGCCCGCCGCCTGCTGCTGGAGATCGTGAACCGTCTGCAGTACCTCTGCGACGTTGGTCTGGGCTATCTTACCCTGAACCGCCGCAGCAATACGCTCAGCGGGGGCGAAAGTCAGCGTATACACCTGGCCACTTCACTGGGCAGTGCCCTGGTGGGCAGCATGTACATCCTGGACGAACCCAGCATCGGGCTGCACAGCCGGGATACGGAACGCCTCATCCGTGTGGTGAAGAACCTGCGCGACCTGGGCAATACCGTGGTGATCGTAGAACACGACGAAGACGTGATGCAGGCCGCCGATCATGTGATCGACATCGGTCCCCTGGCCGGGCGTCTGGGCGGCGAAGTGGTGTTCAGCGGTCTGCTGAAAGACATTACAGCCTGTAAAGAAAGTTATACCGGCCGCTATCTCAGTGGTACCCTGGAAATACCGGTGCCCGGCATGCGCCGCAAATGGAAAAACTACCTGGAACTGAAAGGCGCCCGTGAAAACAACCTGAAACGCGTAGACGTGAAATTTCCGCTGAACTGCATGGTAGCCGTTACGGGCGTGAGCGGATCGGGCAAGACCACCCTGGTAAAACAGGTCTTTTACCCGGCCCTGCTGAAACACCTGGGCGGTTTTACAGAAAAAGGCGGCGCGTACGAATCGCTCGAAGGACACCTGAAAAGCATACAGTCCGTGGAACTGGTGGACCAGAACCCGATCGGTAAATCCTCCCGCAGTAACCCCGTTACCTACCTGAAGGCCTACGACGAGATCCGTAACCTGTACGCCTCGCAGCCGGCGGCCAAACACAACGGGCTGAAACCGGCCGCGTTCTCCTTTAACGTAGCGGGCGGACGTTGCGATGTGTGCGAAGGCGAAGGCTTTATTACGGTAGAGATGCAGTTCATGGCCGATGTGACCCTGCCCTGCGAGAACTGTAAAGGCAAACGTTTTAAGGAAGAGATACTTGAAATAAATTACCGCGAAAAAAGCATTTCCGATATACTCGATATGACCATCGACGAGGCCATGGATTTCTTCTCCGCTGATGAAAAACACGGCCGTAAGATCGCCGAAAAACTGCGTCCCTTGCAGGATGTAGGCCTGGGCTATATCAAGCTGGGGCAGTCCTCATCTACCTTATCGGGCGGGGAGGCACAGCGCGTAAAACTGGCGTATTTTCTCAGCAAAGGCAATACGGCCGGCAATACCCTGTTCATTTTCGATGAACCTACCACCGGTCTGCATTTTCACGATATCCACAACCTGCTCAAGGCCTTTCACGCGCTCATCGAGAACGGGCACAGCATTATGGTGATCGAACACAACCTGGACGTGGTAAAATGCGCCGACTGGATCATTGACCTGGGCCCCGATGGCGGAAAAGCCGGCGGAAACGTCCTGTTTGAAGGCACACCGGAAGATATGCTGAAAATGGCAAAGCAGAACTACACCGCTTCTTTCCTGGCCGAAAAACTGAAGTAAAACCTTGTCCTTCCCCTGTACAGATCGTATATTTACCCAATGTACAGGCAGGGAAACCTATTCCGCGATATCCCGTATTACCTGCTTCCCCTGGCGGGAGTGCTCCTGCTGTGCGTGGTAAAATACCGCCTGCTGATGCTGGGCAATTACCAGTCGGACATATACCTGCTCTACCAGGCGGCGAACGACTGGCTGCTGGATAAACCCCTGTACACGGAAAACAGTTACGGCCACCTGATGAAACAGCACACCTATTACCTGTTGCCGCTTTTTGCCCCATTCACACAGCTGGGCGGCGTCTTCGGACTGGTAGTGCTGCAGGCCCTGCTGTACCTGGCCGCGGTCTTTTCCTGGATACGGGCCGTAGACAGGCCGCAACGCCTGAAGATAAGCCTGATGCTTACCCTGCTTTTGTGCGGCCCGCTGGGTTTTTATGTATTCGATGATCCCGTTTACGGCTGGCATGTGGAAAACCTGCTGCTGCCGCTTACGCTCTGGGCCGCCGCTGCCCTGTACCGGCAACAGCGTTACCTGTCCTGGGCCCTGCTCATCTGCATCACACTCACCCGCGAAGACGGGGCTTTACAGGCCGCGGGGCTCCTGTCAATATACACCTGGTTCCGGCAGCGCAGCGGTACATTGCCGCTGAATAAAGCGCTGAAACGTATTATCGTGTACTACGCCGTGGCAGCGGGCGTACTGGCGCTTTCCCTGCTCCTTATCACAGCTTTCCCGGGTTCGCGTCTGCACGGACTGCCTGCGGGCTGGGCATTTTTTATACAGGATCCCGACACCCGGGACGTATACCTGGGCACACTTATTGTATACTTTATAGCCCTGGTACTGGTATTGCCCCTGGGCTTCCGGCTTTTTTACCAGGGCCGCAACTACGACTGGCTGGCGCTCATTTTCATTGTACCGGTGCTGCTCAGCGGGCTGGCCGGCGGACTTTTCTATTTCCCGGATACATTCTATTCGGTGCTGTGGCCTCCACGTTTAGTATATACATGGAGCCTGTGTATCGTTTTTGTACTGTACCTCGTACTTTTCCAGCGGCGCAGCATGCGTTACTCTATCCGCTGGATCTGGGCCCTGCTGCCTGTATTGCTCATAAATGCGGGTGCGCTTTACCTGCCTGTGTTCTATAAAACCTACAATCCCTGGTATTTTCTGCGGCAGGCGTTCTCGGCGCCCGATACGGAGCTGCGGCAGACGATCCGGGAACTAAAGTGTGTTTCTGCAGCACTCCCGGAGCGGCAGACCCTGCTGGTGGACCGTAATTTTGCCGTGTATTTCCAGAAGCACGATTTTGTGCTTTGCGATGGACTGCAGCATCCGCCGGGTAAGGAGCTTTCTGTAGCGGTATTGCACGACGATACGTATTTCCGCCAGACTGCCTCTTTTCAGCCGGCAGATTCCCTGCGCAGCGAAAACATCCGTATTTATTTTGACCGGAAAGACCATCCGCTGTATAATGTGCTGAAAACCTGTATTCATAACTGATATTTTCAAGTGTGCGGCGATATGAAAATCGCTATTTTTAGAAAAAAGTTTACCAACCGTGTTCAACTACCTGGACCGCATACCGTTTTTCAGGCTGGTGCTGGCATTTGCGTGCGGCATCCGCTGTTGCGACTGGCTTTGTCCACCGGCGCTTTTCCCCTGGATATGGCTCAGTCTGCTGCTGCTCTTGTTGCTGCTGTATAAGGAATTCCGCTTTCCGTATGATACCGGCATTTTCAACGGAGCCTGGCTCTTCATTTTTTTCGGGGCAGGCTTCGTATATACATCGTTGTATTACGGGCCGGGAAAGGAGCCGCCGCTGCCTGGGGAAGCCGGTAAATACCTCGTGCATGTGAACGGTCCGCCGGTACGGAAGAGCAGCAGTATAAAAGTACCGGCACGGCTTTTTGCGCTGAGTGATTCTGCCTTTCTTCCGGCCGGTAGTTTTTTATACTTCCGGGCAGGGGAGGCCGATACGGCGGACATACGACAGGGAGATGTACTGCAACTGTACTTTCGCCCGGAGCTGTTCCGGAGCCCTGCGAACCTGTACGAATTCAACCTGAAACGCTATTACGCACGCAAAGGGGTACATTATACAGGTTTTATACAGCCCGGAAGCTGGCGTAAGATCGGGAACCATACCCCGGCCCTGGCAGATCTGCGGCAGAAACTGGTGAACAGAGTACACGGCGCATTTAACGATCCGGAGGAAGCCGATGTGGCCGCCGCCCTGGTATTCGGTTATGAAGACGATATCGATGCCTCTACGAAAGAAGCCTTTCAGAAAAGCGGTATCACGCATGTGCTGGCCGTTTCGGGGCTGCATGTAAGTATTATCTGGTGGCTGTTGTCTAAGATTTTCTTTTTCCTGGGCGGTAAAAAATGGAAGGATATACTGCGTATATTCATCATTCTGGCTGGTCTGTGGCTGTATGCCGCCGTTACGGATTTTGCGCCTTCCATACTCCGGGCTACGGTCATGTTTAGCTTCCTGATGTGGGCCGGCTTCCGGAACAAGGGGCACAACAGCTGGAACATCCTGTTCGTATCGGCATTTTTTATCCTGCTGCTTTCACCCGCCTACCTTTTCGATGCAGGTTTCTGGCTGTCGTACCTGGCCGTAGGAGGCATTATGTATTTTGTGCCGCGCTGGCAGCAGTATACTACCGGTCTGCATCCGGCGCTGCGTACCCTGGCCGATCTGCTGATCGTAACCCTGGCGGCACAACTGTCCACCGTTTTTTATACCCTACACGTATTCGGTACTTTTCCCAACTGGTTCCTGCTGAATAACATGATCGCAGTTCCGCTCAGCAGCGTGGCGCTTTTTGCAGGACTGGCCTATTGCATGCTGGCGGATGTTCCGTACCTGGCCGAAATGAGCGCTCTCGTGTTTGAACTCGGCACCCGGCTTATGATGGAATCGGCCCGCTTCTTCGAAAAACTGCCCTATTCCTATACAGAGGGCATCTCATTCAGCCTGGCAGAATGCCTGCTTTGTTACATGCTGGTAGGTGTACTGGCCTTTTTTGCCCGTATGCGCAGGGTAACACAGCTTTACCTGGCGGGCGCACTGTTCTGCCTGCTTCTGCTGTCCTTTGCATTTCGTATATACAGGGCTGAAAGGCAGCATTTCCTCCTGATGTATGCACTGCGCAACGGGGTACACGTGGAATATGTCTTCGGAAGGCGCAGTTTTGTACTGTATAGCCGGAACGCACAAAGCAGCCTGAATTTTTCTGTGCAGCCTTTTCACCGGAAGAAACTGCTTGCCGCAGAGCAGAATATCCCACTGGCCTACCGTTACTACCGTATTTCCGGGGAGCGTATGCTTTTCCTGGAACATACGGAATACCCGCCCCCGGAACCGGCCGGGATCTGGCACATTTGTACCCGCAGCAGACCCCGTAAAATACTGGAACAGGCGCCGTACAAACCCCGGCTCATCGTGCTGCACGGCATTGTGCCACCTGCCGCACTGGAAAAATGGAAAGCGGAGGCCCGGCGTTTCGGGATACCGGTTTATGTACTGCAGGAGCAGGGCATGTGTATATGGCAGGCTGTCTGAACCTTGCAAATACCGTGTTTTTTCTGCACCTTTGGTCTGTAAATGAAAGGGTTTGCCTCTATACTTTTCTGTTTTGTATGTGTTGTACAGGCTGCAACGGCTCAGTTTGCGGGCTGGGGAACGTACGACAGTACCAATTCGCCCCTGCCTTCGTCTTTTATAACCTCGGTGGCCATCGACGGCGATAATGTGGTATGGGCCGGTACCAACAAGGGTCTGGCTTCGTTCCGCGAGTTGCTGCAATGGGACGTATATACTACGGCAAACACCAATCTGCCCGATAACTGGATATCCAGGGTAAAGACCGATCCTGCGGGAAATGTGTGGGTAGGTACGCTGAATGGTGTGCTGGCCCGTTACAACGGCAACAATACCTTCACGGTCTTCGATGCGTCGAATTCGCCGCTGGGGGCCTTCTGCGTGACGGATTTTGTATTCGAGGGCAGCACCGTGTGGGTGAGTACCGAAGGCGGAGGCGTGTTCCGTTACAACGGCAGCTGGTCGGGCTACAACAGCCAGAGCCTGGGACTACCGCTGGACGTGGCACTTTCGGCAGCCATCGACGGGCAGGACCGTAAGTACTTCGGTACGGCCAACGAGGGGGTTTTCCGGCTCTCGGGCAATACCTGGACGCGTATTTATACGCTGAATACCAATCTGCCCTACGATAATATCCGTGCGATAACGGTAGAGAACGATACGGCCATATGGTTCGGGATCGGGCAGCAGGTGAACGACAGTTGTCTTACCCGTTACGACGGCAGCCAGGTTACTATTTTCGACAGTCTTACGGCATCCGGTTTCCCGATGCGCAACATACGCCACATATACACGGACGGCAGCGGCAACAAGTGGATCGCTTCGAACAACGACGAGGAAGGCGGCCTTTTCCTGTACAACGATACAACGTTCCGGGTGTTCCGCGAATTTGCCTCGGGACTGGCTTCGAACCGGGTATACGAAAGCGTGATGGACGACAGCAGTAACCTCTGGGTGGCTACTTTTCGCGGCTTGTCTGTGTTTAACGAGAACAACCAGTACCTGTCGGAAGAGGGACCGGCTTCCGCGGCCCAGTTTGTAAAGGCCTGGCCGAATCCCGCCACGGAAGAGCTCCGTTTCGAACTTCCACAGAACGGCAGCTATACATTCGATATGCTGAATGCCACGGGCAGCACGCTGCGTTCCGAACGTCTACAGGCCGAAGGTACGGTGCTGCTGGATATACGTAATTTGCAGCCCGGCATTTATTTTATGCGTTTTTCAGGAGAAGAACAGCGATATTTGCTGCGTTTTGTAAAAATGTAGAATCAGCAACAGGACGAATAAAAGTTCTTTTATCAGTAGTAAAAAGAGTCTGCATACTTATTTTAGCATGGACATTTTGTCTATGCATTTGTCCATGCGTAGCGTCAATTACTGGAACATTGGGGAGAGCATGGACACAATGTCTATGTGTTTGTCCATGTTCATCATTTAGGAGGATACACGTACCTGTAATTATTAGACCTTGGCGCTTCTTTGTTATCCGCAACTAATCCAAGCTTTTTAAATTTGGATAAATGCCTGTAAGCTTTCTTATCATCAAATCCGAAACGTGTGGCATAATCCTTTTTAGAAACAGTTCCCAGACTTTTTACCCAATCAAAACCTGCCAGTTCTTCTCTATTTAATCCTGCAAGTTTTTCGTTGCCGGGAATATCTTTCAAAGCATTTATACTTCTTGAAAAGGTAAGGGAGAGATAAGGCGCCTGGTAACTATATACCGGCATCGGAAGATGAAAACGATCCTGCATATTCCTGAACGTTTCCATTCCGAGGCCTGACTCTTCCATCCATCCCATTTTGTTAAAAATGTAAGCTATTTTCGGATTTCGGTTGAGCGAAGGGGCCCGGAAGTCTGTTACTTCTTCCAGTGTTACAGGCGAAACAGGCTGCCCAGGACTTTTAATGACGATCCGGGTATCATCAATTTCTATGAAAATTTTAGCGCCCAATAATTCATAATCTCTATGAATGATAGCATTGATAACAGCTTCTCGCAACGGTTCCAGCGGAAATGTTAAATCGAAACTTCTCCTGAATTTATTTCGGATCACTTCAGAATGCAGAACTTTTGTCAACCAGGTTTCTACCTGTTCCGGGATAAGAACAAGCGGTCCGTCAAAGTCTTGCGAAGAAAACGGATTATTGCCGTATTTAACTTTTGCCTTAATGACTGCCTGAGGATACTTTTCACGTGCATTATGACCAAACAGCAGCAATCCGAATCCGGTGGGGATGTAACGGTTGTTTACCTTTTCCGTGAGACCAATTCGTTCAAAATGGTCCCAGAGTTCGTCAAAGTCTATATTGAACGGTAATCCAGATCGTTTAATGTAAAAATCCAGGGCTTCCCGGGAAAAATAGCTGAGTGCAGCAGAATAATCCGGTTTTTCCAGCGGAGAGAGTGTTACGATTTCATCCCGGATAACTGCCTCAGCCCGTTGAATAGCCTGTTTTAAAAAATCCCGGTTTGCTTCTTCGATCTGACGCTGAAATTCCGGATAAAACATATGTACGGTAATGCCATTATCCTGGAGAAATTTAATGCCTTTACGGTCTACATCCGGATCCGGGTCTTCAATACCGATCCATACTTCCTTTATTCTTGCATTTACGATGCGTTCGGCACAACCGAGCTTTGGATGCTTTCTGGCTCCGGGTGCACAAGGCTCCAAAGTGGCAAAAAGTATACATCCGTCTAACGCTTCTGAACGTTTTTTCCGTTCAAGTAGCGTATATTCAGCATGATCGCCGAGCCTTAGCTCACCCCGGCAGGCGGTTTCCGTTGTGCCGTCCGGTTTAAGAAGTACTGCCCCGACTTTGGGACTTATTTTAAGATCGGGTCTTGATTCAGCTACGGATGTTTTCATCACATCGATAGCCATTTGCATATAAACAGCAGGATCCATAGATCCCTTACGGGTTGTTGACGGTGATTTTGGCATAAGTGTTGGGTAACTGAATTACAATATACAAAATAAATTGCCTGAAATTACAATACGTCCAATAATAGGTTTTAACATACGGAACAGCGATATTTGCTGCGTTTTGTAAAAATGTAGAAGCGTATGTTTGAATTTACGGCACAGCGACGGGTAACCTACGGCGAAACCGATAAAATGGGCTATTTATATTACGGGCATTATGCCGAATATTATGAAACGGGCCGCGTAGAGGCATTCCGCTCCATAGGCCTGGTGTATAAAGAACTGGAGGAAACCGGGATCATCATGCCCGTGCTGGAACTGCACTGCAACTACCACAAACCGGCTTTTTACGACGATATGCTCAGCATCCGCACCATGCTGCCCAAATACCCCGACGGCGTAAAACTGTACTTTGAATACGAGATCCGTAACCAGGAAGGTACCCTGCTGAATACGGGAAATTCCACGCTTATCTTTTTTAACGTGGCCAACCGTAAACCGGTCCCGGCGGCGGAGATCATGGGCGAAAAACTGGCCCCCTTCTTTACATAGCCCCGTTCAGTACGAACTGGATGATATTGGCGCCCATCTGCAGGGCCTGACGGCGCTTTTCCTCAGTGTCGTTATGCACGTCGGGATCTTCCCAGCCGTCGCCCAGGTCGGTCTCGTGCGTGTAGAACACCACCAGCCGTCCCTGGTAGGTCAGTCCGAAGCCTTTGGGTGGTTTATTATCGTGCTCGTGAATTTTGGGAAGTCCGTTCTTAAAATCGAATTTCTGATGGTAAATAGGGTGGGAGGCCGGCAGTTCCGTAAGTTCCAGTTCGGGGAACAGGCGTTTCAGTTCCGGGCGTATGAACTTGTCCATACCGTAATTGTCGTCGATATGTAAAAACCCGCCGGCCATCAGGTACAGGCGCAGGTTCTTCAGGTCGGCCTGGGTAAACACCACATTGCCGTGCCCGGTCATATGCACAAAGGGATAATTGAAAATATCGGGACTCGAAACCTCCACCACGTCCGGCTCGGGATGAATGGACGTTTTAAGCTGGTTATTGCAGAACTTGATGAGGTTGGGCAATGCACTGGGGTTGGCATACCAGTCGCCCCCGCCGTTGTATTTGAGCAGGGCTATGCGGTAGGTCTGGGCCTGCAGGGTAAAGGTCCCTGTCAGGAACAGGACCAGGAGGCAGATTTTTTTAATGGGTACATGCATATTCTATTAACAAAATTCGGCATCATTTATTTTCTTTGCAAACCTTTTTGCAGGGAATGAAACAAAACCCCCACTTTTTTTCTTTAGAGAACCGGGCATGGCAACTGCTGGTACTGCTGGCACTGGGTATTACCTGGGGCAGTTCTTTTATTCTGATGAAGCAGGGCCTCAAGGGGTTCAACGGATTCGAGGTGGCGGTTATCCGTCTCAGTTTCAGTTTCCTGTTTCTGCTGCCTTTCCTGTGGAAGGACCTGCGCGGGATACCGGCAAAAAAGTACCTGTGGCTGGCCCTGGCCGGCTGGCTGGGCAACGGACTGCCGGCTTTCCTGTTTGCCATCGGGCTCAGTAAGATCAACAGTTCGCTGGGCGGTATCATCAACAGCACGGCGCCTATTTTTACGCTGATCATCGGCAGTACTTTGTTCGGACTGCATTTTAAGAAAGCGGCCATCGGCGGTGTACTGATCGGGCTGGCCGGCACGGTGTACCTGGTGGCCACGGGCAGCGGTGGTGGCGACAGCAGCAACCTGTACTATGCCCTGCTTCCCCTGCTGGGTTCGGTTTGTTACGGCTTTTCCACCAATATCATTAAAATGCGTTTACAGGAACTGAAGCCGCTGGTGGTTACCGGTGGAGCGCTTTCGTTCGTGGCCCCGGTGGTGATCCCGGCCATGTTCATTATGGGCCTGCCTTCTGAGGCGATGCAGGATGCGGTACACGGAACGGCCTTTTTCTACAGCGCCCTGTTGGGTGTGGTGGGAACCAGCCTGGCGGTACTCGTTTTCAATTACCTCATAAAACATACGAGCGTACTGTTTGCCGCCTCGGTAACCTACATCATACCGGTGTTTGCCATGGCCTGGGGTTTTATCTTCGGTGAAGATATCACCGTACATTATTTCCTGGGCATGGGTGTGATCATCCTGGGCGTATGGCTCGTGAACCGGGCTAAATGATCGGGCGCCGGGTTTTCTGCACAGGTTCAGAAACAAGGCTATGGCTCAGTAGCGTATGCTGTTCACGGACAGCCAGGTATAACAATTTACAGGTCTATGTCTGATCTGCCAGGATGTTCATACTGCCCTTTGTGCGGACAGAGGTTGTTTTGGAATGCCGTTTTATACGGGAAACAGGCCCCGCCGTAGGCAGAGTCCCCGTTAATGTAGTGTACCTGTATACATTCTTCAGTAGCGCCGGTAGGCTACAATAAGCAGTAATACAAGCAGTATCAGGTTAAATCCTATGGGTTTATATTCTTTTTTACGCAGGTGATAAGCTGCGGCCAGCGCCATAACAAGGGCCAGCGCCATGGCGGCAATGGGCGTAAGCACAGGCGCAATACCGGTCAGGTAAGGCACAATAAGTCCTATGCCTCCCAGTAGTTCGGCAATGCCGATGAGCTTAACCCCCGCAGGCGAAAAATCGTTGACCCAGGGCATAGACGCGGCAAGTTTTGCCTTCGGCAGGGTCGATTTCATGATGCCGGCAGCCAGGAACATGGTGGCGAGGATTCCCTGAATGATCCAGATGGCAATTTCCATAATCTGTTATTATCTTCCTCTTGTACAATACGATAAAAGGCCGGTGCAGGTTGCGTTTGTGCATAACCTTTTCAGGGAAATAACAGGCCATACCGCATTTCTGCCCGGGCGGCGACTTTTGATGCAGGGGAATTCTTTTCGGCAGGGGACGCTGGCATGGTACGGCAATATAGCAAATAAAAAAGCCGCAGAATTACTCCTGCGGCTGTATCGTAAAACGATATAGTTCTTAATAATAGGTAGCGCGGCGTACTTTGGCCAGGTGTTTGGCCAGGCGTACTACCTGGCGGGTATAACCGTACTCGTTGTCGTACCAGGCATACAGCGTGGCGGTGAGGCCGTCTTCGCTGACGATCGTGGCCTGGCTGTCGAATACCACGGCGCAGGAGTTACCTACAATATCGCTGCTTACCAGCTCTTTGCTGTAAGCGTATTCGATCTGTTCCACCAGGGTACCGAACAGGGCTTCTTCGCGCATCATATTGTTGATGGTCTCTTTGTCGGTCTTGTTTTTAAGACGCAGGATCAGGATGGCCAGGGACCCGTCCGGTGTGGGTACGCGCACGGCATTGCCGGTGAGGCGGCCTTTCAGATCGGGGAATACCTTGAACACGGCTTTGGCAGCGCCGGTTTCGGTAATTACCATGTTGAGGGCAGCCGAACGTCCGCGGCGCGAACCCTTGTGGTAGTTATCGAGCAGGTTCTGGTCATTGGTATAGGCATGCACGGTTTCGATGTGTCCGCTTTCGATGCCCAGTTTTTCTTCCACCACTTTAATGACCGGTACAATGGCATTGGTGGTGCAGGAGGCGGCGCTCCATATTTTTTCGTTGTCTACGTCAAATTCGTTCTGGTTCACGCCGTACACGATGTTTGGCATTTCGCCTTTGCCGGGGGCGGTGAGCAGCACTTTATCGGCACCTTTCGATTTCAGGTGTTCGCCCAGACCTTCGCGGTCGCGCCAAACGCCGGTGTTATCGATGATAAGTGCATTGTTGATGCCGTAGGCCGTGTAATCGATCTCCGAAGGATGATCGGCATTGATCAGGTATACGGTGTGCCCGTTGATGATGAGGGCATTATTGGCCGGATCTTCGGTAATGGTACCGGCAAAGTGGCCGTGTATGGAGTCGTTGCGCAGCAGGTCGGCGCGCTTGTAAATGTCGTTCTCTTTATGACCGCGTACCACAATGGCGCGCAGGCGCAGTTGTTTACCGATACCGGCCTGTGCCACCAGCTCGCGGGCCAGCAGTCGTCCGATACGGCCGAAACCGTACAGTACCACGTCTTTGGGAGCGGTACCGTGATTTTTAACGTCGGTCAGGTCTTTCAGCTTATCGCCGATAAATCCGGCCAGGCTGGCGAAGTTGGCTTTTTCATTGTCCCATTCTACCAGCAGTTTACCGATGTCGATACGCGAGGGGGCCAGGTTGATCCTGCTCAGCTCCTCGGCGATCTGCAGGGAATCGTAGATAGAAAGGTGGGGTTTTTGCGAAACATTGCGGGCGTAACTGTGGTGGTTGATGATCTCACTGGCGCTCTGGTCGATCAGCGGCTTACGGAAGATCACGGTCTCCACGCCTTTGTCGTAGTACAGTTCGCTGATGAACTTGATGAACTTTACGGCGGTCTTTTCGTAGTCAAGCCAGGTTTTCAGTTCGTTCTCAAAAGTCTCGATGCCCTTCCCTGAAGGTGCGGTTTTTGTTTCGCTCATTATATATGGTTTGTTTATGAATATTTGTAAAGTAAAAAGAGGCTTGGGGACACCAAACCTCTTATGTATAAAAAATTATTTTAGCCGAGATAGTATCGCAGTAATTTGCTGCGCGAACTCTGACGCAGGCGTTTCAGCGCCTTTTCCTTGATCTGCCTTACACGCTCGCGGGTGAGGTCGA
This sequence comes from Bacteroidia bacterium, assembly GCA_016742095.1. Taxonomy (GTDB): domain Bacteria; phylum Bacteroidota; class Bacteroidia; order CAIKAF01; family CAIKAF01; genus JACVCJ01. The sequence continues at coordinate 30,697 of JACVCJ010000006.1, forward strand.
ACTTTTCGCCGATCTCGTCGATCGTAAGTCCGTGGTTCATGCCTATACCAAAGTACAGTTTGATGATCTCTTTTTCGCGTTCGCTGAGGGAGTCCAGGGTGCGTTCGATCTCCTGCTGCAGGCTTTCCTTGAGCAGGTCTACGTCGGCACGGGGAGAATCGGTGTTCACCATTACGTCGTACAGGGTACTTTCCTCGCCGGAGATCAGCGGGGCGTCCATGGAAACGTGACGGCCGGCGATCATGATGCTGTCCTTGATCTTGTCTTCGGGGATGTCCATCATCTGGGCCAGTTCTTCTTCGGTGGGTTCACGTTCAAATTCCTGTTCCAGTTTAGAGAAGGCCTTGTTCAGTTTATTCAGGGAACCTACCTGGTTCAGGGGCAGGCGTACGATACGGCTGTGTTCGGCGATGGCACTCAGGATCGACTGACGGATCCACCATACGGCATACGAAATGAATTTAAAACCGCGGGTCTCGTCAAAACGCTGCGCAGCCTTGATCAGGCCGAGGTTTCCCTCGTTGATCAGGTCGGGCAGGCTCAGACCCTGGTTCTGGTACTGTTTGGCAACCGATACCACGAAACGCAGGTTGGCTTTGGTCAGTTTCTCCAGTGCCACCAAATCTCCCTGTTTGATACGTCGGGCCAGTTCAACTTCCTCTTCTGCAGTGATCAGTTCTTCTTTACCGATCTCCTGTAAGTATTTGTCTAATGAACGGCTCTCTCTGTTGGTTATTGATTTGGTGATTTTTAGCTGCCTCATTCTGAAAGATTATGAATTGTTTATATGAGAATTAATTCTACGTTAAGAGAGGGTAAATCAGGGTGCAAAGATACGCCCTGTTTTATGCTTTGTCAAGTGTTATTCTAAAAAAAATGTGGATTTTACGTATGCCGTATATCCCACAAATTATATGCCAAAAGCATAATAGGCTCTCGTACCGTTGGGGTAAATTCCTTCGATATACACCGAACTTTCTGAACGTGCGATCACGTTTTCGAGCATTTCGAGCGTTTCTACCGGCTCATTGTTAACTTTTGTTATAATATAGCCTTCTTTGATGCCGATGCCGCGAAACTTGCCCGCACTTACGCTTTTTACCCTGAGTCCCTTGATGTTACCCATTTCGTTGCCCAGTTCTTCAAATTCGGCACCGAAAGATTTGATCACGTCCGAACGCGAAGAGGCCAGCTCGGGATTCCCGTTACTGTTCTTCAGGGTCACGCTCAGCACTTCTTCCTTTCCGTTGCGGTTCACGGTAACGTTTACTTTATCTCCCGGGCGGTACAGGGCAAGCTGTTCCTGCAGTTCGGAAACGGTGAAGGTATTGCGCTCGTTGATCTTTTTGATGATGTCGCCCTTCTGCAGTCCGGCTTCGGAAGCGGCCCCGTTCTGGGTCACATTGTCCAGGTACACGCCGCGCAGGTCGTTAAAACCCTTGTCTTTGGCAAATTTAGAGTCGATATCGCGTATGCTTACCCCGATAAAGGCCCGCTGTACCTTGCCGTATTCGGCCAGGTCGTTGATGATCTTTTTTACCAGGTTCGACGGAATGGCAAAGGAATAACCGGTGTAGGAACCCGTGTTGGAGGCGATGGCCGAGTTGATGCCCACCAGCTCGCCGTTGGTGTTTACCAGGGCGCCGCCGCTGTTGCCGGGGTTCACCGCCGCATCGGTCTGTATAAAGGACTCGATGGCCAGGTCTTTGTGAATGATATCGATCTTACGCGATTTGGCGCTTACGATACCGGCCGTAACCGTAGAGTTAAGGTTAAAGGGATTGCCCACGGCCAGTACCCACTGACCCACCTTTACATCGTCTGAATTGGCAAAACTGATGTAGGGCAGTTTGTTTTCCTGCACCTGCACCAGGGCCAGGTCGGTAGACGGGTCCGTGCCGATCACTTTGGCCTTGTAGGTACGTTTGTCGTTCAGGGTCACCTCGATCTCATCGGCCCCTTCAATTACGTGGTTATTGGTTACGATATACCCGTCTTCGGAGATGATGACCCCGCTGCCCGAACCGAGCTGCGGACGGCCCTGCCCGAAGGGACTGCCGAAAAAGAAGTCCTGGAAGGGATTCATACCCGCTTTTCCCTTGGAAACGGTCTGGATGTGCACCACACAGTTGATGGTGTTTTCGGAGGCTTTGGTAAAATCGGCCGCCATCATTGCGGAGCCGTCGTTCACATACGAAGCCTGGTGTACGGGTGCGGCATCGGCTACGATGCCCTGTTCATGACGGTTGAGATCGGAGTAGAGTTTTAATGCGCCCAACGAAGCTGCACCTCCAATGAAACCGGCTAAAACGAAAGATGCAATTTTTTTCATATCAGTTGTGTCTTTTTTATTTTTAAATGCATACAAAATTACGCGGTTCCTGCACTTTTTAGTATTTAAAATTAGGTTAATACCTCTAAAATGATTGTTAAAATGCATCAAAAAGCCGGCCGTCGTTTTTTAAAGCGAAAAAATTACCTTTGCGCTAAACCGGATCGATATACATGGCAGAACGTTACAGGATATTGTTTAATTTCGGAAGTATAGGCGGACTGGCAGCCTTTGCCTGGTTCCTGCTGATCTATGCCGCGGGCTTTGCGCCCCTGGGCCTGTTGCGCTTTACCGGTTTCTGGATCCCGGCGCTGATCATTTTCCTGAGCATCCGCCGGCAGTCGAAAAATGTCCTGCCCGAAGACGGTTATATGTTCGGCCGTGCGTTCTTCGACGGAGTTACCACCGCTTTCCTGCTGGGAGCGCTCAAAGGCATGCTGGTGTTCGCCTTTATCAAGTTCCTGGCGCCCGAAGTGCCCGAAATGAGCTATGCCGAGCTGGAAAATACCATGAACTGGATGGAAAGCCGCAATATGCTGCTGGCCTCCGACCGCCAGAATATGGAAATGTTAATAGAACAGGGCCGGGCCGAACGCTATACGGCCTGGGGAGTGGTAAGCACAGAAATTTCTATGTACTTTTACGGAGCAGTGCCCGTATCGGTGATCGGCGCACTTATTTTTAAGAAACCCGCAAAGAATAATGAGCAGCAAGCCTGATATTTCGGTCGTAGTACCGCTTTTTAACGAAGACGAATCCCTGCCCGAACTGGTGGAATGGATCGATCGTGTAATGGTACAGAATGCGTTTTCGTACGAGATCATCATGGTGGACGACGGCAGCCGTGACCGTTCCTGGGAAGTGATACAGGAACTGCGCCTGCGTTTCCCCGAACTCCGTGGCCTGCGTTTCCGCCGTAACTACGGTAAATCGGCTGCGCTGCACGTAGGTTTCGAGGCCGCCCGCGGTAAGGTGGTCATCACCATGGATGCCGACCTGCAGGACAGTCCCGACGAAATTCCCGAACTGTACCGCATGATCAGCGAAGAAAAATACGACCTGGTCTCCGGCTGGAAAAAGAAACGCTACGATAACGCCCTTACCAAGAACCTGCCTTCGAAACTGTTCAATGCCACGGCACGCTATGCCTCCGGCACCAAACTGCACGATATGAACTGCGGCCTCAAGGCCTACCGCCTGGACGTGGTGAAAAGCATCGAGGTATTCGGCGAAATGCACCGCTACATACCCGTACTGGCCAAAAACGCCGGTTATACCCGTATCGGCGAAAAGGTAGTGGAACACCGCGCCCGCAAGTACGGCGTGTCCAAATTCGGTCTCAGCCGCTTTGTGAACGGGTTCCTCGACCTCATTTCCATTACCTTCCTGTCCCGTTTCGGTAAAAAACCCATGCACTTTTTCGGCGCACTGGGCACCCTGCTGTTCATCCTGGGTTTCGGTATCGCTATTTACCTTTCGATGGCCAAACTGATCTGGGGTGTGTATAAAATGACGGAACGTCCGATCTTTTACCTCGGTATCCTGAGCATGATCCTCGGTACCCAGTTTTTCCTCACCGGGTTCCTGGGCGAAATGATCAACCGGAATGCCCCGGAACGCAACTCCTACCTGATCGGCGAAAAGCTCGGCATCGAAGACTGAGCCGCTGCCCCAGACGGGTGAAAACACTTAAAAAAGTAAAACAGGTATAGTTCTTTACGGAAAAAAACAGTAGGTTTGATTAACCTAAATTCAAATACGTTGATCATGAAAAAACTCCTACAAGCATTCCTGTTATGCCTGCTCTTATTGCCGGAAGGTTTGTATGCTCAGATCCAGGGGGAGGGGGGAAGTCCCAGGGGCTTTAAATTTGCCTCGGACACGCGTAACGTGGACGCCTATTTCTTTCCTGCACCGGATGTGAACGCATTACTGGCCGAGGATGCTCTGAACGAAAAAACAGGTTCAGGGCCCTGGCGTTTCGGTCATAAATATTTTACCTCGTACAACCTGAACAACAGCGGCACCTGGAAGGCCCTTCCGGACGGCGCCAGGATCTGGCAGCTGAAAATTACCTGCCAGGATGCACTTACGGTGAACCTGCTGTTCGAGAATACACAGATCCCCGAAGGCAACCAGCTGTTTGTATACAACGAAGACAAGGATTTTATCCTGGGAAGTTTTACCCAGGACCATATTTATGAAGGACAGCTGGGTACCGAACTGGTCCCCGGTAATACCATTATTGTGGAATATTATGTTTCGGCGGCCAATAACGGCAATCCCGGCAGTGTACAGGTCAGCAATGTGATTCACGGTTACCGCACCGCCGGCGAATTTGCCGAGAAAGCCTTCGGCAGCTCCGGCAGCTGCAATATGAACGTGAACTGCCCCGACGGTGCAGCCTGGGCCCAGCAGAAACGCGGCGCCGTTATGCTTGTTTCCGGAGGCAGCGGCTTCTGTTCCGGTTCGCTCATCAACAATACACAAAACGATGGTAAGCCTTATGTACTTACCGCCAACCACTGCTACAGCAACCCGGCCAGCTGGGTGTTCCGATTCAACTGGGAGTCGGCCACCTGTACCAACCCGGGTTCTTCGCCTACCTTCCAGAGCCTGAGCGGCGCCACCCTGCGCGCGCGCCGTACGCCTTCGGACTTCTGCCTGGTAGAGATCACGGGCGGACTGGCAGGAGGGACCGTTCCGCAAAGCATGAATCCTTATTTCAACGGCTGGAACAATGGCAATACACCGCCAACGGCTTCGGTGTCCATTCACCACCCCTCCGGCGATATTAAAAAGATATCCTTTGATGACGCTGCTTCTGTTGCCGTACAGGCTATGGGTTCCAGCGAGGCAGCTTCCAGCTGGCAGGTAGAATGGGACCGCAATACCACTACGGAAGGCGGTTCTTCCGGTTCACCGCTGTTCGACCAGAACAAGCGTATCATCGGTCAGCTCTGGGGCGGCGGCGCTTCCTGCAGCAATCTCTCATCGTTCGACTATTATGGCCGCGTCTACAACTCATGGCAGCCCACGGGCAGCAACAGCACCAACCAGCTTAAGTACTGGCTCGATCCCAACAATACAGGAGTAACCTTTATCGATGGTTATGATCCCTATGCGGTAACCCTGGCCTACGATGCACAGATGGCTTCCATCGGTGCGCCTGCGGGCAGTACCTGCAATACCAGCATTACGCCGCAGGTGACCATTAAGAACAATGGTACCAATACACTTACGTCGGCTACCATATTGTACCGCATCGATAACGGCGCCAACCAGAACTACAGCTGGACAGGCAGTCTGGCTACGGGTGCCGGTACCGCCGTGACCCTGCCGGCACTGAGTACGACCAGCGGAAACCATACTTTTTATGCACGCATCACTTCGCCCAACGGCAATACCGACGGCAATACAGGTAACGATTCCCTGAATTCGGTATTCAATGTTATAACACCGCTCGGACTGCCTCTTACACAAGGATTCGAGGGTACCTTTGTACCGACCGGCTGGACGCTGGGAAACCCCGATAACCAGACCACCTGGGCCAAAGCTTCCACAGGGATGAACTCTGCTGCCTCGGCCTTCATGGACAATTTCGATTACAACGGCGCCGGCCAGCTCGATTACCTGGTGTCTTCGCCCTTCAGCCTGGCAGGCCTTACCAATGCCACCCTTACCTTCGACGTGGCCTATGCCCGTTACAGTGCACAATACTCTGACGGAATGCGTGTAGAAGTATCTACCGATTGTGGCAGTACCTGGACTGCGGTTTACAACAAATCAGGAACCACCCTGGCTACGGTGGCCGACAATACCAATGAATTCACTCCTACGGCCGCCAACCAGTGGCGTAACGAAACGGTGGACCTGTCTTCCTATACGGGTTCTGCATCGGTGCGGGTGCGTTTTGTAGGCGTGGCCGGTTATGGTAACAACGTATACCTGGACAATATCCTGATCTCGAGCGGTGCAGTGGCAGCACCCACAGCTTCATTCACGCCTCCGTCCGTTACGGTATGCCAGGGAGAGGCCGTAAACTTCAGCAATACTTCCACCGGTTCGGTGACCAGCGTTAACTGGGCATTTGCAGGAGGCTCTCCGGCCAGCAGCACATCCAATACGCCGGTAGTTACCTATAATACGGCGGGCACCTACAATGTGGCGCTCAGCGTTACAGGTCCGGGCGGTACCAATGTGTCCAACGGCACGGTGACCGTACTGGCGGCTCCTGCCACACCGGTAGTGACCAACAGCGGCGGCGTACTGAGCACGGGAAGCTATAACAGCTACCAGTGGAACCGCAACGGAGTTCCGGTTACCGGTGCTAATGCACAGACCTATACACCGGTGCAGGGAGGTTCCTACACCGTTACCGTAACGGCCGCCAACGGCTGTGACGCAACTTCTTTGGCAGTAATATCCAATGTGTCGCTGGATGAGGCCTGGATAAGCAGCATTTCCATCTGGCCCAACCCGGCATCGGACGTACTGAACATAAAAGCCGGCGATGACCTGGATATACAGGTAAGCCTGTACAATGCAGTAGGACAGAAGGTGTACACAGGCGGCAAATCTGCAGCCTTCCATACCATACCGGTACAGAACCTGGCCGCAGGCATGTACATAGCAGAGATAACACGGGACGGCAAACAGACTTTACAGAAAGTCGTGATCCGTTAGGCTAATATTTCTTCATTTTAAGCGGATAGCTGCCTTGTTTCAGGGCGGCTATTCGTATTTTTGGGCCTATGTATATTCCATCGTATTACAGGAACTCTTCCACAGAACAGGCCGTGGATTTTATCCGGGCCAATTCGTTCGGCATTATGGTCTATAAGAACGAGAACGGAGATACGGAGGCCGTACACAGCCCTTTCCTGGTACAGGAAGAGAACGGACGTCCGGTGCTGTATACCCATATCGCCCGCGTTCCCGGCCGCATAGCTGCAGGAGAGGTGCTGTGCATCTTCAGCGGTGCACACGGCTACGTATCGCCTTTCCTGTATACTTCCGAAAAGAACGTGCCCACCTGGAACTATTCGGCCCTGCATATATACGGCGAAGCAGAAGAACAGGGCCCGGAACATTACCCGGATTTTATGACCCGCCTGGTGGAATTTTACGACCCGGCCTGGCTCGGAAAGTGGAAAGAGGCAGACCCGGCCTATATCGAAGGACTGTACCGCGGCATTATCCTGTTACGTATTCCACTGCAACGTTTCGATTTTGCCAACAAATGGAACCAGAACAAACCGGAACAGGACCGCCGGAACGTGGCCGCGCATTTCGGGGCAACCGGGAATGCCGCCCTGGCAGAGGATATGCGCCGGAGTATAGATGCCGGAAATAATTTAGACGGGGAAGTGTAGCAAAATGCGCAGCTAAGTATACCTTTGCGGCATGAAAAAGCAACAGGCCGTATTAGGATTATTCTGTGCCATTGGCTATTTTGCCTGGAAGATCGCCTTATTCTATACCGACAAACAACACGATATACTGGCCCGTTTCCCGGTGGCGCCCCTGCTGGGTCTGCTCGGACTGGCCATTATTTATGCCGTGGTGCGCTATACGCCGGCTCCCTTTTCACCGGTGGAAGGATTTAAATCGGGTGCGCGTACCGCTTTGGTGGCCGCCCTGGCTACAATGGTGTTCGTTTTTGTATACTACCGCCTCATCGATCCTTTTTTCTTTTCCGTACAGAATGCAGAAGTAAAAGCCTCTATTGAAGCCATACCCGATGTAGCACAACGTACGCAGGCGCTTCAGAATTTCGAGAACAACAAGAAGTTTTTCGATCCCGTCAATTATTCCGCACTTACGCTTTCGGGCGTAGCGGCCTTCGGAATGCTGATGTCGGCAGTAACGGCCGGTCTCTATGAAATGTTCCGCAAGTTCAATACCATGTAATTATACGGCCGATCCCCAGATGATCTGCACATAATTGTATTCGTACCGGATCTCCAGGTACCCGAATGCCCCGTAGGCACTGTGCTCGATGCGTATACCCAGAGGCCAGGCATTTTCGCTGCAGTCGCTCATAACGGCCGTAACCGTGTATTCGGCGTCGAAACTTTCTGTGGAGCCTTCCCGTTTCAGCGCACGCGTGTAGGTGCTGCCGGCTTTGGGATAATTATCGCCGGCAGCGATCACGTCCCCGAACTCTTTCTGCAATGCCCGGATAAATACAAAAGCTTGTGCGGCGCTCATATCTTCAATAACGAGACGGTTTTCATACCATTCATAGCCGACCCGTGTTTCCAGTACGATGTTATTGGTATAGAATGTTTTGTCTGATGAATAGCTGAGTTCATCGGTGATCTCTTCGCCACCGGAAACAGGCGAATAATGAAGTGTTCCGGCTTTTACGGCCGTGCGCTTCAGGTATTCTTCCAGGGTTTCGGTAGCTTTGGGAGGGGCAATACGGCTTATAAAGGCGTGTACCACGTAACCGGTCTTGCCTTCGTAGCTTACTCTCTGCCAATGGCTGTCCACTTCTTCTGATTCGTAGGAAGCAAGCTCACTGCCGGGCAGCAGGTCTATCTTAGCCCCGAAAGGGATCTTTACCAGGGCCTGGCCGCCGGTGCCGGGTGTACTGCGCAGGTTAAGCCCCGATGCCGCACTTACGTACCAGTTGTCCTGGGCTATCAGGGATAAGGAAAGAAACCAGAACAGAAGGCTGAAGAGAAATGCCTGTTTTTTCATGCCGGAGTATGATTTTATATGCAAATATGGTTTTAAATTAATTCATTTGCATAGCTTTTTGCAAGCATTCATAACCAACAGGGCATATTCATGATCGTTATAACGGGGGCAACCGGTTTTTTAGGTGCACATGTACTGCAGATGGCGGTAGCAAAGTACGGACGTGTAAAGGCGGTGGTCCGCGGCAGTTCGGACTTTTCTTTCGTTACGCGCGTATTTGAGCGCTATGCTGCCGACGCTTCCGATATCGGTAAGGTGGAATGGGTGCAGGGCGATATCCTCGATTATTTTTCGCTGGAACAGGCTTTCGAAGGCGCCGAGACCGTACTGCACTGTGCGGCTACCGTATCTTTCTGGAAGAAAAAACGGGCCGAAATGTACCGCGTAAATGCCGATGGTACGGCCAATGTGGTAAATGCCTGCCTGCACTGCGGCGTAAAGAACCTGCTGTACGTCAGTTCCATTGCCGCCCTGGGACGGGCCGATCTCAGCGAACCCGTTTCTGAAAAAACGCCCTGGAAAAATTCGCCCGAAAATTCCTGGTACGCCGTAAGTAAAAATGCTGCCGAACGCGAGGTATGGCGCGGCTGCGAAGAAGGTCTCAGCGTATTGGTGATAAACCCGGGTGTAATACTGGGTTATGCAGACTGGGAGCGGAGTTCCGGGCGTATCTTTAAAACCCTGGCCAAAGGCACGTCCTTTTACACGGGCGGCAGTAATGGCTTTGTAGATGTACGCGACGTTGCCGGGGCGCTTTTGGCCCTGCACGAGGCCGGTATCCGGAACGAAAAATTTGTACTGGTATCCGAAACGCTGACCTTTAAAGACTTTTTTACCCAGATGGCCATGGCCCTGCATGCAAAAGTACCTGCAAAACGCATCGGTACAGGCTGGCTCCGTTTGCTGGCCCGCCTCAGCGAAGGTTTTTCGGCCCTTACGGGAAAAGAACCGGCCCTCACGGCTGAAATAGCGCGTACTTCCACACAGAACAGCGTATACGACAACCGCAAGATACAGGAGGCTATCGGCTTTGCATTTACCCCGCTTTCGGAGACGATACGCCACACCGCAGAACTTTACCTCGAAGAAAAAAACGGATAGGACTTGTTTTTATGGCGAATGCTCTTAATTTTGAAGGGCTAAACCAAGAAACAAACTCATGAAGAAGATCCTCACTCTCGCCGGACTGCTGGTTTCAGCTGCCCTGTACAGCCAGCACCTGGTATCGCACCAATTCCTTAAATCTTACGACAACAGCCAGATCGACAGTATTTACTCCTCTATGGGATTACCGTCCCTGCTGCTGCCCAACCAGTACAAGATCAATGTATATCGTCTGCTGTACAATACGGTAGGGCCCGACAGCGTTACGCCGGTAGTGGCTTCGGGACTGATGGTGCTGCCCAAGGACAAGGGCTGCGCGTCTACCATACTTTCGTACCAGCACGGTACCATGACGCGTCGCGTGGATGCGCCCTCGTACCGCCAGGGCGAATGGATACTGGGTGTGGCCATGGGTTCGGACGGCTATGTGGGCCTGTTGCCCGACTACCTGGGCCTGGGTCTCGATACCTCGATGGTACACCCTTACCAGCATGCCCGTTCAGAGGCCACGGCCGTGATCGACCACATCCGCGCCGCGCGTGAGGCCTGCGCACAGCTCAGCTATGCGCTCAACGGACAGGTACTGCTTACCGGTTATTCACAGGGCGGGCACGCTACCATGGCCACGCATAAAATGATCCAGGGCAGTTTTTCGTCCGAGTTCAATGTTACGGCCTCCGTACCTATGTCGGGCCCCTACAGCATGAGCGGTGTAATGAAAGACGTAATGCTTTCCAGTCAGCCCTACCCGTCGCCGTATTACCTGCCATACGTACTGTTCTCTTTCCGCAACGTATACGGTGTGTATCCCAATGCGTCCGATTTCCTGGTGGCTCCGTACGATGCGGTACTGCCCCCGCTGTTCAATGGTGTGTATGGCAGCGGCACCATCGACAATGCCATGCCCAATGTGCCCAAGAATATCCTGAAACAGACCGTACTCGACAGCTTTACGAACGATCCTAACCACATCTTCCGCCTGCTGCTCGATGAGAACGACGTATACAAATGGGTACCCCAGGTGCCGGTACATATGCTGTATTGCGAAGGCGATAATTCCGTTCCTTTCGAAAATACCATCGTTGCTTATGATTATATGACAAACGCAGGGGCCACCAAAGTATCGAAGAACAATATCAACAGCGCGCTGGACCACTATGAGTGTGCCCAGTTTGCCATGCTGGAGATGCGCACCTTCTTCGATCCCCTGCGCATGGACAAGGTTTCGCTGAGCTTCAGCACCGTTCCGCCTTCCAATGCAGGCGCACAGGACGGAGCCATCACCGTGCATGTTTCCGGCGCAGAGCCACCCTATACCATCTCCTGGAATACGGGCGGTTCCTCGTCTACACTTACGGGCATCGGAACGGGCACTTATACGGTAACGGTAAGTTCTCCCTCGGCCTGTGCCCCGGTTACGGCCAGCTATTTTGTGAACCCGATGGGTGTTTCGGTGCAGGAAGCCGAAAAAACGACGCTCTCCGTTTTCCCGAACCCGACCACCGGTCTGCTGAACATACAGTCGGAAACCATGATCGGCGAAGTGGAGATCTACGATACCATGGGTAAAAAAGTATATGCATCTAAGGAAAACAGTACACAGGTTGCATTAGACCTCCAGGCGCTGAAACCCGGTGTGTATATGGTAGTTGCCGGTCAGAAAGAACCTGCGCGCATTGTCATTTCGCGCTAAGTATATACATTACGCATTTACAGGAAGAGCATCCGTTTCGGGTGCTCTTTTTTTATCGGCAGCGATGGCCAGTTTCAGGTACAGACCCATGAACCAGGCGCCGGCGGCACAAAAGATATGCCAGAGGAAATGCGTGCCCTGGGGTATAATGTCCAGCGTGGTCTTTTCGTCCACATAGCGGCAGAGCAGGGCCAGTACAAAGAGCAGCAGCGCCGCCGAAAAATAACCGATGCCCGCGCCTTTGCTGCGTATGGCGTGTAACAGCATGGGCAGGAACATAAAGGTGCCGCGCAGGAAATACGAGCTGTTCACCCGGTCCTGTCCGCTCAGGAAACGCATGGAAAAGAGGGTGAGACCGATAAAAATAACGGTAAGTATCACCGTGGTAAGCCATTTGCCCAGTACAATGCGCCACATATAAATGCTTACGCCCAGGGTGAGTATAATAATGGGCATAAAGTCCATGAACGTGAGCCATATACTGTAACGGAACGCATGGTACAGGGTACTGCCGATGCCGCCGAGGATCAGCAGCGGAGCGCAGTAATAAATAAGGAAGCCGTAGGTTTTTCGTTGCGGCCAGAGTTGTATCACAAACAGGAGGGCAGGTATAAGGAAGGCCAGCGATGAAAAGGCGTTCCAGGGTTCTACCAGGAAATTTTCAGGATGAGTTTCCCGGTAAATTAATCCGCCGTCGAGTGGTTTTTGCATGGCTTTGTGTTTCTTTGTAAGACTAACGCAAAAATGTATTTAAATTGTTTGTATGACAAATCCGCAGCTGGTATTTAACGGAAAAATTACGTCTGCCGCGCGCATCACGCTGCCTGATATGGACCGGGCCTTTCGTTTCGGCGACAGCTGGTTCGAGACCATGTTGCTGCGGGGAAAAAATATCCGTTTCTGGGCCGATCACCAGCAGCGCATTGCAGAAGCCGCCGCCGTATCCGGTTTCGATGTGCCGGACCTGAGTTCGGTGCCCGAGCTGGCCTCGCGCCTGTCGGACATGCTCGCGGATGCCGATGCCTACCGGGTGCGCCTTACCCTATGGAGGGCCGAAGGCCGCGGATATACGCCGCTTTCCGGCAAAACGCACTGGCTGCTGGAAGTTACCGAGACCGAAATGCCTTCCGGGGAACCTCAGCGCCTGGGCATCTGCACCCGAGCAGTTATTTTTTCGGGCCGCGGTTTTTCGGGCAAAACCGGCAACAGCGCACCGTATGTACAGGCATCTGCCGAAGCGTTACAGAAGGGCTGGCAACACATTCTGCTGCTGAATGAGCAGGGCATGATCGCCGAAACGGCCAATGCCAATATCTTCTGGAAGAAGGACGATACCTATTATACGCCGGCCCTCTCCACAGGCTGCATTGCCGGGGTGATGCGCCGCAACGTACTGCGCGCCCTGCAAAACGAAAGTATTGCCTGTGAGGAGGTACTGATGCCTCCTGCGGCATTGCAGGATGCCTCCGAAATTTTTGTGAGCAATGCGCTCATTGGTATAAAGAACATACATTTGTTCGATCAAAAGCAATATCCTGCCCATGCCGAAAAAATCTTCCGCAGCTTCTTCCAGGCCTAAAAGATCCTCCGGGAAAAAAAGGAGTCCGCTCCTGCGTGTACTTCGTTTCCTGCTGTTTACGTTCATTACTTTTTTCGCCGGAAGTATACTCTGGGTGTTGCTGTATGCTTTTCTGCCGGTTCCCGGTACGCCACTGATGATTATACGTAAATGGGAGAACCGCTCTGAGAAAGGTTTCCGTACGCAGTACGACTGGGTCTCCCGCGATAAAATATCTCCCAACCTGCAGCTGGCCGTGGTTTGCAGCGAAGATCAGAATTACCTGAAACACGCCGGTTTCGATTTCGGGGCCATTGAAAAGGCCCAGCGCCAGAATGAAAAAGCGGGCCGGATCGTGCGCGGGGCAAGTACCATCAGTCAGCAGACCGCCAAAAACGCCTTCCTGTGGCAGGGCCGTAGCTGGTTCCGCAAGGGACTGGAGGTATGGTTCACATTCCTGATCGAACTGTTCTGGAGCAAGGAACGCATTATGGAAGTGTACCTGAACATTATTGAAATGGGCGATGGCATTTACGGGGCCGAAGCGGCTTCCCGGGCTTATTTTAAAAAGAGCGCGGCGAGCTTGTCGCCCGAACAGGCCGCCCTGATCGCTGCCGTACTGCCTAATCCCCGCCGTCTTTCTGCCGCCCGGCCCAGTGCCTACACCCGCAGCCGCCAGGCCTGGGTATTGCAGCAGATGCGTTTCTGGGGCATGAAGCTCGATTACGACAAATACGACAGAGCTCCCGAAGGGGAGAAAAAACAGGAAAAGCCGCGGAAAAAACGGAAAAAGTAAGGCTTACAGGATATCGTTCAGGCTTTTGAGCCCGGGCGTACGTGCGGCAATAAGTCCTTCGGCATATTTTACCCCGATATTCAGCCCGAAATTGGCCGCCCGGAAGCGGATATGGTCCAGGAATTCGGGTGAGGCAATGAGCGTGCCCGGTTCGGTACTGGCCGGATCGTAGAACTGTGAACTGTGGGCAAGGATACTCTCCATTTTCAGGTCGAAAAATTCACTGATGTCCACCAGCAGATCGGGCTCCAGGTCGTAGAACTGTATGTAGTGAAACACGGTCTTCGGGCGCCAGGGCTGCTGGGCCGCACCGTCTTTATCTTCCGTGTGTATCTTGGCCAGCCCGGCATAAAAGCAGGATTCCAGCACCAGCGCGGCGGCTCTTCCGTGGTCGGGATGCCGGTCGTGCGGGGCATTGCACAGCACAATATCGGGACGGTGACGGCGCAGGGCCTGTATCACTTTCAGGCGGTGGGCATGGTCGTTCTCGAAAAGTCCGTCCTCCATTTCCAGGTTTTCGCGCAGGCGAAGGCCCAGCATTTCCGAGGCGGCAGCGGCTTCTTTCAGGCGACCCTGTACGGTACCGCGGGTACCCATCTGTCCCAGCGTAAGATCTACAATGCCTACGGCGTCGCCGGCGGCCGCATGCCGGGCCAGTATTCCACCGCAGCCCAGTTCCACATCGTCGGGGTGTGCCCCGAACGCCAGTATACGCAGTTTATCCATTCTTCGATTCGATCCAGTTAATGATCTCGATGCTGAGCGGACTTTCGGCCGGCGCTATGTTCTTTACATAGTTCCCGTTTTCATCGATCAGGTATTTATGAAAATTCCACTGCGGGGCTACGGATTCCACTCCGTTCTGTTCTTTTTCGCTGAGCCAGGCAAAGATCGGGTCGCGCTCTTCGCCCAGTACGGCGCGCTTGCTGAACACGGGGAAGGTAACGCCGTAGTTCATCTCACAGAATTCCGCAATTTCGGCATCGCTGCCCGGTTCCTGGCCGGCAAAATCGTTCGAGGGAAAAGCCAGTATCTCCAGCCCGGAATCCTTATATTGTTCGTACAGTTCCTGCAGCGGCGCGTATTGCGGTGTAAGTCCGCAGGCGCTGGCCGTATTCAGTACCAGCAGTTTTTTGCCTTTGTAGACCGAAAAATCGATCTCCCGGCCCTGCAGGGTCGTAGCTTTGAATTGATGAAAATTCATGTTGTTTCGCTTTAGACTGCAAAAGTAGCATATTTATAGCTTGTGCGCCGTGTTCAATGGGCCCTGTATGTCTAAAAAAGAGGTGATGATCCGCTGAGATGAGGTGTTTTTACGGAAGTGGGGCAGGTGCCCGCCGAGTGCTTCTTTTTGTTTTTTTAATTTTAAGACCATACCCTGCACTTGTTTCACCGGGCTATCTTGCTATTTTTGTACAATAGCGAATTGTAAGGATCTGTGAGGTATGAAAAAACTGATAGCGGGAAATCATAAAATGTTTACCGGGGTAAAGGAAGGACTGGCGCTGGCGTCGGAGATCGCGCGTAACGCGGCGGATTTCGGGAATGCCCAGGTGGTGCTGTTTCCGCCGTTTACCCATTTGTGCGTGTTTCATGAGCAATTGCAGGGCCTGCCCCTGGAAACGGGTGCCCAGAACTGCTCGGATATGCCCGAAGGCGCTTTTACGGGCGAAGTCTCTGCCGGTATGATCAAAAGTACCGGTGCTACCCATGTACTGCTGGGGCATTCCGAACGGCGTACCCTGTTCGGCGAAGGGCATGAATTGCTCTGCCGCAAGATAAACCAGGCCCTCGATGCCGGCTTGCAGGTGGTGTACTGTTTTGGCGAAAACCTGCAGGATATGGAAGAAGGCCACCGTTTTTCGAAGATCGAGGAACAGCTGCAGGCCGTATTTGAATCCTTTTCGCAGGACGAACTGGACCACCTGGTACTGGCCTATGAACCCGTTTGGGCCATCGGTACCGGCAAAACGGCCAGCCTGCACGAAGCGGAAGAGGCCCACGCCTTTGCCCGGGAACTGATGCGCAACAAATACGGCACCGATGCCGGCAATGAACTCCGCATCCTGTACGGGGGCAGCGTAAAAGCCACGAATGCCCGAGAACTGCTTTCGAGCAGCGAAATAGGCGGGGTGCTGGTAGGCGGAGCCTCGCTCGATGCCGCCGAATTTTTACAAATCATACAGGCCGCAGGGTAATTTTATGGAATACAAAGAGTTGAAAATGGATCTTCTGCCCGGCACGGATGCACAGGTGGCCGAGGAAATACTGGTGGCCGAACTGGCGGAACTGGGTTTTGAAAGTTTTTATACGGAGAACGGTACCCTGAGCGCTTTTATCCCCGCAACTACGGAGATCGACACCGAACATCTGCACATGCTCACGGCGGCCTGGGCTGCCGATCTGCGCTGGACACAGCACGAACAGCAGAACTGGAACGAAACCTGGGAGAGGTCTTTTGAACCGGTGGAACTGGGCAACGAAGTATACGTATACGCCCGTTTTCATGAACGGAAGCCCGGCTTTAAGCACTATATCGAAATTACGCCTAAAATGTCCTTCGGTACGGGACACCATTCCACCACGCGGCTGGTGATGCAGCTGCTGCTGGAAACGGAACTGAAAGACAGATCGGTGCTCGATGTGGGCACCGGTACCGGTATCCTGGTCATACTTGCCCATCAGCTGGGGGCGACGGAAATTGCCGGCACCGAAATAGAACCCTGGGCCCTCGAAAATGCAGAAGAAAATTTCAGCATGAACGGCCTTACCCGTTTCACCCTCTTCGACGCCGCCCTGAAAAGCGATGATTACGGCGTGTACGATGTGGTGATCGCCAATATCAACCGCAACATCATACTGCACATGAAAGACGTTCTGCTGGCTTCCCTGAAACCCGGCGGCACACTTATCCTGAGCGGCTTTTACCAGTCTGATATACCTCTGTTACAGGAAACATTCCGCAAATTAAATGTAGAACTGCAGCGCAGCCTGACGGAAAACGACTGGTGTGCCCTGCTTCTTACCAAACACATGTAAGCATGCAAAAAGTAGTGTTAAGCGCCATCCTGTTCCTGGCATTTACAGGCGGTATACTGTCGCAGACAGAACCGTTCTCCAAAGACAAGACCAAATTCCTGACCGAGCTCAAGACCACGTTCAACAATTTTGACCGGGTGCGCGGTAAATACTATTCCGATAAGATCGATTCCCTGACCAAAGCCAACGCGTTCCCCGACCAGGCAGTAGCGCCCGCGGCCGATCTGCTGAATGCCATGGCCCGTAAAAAACTGCGGGTAATGCCGCACTACTCCGGGTTTGTGGACGTGCTGTTCGCCTTTATCATTAAGGAAAAAATGGCCGAAATGCCGCTCTGGACGCAATCGGTGCATCATGTAATGAATACCAAGACCCAGGGCAGCCTGAGTACCTACCTCGAGAACTCGGCGCTGTTCTATACCTACGGCACCATTTATAAGTCCATGTCGGTGCAGTGGCGCATCAGCGGGGGCGGCTATACCTTTATGTACCAGGAGGGAAAAGACCCCTTTTTTAAATTTACCAATACCGATCTGCAGGGCCTCAGCAAAGGCGACAGTTCTTTTGTACTGAATACCGATGCCCTGTGGGACCCTTTCCAGGAAACCTGGACCGGCACCAGGGGCAAAGTGACCTGGGAACGGACGGGGCTGCCCGCCTCGGAAGTATACGCCGAACTGAACAAATACCGCATCAGTCTTAAATCGGCCGAATATTCCGCAGATTCAGCATACCTCTACCACTCCGGCTATTTTAAGGAGCCTGTGATCGGCAGCCTGGAAGACAAAATGATGTCGGCCGTGAACATAGAGAACGTGATCTACCCGCGCTTCACTTCGTATGAAAAACGGGTTAAACTCAACAACCTGGCCGAAGGCGTACGTTACGAGGGCGGTTTTACGCTCAAGGGCAATAAATTTATCGGTACCGGTGATGTGGCCAATCCCGCCTTCATCTTTATCGACCGGGATAAAAAGCCTTTCCTGGTGATGGGTGCCCTGGGCTGGGTGTTCCGCGAGAACCAGATCCTTTCGGACCGGGCTTCGGTAACCATTTATATGAAGACCGAGACCAAACTCGACAGCCTTTACCATCCCGGCTGCCAGGTAAAATATTTCACCGACCGCAAAGAACTGCAGCTGCTGCGCCAGGGCGAAGGGATACAACAGAGTAAATTCAACGATACCTATCACAATATCGACTTTGAAACGGAAGCCATCTTCTGGAAAGTGAAGGAAGACAAACTGGTACTCAGTTCGGCCAAAGGCTCCTCGCGTGACAGCGCCGTGTTCTACAGCGATAACTATTTTAGGCAGAGGCAGTACGACAAGCTTTCGGGCCTCGACGACCCGGATCCCCTGGCCATGATCAAGACCTACTGCGACAAGCACAATACCAATACCTTTACCGCACAGGAAATGGCCAAATGGTTCAGGGACGACGTAAGCGATATCCGCATCCTGCTGGCCCGCCTGTCCATCAGTGGTCTTATCAACTACAACCCCGATAACGAAAGGGCCGACGCCAAAAAACGCTTTTTCACCTTTGTAGGTTCGCGTTACGGCCGCAACGACTACGACGTCATTGAACTGGGCAGCGCCGGACTGCGGCCCAACGGTTTCATAAGCCTCATCGATTACCGCCTGGAACTGGACGGTGTAAAACGGATACCCATGAGCGATTCACAGCGCGTGGTACTGTACCCGGAAGCCCAGCACGTGCTCATGCGCGAGGATATGGACATGTATTTTAACGGGGGCGTAGTGGGCGGACAGTTCACTTTCCTCGGAAAAGCCTATGAGTTCGATTACGATAAGTTCAAGATAAAAATGCCTACCGTGGATACCATCCTGGTGCGTGTGCGGCGCCTGCTGCCCGACGAGTTCGGCCAGTACCCGCCCATTATCCTGGGTACGCCCATCGAGCAGGTGAACGGCGAGCTGGAGATCGATGATCCCGCGGGTAAATCGGGCCTGAAAGCCATAGGCCGTTACCCCGTTTTTACCAGCAAGAAACCCAGTTATGCCTATTACAGTCAGCGCTGGGTAGAAGGCGGCGTGTATACCCGCGACCGTTTCTATTTCCAGATCGATCCCTATGTGCTCGACAGTCTCGATACCTTCGACCCGCGTAAACTGAGGCTGCCGGGTACATTCACCTCAGCCGATATCTTCCCGGACATACGCGAGGAATTGCAGGTGATGCCCGATTATTCGCTGGGTTTTGTGGGCGAAACGGGCGCTTCGGGACTGCCGGCCTACGGAGGTCCGGCCAAGTTCTTCAATACGCTGACCTTGTCCAACCAGGGCCTGCGCGGTAAGGGTGTACTCGAATACCAGAATTCAAAGACCTCGGGTAAGGACTTCCGGTTTTATCCCGATAGTATGAATGCCTGGGCCCAGGGCTTTAACGTGCCCGCATCAGCGAAAACGCCCGATGTAAAAGGCGACTCGGTATACATACACTGGGAACCGAAAAACGGTATGTTCGGCGTAAAAAATATGGGCAAGCCCTTCGATATGTACGGCGGCAAAGTAGCTCTTACCGGCAGGGTGGAGGTAACTACTGCCGGACTGCTGGAAGGGGGCGGTGTGGCCGATATCGGTAACGCCACCGTGGCTGCCAAGAAATACAGCTTTTCGCCGAAAAAATTCAACAGCGACAGTGCCGATTTCACCCTGAAGAACCTGAACGTGGATGCGATCGATACGTCGGGCATTGCACTGACCACCACCAATATGAAGACGGAGATCAACTTCGAGGAGAAAAAAGGGAAGTTCATCGCCAACGACGAAAATGCCTTTGTGGATTTCCCGATCAACGAATACCGGGCTTTCAGCGAACGGGTGGACTGGAACATGACCGACAACAATGTAGAACTGAAGACCGTAAAATCGGTGGAGGAAGGCTTTCGTATGGTTTCTACGCGGCACGGGCAGGATTCCCTGGAATTCAAGGCCCAGAGCGCACTTTTCAAAACCGCCGAAAAACGCATCGAGGCCGAGGGGATCAAATACATCGATGTGGCCGATTCCCGCGTATTACTGTCCGACGGTAAGGCCAATATCATCCGCCGGGCGGACATAGAACCCCTGCAGAAAACAAGTATACAGATGCCTGTGGGCACACAGAACCACCTGATCGAGAACGCCACGGTGGACATCGGCGGTAAATACGCCATTACCGGGGAAGGGGAGTATGCCTATAAAGACAAGACCGGCCGCGAACAGAAAATAAAAATGCATACCATTAAGGTAGACAGCATAAAACAGATGACGGCCACCGGCACCCTGGAACCGCAGGACAGTCTTAAACTGATGCCGCATGTACTGTACAAAGGCTATTTTAACCTGTATGCGCAGAACCCGGAGCCGGAGATCAACGGTTTCATCACCATGGACCACAGTTGTCCGCAGTTCTCCAAACGCTGGATGCGCACCCGTGGCTTTATCGGGGACGGCGACATCAGCATACCGGTGCCTGCCGACGCCAAAGACGATACCCAGACGCCCATGTTCAACGGTTTTGCCTTTGCCAGCGACAGTTCGGGGATATACCCGGTACTGATGTCGTCCAAGAAGACCTATGCCGATTACGAGGCCCTGACCATCAGCGGTTACCTTAAATACGACCTGGCTTCGGGCGAGTACCGCATTGCCAGCAAGGAAAAACTGGCCGATCCTGCACTGATCGAGAATTACGTAGCCTTTAACCCCAATACCTGTATGGCATACGGCGAAGGTCCGCTGCAGCTTACCGGTAAAATGGGACAGGTACGTATTTCCACGGCCGGCGTGATCCGCTTCCTGCCCATGGACACCATTACCGAGGTAGAAGGGGTGATCGGCATGGACTTTCCGCTCGATAACGAACTCTGGAAATACATCGGCGATAAATACAAGGAATACGCCTCTTCGGGCCCGGATTTTAAAGAAGAAGCCACCCTGCGCTCCCTGCTGTACCTGCTGGATACCAAAGAACGCGACCGTTTCCAGTCACGTATCCGCGACGGCAAGCTGGAAAAACTGCCCGAGCCGCTCAACAGCAGCCTGTTCCTTACCGGGGTGAACCTGAGCTGGAACAAACGCAGACGCTCCCTGATGTACAGCGGCAGCGCCAACCTGCTGAGCCTGAACCGCAACCTCTTCGATAAGGGTGTGCAGGTATACGTGGAAGTGGTGCGCAAGCGTTCGGCCGAAGGCGTGAACATGCTCATCGAGTTTGGCGACGGCGTACAGTACTACTTCAGTTACAGGCTCAATGTAATGCAGGTGTACAGCAGCGATACCGAGTTCAATAAAATACTGATGCAGATGGACCCCAAACGCCGCACCTTCGAGGCGAAAGATCAGCCGAACTACCAGTTCACGCTCAGTTCACAGCGCCGTATGGACCAGTTTAAAGCCCAGTTTGAATAATATGGAATGGATCATCACAGTTGCGGCCGGTTACCTGCTGGGGAGCATTCCCTCGGCGGTGTGGTTCGGTAAGCTTTTTCACGGAGTGGACGTACGGGAGCACGGCAGCGGTAATGCCGGGGCTACCAATGTATTCCGCGTACTGGGAAAGCGCACGGGCTTTATTGTACTGTTTGCCGATATCCTGAAAGGTTCCCTGGCGGCCCTGGTACCTCTGTGGCTGCCTGCGTTCGGTAAAGAGGCCGGGGCAGAACTGTTGCTCAACGCACAGCTGGCGGGTGGCACGGCGGCCATACTGGGGCATTTATACCCGGTATTTGCCGGTTTCAAAGGCGGAAAAGGCGTGGCCACCATGCTGGGCATTA
Organism: Bacteroidia bacterium; assembly: GCA_016742095.1. Taxonomy (GTDB): domain Bacteria; phylum Bacteroidota; class Bacteroidia; order CAIKAF01; family CAIKAF01; genus JACVCJ01. Next base: position 52,710 of record JACVCJ010000006.1, read on the forward strand.
TGCTCGCCATACAGTGGCAGGCCTCGCTGGTATCGATCGGGGTGTTCCTGCTGATATGGCTTTCGTTCAATTTTATTTCGCTGGCCAGTATGTCGGGCGGACTGGTATTTCCGCTGGCCTATTTCCTGCTTTCAGATAAACAGGGAACGCTTATGTCGGTGATTGCGGTACTGATCCCCCTGCTGCTTATTTACACGCACCGTAAGAACATCCGCAAGCTGCTGAACGGTACGGAAAGTAAAATGTACGCCTTCCGCAAAACAAAAACTGTTGAAAAATAACACGATGCTGTTTATAAGTGAAATGCGTTTTTTTTTCAATTTCTTGCACAACTCAAATTATTGCCTACCTTTGCCCCTGCTTATTTAAAAATCAATAAAAGAAAAAAGAAAATGAAAGGCTTAACTAAACTTTTCGCAGGCGTATTCGCTGCATCTATCCTGGCTTCTTGCGGTGGTGGTAACACACCTGACAAAGCTGCTACTGAGTTCCTGAACGCAGTTAAAGCTGGTGACAAAGCTAAATACGAAGCTGTTTCTACAGAAGCTACCAAAAGCATGATGACCAACAGCGGTCTGAAAATTGCTGACGTTAAAGACGTAAAATGTACAAACACTTCTGATACTACAGCTACATGTACTTACTGCTGTGAAGAAGGTAAAACGGAAAGCTCTAACCTGAACCTCGTTAAACGTAGCGACAAATGGTTAGTAGATATGAAAAAAGAAGCTGGTCTGAACGACGCTATGAACTCTATGACCGAAGGTCTGGAAGCTGCTGGCGATTCAGCTGCCGGTGCTGTTGAAGCTGCTGGTGATGCTGCTACTGCTCCTGCTGAGACTAAGTAATTTTTTCTGATTACAATATTTAGAAGCTCTGACAATTATTGTCAGGGCTTTTTTATTTTTGCAGCCTACTTTTCTATCTATGTTAAAGCGTAAGATACTCCTGTCTCTCTTTTTTATCCTCCTGTTTGCCGCAGGATTCCGTCTGTTCGATACCTTTCGTGTGGAAGCCGGCGAACAGGCGACCAAAGCCTACGGAGACCCCTCCAGATTCTACCGTTTATCTGCCGAAGACCTGGACAAAATGCAGAGCGGCGATATCATCCTGCGTAAAGGACATGGCTCCGTAAGCGATATCATCGATAATATGTACCCCACGGGCTACCATCTCTCGCACTGCGCCGTGGTGATCCGGGACCCGGACAGCCTGTACGTGATCCACACCGTAAGCAGCGAACTGAGTATGGGCGATGGCGTACAGACCGAAAATATGGACAAATTCGTGCGGGAAAGCGTGCGCAATTCCATTATGCTGGTGCGCCCCAAAGCCGATTCACTCACCCGCATAAAGATCGCGGATGCCACCAAAAGCTTCCTGAACAAGAAAATTCCCTTCGATAATGCCTTTGATATCAGCGATACCACGCAGTTTTACTGTACAGAGCTTATTTACCAGGCTTATCGTAGAGTATACGGTAAAGATATGTTCCCGGAGCGTTTAAGTACCGATCATCCCAATTACCTGGGCATAGACGCCCTGCTCGATACCACCAAGTTCGAGCGCATCATTACCCATCAGAAGATAGACCCGGACCATATGCCGGTGCAGTAAAGAAGCCTCAGGCTTCGCTCTTCCGCCTGTTTTTATCCTCGAAACGCAGGTGTTTCACCGATTCACCGCTGTCGCGCAGTTCGATCAGCGAATCGATGCCGATCTTCAGGTGATTGTGCACAAAGGTATCGGTTACGTGTTTATCGCTGTTCTCCGTTTTTACACCTTCGGGGTTCATGGGGTTATCCGATACCAGTAGCAGGGCGCCGTGCGGTATACCGTTGGCAAAACCGACCAGGAATATGGTGGCGGTTTCCATATCGATGCCCATGGCGCGTATTTTACGCAGGTACACTTTAAATTCCTCGTCGTGTTCCCATACGCGGCGGTTGGTGGTGTAAACGGTGCCGGTATAATAGTCCAGCTCCATTTTACGTATGGTGTGCGAAACGGCCATCTGCAGGCGGAAAGAGGGCAGGGCCGGTACTTCGGGCGGCATATAGTCGTTGCCGGTACCGTCGCCGCGTATGGCGGCAATGGGTAAGATCAGATCGCCCAGTTTGGTTATTTCCTTCAGTCCGCCGCATTTACCGAGGAAAAGCACGGCTTTGGGTTCCACGGCGCTGAGCAGGTCCATAACGGTAGCGGCCATGGCCGAGCCCATACCAAAGTTAATAATGGTAATATCGTTGCAGGTGGCCGATTGCATGGGACGGCCGATGCCCTGTATATCTACGCCGAACTGCTCGGCGAACCACATTACATAATTACTGAAATTGGTAAGCAGTATGTATTTTCCGAAGGATTCCAGCGGGGTGCCGGTGTATCGCGGCAGCCAGTTCTTTACAATTTCTTCTTTCGTCTTCATATCGGTTTATCTCCTTTGCGGGATGCATATTTACAAAAAAACGGGCTCAGGGCCCGTTTTCGTATGGTGTTTATTTCGTTATGCTTCTTCGAGCAGCTCAGCTCCGAGGCCGGCGCGCAGTATGGTGATCTCTTCACCTGTACAGTCGAGCACGGTGCTGGGTTCGTTGTTGCCATAGCCGCCGTCGATCATCAGGTCTACCATTTCGCCCAGGCGGTTATGGATCAGTTCGGGATCGGTGGTGTATTCCACTACGGAGTTATCGTCGTGTACCGATGTGCTCAGCAGCGGGTTGCCGAGGCTTTTTACAATTTCCTGTGATATACGGTTGTCCGGGATGCGGATACCTACGGTTTTCTTTTTGTAACCGAAGATATCGGGTATTTTACCGTTGGCATTCAGGATAAAGGTAAAGGGACCGGGCAGGTAACGGTTCAGCGCTTTGAACACGTTATTGTCCATCGGTTTGGTGTAACTGCCCAGCGGTTTCACGTCGGACAGGATCAGGGAAAAATTGGCCTCGTCGAGACGAACGCCTTTGATACTGCATAGCTTCTGCACGGCATCTTTATTGTGCGAATCGCAACCAAAAGCATACACCGTATCGGTAGGATAAATGATCACTCCGCCGTTGCGTAAAACGGCAACAATCTTTTCGATCTGGGCTTCGCTGGGTTGCAGCTCATTTAATTTGAGTATCATATGTATATAATTTTAGTTATCGGAACTTACAAAGCGGCTTTCTGGGCGGCTTTGGCATGGTCTTCCAGGAACTGTTTCAAACCATTGTCCGTAAGCGGGTGCTTCAGCAGGGCCATAATGGCGTTGAGCGGACAGGTAACCACGTCGGCCCCCACCTTGGCGCACTGCAGTATATGCATCGGATGGCGTACCGAAGCGGCCAGCACCTGCGTTTTATAACCGTAATTGGCATAGATCTGCACAATATCCTCGATCAGCAGCATACCGTCGGTCGAAACATCGTCGAGGCGGCCGATGAAGGGCGATACATAGGTAGCTCCGGCTTTGGCGGCCAGCAGGGCCTGTCCTGCCGAAAATACCAGGGTACAATTGGTTTTTATTCCTTTGGAAGAAAAATATTTTATGGCTTTAACGCCGTCTCTGATCATGGGTACTTTAACGGTGATCTGCGGATGAAGGGCGGCCAGCAGCTCTCCTTCGGCGATCATTTCCTCGTATGTGGTAGCTATTACCTCGGCACTGACATCTCCGTTCACAATATCGCAGATCTTCAGGTAATGGGCTTTAATGTTCTCTTCGCCCGTGATACCTTCCTTGGCCATCAGGGACGGATTGGTGGTAACCCCGTCCAGCACTCCCAGTTCCTGCGCTTCTTTGATCTGTTCCAGATTGGCCGTGTCAATGAAAAACTTCATACTTCTTTAACTGTTTTCTAATCGTGAATAAATATAAAAAAAATCGGGTTCATTTTTATTAATATATCGATGAACCCCGTGAATATTTCGGCGTGTTGTGATGCAACAAAAAAGCATTGCCGGTATGACAATGCTTTCTGAATTCCTTATAAATGTCTATTTGAAGGCGTTAAGACCTGTGACGTCCATACCTGTAATAAGCAGGTGTATGTCGTGGGTACCTTCGTAGGTCACCACCGACTCCAGGTTCATCATATGGCGCATAATGCTGTATTCCCCGATGATGCCCATACCGCCCAGCATCTGGCGGGCATTGCGGGCTATGGTCAGGGCCATGTCCACGTTGTTGCGCTTGGCCATGGATATCTGTGCCGGAGTGGCTTTGTCTTCGTTCTTAAGGGTGCCGAGGCGCCATACCAGCAGCTGTGCCTTGGTGATCTCGGTGATCATTTCGGCCAGTTTTTTCTGCTGCAGCTGGAATCCGCCGATCGGGCGGCCGAACTGTTCTCTTTCCATCGAGTAACGCAGGGCCGTATCGTAACAGTCGAGCGCGGCTCCGATGGCTCCCCAGGAAATACCGTAACGGGCGCTGTTCAGACAGCTCAGGGGGCCTTTCAGGCCTTTTACGCCCGGGAAGATGTTCTCTTTGGGTACTTTTACGTTATCGAACACCAGTTCGCCGGTGGCACTGGCGCGTAAGCTCCATTTGCTGTGGGTCTCGGGTGTGCTGAAACCTTCCATGCCGCGTTCTGCCACGAGGCCCTGGATCTCGCCCTGTTCGTTCTTGGCCCATACAACCGCGATATCGGCAAAAGGGGCATTGCTGATCCACATTTTGGCTCCGTTCAGGACCACGTGATCGCCGGCGTCTCTGAACCAGGTGGTCATACTGCCCGGATCGCTGCCGTGGTTAGGCTCGGTGAGACCGAAACAACCCATCATTTCGCCTTTGGCCAGTTTGGGCAGGTATTTCTGTTTCTGCTCCTCACTGCCGAATTTCCAGATCGGGAACATCACCAGGGAACTCTGTACCGATGCTGTGGAACGGATACCGCTGTCGCCGCGTTCCAGTTCCTGCATAATGATACCGTAAGCGATATGGTCGAGCCCGTGACCGCCGTATTCAGCCGGGATATAAGGCCCGAAAGCGCCTATTTCGGCGAGTCCCCTGATCAGGTGTGACGGGAATTCGGCACGTTGTGCATACTCCTCGATGATGGGAGAAATTTCTTTTTTTACGAACTGGCGTACCGTTTCGCGGATAAGGCGGTGTTCTTCGGTAAGCAGGTCTTCGGTAAGGTAATAGTCGTGATACTGGAATTTATCTGCGGCCATAGTCTCAAATGATATATAATTGTTCGCTGTATGTTTAAATAATGAGCATTGCGTCTCCGTAAGCAAAGAGGCGGTATTTCTCCCTGATGGCCTCTTCGTAGGCTTTTTCGCAGAGATCGGTCCCCATAAAAGCGGCCACCTGCATCAGCAGGGTGCTTTCGGGCAGGTAGAAATTGCAGAGCATGGCGTCGGCAATGCTGAAATCGTAAGGCGGGTAAATAAATTTATTGGTCCAGCCCTTGAATTCCTTCAGGTGTCCTTTGGTGGTCACCGATGTTTCGATGGCGCGCATTACTGAGGGGCCTACGGCCAGTATCTTTTTACGGGCATCGATGGCGTCGTTCACAATTTCGGCAGTTTCTGCCGTTATGATGCATTCTTCGCTGTCGGTCTTGTGTTTGCTCAGGTCTTCCACCTCTACGGCGCGGAAGCCGCCCAGGCCCACGTGCAGTGTAAGTTCGGCAAAGTTGATGCCTTTGATCTCGAGGCGTTTCAGCAGTTCACGGCTAAAGTGCAGACCGGATGCGGGCGCGGTTACGGCGCCTTCTACCCTGGCAAAATAGGTCTGGTAACGTTCAAAATCCTCTTCATCCGGCTCCCTGGAAATGTAGGGGGGCAGGTGCGGGGCGCCCAGGCTGTAGAGCAGGGCCTTGAACTCGTCGTGCGGCCCGTCGTACAGGAAACGCAGGGTACGTCCGCGTGAGGTTGTATTGTCGATCACTTCGGCCACGAGCATATCGTTTTCGCCGAAATAGAGTTTATTACCGATCCGTATTTTACGGGCGGGGTCTACCAGTACGTCCCAGAGTTTGCTTTCCGCATCCAGTTCGCGCAGCAGTACCACCTGTATCTTGGCCCCGGTCTTTTCCTTGTTGCCGTACAGGCGCGAAGGAAAAACGCGGGTATTGTTCAGCACAAAAACATCCCCTTCGTCAAAATAGTCAAGAATATCCTTGAATGTTTTGTGTTCGATGGTTCCGGTCTTGCGGTTCACAACCATCATCCGGCTGTCGTCACGGTTAGCCAGGGGCCGGTCCGCTACCAGTTCGGCCGGGAATTTGTATTTGAATTGGGATAACTTCATGAAGTGCTTTTAAAAGTGCGCAAAATTAATAAATAATAGCTGGGTTTTGCAAATTCTTTTACCGGCGGCCCCGCAGGCGGCAGGCAGGCCTGTTGCGCGTGAGATCTGCTCCAAAAAGAAACGGACCCTCCCGGGGGAGAGTCCGTTTTTCATAAACACAGGACAACTATACTAGTTCAAGACAAGCTTTCCGGTTTGGGTTTTGCCATCTTTCAGGCGGGCATTCAGGACATAGGTGCCGGCTTTAAGGTCAGTGCGGCTTATGTTTACCTGCGATTGCCCCGGCGACACTACGGAATGCACCAGCTTTCCGCTCAGGTCATAGATATCGATACGCTCCAGGGTACCGTTTTCTTTTATGCGTACGGCAAAATCGCCGTTGCTCGGGTTCGGGAAGATGTCCAGGGCCAGGCTCTGTGCAGGGGTTTCCTCAACACCTACGTATACCTGCTGGGGCATATTCATACCAACTACCATACGCGGTACGGAATACCACATAATGGTGTCGATGTATTTGCGGGCATGCGAAGGGCTCATGCTCGGGTTCGTTTCCAGTTCGGAACCGTGGATATCGGGCCAGCCAAAGATCGCGCCGGATGCATTTACGGTAGCCGAATCCCACCAGTGCCAGGGTGAACCCTGTTCGTTACCGTTCAGGCCCGGGGGCAGACGGAACTCGTACAGACCTTCGGCCTGCGCTTTGGCGTTCAGGGAATAACCGCGTGCAGAAACGGCATCGTTAAAGGTAAAGCTTACGATCGGGGCATTGTTGCCGATGCTCACGAATTTTTTCACTACGGTGCGTGTTCCGTGTACGTCCACCACGTCTTCCTGGGTGGTCGGTACAATTACGGTCCCGCTGTCGTACGGGGCAAACTGGTCTTTCCAGGCATGGAAACCTACTTTTACCGGTTCGCCGCCTTCTACCCAGCTGATATCGCCGAGGGCGCCGCCCAGGTTCATTTCAAAAGCTACCTTGTTGGTAGGACCGGGGTGATTGTATACGTTCACTGCGCCGCCAACACCGTTCACATCGCCTACATAGGCGGGGTTCACTACCGAGTTACCGTTGCTGTCCTGGAATTTAGGCAGATTGGTCTCGGCCTGTTTGTCCAGGGTGGTATAGGCCATGGTCACATAACCGCCGGAACCTATGCCGCAGAGGGCAATACGGTTCGTATCCACACCGTAGGTGGCCGCGTTCAGCTTCAGGAAGCGCACCATGGTCTGAACGTCGTGGATAGAACGGTATACCGCGTTCAGGATGGTTCCCGTACGTACTTCCTGGGAAGCGGAGGTCGGGTTCCAGCCCAGGCGGTAGCGCATCGAAATGGCTACAAAACCGCGTCTGGCAAAACGGTTGGCCAGTTCTACGTTCACGCTGTCGTCTTTATCGCCCGTAGCGCTGCCGTTACGGTATTTGGGAAGGAAGTTCCCGGTGTGTACAATGATCACTGCTGGGCGGTTGGTCTCTGTATCGCCTGCAGGTGCATAAAAGTCGGCCGTAATATCGCCCTGGGTCGGCGTATATCCGAGCGGAGGAATTGCTCCGGGATTTGCCGGTGGTATAGGGGAGCCCTGTAAAGGAATGAAGTAGTAATTGTTGCCGTAAACAACGTCCGCGGTTTTGGTAACGGAACTGAAAAAATTCTCCGTTACGTAGCGCTGGGCGTTGAGTCCACCGATCAACAATCCAACTCCTAATAGTGTCATTACTCTTTTGTTCATAGCTTCCAAGTATTTATTAGGTAAATATAGAAAAATTTACAAATCTTAACGTTTATTCCGGTTTTTTTTATTCCCACGGCCCCACAGCTCATTGTCGAACTGTATGGAGATATAGGCCAGTCTTCCTACGCGCGGACCGCCGTACACCTGGTACACCATATTGTTGGTAAGGTTCTGGGCGCCGATCTTAAAGGTGGTCTTAGCTTTTTTGTAGTTCCAGCTGATCTGTGCGTCCAGCGTACCGTAGGAGGGAATTTCCCCGGTGAACTGCGGCGAGCCTTCAAATCGGAAACCCTCTACCCATTTGTAGTTCACGTTAAAACCCCAGTTGTTCAGGCGTACCTTCTTGATCTTCCACATAATATCGCGGGCGCCGATACCTACGTTAAACTTATGGCGCGGCGTGTTGAAGGCCGGTATCAGCGGATCGGTGCTGCCGCGGCGGTCCAGCTCATTATAGCTGTAGTTACCGTTGATGTTGAAGAATTTGGCAAAATTGTAAATGGCCTGCACCGAAACCCCGCGGGTGTGTACAATGTCTTTGCTGTTGCTGGCCACACGCAGTACGGTGGTGTTCACCGGCAGTGAGGTGAACAGGTTAAAGTCGGTCTCTACGCCTATGCGGTACCCGATAAAGTTGTTGTACAGGCTGTAATAGGCGCTGAAATCGAGGTAGAAATTATTGCCGAGCGTACCTCGGTAACCGATCTCGGCCGTGTATACGCGTTCGGGGCGTACGGGGTCTACGTTGAAATAACGCAGCTTGCCGAAGTCGGGCACTTCGCCGCGTATATAGTCGATGAAGGATTCGGTGGTGATGAGTGAATCATAGCCCGAAATATTACCGCGCAGCGTGGCCCGGCCTACGTTGTAGTTGAAGTACTGGTCGGCAAGGGTGGGGTTACGTATAGCCGAAGAAAAGCTGAAACGCAGGGTATGCTTGCGGTGTGGCGTATATACCACCGAAAAGGCGGGCGACCACAGGAAGGGGAAGTTGATGTTCTTGTCCACGCGGTTGGTGAGGCTCAGCAGCACTTTTTCCAGTTTAAGGTCGACACCCAGGTAGGCGCCGGCCTCAAAGTTGTAGATACGGGTGCCGGCCGTATCGATAAAGATGGTGCCCTGTGAATTGGGCGCGTACAGGCGGGCGGCCAGACCGGTGGTAAAGGTGATGCGGTTCTTCCATACGCGGAATTTGTATTCGCCGTGTGCATGGTACAGGGCGCTGCGGTCTACAAAGCGGCTGCCGCCCTGGCCCAGCGGATTGGAGGTAATGGAATCGAATGCCGCCTGGAATTCCGGGGTGCCGGGCATCAGGTAGTACATAGAATCCATATAGGCCCGCATAATATTGTGCATGGCCACCAGGGAATCGTGGTACAGGGCCATTACGGCATCGGCCTGCAGGTAATCGTAGGCATTTACGGGCTGCTGGTAATTGGGCATGCCGGGCAGACCGGGAGCTCCGTTACCGCCGCGGATCATGGCATTGAACGAGGTATTGCCCGGTACGGTCGGATTGGCAGGGGAGTTAAGTGCCCATAATTTTTTGTATTCGGCATTCCAGGCGCGCTGCGGATCGTTCTGGGCCTGGAACAGGTTCGATTCCAGCAGGCGTACGTTCTGCATCAGGAAGGCCGTTACCACTGCATCGTAGGTCTTACCGGCATCTTCGTTGGTGGCATACATGCGGAAGAACCATTTGTCTTTTTCGCGGAATTCGATCTTGTTCTGGAAAAAGAGAATGTCTTTCAGGTTGTAGCGGTTCTCGCCCTGGTACACCGTGGTACCGTATCCGAAATTACTCACGGCCATGGCCTCCACCTTGGGCGTGATCATAAAGTGCAGGGCCACATTGGCCTTGATGTTCTTGGAGTTGTAATTTACCAGGTCCGTTTCTTTATAACCGGTGCGGTAAATATAGCCCAGTCCCGGGAAGTTCTTGCGCGTAAGGCTGTCGCTCACCCAGTCGTACAGGCCGGCCAGGGCTTCGTCGCCATAGCGGTTCACGGCATCGTAACCGCCGGGGTTGTCCTTGCCGGCTTCGCTGTCGGTAGAGGGATTGTAATTGGTCGCCTGCCAGTCATTGGCACGCATATAGTACATATTCACCTTGTAAGCGAAGATATCGCGGCCTTTTTTGTTCTGGAATTTCTGTGCCCAGCGGGCGGCGCCTTCAAACAGGAGGCGTTCCCCGAATTTGGCCGAAACGCTGAGTCCCGTAAAATCGAACGGACTTTTGGTCTCCATATTGATAACGCCGTTAAAGGCATTGGGGCCGTAGAACGAAGAAGAGGCGCCCTGTATGATGTCTACCCGTTTAATATCGAGCTCTGAGGAGCCCAGGAAGTTACCGAGCGAAAAGTTGAGGCCGGGCGACTGGTTGTCCACCCCGTCGATCAGCTGCAGCGAGCGTACCGGCGAGGTGCTGTTGAAACCGCGGGTATTGATCACTTTAAAACCGATGGAGGCCGAGGTAAGGTCTACGCCTTTCATATTTCCCAGGCCTTCGTAAAAGCTGGCCGAAGGCGTTTCCTTAATGGCGATGATGTCCATACTTTCCACGGTGAGCGGGGCCTGCTTCTGCTTTTCGGATATACGGCTGCCCGTAATTTCTACCGTACCCAGGGCCTTCTGGTCGGGGTCCATTTTGATCACGATCTTTTCATTGGGCGACTTTACCTCGTATTCCTGTCTGGCATAGCCCAGGGCGCTTATCACCAGGGTAACCGGCAGCTTGGGAACGGTGAGGGTGAAATTTCCTTCCGGGTCGGTGCCCACCCCGTTGCGTGTGTCTTTCTGCATGACCGTTACGGCATACATGGCTTCGCCGCTGCCCGCATCGGAAACTTTTCCGCTGATCTTTACCTGGGCCAGGGCGCTTGTAAGCGAAAGAAACAAAAAAGAAAGAAATAGGGTAAACCGTTTTTTCATAAGCTAACGTCGTAGGTTACACAAAACTAATTTTTTTTTAATACCGGACAAGGGAATCACAAATTTTAATTTACCGGGGTACAAATACGCTAAATGTAGTACAAGCGGGACGGAACAGCGGCCATACCTTTACAGTGCCAAATTATTTATATGTCTGCATCCCAAACACTCCGCACCGCACTGAACCTTGGGTTCATGAGTATCCTATATCTGCTTTCCGTATATACGTACGGACAGAGTTGCATCGATGATCTGGGCGAGTCTGCCCGTCGCCTGCATGCTTCCACGGAGGCCTATTCGCCTGCCGACGTTTCATGGGACTACGTAGATGACGAATACGTACCGGTAGGCGGGAATTACGATTCGCTGATATCGGCCGGTATGAGCCTTATCGACCGTATTTCTTCCTGTACCGATAACGGCGGATCGGGCCTGGCGGCTTTTGGTATATATAAGAAGGTACATGTGCTGCTCGACCTGTACAGCGTGGCACAGAAAACCGGTGACGATGACATGCAGGGCCGCCTGCTGGACAAAATGGAATACTTTTACCGTAACCGGACGGATATTCCAGAAAACATCCCGCACAGCTCCGGGGGCTCAAACTATACCGTGAAATTCACTTCCGCAGATCAGGCCGAACTCTGGTATGGTATTAAGGAACGCCGCGGCAAATGGCTGTATTCGGCCCGCCGCTATAAGGAGGCGGTCAGTTCGCTGAAAAACTGTTACGAAAACCGCAACAGTTATAAAATGGGTTCCGACGGCTCCCTGATGTACGCGCACGCCCTTATCCGCAATGGCGAAAGCCGGGGTACCTACTTTCCTCCGCTTGCCTACAGCATTACCCGCCTGGGCGACGATTATATGAACTGGAACGGGAAAGACAGCACCATATACAACAACCGTAAATTTGTGCTGAACAATATACTGAACTATGAATATGCCACTACGGCTGCCCGTAAATACGATAACAACGCCATCGACCCCGATGGTAAATACCGCGCCGAAATAGCCCGCGGACTCTATTACCTGGACGATGCCGCGCTATCCGGACGTTTTGCCCGGGAAGCCGCCGACTCTTCGCGCGATGCAGAGTTCGCTTATTTCATCCTGGAAAAGATCGCCATAAAAGATGCCTACAACAGCAGTGCCGATGAAAAAGCCGCCCTGCAGATCCTGAACAATGCCCTGCCGCGTATGCAGAACATTCCGGAAGTGCAGAAGGCGCGGGCTTCCTTTGTTACGGCGGGTAACAGTATGTACACGGCCAATGCCGACCGCCGCATTGCCGAAATCGAGGAGGCACAGCGCCTGGCGGCAAAACGGGAACGTATGCTGGCCTATCGCCGCAGTATAAGCGTTACGCCCACGATAGAGCTCATAGGCCTGCCCCTGGGTCACGCACTGATGGGTTTGCGTATACGCAAGGGCAAGGTGCTCAATGAGCTGAATTTCGATTATGTATACAATGGTAAAACACGTTACCGTTTCGGCGGCTATCGTGATAAACCGGCCAAGGTCTCTTCGCCGTTCCGCTATACCGGGTTCAGCGTGGGATACGGACTCAGTTACCTGATCCCCAGCAATACCAGGTACCGCAAAGGCCGCAGCATTATGAACGGAGCTACCGTGGGCTTTGACCTGCGTTACAGCCAGTGGAACCTGGAGGCCCGCTCGGTGAACCGCTACAGCGATGCCGAAATGACCCAGTACCTGGGCAACACCGCCGTAAACCCGGTAACCCGCCGCTTTGAACTGGCCGTGCGTACGGGCTACCTGTTCCAGACCCGCTGGGTATCATTCGACTATTACCTGGGTATAGGCATCGGTTACCGCACCTTATCGGATAAGGGTACCGATTACCGCAACGAGTACTGGACGGACGATCATTACCACAGCGGCCGTTTCAACAAACTGTACGCGCCTTTCCGTTTTGGTATACGCCTGGGCTTTAATATCCTTTAGGGGATCAGGGTAAAAACGTCCGGGCTCAGCAGTCCGTCGTTCACCGTGTATCGCTGCAGGGCTTTCAGCCGGAAGGCGTCCCGGAGCACGGCGGTAATGTCCGTATCTTCCGTGGCGGGTACCAGCAGGGCCTCCGATCCGGTCAGTTCCAGGATGCGGCGCAACCGGATCATCTCTTCCGGAAGTATGTCCCCGCCGCTGACGATGGCATCGATATGCTGGCGGAAGAGCATTTCCAGCGCTTCTTCCGCTGTGTTACGAACGCTGATCTTCAGGTCCGCATTGTTTTCAAGGGCTTTTTGTACGCGGCCGGTAAACACAGCATCGCCGCTCAGTACGATGATCTCTTTTTTCATGGTCCTTTTTCTCCTTTCTTACATGTGCATAGGCACTTCCATCAGCAGGATCTTAGAAGCTGCCAGTGTTTTGATCTGTATGGACGAAGCATCCCAGATGCCCAGTCCGTCACGTTTGCCGAGTTTCTGTCCGGCAATTTCTGCTTCGCCTTCGATCATAAAGGCATATATGCCGTTCGTGGCGTCTTTCAGGGTGTAGGTACGTTCCAGTCCGGCATCCAGGTCGCCCATGTGGAACCAGGCCCGCTGGTTGATCCATACGCCTTTATCGTTCTCATTGGGAGAAAGTACCTGTACCAGTTCATTCTTTACATACAGATCGCGTATGGCCACCTGGTCGTAACGGGGTTTCACGTTCTTTTTATCGGGGAACAGCCATATCTGCAGGAAACGGACCTCCTTATCGGCATTTTTGTTGTATTCACTGTGAAAGATACCGGTACCGGCGCTCATCACCTGTATGTCGCCCTCGCGGATCACGGTGGAATTGCCCATGCTGTCTTTGTGTTCCAGGTCGCCGTAGAGTGGTATGGAAATGATCTCCATATTGTCGTGCGGGTGGGTACCAAAGCCTTTGCCGGCCTGCACAATATCGTCGTTCAGGACGCGCAGCACGCCAAAATGAGTGCGTTCGGGGTTGTAATAATTGGCAAAACTGAAAGTATGCCGGCTTTCGAGCCATCCGTGACTGGCATGGCCTCTTGAATCGGATGTATGCAATACTGTGTTCATCGTAATATCCTTTTTGTTGGGTAAATGATTAAAGCCTGCCTGGGGTAGTTCTTTTTCGGTCTCCTCTTTGCCGGAGCCGGCCGTTATCAGGGGTACGCAGCCCAGTGCTGCGGCTCCTGCCAGACCGGTCCTGAGAAATTTTTTACGGTCCATTTTTCCTCCTTTTTTTACAGTACAAAGTTCCGGCACGGCTTCTGCATCCGAAATGCCAAAAGCAGGGTTAGTAAGGTAAAAATGAAGGAAAGGACGCCTTCTGCCTTTCAAACATTTGGCTATCTTTGCGCCTTCAAAACCAGATCATATGTCATTGAAGTGCGGTATCGTAGGCCTGCCCAACGTAGGTAAATCAACATTATTCAACTGTGTATCCAGTGCCAAAGCCCAGGCGGCCAATTTCCCTTTCTGTACCATCGAGCCCAATGTGGGCACGGTAACCGTTCCCGACGAACGCCTTACCAGACTGTCGGAGCTGGTAAAGCCCGAACGCCTGGTGCCGGCCGTTACGGAAATTGTGGACATCGCCGGCCTGGTAAAAGGGGCTCACAAAGGCGAGGGCCTGGGAAACCAGTTCCTGAGCAATATCCGCGAGTGCGACGCCATTATTCACGTACTGCGCTGCTTCGATAACGACAACATCGTACACGTGGACGGCAGCGTGGACCCGGTACGCGATAAAGAGATCATCGATACCGAACTGCAGCTGAAAGACCTCGACAGCGTGGAGAAACGTATACAGAAGGTAGAAAAACAGGCCAAGACCGGCGGCGATAAAGACGCCAAAAAGCTGTTCGACCTGCTTACCATTATAAAGGCACACCTGCTGCAGGGCAAGAGCGTACGTTCGGCCCCGGTGGCTGAAGAAGACCGGGAGCTGATCGCTGACCTAGGTCTGCTGACCGATAAGCCCGTGCTGTACCTCTGCAATGTGGACGAGAATTCGGCTAAAACCGGCAATGCACACGTAGAGCGCGTACGCGAGGCCGTAAAGGACGAAAATGCCGAAGTACTGGTGCTGGCCGTGGCCATCGAAAGCGATATCGCCGGACTGGAGACCTATGAAGAAAAAATGATGTTCCTGGAAGAGATCGGGCTCGAAGAACCGGGTGTGAACCGCCTGATCAAAACGGCCTATCACCTGCTGAACCTGCAGACCTATTTTACGGCCGGGGTGAAGGAAGTGCGTGCCTGGACCATTAAAAAAGGCTTTAAGGCCCCGCAGGCCGCCGCGGTGATCCATACCGACTTTGAAAAAGGTTTTATCCGTGCCGAAGTGATCAAATACGCCGATTTTATCCACTATGGCAGCGAAAGTGCCTGCCGCGACAACGGTAAACTGAGCGTGGAAGGCAAGGAATACGTGGTGCAGGACGGAGACATCATGCACTTCCGTTTTAACGTATAAGATACAAAAAAAACAGCATATTTCCAACAGAAAGCGGGGGCGATGGTCTCCGCTTTTTTTGTTTTACACATGCGAGTGCCTGTAAATGCCCCGATTGTGTTTTTTTGTGAAAGAAGTTTCCGGAATTTGTGCCCGACCTGTTGACACATCCGAAATTTGCAGTAACTTTGTATCCCGTTATTCAAAATTAAAGCCATGGCCAAAACCAAGTATGTTTTTGTAACGGGAGGGGTTGCTTCATCCCTGGGAAAAGGAATTCTTGCCTCTTCATTGGGTAAGTTATTACAGGAAAGAGGATTTTCCGTTACCATCCAGAAACTTGATCCGTATATTAATGTCGATCCCGGCACACTGAACCCGTACGAGCACGGCGAATGCTTCGTGACCGACGACGGCGCCGAGACCGACCTGGACCTGGGCCACTACGAGCGTTTCCTGAACGTGTCCACCTCACAGGCGAATAACGTAACTACCGGCAAAATTTATCTCACCGTAATACAAAAAGAACGCCGCGGCGACTACCTGGGTAAGACCGTACAGGTAATTCCGCACATTACCGACGAGATCAAGCGCCGCATCCAGATGCTGGGCGAGACCGGCCGTTACGATGTGGTAATTACCGAGATCGGCGGTACCGTGGGCGATATCGAATCCCTGCCGTACATCGAGGCCGTTCGTCAGCTTAAATGGGAAATGGGCCAGGACAACGCCATTGTGCTGCACCTTACTCTGCTGCCTTTCCTGTCGGCTTCCGGCGAGCTGAAGACCAAGCCGACGCAGCACTCCGTAAAAATGCTGCTCGAAGCGGGCGTGCAGTGCGATATACTGGCCTGCCGTACCGAATTTAATATCGACGACGACATGCGCCGTAAAATTGCGCTGTTCTGTAATATAGAACCCTCGGCCGTAGTAGAGGCCGTGGATGCCGATACCATTTACGACGTGCCCCTGTTCATGAAGGACGAAGGACTCGACCGGGAGGTACTGCGTAAGCTGAACCTGCCCACGGGTCAGGAACCGAAACTCATCGAGTGGAAGGAGTTCCTCACGCGTTTCAAAAATCCGACGGGCGAAGTGAACATCGGGCTTATCGGTAAATACGTGGAGCTGAAAGACAGTTACCTGTCCATACACGAGGCCCTGGTACATGCCGGCGTAAAGAACGACGTAAAAACGAATATCATACGTATCCACAGCGAAGACCTGGAAGAACTTTCCGACGAAGAAGTGGCCCGCGAACTGGGCGACCTGGACGGTATCCTGGTGGCTCCCGGTTTCGGTTCCCGCGGTATTGAGGGCAAGATCAAGGCCATTAAATATGCCCGTACGGGTAATGTCCCCTTCTTCGGTATCTGCCTGGGCATGCAATGCGCCGTGATCGAATTTGCGCGTAACGTACTGCACCTGCACGGCGCCAATTCTTCCGAGATGGACGATACCACCAAGTTTCCGGTGATCCACCTGCAGAAAGACCAGGTAGATGTGGTGGACAAGGGCGGTACCATGCGCCTGGGCCTGTACAGCTGTAAGATCAAAAAAGGTACGAATGCCTTTGCGGCCTACGGCGAACAGTACATCAGCGAGCGTCACCGTCACCGTTACGAATTTAATAACAGTTATGCCGAAGAGTTCGAAAAAGGAGGCATGATCACTACGGGCGTAAACCCCGAGAAATCCCTGGTGGAGATCGTGGAAATTCCGTCGCATCGCTGGTTCACGGCTGTGCAGTTCCACCCGGAATACCGCAGTACCGTGCTGAACCCGCACCCGGTGTTTACCGAGTTCATCAAGCATGCGCTCATCTTCCGTAAGGAGAAATCGAGCCCGGCCAAAAAGAAAAAAACAGCCGCCGTATGAGAAAAAAGCTGACAGGTCTTTCGGTTCTGTGCGCCGTTCTGCTGGCCGCCTGTACGCCCGGCCATTACCGGGGTAAGTACGTGGCGCCGGAGGGTTCCTGCATCATGCTGGAATACATCGACGTAAAACCTGACCTCACAGCCGATCTCAAGTACATTTCCATCTGGGAACCCGCCAACTTTTACATCAGTTTCCGGGGTGAGCACAAAGACACCATGGAAATAAGCGAGCAGAACCGTACCTGGTATTTCCGCAAAAGCAACGATACCATATACGAGATATCGAACAACGATTATATGTGCTACCTGGTAAAGGAGCCGTAGAATTACATAGAGACCCTTTCGGGGGGCAGGGTACGGCGCATACGTTTTTCAAGCGGCATAAGTGTGTTTCCCCTTCTTTTAAGGACGCCTTCCTTTACTTTTTGCTCAAACCATGCGTTGGCAGCCTCGAGTTCTGCCAGTTTTTTATCATCGCTGAGCAACAGCGACTGCTGCGTAAGCAGGGTAACTAAATTTTCGGAAATAAGGGACATCATTCAAGAATTTTTCTGGTTAATACAAATATAGTAAATTGCTGCGAATCTGCATAACCGGAAACTAATCTGTGGTAATTTTTTATAAGTTCGCAGGCAGCGGGATCATGTGAAAAATCGCGTACGCGCAGTTTTATTTCTTCCTGAAGAGTGTGCATATGTATGGGCCTGCCATGAAGTTTCCAGCGGTTATTATTGCTCAGGCTCCGGGCAATTTCAAGAGCGCGTTGTTCCTGCTCTGCCGGGGAGGATAAGGGTAATTCCTTAGTGTCCTCCGTAACTTCATTCCTGAAATTGTATTTTACAAGCCAGTCTTTCACCAGGTCTTCTGCCAGACTTTTAGCCTGCTCATAACCCCGCAGTTCGGCCAGGTCGATATCTTTCAGAATAAGGAATTCTGCCTGTGTAAAATCGGGTTCCTGCGCACGCTGCATCAGTTCGGCCACTTTGTCGAGGTAGGCGAGTGCCGCTACCCAGCGTCCTTCTTTATTCTGAACTTGCGGATCAATCGGACCCAGTACCGAGGAATAGTCCATATAGATATGATCGCCGCTCATACAGAAAATGGTACCGGCGCTGTACGCATAATCGGGAATAAGAAAATTCACTTCCCGGTAATGATGCCGGATTATGTTCACATATCTCTCTACGGCGGTAGCGCTTCCTCCCGGTGTGGTAAGCAGTATCAGCAGTTTTTCTCTTTTGCCGGGATCCGCGGCCAGTTCTTCGGTGATCGCTTTTATCCGGGATTCAAAACCATCCGTGATCTGTCCGTAATAGGTGAGAATATCGGAGCCGAAGTGATGCTCCAGGCACAGCAGCATGCTGCGCAGTGTGTTTTTTACTGCGAATTCTAAAGTCATTGGTAAACGTATTTGAAGCCTAATGTAGCAAATAGAGGCCGACTGCCAGTTTCCTGTGCAAACTTAGCCGTCTGTTACACGTTTTTGTGGCTGTACCTGAACCTGTTAAAATGAACTTGCAGGAATAACGCGGAAAAGTTTCATTTTCATTACGGAATTATTACTTTTGCAGTGGCAAGTCTTACACGACCAGTCTCCTTTTGAACCTCCCCAGGACCGGAAGGTAGCAAGGATAGAAAGTCGTAGCGGTGCGATGTAAGTAACTTGCCATTTTTTGTGCCCGGAAGTTTCGTTCCGTTCATAGCTGCACACTATCGCGGCGGCCCGGCTCAAATACCGTAATATTAAAGCATTGTGGGAAAAATACGCTGTCGCGGCGTACAAAATTGCTGTCCAGGAATTTCATAATGGTGGCATCCGGATCGATCAGCGCCGAACCGTCCTGGTAGTAAATAATACGTTTGCCCGGGTTCTGTTTTACGTAGTCACGTGCCATCATCACATTGTACACCGGGTATATGGACTCGGCCGCCAGGTGCTCGTCGTAATGCTTTGTATCGTTAAAGATCTGCCGGTTGTAATAGTAACTGAAGTTCAGGCTGGTCCAGTGGGGGTGTATGATCACCATATGCTGCCCGTCTGACTGTGTTTTTACGTAATTCACGGCGTTATTTACCTCGCGGTAATAAAACTCCTTCGAGTTGATCTCGATCTTCCGGTACATGAACCAGGCTGCAATCGTGAAAAGTACGCCCGTAATGAATTTCCGGTCGCCGAAGAGGTAACTGAGAAAAGCCGCCGCAAAAAGGTACAGTCCCACCGAATTGAACAGGATGTAGCGGTTGATGAACATAGGTACCTTTTCGGATATATAATACATGAACGTATAGGGAATGAACCACCACAGGAACACCGTGATCAGCCTTTTGGACGCCGGTTTGCGGTTATTGCTCAGGAGTTTGAACAGCAGTCCGGCTACCAGGAACCAGATCAGCAGATCGTATACCGTTTTGGCATTGAAGAACATATGGATCTGGGCCATGTATTCATCATCGCCCGGAGGTTGCACCCAGGTGCCTTTGCTCGATTTCAGGAATTGTTTTACGAACAGGTAGGCCATAGGCGAAAAGGCAATACCCGTAATGACCAGCGGCAGCATAAGGCGCAGGAACTTTTTGAGATCGCGCACGTACAGAAGGGTGCCCAGGAACTGGATCAGCACCACGAACCAGCCGAAATAGTGGGCATATACCAGTACGATATTCGATACAATAAGTCCGGCCAGCATCCGGCGGTCTTTATCGTTCTCCACAAAAGACAGGAAATAGTATAAGGAAGCGGCCGTACCCAGCGACAACAGGGAATAGGCGCGGGTTTCCAGGGCAAAATAAAAATGATAGGTAGAAACCAGGAACAGGGCAGAGGCAAAGAACGCCACCCGCAGGTTGAAGAACTTTTTACCCGTGAAATAAATAAATACCACCGTAAGCGCATTGAAGAGCAGGGGCAGGATGCGTACCGAATAGGGACTGTTGCCGAAAAGTTCGATCCAGAAATGCAGCAGCAGCATGAACAGCGGCGGATTGGGCTCGTTCTGTGAAGGCAGTATCAGGATCTCCTTCACGCTTTTCTGGGCATGGAAAATGGTAAAAGGTTCGTCCATGCACACGTCACGGGTACCTATATACGCAAACTTCCAGAAAAAGGCGATCAGGAAGAGTACCAGGGGCACATATATGCTGTATAACTTCTGTTGTTCCGGACGGATTTTGTTCACGGGACCTGTATAAAACGCCTAAAAGTAAAACTTCCGGTCCAATAAATCAAACCGGAAGTTTCAGTATGCATACAAGGGACCGGCGATATATGTTCCGATACCCTCGCAGGCACGGCAGCGCAATCATCAATGTAAAGGGTGTGATACGGCGGCCTTTTTATTTTCGCTTTTTGTAGGCGGCCAGCAATTCTTTGTCTTCTTTCGGAAGGTAAGGATTGCGCAGGTACAGGTCTATTTTGGCGCGGCTGCTGTCGGCCAGGCCTTGCGGCAGGTGATTTGTCTGTCCGCTGAAATGGGCTTTGCGCAGGCAGGCAAGCTTTTTAAGGTCAAGTTGCCCCAGGTCGGCCGTACCAAAGCGGTATTCGGCCAGGGTAATGTCCTGCAGGCAGCTCAGGCCGCTGATATCGGAGGGGAATACGTCAAAGCCGGAATGACTCATACGGATCACTTTCAGGTTGGGCAGGTACTTAAAACTGCGCAATCCTTCCATGGCCGATTTACCCATGATCAGGACCTCGATCCGGCTCAGCCAGGTCCCTGCAGTATCGAGCCTTGCGCCGCCCCATATTTCCAGTACGCGCAATTTTGGAAAAATACCGGCCCCCTGCAATGCAGGTTTCCTGCCCCAGGGAGTGCCGCCACTATATACGATCTTCTCTACACCACTAAATATACGGAACGAATCCGGGATATCGCTCAGGCCGTTCAGCACCAACGTACGTATACGCGTGCGAATGCTGTCGTGTGTGTATTGTTCCCATTTTTTACGGAAGTTCCCGGGATCGTTCTCTATGTCCCAGTGACTGAAAGAGACCGCCACACCGTTGTCTTCATAAGGCGCCACCGGGCTGCAGCGGCATACCGGGATGGCGGAAGCAGGCTCTTCCGGCGGTACGGTGCTGACGGACA
Source organism: Bacteroidia bacterium (assembly GCA_016742095.1). Taxonomy (GTDB): domain Bacteria; phylum Bacteroidota; class Bacteroidia; order CAIKAF01; family CAIKAF01; genus JACVCJ01. Next base: position 74,012 of record JACVCJ010000006.1, read on the forward strand.
GGGCTGGTTTTTCTGCAGGGCCGGCATTTTCAGAAGGAGGAGCGGTAGTCTGTGAGCCGCAGGCAGCCAGCAGCAGCAGAATGAAGAAAAAAGCGGAACGGGTGTACATATGCAGGATATTAGCTCCCGTAAATCTACCTTTTTTTAAACGGACCTTTTGTTAATTGATATTAAATCAAGCGGTTAATTGCGGCCCTGTACCGAAGGTCTTTTGTGTGCCTTTTCCAGTTCTTTCTGTTCCGTTATACGGATGGCACAGGCTTTCCGGCCGGCTTTTTCCACGGAGGTGGCGGGGAAACAGATATCGATGCGGCAGAACTGCCCTTCGTTCGTATAGTAATTGTAACGGTAGGTGGTCGTTTTTTCGCCGGGGATGATCAGCTGGGAACGGGAACAGCCCTTATTGCGGGCCTCCGGCAGCAGGGCAGCGGCAGAGCGGACAAGAGCCGTATCGCGCTGTGTTTTTTCAAAAAGACGTAAGGCCTTGCGCATTTTACCTTCTTCCAGGGAATGGATGATCTTTTTCTTGCAGCGGTCCTGTTTCATAAAGGTTCTGTCCCTGGGCACACTTTGTGCGGAGATGTACAGGGGGATACAGAGTATAAGCAGGAACAGCGCTTTCATATGGTCGGGCTAAAGTACGTTTTTTCGCACTATGTATATGTTAAATATCCTGTTAAGGAAAGCGTCAGGGACAGTCACGAAGAAAAATATCGTCCACGGTATACTGCAGTTCTTTTGCCCTGCGCATATCGTCGCAGTGGTCCCCGCCTGCCAGCACTTTTACGATCGCCCGTATAAAATAGGCGCTTCCGTTATCCGGCGCAATGCTTATGGCCTTATTGCAGTCATCCAGCGAGAGCTCCAGTACGGTTTTATCAGCTTTTTTTGAGGTATTGTAACGGAAATCGAAACAATTCCAGTAATAAGAACAACCCGGAGTTAATGTTTCTTTTTTGCTGAGTGTGATATAGCCAGGGTTCAGCAGGCGGCTCAGTGCACGTTGAGCATACAGTTCCGCATTGTTCGGGTCCCGCTTTGCGCCTTCCGTGTAATCTGCCAGCGCTTTGGCATAGGACCCGCTTACCAGGTATGCGTTCCCGCGTTCGAGGTAAAGCGCCTGTGCAGGCCAGTCTCCCCGTTTTATGCCTGATCCCAGTTCACGGATAGCTCCGGGGAGATCGTTCTCTATATACAGGCATTCCGCCAGGCTCCGGTAGGCGTTCAGTATACTTTCTTTCAGGATCTCCCTGTCCTCTGCCGATGACAGGTAATACAGCCCGATCCCCTTTTTATAGGCCGCTGCAGCGGCTTTATGGTCCTTTAGTTTCTGTAATGCGTTTCCCCGGAAGATGTGCAGCATGGCGCCGGACGGGAAAGCGGCAATGCCTGAATCGCAAAGCTGAACGGCCTCTGTGTACTGTCCTCTTTGGTAATGGTAGGCACTGCGCTGGGCAAAGTACAGCGGACTTTCCCGGCTGCAGAGTATGGCAAGGGAAGCGCCTATTTCCTGTAGAAATTCAGGCTGTGTGCCCAGGGCTTCGGTAAGATCATACGCCGTATGAAAATCGGCACAGGCTTTGTAGGGATCGTCGAGTGCATGCCAGCTCAGGCCCCTGTTGTAATACAGCGTCGGTTCCTGGGGCGACAGGGTGATGCTGCGGTCATAATCGGCAATGGCATTGCTGAAATCACGCTGTACATAATAGAATACACCCCGGATCAGGTAAAGTTCATAGGCCTTCGGCGCCATACGGATGGCTTTGTCAATGGCTTTCATAGCCGCAGGTATATCGTTTTGCCCGTACCGTTCCTGGGCAAGCTCGTAATAGTAGGTGTAGCGGCTGCTGTCGATGCTCTGTGCCGATACACTGTGCAGCAGGGATAAACAAAGGAGAGTGCCGTAGAGTTTTTGGAGGATCATGGGAAAGATATTTAGCGTTTTAAAAACAGGCGTTTGTTCCAGAATTCCATCACGGCCATCCAGCAGATGCCCCAGGCAAAATAGCCGAGGATCAGCAGCCAGAAAGAAGGTCCGGGGAATGCCCGGTTCAGTTCGTCCAGGAATACCAGCAGCAATACGATGGGCAGTACCAGGGCCGGCAGCCATAACAGGTAGTAAAAAGCATAGGTACGCCAGATGAGTCCGCGGCGCAGCGGGGCCGGATGCATGCGGCGGTAAGCGGCCGAAGTATAACTGAAGAGAAACGGTATTTGTATACTTTTTTCGCGTTGTATGGGCGTAATGCGTTCCTGGTACAGGGCTGCCAGGGGCATAAAAAAGACGGTGATCCAGGTGATGGTTTCGTAGGAACCGTCTTCGGCGCGGCGGTTGCGGGTAAGCTGCATGGTGCCGCAGCCGTTGAAATTCCAGCCTTCCAGTGGTTTCAGCAAGCCTCGGCCGGCCCGGTACAGGGCACTTTCGGAACCGTCGTGGTGTGTTTCTGAAAGAGGGCGCGGACCGGCTGCCGCGCGCCATTTGCGGCGCGTACGGATAAAAGAGATCATAAGCAGTACTCCGGCCAGCAGGCTGACAGCCAGCAATATCAGGGCCAGGGCCAGTTCTTTGGGTGTAGGTTTTACGTCCACCACCACGATGGCGGCAGCGATCATTACGGCGAAATACAGAAAGAAGAGGGAAAGGACGGGTTTAAGGCCGTTCAGGACACGGCGCAGTAAAGATACCTTCATAGTCTGGTCAAGTGGCTGCAAACATACAAAAAGAGCGGATATCTTACGGATACCCGCTCTCTTAAAACTATGAAACCTTAATAACTAACAGAAACCTTATTTACATTCTTCGCCCGGTGTGCAACTGGCGCCGGATGAAAGTATCTCAAGCGGTTCGGGGTGCGTTTTCTGCCATTCGGCAAAAGACTGCTGCAGCGCCTCGCTGAAAATAGCGGGCTCCTGCGCCCCCGAAACGCCGTATTTACGGTCGATCACAAAGAATGGCACGCCGCGCAGTCCGAGCGCCTGACCTTCTTCTACCTCATGACGTACTTCGCCGGCATAGGCATCCGTGGCCAGCATCTGCAGCACGGCCTCTTTGTCCATACCGATCTCCGCCGCCAGGGTGGCCAGGGTTTCGGCATCGCCGGTGTTCTTACCTTCGGTAAAGTAAGCGCGGAAAATACGTTCTTCCGCGGCATCGCCCAGTCCCTGGGTCTTGGCCATCTGCATTACGCGGTGGGCATCAAAGGAATTGGCGATCACCGCCCGGTCGAAATTGTATTCCAGTCCCACGGCACGCGCGGTCTGTGCCACACTGTCGTGCATCTGTTTCGACCATTCCAGGCTCTGGCCCTTGCGTTCGGCCAGGTACTGGTACAGGTTTTTGCCCGGCTCGTGCTGCATGTCCGGGTCCAGCTGAAAGCTTTTCCATTCGATCTCTACCCGGTCCTTATGCGGGAATTTCTCCAGCGCCGCTTCAAATTTTCGTTTACCGATATAACAGAAGGGACACATTACATCGGACCATATCTCGATCTTCATTTTTTCCATGATCAACCTTATTTAGTATATACGGTATGCAGGTATTCTTCGAGCCGGAGCGGTTCACGGCCCAGCAGTTCCTTCAGTCCGGCGGAGGGTTCGGCGAACTCCCCGATGGCGGCGGCCTGTGCAAAGGAAGCGAACAGCCCTGCATACAAAGCGGGTACGCCGGCGGCCTGCATGGTGCCCAGGTAGGTTTCCACATCCGGGTTATGATAGGGTACCGTTTTACCACTTATTTCCGAAAGGATGCGTGCCACATCGGCAAAGCTGCGGGTTTCATCGGAGGCGATAACAATATCGCGGTTCTCCGTTCCGGCGCTCAGTACCAGGCGGGCCGCGGCTTCGGCCATATCTTCGCGGGCGGCAAAGCTTACCTGTCCGTCGCCTGCGGGCAGAAATACGCCCTGTTCAAGCACCTGTTGGCCCAGGAATCCCGGAAGCATGTCCATATACAGGGTATTCCGCATGATCGTGTAGGGGATGCCGGAAGCCTTCAGCGCCTTTTCGGTGTCCAGGTGACTGTCTGCAACGGCCTGTATCGGGGACCCACTTTCGCTTTTGCGCTGCGTACTGGTGTATACGATATGTTTCACGCCCGCTTTTACGGCAGCGTCTACCACATTTTTGTGCTGTTCGGAACGCTGCTGAATATCTCCGGACGAAATGAACAGGAGCGTATCCACGCCGGCAAAGGCTTTTTCCAGGGACTCCGGATCAAAATAATCGCCCTTGCGGACTTCCACGCCTTTTGCGGCGATGTCCGCTGCTTTTTCAGGATCGCGTACCATGGCGGCAATGTCCGAGGCGGGCAGTTCCTTCAGCAGGAAATCAATACTGCTCTTTCCGAAATGACTGCCTGCGGCTGTAACTAATATCATTATACGGTGTATTTTTTTAAGTTCGTGAAATAAATATGTGTACAAAGTTACGTACATTTGCTATACTTTTGTAAGTAGTATACCCTTATATATTGGTATACTTTAGTATAGTAGAATGTAATTCCGTATTTTATGCTTGATAAAGAGGCCTGTAAAAGTTATGTGGTACCCATACGCGATACCTTGAACGTACTGAGCGGCAAATGGAAACTGCCCATCATCGGTGCCCTGTATTTCGGTGCCCGCCGTTTTAAGGAGCTGGAACGGGAAATACCGCAGATCACGCCCCGTATGTTGTCCAAAGAACTGAAGGAGCTGGAACTGAACGAACTGGTGCGGCGTACCGTGTACAATACCACGCCGGTTTCGGTGGAGTATGAGCTGACGGAATCGGGCCGTTCGCTGGAGAAAGTGCTGAACGCCATGAAAGACTGGGGGCTGGACCACCGGGCACGCGTTACCGGGAAAGACCCCCGTAAAAAAGAAGAAATGGCCGGAATTTAGGCGGCGATGGCAGGGGCGGACTGCCCTTTTTTTGGTATCTTCGTTGCAAAGAACGCTATATGTCAGCCCCGGGGCCTGTTATAAACTGTCATACCCATATTTTCATAGGGGATAACGTACCGCCGTATATCGCAAAAACTTTTTTACCTGACCCGCTGTACCGGCTTTTTTCGGTAAAGTTCATCCTGCAGATATGCCGGTTCTGGTTCATTCACCCCAAAAGTCCGCGGCAGTGGAAATACCTGCCCGTTTATAAGTATACGCAGCTGGCCGTATACAATTACCGCATGTTCGTGCGCCGCCGCCCGGTACTGAAATTCCTGGTGCGTGCCTTTAACGTGCTGGTCACCTACCATGCCCTGCTGTACTTCTTTTACTGGATCAGTACGTTCTTTATCAAGACCGACCGCGATACCACCTCCATGCTTTCCGGTGTGGCGGGCTGGCTGAAGGAACATAAGCTCTTTTACTTCCCGGAGCAGTGGTGGATTCGCCTGGCGGCCGTGGCCTTTACCCTCGTGTTTATCGCTACGGGACGCAAGATCATTTTTTACCTCTGGAAACGCCTGTGGAAATTCCTGAGCATGCTGCCCGATAAGCAAACACTGCGTTTTATGGCGCGTTACCTGCACATAGGTCGTTTTGCGTATTACCGTAACCAGGGACGTATATTCATCAAACTGAAGAACCAGTACGAGCCGGGCACCGGGTTTGTGATCCTGCCGATGGACATGCATTTTATGGGCGCTTCGCCGAAAAATGCGCCGGATACCTATGGCAGCCAGATGGAAGAACTGTATAAGCTGAAGCAGAACCGTAAGTACGGCGAACAGGTATTTCCCTTTGTATTTGCCGATCCGCGCCGCATGCAGGTGGACGGAAAGACGTTCCTGAGCTGGACGGCACAGAACGGAACGGTTTCCCTGGGCGATTGTTTCATAAAAGAATACATCGAGGAAAAAGAGTTCAATGGTTTTAAGATCTACCCGGCCCTGGGCTATTATCCTTTCGATGAAAAACTGCTGCCTTTATGGAAGTACGCGGCCGACAACGATTTGCCCATACTCACGCACTGTATTCGCGGCACTATTTTTTACCGGGGTTCCAAGAAAAAGGACTGGGACCGCCACCCGGTGTTCCGCGAAAAGAACGAACGCGGCGAATGGGAAGGCCTGCTGCTGCCCGAAATGAAGAATAAGAACTTCATCAATAATTTCACGCATCCGCTCAATTACCTCTGCCTGCTGGAAGAACGCCTGCTGCGTATTGTGGTGGGGGACGCTTCCCCGGAAGTGCAGCAACTCTTTGGCTACAGAGGCCCCGAACAGGAAATGGAGCATAACCTTTCGCACCTGAAACTGTGCTTCGGGCATTACGGCGGCGATGATGAATGGGCGAAATTCTTTGAAAAGGACCGCGACGGCTATACCAGCCAGATGTTCACCCAGCCCGAAACGGGACTGAACTTTACCAAACCCGGTGATATAAAGCTTTCGCACAATACCCTGGTACAGATGTGGCATTCGGTGGACTGGTATTCCCTCACCAGCAGTATGATGCTGCAGTACGACCGGGTGTATGCCGATATCAGCTACATTATTCACAACGAGGATACCTACCCGCTGCTGAAAAAATCGTTGCAGAACATCAAACTGCGTAAACGTATACTCTTCGGAACTGATTTTTACGTGGTGCGCAATCACAAGAGTGAAAAGCAGATCGTAGCTACCATACAGGCAGCGCTTTCCCCGGTGGAATTCAACGCCATTGCGCGGGAAAATCCCATGGCGTTCCTCTTTCGTTAAGTCTCTATTTTATGGCTATATAAATGTCTACTTCGGCATTTGCCGTATCGGCAGAACGGGGGCCGTACACTTCAAAATCGGCCGTGAAACGACGGTCCTGTGCCGTGTTCCAGATATGTTCCCAGGTTTGGCCGATAATGCCTTCGTGGATATTGCCTTTGGCCGTGTAAATGGTATAGGTACCGCCTTCAAAAGCGAGGGCCCGGAAGCCTTCGGGCAGTTCCGCCGGCAGTCCGTTCACCCGTACACCCAGCAGGGTGGTGTATGCGCCGGTGTGGTCAGACTCGTATTCGCAATACACGGAATACACATCGTCGCTGATCTTCCCGGGAACTTTGGATGCTACCTGCTCGTTGAAAAAACGGCCCCAGAGCGCCTGTATATCTTTCAGGGCCTGTCCGTCAGTATTGTGCGTACGTATGGCCAGACCGGCCACGTAAAAAGGTTCCACCTGTACTTTTTTCATAGGAACTGCGTTTTGATGTGTATACTAAGAAAGTTCGGTTTCGATCTGTATCGGATTCGTAAGCGTTTTGTGTATGGGGCAGTTTTCGGCCACATGCAGCAGACGGCTGCGTTCTTCGGGGCTCAGGTTGCCTTCCAGGCGGATGTGTACCGTAAATTGGGACGTGTTGTTCAGCGTGTCCCGTTCAAAGCTGACGTTGGTGGTAATGCCCTGCAGGTCCCAGCCCTTACGGTTTGCGTACATGCGCAGTGTAACCGAGGTACAGGCCGAAAGAGAGGCTGCCAGCAGTTCAGCGGGCGAAAAACCGAGATCGAGTCCGCCCTTGTCCTTCGGTTCGTCGGCAATGATCTCGTGTGCAGACGTTTTTATCGAAGTAGTATAGGTTTCGTTGCCTATATGTGCCTGAACTTTTGCCATGACTATACGTTTTTAAGAGGGGAGGGGCACAAATTCGGTTTCGCCCGCTATTTTCGGAAAGTTTTGTTCCTGCCAGTCTTTTTTGGCCTTGTCGATAAGCTCCTGGCGGCTGGCCACAAAATTCCAGTAGATAAGCCGCTCTTCGGGGAAAGCTTCTCCGCCGAACACGTAAATGGTGGTATTGGCCTCCATGGTAAAGTCGCACAGGCTGCTGTCCTTGGCCACCAGTATGCGTTTGGGCTCAAAATGTTCACCATCGCTTTCGATACTGCCTTCCAGTATGTACATGGCGGCTTCGCCCTGCAGCTCCTGCCCGATGCGCAATGTCTGCCGGTCCTTACTTTTTATCTCCACGAAGAACAGCGGACTGTACACCGGCACCGGTGAGGTATGTCCGAAGGCCTTGCCTGCGATCAGTTTATAGGAAATACCGTTTTGTTCCCAGTGGGGCAGGTCCTCTTCGGACGCGTGGTAGAACGATGGTTCCGTTTCTTCCAGTTCCAGCGGCAGGGCCACCCATATCTGCAGTCCGTGCAGCATTTTGCCGGAATGGCGCAGGTATTCGGGTGTACGTTCAGAATGTACGATGCCTTTACCGGCCGTCATCCAGTTCACCTGTCCGGGAGTGATCTCGATCTCCGTGCCCAGGCTGTCGCGGTGCATGATATTGCCCTCGAACAGGTAGGTAAGCGTAGACAGCCCGATGTGCGGATGCGGCGGCACGTCCATGTTCTGGTGATCGTCCATGCAAACGGGCCCCATATGGTCGATGAAAATAAAGGGCCCTACCATACGTTTACCACGGAAGGGCAGCAGGCGGCCGACCATAAAATTGCCCAGGTCGCGCGGGCGTTCTTCTATAATGAGATCGATGTTGGACATACAGCGTGTTTATATGCCCTAAAACTACGAAAAAAGCGACGGGAAGGCAAGCTCACTCCAGCAACGCCAGCAGATCCTCCCTCGTCAGCGACTTCGCCGCGGAAACATCCGTTTTGATCAATGTCTCGATCAGCTCCTTTTTTGCAGCCTGTAATTCCATAATGCGCGATTCTACTGTGTCCGGGCAGATCAGTCGCACGGCCACCACGTGATTTTTCTGCCATTAAACTTAATTAGATTGTTTCGGTGCCTTTTATTTCTGTCTTATGTAAGAAAGATGTTGTTTTTAAGTTGCTCATATATTTTGTATTGCGTGATTTCTTCTTTGCTTTTTTTGTATTTGAGTGTAAATTTTATTGTTTGTTTGGATGTTTTAAGTTATTATGTATATTTGATAATTGTACGATACTGTAAAATAATTCCCTTAAAACTTAAAATTTATGGAATCAGCATCAAAATTAGATCGTCTGCGATTAGTAATTACAGAAAACCTCCGTGTGCAACGAGGAGGCGCTGAACATGTTCCTTATATTGATGTTACTAGTGCCTTAAATGATGTTAAGGCTCGTCAAAACCATGCAATATTTGCTAGACGGGGTTGTGGTAAAACTCTTTTACTCCATCATTCGAAAAAAGAACTAAATGAAGATGTCAAAACAATATATTTAAATTGTGAAGATTTCAAAACACATTCCTTTCCTAACGTTTTAATTGAAATACTCGATGCTGTATTTGGAGAGCTGCAAAGTAATCTATCCGGTTGGTTTGGTAAGAAAAAAAAGTCACGTAACATTATTGGCGAAATAAGATCACAACTTAATGAGTTGAGAAAACAGGCAGATGAGAGGGTAGAAGATGTTCGTGAAGCGATAATAACTGAGACCAATGACGGAGTGGGCATGAAGACTCTATTCCCTGGTGTAGTAGAAGGCGGCTTCGAGGCCAATGATTTGCAAAAAAAAGAAGTTGAAAAATCATATAAAAAGTCTGATGACAAATTGCAAGAGTTAAATATTTGGCTTCCTCGACTCAAAAAACAAATACAAGAGTTCTTTATGCTTTCAACTTCGGTTAAAGCTGTATTTATTTCAAATTGATGATTTTTATCATTTGAAACGCGTAGACCAACCCTTTGTAATGGACTATGTTCATCGCCTTTGTAAGGACTTGCCACTATATTTCAAAGTTGCTACTCTTCGTCATGCAAGTGTATTATATGCAGATCGAATAGGTCAACCTACAGGAGCGCAAGAAAGACATGATTATCAGCCAATAAATATTGATTTTACTTTTGCAGACTTCCGTAAAACAGAACAACAACTCAAAAGAATCTTTCATGAATTTGGAAAGCAAGCAAATATGACTTCTGATGAAATTGATGGAATTTTTAAAGGCGACGGTTTTAAAAGGTTAGTTATGGCAGGAGGAGGAGTTCCTCGAGATTGTTTATCGATATTTCTTGAAGTTCTTGAAAATGTAAGAAATGGTGATAGTCGTATAGGAAAAGATGATGTCCGTATAATGAGTAGAAGTAATTTTGAGCGCCGAATTGAAGAATTAAAGCAAGATTCTGAGGGGGCCGAACAGAATGTATTGCTCAAGGGTATATACGTAATTAGAAAGTTCTGCATGGATAGAAAAACAAATCTTTTTTTTATATCGGAACAGATGCTGCAGCAGAAAGATAATTTACGAGAACTTATTTATCGACTATTAGATTATCGAATAATTCATAGTGCTGGTACCGCAATTACTCATAAATCTCAACCTGGAACTTTTCATGCATTCGTAATAGATTTAGGTTCATATGCACATATGCGAACGTTGCAGGGCAGATTTAATGAATTAGACATAAGTGATCCCGCTACAAAAGAAAAGATGAGATCATCACCAGTATTAGCCTTCGAAGATTTTCAAGGTCTTTGGGATTCTGTGCCGCAAGACGTAGAACAAGAATTACTTCGAGAAGATCAATAGTTGAAATTTTGTACTTGTACTCTAAAATGAATTGTGTGTATTGTTTTGAAAAATGATGTGGTTGTGTTGATTGGCTTATAGCCTCACTCCAGCAACGCCAGCAGATCCTCCCTCGTCAGCGACTTCGCTGCGGAAACGTCCGTTTTGATCAGGGTATTGATCAGCTCCTTTTTTGCAGCCTGTAATTCCATAATACGCGATTCTACCGTGTCCGGGCAGATCAGTCGCACGGCCACCACGTGATTTTTTTGCCCGATGCGGTGCACCCGGTCTATGGCCTGGTTCTCCACGGCGGGGTTCCACCAGGGGTCTACCAGGTAAACGTAATCGGCCTGGGTAAGGTTCAGCCCGGTGCCGCCGGCTTTCAGGCTGATCAGGAATACACGTACTTCCGGATCTTCGCTGAAGCGTTTTACCCGGGCGGCGCGGTTCCGGGTCTCGCCCGTGAGGTATTCAAAACCGATGCCTTCTTTTTCCAGGCGTTCGCGGATCAGTTCCAGCATGGACACAAACTGGGAGAATACCAGTATCTTATGTTCCGGAGCCTTGTTGCGGATCTCTTCCACCAGGGTCTCGATCTTGGAAGAGGCCGCTCCGTAGTACTTTTCGTCGTTGAGCGTAGCGGGCGAATTGCAGATCTGCCGCAGTTTGATCAGCCCCTGCAACACGCGCATGCTGCTCTGTGCGGTCTCTTCCTCGCTTTGCCCCAGGATCAGGCTGCGCAATTCCTGCATATAGGCATCGTACACCGCGCGCTGTTCGGCCTCCATTTCGCAGTAGATCACCATTTCGGTCTTGGCGGGCAGTTCGGCGGCTACCTGTTCCTTGGTCCTCCGCAGGATGAACGGATGTATTTTGCGTTGTAGCTCCTGCGTGCGGCGGCGGTCCCTGAACTTATCGATGGGAATGGAATAGGTGTCCCTGAAGTACTGTTTGCTGCCCAGCAGTCCCGGACAGGCAAAGGACAGCTGACCGTACAGGTCAAAAGTGTTGTTCTCCACAGGCGTACCCGTAAGCGCCAGGCGGTTGCGTGCCTGTAACATGCGTACGGCCTTGTAGCGCTGAGATTCCGGGTTTTTTATGGCCTGCGATTCATCCAGTACGATGTAGTTGAAGCGGTAGCTCTTAAAGATCTTTATTTCGGATTGCAGTACGCCGTAGGTGGTCAGAATAATTTCGTGCTCATCGAAAACGCTGGTATTCTTTATGCGTCTGCTGCCGTATTGCGTATATACCTTCAGCGTGGGCGCAAAGCGTTTCAGCTCGTCCTGCCAGTTGAACAGCAGGGACGTGGGTACCACCACCAGGTTCACGTTGTGTGTGCTGCGGCTGCGTTGTGCCAGCAGGAAAGCGATCACCTGCAGGGTTTTGCCCAGGCCCATATCATCGGCCAGGCAGCCCCCGAAGTTCATTTCGTCCAGGAAATTGAGCCAGTCGAGCCCCTGTTGCTGGTAGCCGCGCAGTTGTGCCTGGAGTTCTGCGGGTACTTCGCTGCGGCGAATGTTCTCGAAACCGGCCAGTTTAGACTGGTACAGGGCCAGCTGTGAGCGGGTCTCCTGCGTAAGCATCTCTTCATCATACATCTCGGCAATACCCGAAAAGCTGATGTGCGGCGTGCGGATCTCCTCTTCGCTGATCTCGCCGGCATCGAAAAAACGGGCCATTTTCTGCAGCCATTCTTCGGGCAGTATGCCCCGGGTACCGTCGTCCAGCTCGATGTAGCGGCTGCGGTTGCGTACGGCCTTGTGCAGCTGCTTCAGGGGGACCTGTTTATCACCGAAACTCACGTTCACGCGGGTCAGGAACCAGTCGATGCCGCTGCTTACCTGTACCGCTATTTTTACTTTGTTCGGGTTCAGTTTGTTGTGGCTTAGCTGACTGAAGCCCAGTATCGTAATGCCCTCGCGGCGCCAGTCCTCGAAGGCGTCGGGGAACCAGTTCTCGTCCAGGAAACGGTCTTTGTGCAGGTACAGGGATTCGCGGTTCAGCTGTTCTTCAAAACCGCTGTACTGCCGCAACAGCACGCTGATGAAGGCCAGTTCGGCAAATTCGTCGCGGGGCACGGAAAAAGCCTGCCCGTTGTAATCGGTATCGTAGATCTGCCGGCGCGACAGCACCGGAACTTCGATATGGCCGTAGCGCATTACCGGTGTAAGCAGTACGTATTTGCCCGATTCGGAAAGATACAGCAGTTTTTCCACGGGCTCTGTAAAGCCTTTTTCTTCCAGTTGCTCCTGTGTGGCGGGTTTCAGGAAGGAATAGCGTATACGCACCTTGTTTTCGAGCCGGGAAAGGACGTTAGCCCGGAAATCTTCGAACTGCGACTGGTGCAGCAGGATCCCCGCATGGCCGCCCCGGAAAAAAGCGATGATCTTCAGCAGTTCGGGACTGTCGATAAAATACAGGGTGGTACCCAGCAGCAGAAAATGCCGGTAGCGTAACTGTAAAGCATACAGTTCAAATACGGCGTCGCCGATATGCAGTTGTCCGCTGATGCGGCAGAAGGGGTCTTCAACGTCCACGCTCAGGCGTACGTCGGCCGGAAGCAGCTTTACCTGTACCGGACTGAGCGAAGCGCTGCTCACATTTTCGGATATACGGTGGTCGTGGAAGAACGTATCCAGTCCCGCGGCATTGCGGATCACGCTGCGCATGGCTTCCAGGTCGGTAGGACTGAGTTCAGTACCCGGCAGGTTGCGCAAACGGCTCAGGGCATTGTAAAAACGAAGTACGGCGGGATCTTCGGTATCCGTGACTTTTTCGAAAGGATCGGCTTCGCGCAGCGGGTTCTTAACCTTGCCGGCCGCGCTAAATGGAGCTTCGTACAAGGCTGCCACGGGAGCGTCGGAATAGGCGTGTTTACCGAAAACGAGCAGGCTGCGTACATTTTCTTCCTTTTTGCCGGCGGGTAATGCCGTGGTATCATCGGGGAGCAGCTGTTTTTCCAGGCTCTGCCGGGTATCGCGGTTGTAGGGGATCCATTCCTTTACCCGCGGAAGTACGTCGATGTTTTTGTGTCTGTATTGTATTTCGAACCAGGCGTCGGGGTCTTCGGTCTCCTGCAGACCATATTCGCGGGCTACACTGCGTATTTTTTCGTGCCGGAGGAACTTGTCGAAGAATATACGCAATTCGCGGCGGTTCATGATATTGAACAGTACCTGGGTCTGGTGCGTGCAGAGTTTATTTTTGGGTGCGGCGCAGGGACAGTTCAGTATCAGCGTATCGTCCTGCAGCAGGATGCTCACAGGCGGTATGGGCGGGTATCCCGGGGCCTGGCTGAAAACGGCCTGACCTGTTTCGATCTGTAGCGGTTCCAGTTCGTAAAAACCGCGGGCCGTTGTATCGGTTTCCGTGCCATGTGTATACAAAAACGTATTGCTGAGCCGGGAGATCGTAAAAGCGGGAAAAACGAATTTTTCCGGGTGTGCGTTTTCTTTTTTTTCCGTTTCGCTCATACCTCAAAGATAAAGGTTCCTTACTGGTTCAGCCAGCTTTTACGCAGTTTTACCTGTGCTTCCGAAGGTTCGGATATTTCCTGCAGGGCCTGGGTCAGCGGCTGGTAACGTACGCCGGCTTTCAGCAGGTATTCTTCCAGGGGCGGCGGATCGCCTCTCTCCACGTATTTTTTGAAGAACTGCCGTATCGGTTTCCCGTAGCTGATGCGTGCAATGTCATCGAACAGGTCTTTATCCCGGAAAGGAGTATCCTTATTGTAGATCTTCAGCAGGTCGGCCACCATGTTCTGTACGCCGTAACTGCCGCCCGAAAGTTCGCGCAGCTGTATATCGAGGCACATGTTCACGAGGGCGCCTCTCAGGTAAAAATTGTAATACTGGTCCTGGCGCTGCACGGCCATGCGGCTCAGGTAGGTAAGGGAGAGCGTATTGTCGTACTGCTGCATGTCCCTGGCCTTCCGGGTCATGTTTTCCATGAACTCATAACTGCTGATCGTACCCGAGCGCACCGGCAGCAGCTGGGTAAAGTATTCGGTAAGTCCCTCGTAAAACCAGAGGTGCCGCGACATTTCCGGTTCCATGAAGTTGAAGTTGTGTATCTGTTCCGAATGCAGGGCCAGGGGAATAAGCGTGTGCAGGAATTCGTGACTGGCAATGCCGTACACATTGGCACGTATCAGGTGCAGATCGGGCCGCATGTTCAGCAGGATCAGGGTAGAACTGTTGTGTTCCAGTCCGTCGGCGGAATAGGAATCGGGCGCGGCCTGTGCATTGTGATGAAGAAGAAACGTATAGTTATCAACGGGTAGCCGGCCGCCGAGGAAAATCACCTGTTTCTGTAACAGAGGCTCCAGGTGTCCGGCAATAAGCCCCGACATCGGCTGGCCCGAAGTGCTGTACACGGCCACGCATACCCGGGTGTTGCCGATATCCAGGAAAGTAGTGTCGGGACGGCAGTACATAAGGGGCTGATCGACAAGTGTGCGGTAATCAGGGGCATAAAAATGGTCGGTACCGGGACTTTCCGTCAGTTTTCGCAGGCTGGTGGCGCCGTAAAAATATTCGGGATAGCGTATTTCGAGGTGAAAGGGAAGCCGTTCCAGTCCTTTTATAAAACCAAAGAGATTGTGCTGGTTAATGACAAAAAAGTCGGGATCGAAACTGCTTTCTGCCGAATAGTACATGCCGGAATTACGGGGAATAAAAGCCTCCCAGCCATCGTCCACCTGGTAGCTGATGCCGGCGATCCGTGCCGCTTCGCTGATCTCCCATTCGTTTACATTGAGCCGTTTTATCCGCAGCGGCGCGCCGTTCTTGTCAAAGGCCTGCAGGGAGTCGATGTGCTTACCGAAATTCATTTCTGCATAAATACCGGGCACCATTTTTGGAAAGCAGAAAACGACCTTTTTTTGCTCCAGCGGGTACCTGAAACGGAGGTTTACGGTCAGGCGGTCGTTATACAGCTCGTTGAGATCTACCGTATACTGATAGCTCTGCACTGCCCTGAAGGCAGGAGTGCTGACCGCTGCAAAAACCTCTGCAGTACAGAGAAACAGAAAATATAGAATAAGCCGGCCGGAAATTTTCATAGGTATTTCGTGTGCGGATCAAAGGTACGGAATGCCCCGCTCTTTAAAAACTACCTGCGGGGATAACGCATCAGCCGTTTTTTGGTCGTGCCGAACAGCAGGTGTCCGGGCCGTTCCGCTGCCTGGGAGCTGTAAATGCCCTTGTGGCCGGAGAAAAAATAGGCCGTGATACAGGCGGGTACCAGGTATATGGCGGTTTCTGCGCCGAAGAGCTCAATGCCCATCAGTATGCAGGCCAGGGGCGTATTGGAGGCGCCCGCGAATACGGCCGTAAATCCCAGTGCCGTCAGCAGGCTCAGCGGCAGCGGTATCCAGGGCGAAAGGGCACTGCCCAGCACGGCGCCGGTAAAGAACAGCGGGGTTACTTCGCCGCCCTTGAATCCGGCACCCAGGGTAAAAGCGGTAAAGAGTATTTTCAGCAGGAAATCATGGGCCGGCGCCGGGCTCCGGAAGGCTTCCCCGATCACGGAAATGCCCAGTCCGGCATAACGTGTACCGCCGTACCAGAAAAGCGCCGCCAGCACCGTACCGCCCAGCAGGGGCCGCAGCGGAGGCCAGGTAATGTAACGGACAAAGAGACGGGTGCAGGCATGTATGCTTTGTGAAAAAAGCAGGGCGGCCAGCCCGAAGAGCATACCGGCAGCGATGCAGAAGCCCAGGCTGCTGAAGCTGAACTCAGGTAGTACGGGCCTTGGGTAATGGGTATGCCCGATCTGCCAGGCGCGGCAGCTGAGATCGGCCACCAGGGCACTGAGCAGGGCCGGCAGCAGCGCGGTGTAACGGGTACGTCCGCCATGCAGTACTTCCAGTCCGAAAACAGCTCCGGCCAGCGGTGTGCCGAATACCGAAGCAAAACCTCCGCTGATGCCCGTGATCAGCAGTATACGACGTTCTTTTCGGTTGAGCCGGAAGGGGACTTTCAGGCGCTCGGCCAGGGCTGCGCCCATCTGTACTGCTGTGCCTTCCCGGCCTGCAGAACCTCCGCCCAGGTGTGTTAGCAGGGTGCCTGCCAGCACCAGGGGCGCCATCCGGAACGGAATGGGCCTGCGGGGTGTATGAAATTCTTCGATCAGCAGGTTATTACCGCCCGAAACAGACGCTCCGGCATAGTGGTACAGCGATCCGCAGAGTAATCCCAGCAGGGGCAGCAGTAAAAGCATCCAGCTGTGGGCCTCACGGAATTCTGTTGCCTGTTGCAGTAAGGCCAGGAACAAAGCGGAAGCCGAGCCGGAGAGCAGACCCACGGTGCAACAGAGTAAAAGCCATTTCAGCAGGTAAGGAAGGGAGCCCGGTTTGTTTGTCGTTTTCGTGTCTGTTTTCATACAAAAGTATACTCATGGCCACTGGCCGTAAAACAGACGTCATCAGCACCAAAGTGCGGTTCCGGGCAGACATCATTGCCACATATTCTTACAAAGATAGCTAAAAAACAGGTATTCCCCAAATGCAGAAAACGGAAGCCATGAGGAGGACTTCCGTTTCTGCAGGGTATTGTTTACAAGGGATGACGGATGGGAAGAGCGGGTCGGCGCTGGTATTATTCCACGGTAACGGTCTGTGTGAGCACCACTTCGTTGATGAAGTAGTAATTCTTGTTGTCGATCACCTTTTTAATTTCGTTATAAGGCACAGCTTGCATCAGGGCCTGTTCGGAAGCGGGCAGGTCGCCCAGTTCAGAGGCGCTGAAAACGGCGCTGCGGTAATCGGTGTTCGGGTCGGCCACCATGGTTTTGGTCACGTATTTGTTCCCGGAAGCGATCACGTACAGGATCTTATCGGCCTGCGGATCGGCAGAAAGTGTAAAGGTATAGCCTGAAGAGCGTTTGATGGTAGTGGACGAGGAGATCACCGGTTTTTCGGGGAAACCTGCGGTACCGGCTTCGTCGGAAATGTTACGGGTAGGCACTTTCCAGAAGGGAATGGTACCGGTATTGGCCGTTTTAAAGCCGGGGCCCTGCGGATTGGAGGTCGAAGGCTTGTACACATAGGCATTATTGTCCTGCTTTTCGAGGCTGAAGCTGCTGCCGCTTTGTCCGGCCGCCACGCTTACACTGCCGGCATCGCTGAAATTGCCGCCTGCCAGGTCGCCGAACACGGCCACGGCCGTACCGGTCTCTACTTCTACGCCGCCGCCGGGCATACCGGGTACGCTTTGTTTGGTAATGGTGCAGATGGCAATGAGGGCTCCGTCGGCATCGGAAGGCATGCCCAGGGTCTTAAGCGGGTCGGTAGTGGCCGGGGTGTCTTCATCGGGATCGAGGACGTCTTTTTTACAACCGGTCAGGGTGCCGAGGGCGATGCAGAGGCTGAGTGAGCAGGGAATGAGTATGCGTTTCATAAATTTTGTTTTCAGCAAAGTTGCGGCGGATGGCCTGCAGATATGCTAATACAAATGGTGTATTTTCAGGTGAAAAGTGAGCTTCGAAATTTTTTTTCAGGTCTAACGGGTTGTTTATTAGAAAGATTCTGTTTTAGTGGTATATTTGATTATCGTTAACACCCTGTAAAATGAAAAACCAACAATTGAAAGAGGCATATGATGCGCTTCAGGACGAGCGTCCAAGCCGTATCCGTATAAGTTTTATTATATTCCCGATCTACCTGTTTTCACTGGCGGCGGGTCTCGTTTTATGTCTGCTGGGAGGAGCGCAGCTTGTGAATGATTTTATGTTTACGGCCCTGTTGGAGGAACTTAAAAATAATGATGTGATACTGAATAACCAACAGGTAGAAGCACTGATCGGGCTTGCCAACTTTTTTTCCATAGTCTGTCTCAGTATCGGCCTTTGTCTTTTTGTGCTGGTGTACCTTACCGGTGCTATTCACCGGCGGAACCGCTATATTTCCAGGCAGGAAGAGGTGATTGAAAACCTTCTCCACGAACATAAAATAAGCGAAAGGGTAGCTGTAGAGCTTAAAGACAGTCTGCGCAGCATCCGCTGATCCCGGTTTCTTTCAGAAACCTGTGCAGCGGTTGTTTCTGCTTTGTTTTTACAAAGTGAAGTGTACTTTTGTGCTTTAAACGTGCAAGTAGATTGGATGAACAAAAGATAGCCTTTATCGTGAACAAGGGCTCGGGGAATGTATGGAAGAAGGCTTCGAAGATCCGCCTGATCGAATACCTGGAGGAATTTACGCCCTATAGGGTCTTTCAGCCGGGAAGCGCTGAAGAATCGGCACAGATCGTACAGCGCCTGGTGCAGGAGCAATACGCGGCCGTGTTTGCCTGCGGCGGCGACGGTACGCTGAATGCGATCTCGAAACAGCTTTTATACAGTAATACGGCCCTGGGTATTGTGCCCATGGGCAGTGGCAACGGTTTTGCGCGGCACTGGAAAATTCCCCTGCGCTGGAATATGGCCATTGCCGTGGCCGAAGATCACCGCGAAGTGCTTATCGATACCGGACGCCTGGGCGAACGTCACTTTCTGAACGTGGCCGGCGTGGGCTATTCGGCACACGTGGCCAAAGCGTTTAAACAGGCGCATGGCCGCGGCGTATGGGGCTATGTGCGTACCATCCTGCTGAACCTGAAACTGGACAAACGCCAGGTGGACATTAAAGGCCCCGGCAGCCGCTGGCAGGGTCTGGCCTGGACCGTGGAGTTCGCCAATGGTTCGCAATGGGGCGGCAACGTAAAAGTAGCGCCGGCGGCCCGCATGGACGATGCGAAACTGGAAGTGACCGCATTCCGTAAAATTCCCGGTATCCTGCTTCCCTGGCTCGGGTTACGCGTAGTACTGAACAAGGCGGCCGGGTACAGCAGACGTATCTACCGGACCTCCCTGCCGCAATGCGATATGAATTTTGAAGGTATCTGGGAAATACATACCGACGGCGATTACGCCGGCAAGATATCCGGGCAGCTGCACGTGGAAGTAGTGCCTGCGGCCCTGCGCGTATGGGTGCCGCCCGTTGCTGGGAAGTAACCTAACGGCTGAACGTATATGGATCGTATTCCAGGAAATCGGGCGCTTTTATCTCGACCGATACCATTTTTTTTCCTTTGAAGACCGCTTTTACGGGGTGCATACCGTATCCCGGGTTGTTGTAACTGAGCAGGAATTCGTTCTGACCCATGTATTCCAGCCTGGCCTTCAGATTTTTATGTAATCCGAAATGTACCTGCAGTTCCTGGTTCTCTTCTTTGATCTCGATAAGATCGTACAGGAAATTTTTATAAGTACCCGTAATTCCTTTTGTGGGAACGGGCAGCGCAGGCTTTGCGTTCACTTTATTGCGGTATTCGGCCTGGATGCGGGCGGTCTCCTGCTGTGATCTGCGGTGGAAATTCAGGAAGAAGGCGCTGCGGTCCACGTAAGGCATACCCAGGTAGGCATCCAGGATCTGGTAACGAAGAGCTTCAAAAAAGTTCTGGTTGTCCTGGTTGGTCAGGATCACCAGGCCGAGGGTCTCTTCGGGCACAAAACAGGTAACCGATACAAAACCGAAGGCCCCGCCGGTGTGCCAGTAGATCTGCCGGCCGTTGTAGTCGCCGCTGAACAGGCCCAGTCCGTACATGGAGAAGTGCTGTGGTGCATAGCTGGATCTACGGGTGTTTACCACCGTATTGCCCTTACGGGTCTCATAAACCGCGCCCCAATCGAGAATGCGTTTGCCGTTGTAACGGCCGCTGTCCAGCTGTAACTGCAGCCATTTGGCCATGTCCTGTGCACAGCTCAGCATGTTGCCGGCCGGCCCTATGGCGTCCACTTCGTCGTAGGGAATGGCCTGTAACGGCGTAAACGAAGTAGAGTAGGGCGTGGCTATATTCGGTCTGGAAATGGCGTCACTGCTGGTGAGATAGGTATCGAACATGCCCAGCGGCGTAAGGAAATTATCGCGTACGTAGGCTTCCCATTTCTTGCCGCTCACCTGTTCCACTATGAGTCCGGCCGCCGCGTAACCCGCGTTGCAGTACCCGAAATTCTGCCGGAAGGGAGCCGAAGGCTTCAGCAGGGCCATTTTACGTACCACCTGTTCGCGCGTGAGCGTGGTGCCCCAGAAGGTAAAATCGCCCTGGAAGGTCTGTGTGCCCAGGCGGTGACTCAGTATATCGCGTACGCTCACCAGCTGGGTGCTGTTCTTATCGTACAGGCTGAACCAGGGCAGGTAGGTACTTACTTTTTCGTCCATTTTCAGGCTGCCTTCGTAGTACAGTTTGGCTACGGCCGTGCCGGTGAACAGTTTGGTATTGGAGGCAATGTAGAACAGGGTCTTATCGTCCACGGGCTTTTGGGTAAGCAGGTCGCGTACACCGTAGCCTTTGCTTAGTACCACCTGTCCGTCTTTTACAATGGCCAGCGACATACCGGGAATTTCCCAGTCCTGCATGCCGCGTTGTATATAGGTATCCAGGCTGTCGCTGATGAATGCGGGAACGGGCGACTGTGCCTGTACGAACAAAGCCGGGAACAGCAGGAGAGCCAGAAGGACGGAGATCTTTTTCATGTGCGTGGAAATAGGACGCAAAAGTAAAATTTATCGCTGCGGAAGGCGGCAGATTTTAGACAAACCCGCCGGAATCGCCTACTTTTTGGGCAATAGTATGCGGAAAGTAGTACCCTGACCGGGTTCGCTCCATTTTACGAATACCTTGCCGCTGTGGTAGTTCACAATAATGCGTTTCACTAGCGACAGACCCAGTCCCCAGCCCCGTTTCTTGGTGGTAAAACCCGGCTGGAAGATCTGTTTGCGCATGCCTTTGGGTACGCCTTTACCGGTGTCGGTGATGTCTATGTAGATGCGGCGCCCGGCTTCACCTATTTCCACCCGGATACTTCCTTTGCCTTCCATGGCGTCGGCGGCGTTGCGGGTCAGGTTTTCGATCACCCAGCTGAACAGGGGTTTGCTCAGCGGTATGGCCGGATCGCTCTGTAACAGGTCGTTAAAACTATACGTAATGCCTTTACCTGTGCGGGGTTCCATGTATTTCAGGGTCTCCAGCAGGGTACTGCGTACGGGCACCGGTTTTATCTCCGGCACGGAACCTACTTTCGAGAATCGTTCGGCAATGGTCTGCAGGCGTTCCAGGTCTTTTTCGATCTCGGAAGTGATGCTTTCGTCCACGCCGTTCACCTTCAGTATTTCCACCCAGCCGCTCAGCGAAGAAAGGGGCGTGCCTAACTGGTGTGCCGTTTCCTTGCTCATGCCGGCCCATACCAGGTTCTGTTCGGCCCGGCGCGAGGTAGAGAAAAGAAAATACGAAACGATGAGGAACAGCCCGATGATCGTCAGCTGTACCACCGGGAAATAGCGCAACTGCCGCACCAGGTAACTGTTTTTGTAGAAAATGTAATTGCGTTCCCCGGCATTGATCTCGATGGCAAAGGGTTCGTTCTCACTGCGCATATCCCCGATCAGCTCCAGGTCGTTCTTGTACCGCAGGGTATCGATATTCCCTTTGGCAATAATGTGTGTCTGGCTGCTGTCGGTATAGATCACGGGCACCGAGGCCGAATTGATCACGGTTTCCGAAATAAAGGAATCCACCAGGTCTTTCAGAATGTCCTGCAGCTTGCGGTAGATGCGGGAATCATCGTAATACAGCACATACACGATCTTTTCGCCGAATTCGGTATTGGTAAGCGTAATGGGTTTTTTCTCGGCCTTTATGCGTTCCAGTTCCTGCTGAATGTATACACTGTCGGGGTCTTCGCGTTCCAGGTTGCGGTAGGTCCACACGGAACCGTCCTCGTAGGTAATGATCACGGGTATGGTGGTATTGCTTTCCAGTACCGAAGCATAAAACGTGAGGTCTTCGCTTTCACTCTGTACGATGCTCAGCATGGCCTGGGCCCAGATATTGGCTTTTTTGCGTTCGTCCTCCTCGATCATGCTGAACAGGCGTGCGGTCTCCTGCACCAGTTTGGCGCGTCGTTTCACCGCTTCGGCCCAGAGCTTGGCCTTGGCGCGTTCGTCATTGGAGATGTTCTTTACCAGGCTGCCCGAATACCAGAGCGTGGCCATTACAATAATGGCGGCAAAGGCGGCAAGCCATAGTTTCCACCGCTGTTTGCGGCTGTATATGTTAATTTTCAAAATGCGACCGTTTTTTATAGACGTATACAAATAAAGCAAAAAGCGGGGAACGCCGCTCTAAATTTTAGGGAAGAACGCAGCACGTCGCCGGATGTTGTTTTTTGTCTTATTTTCGTGCCTGTTTGTTTGTACTATGGTAATTTTTAAACCGTTCAGGGCCATACTGCCTGAATTACATGTGCTTGATAAGGTGGTAACACGCCCCTTTGATTCCTATACCCGCGAAGAAAGTGCAGAAGTGCTGGCTTCGAACCCGCTTTCGTTCCTGCATGTGATCGTTCCGGTGCAGGATGCACGGGCCAAAGCCACCACTCCCTACGACGAGATACTGAACCTGGGCCGCGAAAAACTGGCCTCCATGATGGCCGACGGTATCCTGGTACGCGAGGAAGAACCCTGTTTTTTCCTGTACCAGCAGGTGAAAGAAGGCCATGTGTACACGGGTATCATCGGCCTGGCGCACGTGGGCGACTACGAAGGCGGCCGCATCCGCAAGCATGAGCAGACCCTGGAACACAAAGAAGAACTGCTGAAACAGTACCTCGATACCATCGATATACATGCCGAACCGGTGTACCTCGTTTTTGAGAACAATGTACTCTGGGACAACCTGAAGGACGCCTACCTGCGCACGGCGCCCTATGCCTCGTTCAGCGGGCCTGACGGTTTTGTACATACTTTCTGGAAGATCTGTAAAGAGGCCGACCTGGAAACCGTGGAAATGCTTTTTGCCGCGCAGCGATCGGTATACATCGCCGACGGGCACCACCGTTGTGCGGCCAGTTATCTCTACGGACGCGATAAAGCCTCGCAGTCGGCAGAGGAGGACCCGCAGGCCTGTTATAATTATTTCCTGGCGGCGGCCCTGCCCGAGACCGAAGCCCGGCTCTTTGAATTCTCGCGCCTGGTGCGTGACCTGAACGGTTATACGGACGAACAGTTCATTTCGCTGCTGGCCGAAAAATTTCATATACAGAAGAGTACGGTGCCCGTAATTCCCGTGGCCCCGCACGAATTCGGCGTATGCCTGGCCGACGGCTGGTATGTGCTGAACCTGAAACGGGAATTCCTGAAGAACGAACACCCTGCCGACGAACTCGACCCCGAACTGGCCAATATCCATATTTTCGGTCCCGTATTGCAGGTGCACGACCTGCGTAAGGACAAACGTGTAAAGTTCATCGGCGGAAAGACCGATGCCCCGCGCCTGGAACAGGCCGTACGCTCCGGGAAATTTGCCGCGGCGTTCACCTTTTACCCGGTGCGCATGGAACTTTTTAAGCAAATGGCCGACGTCGGGGAAATGATGCCCCCGAAAAGTACTTTCTTTGAGCCCAAATTCCTGAACGGTCTGTTTATTTATAAACTTTCGGAAGAATAATGTTCAGCCAGTCACGATACGAAGCGATAAAAGCACAGCTGCCCCCGCAGGTAACACTGGTGGCGGTGTCCAAGACCTATCCGGCCGAAGTGCTGCAGCAGGCCTACGACGCGGGGGTACGCATTTTCGGGGAGAACCGCGTGCAGGAACTGCTGCCCAAGTACGAAGCACTGCCCAAAGACATCGAATGGCACCTGATCGGGCACCTGCAGAGCAATAAGGTAAAATACATCGTGCCTTTTGTGCACATGATCCACAGTGTGGACAGTCTCAGACTCTTTAACGAGATACAGAAACAGGCCGCCAAAGCCGGACGTACCATACAGGTGCTGCTGCAGATGCACATTGCCTCCGAAGAGACCAAATTCGGTTTTGATGAGGCGGAACTGCTTACCATCCTGGAAAGTGGCGTCATGCAGAACGCACCATTTGTAAAAGTATGCGGACTGATGGGAATGGCTTCATTTACAGAGGATACGGAAAAGGTAAAGGCGGAATTTGCCGGCCTGAAAAAGACCTTTGATACCATAAAAGCGAAAAATTACTTCCCCGGAAAAGATTTCGACGTATTGTCGATGGGGATGAGCGGCGACTATCTGATTGCTGTTGAGCAGGGTAGCACCATGGTACGCATCGGCAGCGCTCTTTTCGGCGCCCGGGATTAACCTGTTGAAAAAGAAACTTGTAGTATTTCTGAAAAAAAGTTAATTTTGAGGGTTAATGTATTGATTCCTTGCGAAGACTCCTCTTATACCTTCTCCTGAGCGGACTATACTGCCTGAACCAGGTACAGGCACAGATCACCTATGGTTTCGTGGAAAACCTGGGGCAGTGGGAAGAACCCTATGCTTACCGGGCCGAACTTCCCGGCGCCATGGTGTACCTGGAAGGAACTTCTGTACTTTTCGATACATGGGACGCGCAGCTCAAAGCGGAATATGCGCATGCCGCCAAATTCGGCGAATCCCTCGCCGGTTTTCCCGCCAACCTGCAGAAACATGCCTTCCGCCAGGAATTCATCGGCGCTTCCGCAGCTGCCTACAAAGCCGCACAGCCTAAAAGTGAATATTACAATTATTACCTCGGCAACGATTCCTCGCGCTGGCGTTCCGGTGTAAAGATCTACCAGGAACTCCGCCAGCCCGGTTTTTACCCGGGTATCGACCTGGTTTATGCCTTCCGGGACAACCAGCTTAAATACGACTTTATTGTACATCCCGGTGCCGATGCGGCCCATATCCGCTGGAAATATGCGGGTATCGAAAAAATGCGTGTCCGTAACGGCGAACTGGTATTGCAGACGGCCGTGGGCGACGTTCGTGAAGTAAAACCCTATGCCTACCAGCTGCTGAACGGCGCTAAAAAAGAAGTGGAAACAGAATTCCGCATCCGCGGACAGGAAGTAAGCTTTCATTTCCCGAAGGGCTACGATGCTTCGCTGCAACTGGTCATAGACCCCATCATCATTTTTTCTACCTATATCGGCTCCCTGAGCGACAGCTGGGGTTATACGGCCACGCCGGACCCTACGGGCGCCGGTTATGCGGGCGGTATCGTTTTCGGTTCTTCGTACCCGACCTCGCCGGGCGCCTACCAGGTTACCTGGGGTTCGGGTAATATCGATGCGGTGCTTTCCAAATTCGCCTCCAACGGCACCAGCCTGCTGTTTTCCACCTTCCTGGGCGGTAACGGACCCGACATGCCGCACTCACTTATCGTTACGCCGGCCGAAGAACTCATTGTGCTCGGCAACACAGGTTCGCCCAGTTTCCCGACCTCGGCAGGCTGTTACGACAATAGTTTCAACAATGGCGCACCGCTCATCTTCTTCGGCGGACTCATCAATTACAACAACGGTACGGATATTTTCATAACCAAGTTCAATGCTACCGGCAGCGCGCTCATCGGCTCCACCTTCCTGGGTGGCAGCGGCAACGACGGACTCAATATGAGCACGGCCCTCAGCGCCAACTATGCCGATGAATTCCGCGGCGAAGTGATCATCGACGGCCCGGGTAATATTTACATTGCTTCGGTAACACAGAGCAGTAATTTTCCTGTGCTCAGTCCTTTCCAGGCCAGTTACGGCGGCGGTGGCAGCGATGCGGTGTTCGCGCGCTTCAACCCGACACTGTCTGCCCTGCAGGCCTCTTCGTTCTTCGGTGGTTCCGGCGACGATGCGGCATACAGCATTCAGCGGGCTACCAATGGCACCATTTACTTTACGGGCGGTACCAACAGCGGTAATCTTGCCACTACGGGCGGCGTTATCAAACCGGCCTACAGCGGCGGGGTGGACGGCTTCCTGGTGCGTCTGAACCCGGCGGGTACCGTGCTACAGGCGGCTACCTACATCGGTACCTCCAATTACAACCAGACCTATTTTGTACAGCTCGACCTGGCCGACAACGTGTTCGTAATGGGGCAGAGTATGGGCGGTTATCCCATACAGGCCGGGCCTTCGGGCAATGTGTACTCGAATGCGGGCACGGGGCAGTTCGTTCATAAACTGAATCCGGCCCTCACGACCACGCTCATGTCTACCTGTTTCGGGGCGGGCGCTTCGCAGATCAACCTGGTGCCTACGGCCTTCCTGCTGCACGAGTGCGACCAGATCTACATTGCCGGCTGGGGCGGACAGGTAAACCAGTCGAACGGGGGCATCGGCGGCACGGTATTCGGCATGCCCGTTACCCCGGGCGCCTACAAGACCACTACGGACGGCAGCGATTTTTACCTGGCCGTGTTCTATCCCAATGCAGAGAACCTGCTGTATGCCACCTACCTGGGCGGCGGCAGTTCGGGCGACCACGTGGACGGTGGTACCAGCCGTTTTAACAAGGACGGAGTGGTGTTCCAGGCCATGTGTGCCAGCTGCGGCGGACAGGACGATCTGCCCACGACCCCCGGCGCCTATTCCGCTACCAATAATTCCTCCAACTGCAATATCGCGCTCGTAAAATTCGACGTGTCGGCGCTTACGGCCTATCTCGATGCCAATGTGAGTGCAGTGTGCGAAGGCACCAATGTGGTATTCCAGAACCTGAGCAACGGCGGTACCTCGTTTACCTGGCACTATGGCGACGGCGCTTCCAGTACGGGTGTGAACGGCTCGCATACCTACAATGCACCGGGTACCTATACCGTAACGCTGGTGGCATCCGATCCGCAGAACTGTGTACCTTCGGATACGGCCCAGATACAGGTGCAGGTACTGCCCAAACCGGTGGCCAGCATTGGGCCCGTGGCGCCTATCTGTCCGCTGGACAGTATACAGCTGCAGGGTTCCGGCGGTACGACCTATTCCTGGCTGGTGGTACCGGGTCTGCACAGTTCGCAGGCCAACCTGGCCAGTCCCTGGGTGCATCCGCCGGGCACGACCACGTACACACTCATTGCCAGCAACAACTGCGGCAACGATACGGCGCAGGTGCTGGTACCGGTGATCAATTTTTCGATACAGACCTCTGATAATGATACCATATGTATCGGCAACAGCACACAGCTCACAGCTTCGGGCGGAATTTCCTATTCCTGGTCGCCGGCAGCCACGCTCAGTGACCCGCATATTGCCAACCCGGTAGCCACGCCGTCCAGCACCACCATTTACGTAGTAACGGTGCAGAATCCCGACGGATGTGTTCTGCGCGACAGCACACGGATACAGGTAGATTTTCAGCCCCAGGCCGATGCCGGGCCGGATACCCTGATCTGTCACGGCGACGGCATTCAGCTTTCGGTTTCCGGCGCCACGCATTACCTGTGGACACCGCCTACCTACCTCAGTAACCCGAATATCAGCAATCCGAACTGCACGCCTGACCAGGACATTACCTACATTGTACGCGGCCGTAATGCCTGCGGCGACAGTTACGATACCATGTCGGTGAACGTAAAGCGTATATACCCCATAAGCGGCCCGGATACACTGATCTGTCCCGGTAATCCCGTGCGTCTGTACAGTTCGGGCGGGGTATCGTACCAATGGTTCCCGACGGTGTATCTCGATTCGTCCACGGTGCAGTACCCGACGGCCGTTATACCCTATGCGGTTACCTTCAGTGTGATCATTACCGACAGCATCGGCTGTACCACCAGTGATACCGTGCAGGTGAACACCTACGGCATTACCGATGTGTACGCGGGGCCCGATCAGTATATCGAATACGGCGAAAAGGCCATACTGACGGCTTCCGGGCCGCCCCACGGTACCTACCAGTGGATACCGCCCACGGATCTTTCCTGCAATTACTGCCGCACCACGGTTTCATCCCCGTCCATTACCACTACCTACGGCCTGTTTTACACAGATACCAACGGTTGTTACTTTATCGACAGCGTAACGGTTTTCGTTTTAGGTAACATTTATGTACCAAATACGTTTACTGTAGACGGGAACGGTCTGAATGAACTCTTCCGGGCGTACGGGGTCGATATCGAACAGTTTGATATGGTTATTTTTAACCGATGGGGCGAAGTGGTATGGAAAACCGATTCGTTTGAAAAGGCATGGAACGGTATGTGCGGTAACAAACCCTGCAAACAGGATACCTATGTGTGGCGTATCGTCTATACAGAAAAGTACGGGCGCCAGGGTGAGTTGTTCGGACATGTGAACCTTTTGCGATAAGATAAAATATGAAATCCTCTGTCTCTCTGCTACACATATTTTAAATTTGAACAAATACAGGAATTTATGTTGGGAAATATGATGGAAAAGCTGCAGGAAATGCAGCAGAAAATGAAGGAGAGTAAAGAACGGCTCGACCGCCTGCGTATTGAAGCAGAAGCCGGTAACAACGCTGTAAAAGTGGTGGTGAACGGTAACAGGGACTTAAAAAGCATAGAAATAGAACCCTCTATGTGCCTGCCTGAACGCCGCGAAGAACTCGAAGATTTTATTGTGATCGCCCTGAACCGGGCCCTGAAACAGGCAGAAGCAAGCTGGGAAACAGAAATGCGCGGCAATGCCGGCGGATTGCTGTCGAATATGGGTGTATGAGAAATGCAGACGTCCGCCTGGAACGGCTCGAAAATTCGCGTATACAGCTGGAACAACTGCTGCAGGGATACTCCGCGGAACAGTTGAACAAAACACCTCCGCCGGGAGGATGGTCCCCGGCGGAGGTGCTGAAACATATTCTGGATGTTGAAAGCGCTACCTTATCGTATTGCGTGCATAAACTGCAGAAGCACGGCGCGGAACTGAAACCCGTGGGCTTTCGCGAAAAGCGGAATGCCTTTCTGTTGCGGCTGGCCCTGCGTTCTCCGCTGCGTTTCCGGGTACCTTCGGCGCTGCCCGAAGTAAAAGGCCCTTACGATGCGGATGCATTGCTCCGCCAATGGACGGAAGTACGGGAACGTTACCGTGAATTTGTACGATCTTATCCGCCGGCACTGGAAAAGGCAGGACTGTTCAGGCACCCGCGGTCCGGTATGCTCAGTTTAGAACAGACCCTCGCTTTTCTGCAGGCGCATCTCAACCGGCATTTGAAACAGCTGAAACGGGCGCTGCCGGGGTCTGCGTAGCTTCTGCCGGATCGATCCACTGGTCAAGCTCGATGGAAACGCCCCTGTTCATTTTTACAATGATCGGGAAGGCGGGATTTTTCAGTATCCATACTTCGCCCGTTTTGTCCAGGTTGCTGCACTTCATGCAGGTCATAAAAACGACCTTGGAATTGTAGGAAAAGGCCACTTCTTCGTTCTGTGCAAAGAAATAGCTTTCCAGGCCGCTGCCCAGGTCCAGTACGGTCTCGCCGGCTTCCAGCAGGTCCCGGAAGGCCATCTGGCTCAGCAGCAGGGACGACTGGTTCCCGGCAATCGGTTTTTCGAGCGGGAAGACCATCTCGAAGCTGTTGGCCGATTTCAGTGCCGCCGGACTCACCTCTACGTGTCCGCGCGGGTTGTCCATAAGGTTCATCGAATAGTCGAAAGACAGGTTCTCGTCCATGCGCTGTATGGTAATGTCGAGCCGCGAACGGATACCGTGGTTGGCATAGAGATAAACGAGACGGGTGCCTTTCTGTGCTTTGGGGAATGCAAAAGAAGTTTCTGAAGGTGGTGTGGAGAGGTCACTGGATCGGTTGCTTTTACAGGCCGTAGTGACAACCAAAAGCAGAGTAGAGAAAATGATCATCGGTTTCATAAGCCTTATGTTTTATCCAAATTTACAAAAAAAACTTTAAATCTAAAAATATGTTAAATGTTTAAGCGCATTTATTTTCAGAAAAGTATATGAAACCCGAAATGATTCCGGGGACTTGCTAAAACGAGTTTAAGCGTTAGTTTTGCCCTTTAAAATAAATTATATGGCAAAGGCTTCAGATATTTCCAACGGCAATTTCATTATGTACAATAATGAGCTCTGCCAGATCGTGGAGTGGATCCACCGCACACCGGGCAACCTGCGTGCATTTTACCAGGCCAAGATGCGTGTGATGCGTTCGGGCAAACTGGCAGAGAACCGCTTCCGTCCCGACGAAGAGGTTGAAATTATACGCGTAGAGGAACGCGACCTGCAATACCTGTACAAAGACGGTAATGCCGTGGTTTGTATGGATGCCGACACCTATGAGCAGTACTATGTGGACGAAACCCTGTTCGGGACCGGTATGCAGTTCATGAAAGAGGGCAATATGGTAAAGGTGTTCTTTGCCGACGACAGTCCCGTATCCGCTAAGCCGCCCAAATCCGTCGACCTGGAAGTGACCTATACCGAACCGGGCCTCAAGGGCGATACCGCCACCAATACGCTGAAACCCGCCACGCTGGAAACCGGCGCCGAGATCCGAGTACCGCTTTTTATTGAAACGGGCGAAATGATCCGTGTAAACCCGGAGACGGGCGAATACATGGAGCGCGTAAAATAAACGAAGAATATACTAAAATACAGGAAGGGCTTCCCGCGGGAGGCCTTTTTTAGTTGGACGCCAGCTGTACAATGATGTCTGCCGCCTTGCGGGATGCGCCGCCGTCGCCTACGATGCCGCGCAGTTCGGCATAACCGGCACGGATGGTCTGCCGGTATTCCCCGTCTTCCATCAGGCGTTTCAGTTCGGCGCTGATGTTTGCCACGGTCAGGTCGTACTGCAGGTATTCCTTCAGCAGGGGACGTCCCAGGATCAGGTTCACCAGGGAAACGTAGGGAATTTTGATCAGGCGTTTTACGATCTGGTACGAAATGGGGTTGCCTTTATAACAGATGGTCTGCGGGGTATCGAGCAGGGCGGTCTCCAGGGTGGCGGTACCCGAAGTTACAATGGCCGCCTGGGCCGCTGCCAGGCAGGCATAGGTCTGTCCGAAGATCACGGGCACATCCTCTTCGAGCCCGTTCTGCCGGTATACGTTCATATCCAGCGCCGGTGCCCCGGCAATTACAAAGCGGTATTGGGGGAACAGGCGCCGTACCTGCATAAATACGGGCAGCATGTTCTTAATTTCATCGCGGCGCGATCCGGGAAGCAGGGCCACCAGGGGTTTGTCCTGCGGAGCGAGTTCCGGCACCGGAGGCTGTGCTGCGGCTTTAAAACGCTTGATGGCATCGGCCAGGGGATGTCCGACGTAACGTACCTTTGTGCCGAAACGGGCAAAAAAAGCTTCTTCAAAAGGAAGTATACTGATCACTTCATCGCAGATGGCGGGCAGGGTATAGGCTCGTTTTTCCTTCCAGGCCCAGGCCTGCGGAGCAATGTACAGGGCAGTGCGGTAGCCTTTCTGTTTGGCCCATTTGCACATGCGCAGGTTAAAACCGGGATAGTCGATACATACCAGCACGTCCGGGGCAAAGGCTTCTATGTCCTGTTTGCAGAAGGCAAAGTTACGGCGTATGGTACGCAGGTTCTTCAGCACTTCCACAAAGCCCATGAACGCCAGTTCGCGTATATGCTTCACGATATCGGCGCCTTCGGCCTTCATCAGATCGCCTCCCCAGCCGCGTATCACGGCCTGTGGGTCGGCTTCCCGTATGGCGCGGACCAGGTTGCTGCCGTGCAGGTCGCCGGAAGCTTCACCGGCAATAATGTAGTAACGCATTGCGGACTTAGGCGGCGCCCCCTCCGCTTTCCTGGGTCTTCATTTCGGTAGCCACCTGGAAACCGGCCATATCCTTGTCGAAAAGGTACAGCCCCTGACCTTTGAGACCGATGATCTCGATCTTGTCCAGGATGGAACGCGCCAGTTTCTCTTCTTCGTGCTGTTCGGTAACGTACCATTGCAGGAAGTGCAGCGTGGTATAATCGCGCAGTTTGGTGCAGGTATCGATGATATCGTGTATGGATTCCGAAATATGCATTTCACTTTTCAGTACCAGTGAAAATATTTCGGTCACATCCCTGAACTGGAATTGAGGCTCGGGAATGGAAGGTACGCGGGCATGACCGCCGCTGTCGCTGATGTATTTCATCAGTTTCAGCATATGGGTACGCTCTTCATCGGCCTGGTCGTATAAAAAAGCGGCACACCCGTCCAGACCTTTGGTATCGCACCAGGAGGCCATGGAAAGATACAGGGACGAAGAGGCTGCTTCTTTGGCAATCTGTGTATTCAGTATTTTTTCTACTTTTTCGTTGAGCATAGTACCGTTTATTTAGGAAAACAAATATAGGGCTTTTGGGCAGAAGCCTTTAAATTTCGTAGGTATTTCCCTCGCGGGCGAGCAGGGTATTGGCGAAAACGGGCTGTGCCTCGTCCAGGAATTCCTGCAGGTCGGTGTACCGGGTGGAAAAATGGCCCAGGATCAGTTGGGAAGCGCCTGCATCCCGCGCCAGTCCGGCCGCCTGTAAAGCGGTACTGTGGCGCGTTTCTTTCGCCCGCAGGGCGTGCTTCATGGTAAAGGTAGACTCGTGGTAAATGGTCTGTGCGTCTTTTACGTAAGCGGCCAGCTCTTCAAAAGGGGCGGTATCGCTGCAATAGGCGTAAGAGCGTGGCGGCAGCGGATCGATGGTGATCTCGGCATTGGGGTAAAAGTTACCATCGGGCGCCTGGTAATCGGCTCCGTTCTTAATGCGGATGATCTCTTCGGGAGTAAGAAAATACTTGTTGAGCAGCTTCTTATCGAACTTACGGGCCTTTTCCTTCTCACGGAAGAGAAAACCGGTACAGGCAATGCGGTGGAACAGCGGAAAGCTGCTGATGAGCATATGCTCGTCTTCGTATAGGATCTGAGGTTCCCTGTGATCGGTAGCGATGTATTTTACGGGGAAGGTAAGATAGGCGTCGGATATACTGAACGTGGTCTCCAGGAAGGTGCGTATGCCCGGGGGCCCATAGATCTCGAGCGTGTTCTCCCGGCCGAGCAGGGCCATGGAAGAGAGCAGACCGGGCAGCCCCAGGAAATGATCGGCATGCAGGTGCGAAATGAAAATTTTCTGTATACGCTGAAAACTCTGCTTGTATTTGCGCATCTGTATCTGCGTTCCTTCGCCGGCATCGATCAGGAAGTGTTTTTCCCTGAAGTTGAGTATTTGCGAGGACGGGAATCGTTCGGCAGTAGGCAATGCGCTGCTGGTCCCGAGTATGATCACTTCATAATTCAATATACAAAAATAAGAAAACCCCGGGAGTATATCCCGGGGTTTCAGGTAAGTTTTTTCAGACAGGTATAAATTATTTCACGATCATGCGCTTGGTGATGGTAGAACCATTGTATGTAACGCTGTACATATACACACCGGGAGCGAATGAACCTGCATTGATGTCGATGATGTTTTTACCGCTGTTGGCGCCGATGGTCCTGTCAGAGATCACAGAACCCACCAGGCTGGTGATACGGAAGTTCACTTTACCTGCGGCAGGTACGTTGAATACGATCTGAGACTCGCCGGTAACCGGGTTCGGGTAGTTCTGGGCAACGTCGAAAGAGTTGTTGCTCAGTTCTTCGGCAACGCCTACATAGTACGTACAAGAAGGATCAACGGTGAAGCCTACCGGTATACCGCCGGCATTCAACGCGTCAAAAGAAACGTCGAGGAAGCCCGGGCAGGAAGCGCCTACTTTGGCGGTACCTCTTACACGGATGGTATCCTGGTAAGGAGCCGTGAATGTAGCTGAAATAGATACACAGGCTCTGTCAGACGGGTTGGCCGTATTGATCGGAACCCATGCGCCCGGAGCATACTGTGTGCCGCTCTTGAAGATGGCGAACAGGGGCGGAGTGGTATACAGCGGCCAGTTTGAGATAGAATCCACACGCACACTGCACAGTTTTACAGTGCTTCCGCCAAACGTAACTTCGGTAGGTACCACAATGGTGGACGAAGCCTTGTACAGTTCATTGGGACGCGCGCAGGGA
Source organism: Bacteroidia bacterium (assembly GCA_016742095.1). GTDB lineage: Bacteria > Bacteroidota > Bacteroidia > CAIKAF01 > CAIKAF01 > JACVCJ01. Next base: position 108,199 of record JACVCJ010000006.1, read on the forward strand.
AGGTCTTCGATACCGGCACCTGTGGGACTTGAAGGAGTATAATTCGGGTTCGGGGTACAGGGATCAACCTGTGCATTCACTGCGGCAAACGAGCCAAAAGCTACTACAGCTACGAGTAAAAGTTTCTTCATACGTTTGTTTTCTTTGTGTTTTTTGTTGTTACAAATATGGAAAAAAAAATAGAATATGCAATGGCTTACAAAGATTTTTGGATATCGTCCATGATCACAAAATCAACCGCTTCGGAGTAGGTCGGCGTAATGGTAAGTATGGTGTCCAGCTGGGAGATACTGATGAGTTTGCGCACGTTTTCGTTCAGGCCGGTCAGTACAAAGGCGCCGTTGAGGCTTTTGCAGGAACGGTTGGCCACCAGCAGGGCGCTCAGTCCGCTGGAATCGATATAGCGCACATCGGCCAGGTCGATGATGATATTGCGCTCGCCGTTACCGGTAACCAGCACTATTTCAGCCTTTACCAGCGGCGCCACCGTGCTGTCGAGCTTCTCGATCTCCGGTTTCAGTACAGTAAACTTATCTTCCTTGTTTACAGTAATTTTCATAGTCATAGAGTAATTAACATTAAACGAATGTACTATTTGTCATTCATTTTTCAAATTCTTGTCCTTATTCTTTTACGGAGGCCAGGCAGTAAAGTACGGCCATTCGTACGGCCACTCCGTTCTCTACCTGTTCCAGTATGATGGAATGCTCGCTGTCGGCAATATCGCCGTCCAGTTCCACGCCGCGGTTGATGGGCCCCGGGTGCATAATGGTGATCTGTTTGTCGAGCCGGTTCAGTACTTCGCGGTTAATGCCGTATTGCATGGCGTATTCGCGCAGCGAGGGGAAATATTTGATGTCCTGCCGTTCCAGCTGTATACGCAGTACGTTGGCCACATCGCACCATTGCAGGGCCTTGTGCAGGTCGTATTCCACCTCCACGCCCAGGGTTTCGATATGGCGGGGTATGAGGGTGGCCGGACCGCAGAGCTTTACATTGGCGCCCAGTTTCTGCAGGCAGTAGATATTGCTCAGGGCCACGCGGGAGTGCATGATATCGCCCACGATGAGTACGTTGAGCCCTTCGATGCGGCCGAAATGGTTACGGATCGAAAAGGCGTCGAGCAGGGCCTGGGTAGGATGCTCGTGGGTACCGTCGCCGGCGTTCACCACGCGGGCATGGGCGCTTTTGGGATATTTTTTGAGTTCGTTGGCCAGGAATACGCAGGCGCCGGGGTTCTGGTGGCGCATCACCACCATGTCCACCTTCATGGCCAGGATATTGTTCACGGTATCGGTAAGGGTTTCGCCCTTGGATACCGAGGAACCGGAGGCGCTGAAGTTCACCACGTCGGCCGAGAGGCGTTTTTCGGCCAGTTCAAAGGAAAGGCGGGTACGGGTGCTGTTCTCGAAGAACACATTGGCCACCGTAACGTCGCGCAGGGAAGGTACTTTTTTAATGGGCCGGTTGATCACCTCCTTGAAGGAAGCGGCCGTGTCCAGCAGGGTATGGATATCGTTCTCCGTAATGTATTTAATGCCTAAAAGATGTTCGGTACTTAGTCTGCTCATACTTCGCGTGTAAATAACGTTACTTTTTCCAGGTTGGTTTGCGCGGCATCCCATTCCAGCAGTACTTTCTGCCCGGCGTGGGTATCTACGGCCTTACCGCAGTAATTGGCCTCGATGGGGATGTGGCGGGTGTAGCGGCGGTCGATCAGGGTAAGCAGTTCTACCTTGGCGGGTCTTCCGAAGGCCATGAGGGCGTCGAAACCGGCACGTACGCTGCGCCCGGTATACAGTACGTCGTCGATAAGCACTACGTTCTTGTTTTCCACCAGGAAGTCGATGCTGGTGGTATTGGGCTTCAGTATATCGTCGCCCCGGCGGAAATCGTCCCGGAAAAAGGTAATGTCCAGTTTGCCGTGCTGTATGTTGCGGCCGGTCATCTGTTCGAGGCGGCGGTGCAGGCTGGCGCTGAGCAGGGAGCCACGGGGCTGCAGGCCGATGAGTGCGCAGTTGCTGAAATCGCCGTAATTCTCTTTCAGTTCCAGGCAGAGGCGCTGGAGTACGAGCTCGAGGCCTTTTCCTTCCAATAGGGTCTTCTGTTCCTGATTCATTTTCTCTTCTTGAAGCAAAGCCCGAAGGTAGCGCATTTTTGTGTAAAAAAAAGCCCCGATGTTTACCGGGGCTCTTTCGTTGTATTATTCAGCGTCTTCGTCGCTCTTTTTCTTTTTGCCTTTGCTGCCTTTTTCCATTTCCTCTTTCAGATCGGCCAGTACGCTCAGGTCTCCCAGAGTCGTTTTCTCGATGCCTTTCTTCAGTTTGTCAACGCCTTTGGCAGTGGCTTTGGCTTCTTTTACTTTTTCCGTTCTCTCGGTGTCTTCCTTATCGGCTTCCCATACTTTGGTATGTGAAACGATGAGTTTTTTCTCGTCCTTGTTGAACTCGATCACTTTGAACTCGGCTTTTTCGTCCAGTGCAATGGTGCTGCCGTCTTCCTTCTTCAGGTGTTTGTTCGGAGCAAAACCTTCGATACCGTATTGCAGGGCAACTACCATACCTTTGTCGGTTTTTTCCACAACGGTACCTTCCTGTACGGTGCCTACCTCGAAAATGTTTCCGAAGGCTTCCCAGGGATCGGACTCCAGTTGTTTGTGACCTAATGAAAGTTTACGGTTCTCCTGGTCGATCTCCAGTACCACTACATCGATCTTGTCGTTGATATTGGTGATCTCGCCCGGATGTTTGATCTTTTTGGTCCAGCTCAGGTCGCTGATGTGGATCAGGCCGTCTACCCCTTCTTCCAGTTCTACGAAGATTCCGTAGTTGGTGAAGTTCTTAACCACGGCGCTCTGTTTGCTGCCGATCGGGTATTTCTCCTGGATATTGGTCCACGGATCGTCTTTCAGTTGTTTCAGACCCAGTGACATTTTGCGCTCTTCGCGGTCCAGTGTCAGGATCACAGCCGTAACATCGTCGCCTACTTTTACAAAGTCGCCGGCGCTGCGCAGGTGTGAAGAGTAGCTCATTTCGCTTACGTGGATCAGACCTTCCACACCCGGAGCGATCTCAACGAATGCACCGTAATCGGCCAGTACAACCACTTTACCGGTTACTTTATCGCCCGGTTTCAGGTTGGCATCCAGTTGCTCCCACGGGTGAGCCGTGAGTTGTTTCAGACCCAGGGCGATGCGTTTTTTCTCATCGTCGTAGTCCAGAACCACCACATTGATCTTCTCATCCAGTTTAACGATCTCTTCCGGATGGTTGATACGGCCCCAGCTCAGGTCGGTGATGTGGATCAGACCGTCTACGCCGCCCAGGTCGATGAATACACCGTAAGAAGTGATGTTCTTAACGATACCTTCAAGGATCTGACCTTTTTCCAGTTTAGAGATGATATCTTTTTTCTGCTGCTCGAGTTCTTCTTCGAGGAGAATTTTGTGAGAAACCACCACGTTTTTGAATTCCTGGTTGATCTTCACTACTTTGAATTCCATGTTCTTACCTACGTATACATCGTAGTCACGGATCGGTTTCACGTCGATCTGTGAACCCGGCAGGAAGGCTTCCAGGCCGAATACGTCCACGATCAGACCACCTTTGGTACGGCATTTTACAAAACCGGTGATCAGCTCATCGTTCGTAAAGGCTTCGTTCACACGGTCCCATGCTTTCAGGGCACGTGCTTTTTTGTGCGAAAGCTGCAGCTGACCGTCTTTGTTCTCCAGGTCTTCCACGTATACTTCCACGGTATCGCCGATCTTTACATCGGGGTTGTAACGGAACTCGGTGCGCGGAACCACGCCTTCGCTCTTGTACCCGATATTGACCAGGATATCTTTTGAATTGATCCCTACCACGGTACCAACCAGTATCTGGTGAGGAATAATAGAGCTCATCGATTTGTCGTAGAACGCTTCGAGTGAGTTTTTCTGGTCCGCTGAATAACCTTCAAATGCGGTCCAGTCGAAAGAGGTATCTCCTTCATTGCCGTAGTCGGCGAGTGATTTTTTTACGTTTTTCACGTCTTCGGCTTTCAGTTCTTCTGCCATTTTGATAGTGCGGGCCACCCGGGCCCCCGTTAATTGTTAAACATTAAAATTGCGGGTGCAAAGGTACGCTTTTGTTTTCACATCCACAAGCGGTTATCCCTCAAATGTTGATAAGTGTCCCCGGCCCGCCGCTCTTCCATGCCCTTTCTTCTTCTGTAAGTCCCGTCCCGCGCTGAATTCATTCTGCCCCCTCCATTCTGCCCGCAATTGTATTACCTTTGCATTAAAATTACAATGTTGCCATGATTACAGCGGATAACAAACTCGATATCTCGAAACTGAGAACACCTACCGGCACGCAGCTCAACACCAAAGGCTGGATACAGGAAGCCGCCCTGCGTATGCTGCACAATAACCTGGACCCCGACGTGGCCGAACGCCCCGAGGACCTGATCGTGTACGGCGGACTGGGTAAAGCCGCCCGGACCCCCCAGGCCTTCGAGCGTATCGTAAAAGCCCTGAAAGATCTGAATGAAAATGAAACGCTGCTCATCCAGAGCGGTAAACCCGTGGGTATTCTGCCCACCCATAAAGATGCGCCCCGTGTGATCATCAGCAACAGTATGCTGGTGCCTAAATGGGCTACCTGGGAGCATTTCCGTGAGCTGGACGCCAAAGGCCTGATGATGTACGGCCAGATGACCGCCGGTTCCTGGATCTATATCGGCTCGCAGGGCATTGTGCAGGGTACCTATGAGACCTATGCCGAATGTGCCCGTCAGCATTTTGGCGGAACCCTGAAAGGTACGCTGAACGTAACGGCCGGTCTCGGCGGTATGGGCGGAGCCCAGCCCCTGGCCATTACCATGAACGAAGGGGTGGCCCTGGTGGCCGAAGTGGAGGAGTGGCGTATCGATAAACGCCTCGAGACCCGCTACCTCGACCTGAAATACAAAGATATCGACGAGGCCATCGATGCGGCCCTGGCGGCCAAAGCCGAAGGTAAAGCCCTCTCCATCGGGGTGCTCTGCAACGTGGTTGACCTGCTGCAGCGCCTCATCGACCGCAATATCGTTCCGGATACGCTTACCGACCAGACCTCGGCACACGATGAACTGATCGGCTATTTCCCGCAGAACATGAGCGTGGAAGAGGCCCGTGTACTGCGCGACGCCAACCCGGAAAAATACATGGAACTTTCGCTGGATACCATGGCCCGCCACGTAGAACAGATGCTGGAACTGCAACGCCGAGGCGCCATTACCTTTGATTATGGCAATAACCTGCGCGGACAGGCCAAAGACAAACGCGGTGTGCAGAATGCCTTCGATTTCCCGGGATTCGTACCGGCTTATATTCGTCCGCTGTTCTGTAAAGGCAGTGGCCCCTTCCGTTTTGTGGCCCTGAGCGGCGACCCGGAAGATATCCGTGTATGCGATGAAAAGCTGAAGGAACTCTTCCCCGAAGATGCGTCCCTGCAACGCTGGCTGAAGATGGCCGCGGAAAAGATCGCCTTCCAGGGATTACCGGCCCGTATCTGCTGGCTGCCGATGGGCGCCCGTCAGAAAGCGGCCCTGGCCTTTAACCAGCTGGTGCGCGAAGGTAAGGTGAAAGCCCCGATCGTGATCGGCCGCGACCACCTGGATACCGGTTCTGTAGCTTCGCCCAACCGGGAGACCGAAGCTATGCTCGACGGTAGCGATGCCGTGGCCGACTGGCCCATCCTGAACGCTCTCATCAACACGGCCGGCGGCGCCTCCTGGGTAAGCCTGCACCACGGTGGCGGCGTAGGTATGGGATACAGCATACATGCCGGCATGGTTATTGTAGCCGACGGTACCGACGATGCAGAACAACGCCTGGCACGCGTACTCAACAACGACCCGGCCATGGGCGTGATACGTCATGCCGATGCGGGCTACGATATCGCTCAGGACACGGCCCGGGCCTACCGCCTGGACCTGGAAAGCCGCCTGAGCAAATAAAAAAGAAAAGAAAGGTCGTAAGACCTCAAACGTATAAAGGTCCACCTGTCGATCCGGTCTTCAGACCGGGTAGGAAAGTCCGGGCAGCGCAGAGCACCGCACCACCTAACGGGTGGGGTCTCGTCTCGCTTGCAGCGAGACGGGATACGGAAAGTGCCACAGAGAACGATACCGCCTCGCTGTAAGCGAGGTAAGGGTGAAAACGTGAGGTAAGAGCTCACGCGTTGTATGGCAACATGCAGCGGGGAAAACCCTGCGGGCTGTAAGACCAAATAGGTCTGCTGCAGCGGGAGTTGCTCGCTCCCCTCTCGCTGTAAGCGAGACGGCAGATGGGTAGGTCGCTGAAGGGGCCGTGTGAACGTCTCCGCAGATAAATGACAGGATAATACAGAACCCGGCTTATGGGCCTTTATGGTATTGATCCCCGTTCTCCGGACGGGGATCTTTATTTTATTTTATTTTGAACCTTCCGTACCAAAAAGGGTATTTATACGTACTATTTGTACCGCGCTCATGACTTCAGCCACGAAATATATCCTGCTCGTTTTCCTGTTTGTACTGGCCGGCTGCGGCCGCTGGAGCCACAGCACAGGCCCGGCAGACGATAAACGCTTTGCGTACCTGCCGCAGCTGGAAAAAGTGGATGACTTCCGTAAACTGGAAGGCAGGCCGCTTTCGGACAAGTTTTCGCATATACGTTCGGTAAAAGTAGTGTATGATCTGCATTCAAAAAAGCTCTATTTCGTTAACGGTAATCACTATACGTACCACCACGAATTTGCGGAACAGGTGCTGGGATACGGCATTCCGCTGTACGAATTCAACGAGCGCAATTACGGCGCAGGTAAACTGGCGCGGGATCTCCTGCTGGGCAACCTGAACCACGTGCAGAACACAAAAACCTGGTTCCTGGAACTCTCGCCCTCCGACCAGATGGACATTCCCTACATTGAAACGCTGTACCGTAGCGTAAAAGAGAACTGTGCATTCGGTGACAGTCTGCGCTTTTATGTCAATAACCTGCGCCTGTTGCAGGCTGCGGAAAAAGGCACACTGAAACTGCCGCTGATCCGCTCGGAAGGACTGTTCGGCAGCCTGCTTTACCAGCAGGTGTCGGCCGGGGAGACCGGCGGTATACTGAAGCGTTATACCCTGGATGAACTGAAAAATACAGTGCCGGACCGCAACGAGATCATCCTGCTGAACGGTACGCCACTGAGCCTGCCCGACGTGAAAGGCATTATCGTTACCGAACTGCAGACCCCGCTGAGTCACCTGGTGCTGCTGGGCCGTAACCGAGGTATCCCGGTAGCTGTCTGCACGCAGGCCTGGGACGATCCACGCCTGGCCACCCTGGAAGGTAAAAAGGTAGAGTTTAAAACCCTGGCCGACTCCATGCAACTGCGTGAAAATGCCGCCCTGCAATTTGAAGAAAAACCCGTACGTACGATCGTACTGGAAAAAGACCTCAGCAAAAAAGGCCTTATTTCTATGGACAAAGTGCCCGACCTGGGACTGGGCTATGTGGGTGCCAAGGCCTACAATTTTGCCTGCCTGGCCGCCATCAGCCGGAAGAAGCAGGAATTCCGGGTGCCGGAATATGCTTTTGCCATCCCGTTCTGGTATTATGCGCAGCATGTGGAACAAAGCGGGGCTTTAAAACTCATAGTGGAACTTGATAAAAACAGTGCTACACTAAAAGAAGACCTGAAAGCCGTTCGTAAAAAGATACAGGAATACCCGGTAGATCCGGAGTTGCTACGCCTGGTGGAGGAACGCATGAACGCACAGGCTGAATTTGCGGCCTTCCGCTTTCGTTCTTCGACCAATGCGGAGGACCTGAGCGATTTTAACGGAGCCGGACTGTACGACTCCAAATCGGCCGTAAAAGGCGATACCTCCAAAACCGTGGCCAATGCTATACGCAAGGTCTGGGCCAGCACCTGGAGCCCGGCGGCCTACCGCGAGCGCGAAATCTTCGGCATCGATCAGCGCTCGGTGGCCATGGGCATACTGGTGCACCGTTCCTTCCCGGAAGAAGAGGCCAACGGTGTGGTGGTCACGCAGAACCTGTACCGCGATTACGACGGTATTACGGTAAACGTACAAAAAGGCGAAAGTTCCGTGGTCCTGCCGGAAAAAGGGATCACGACCGAGATATTTACGGCCTATCCGTTCGAGCAGCCGCCCTGGGACGGCGAGCTGGTACTGGATTATGTGTCGCACAGTCCGCTGAACGATTACAAGCCCCTGCTCAGCGAAGCCGAAATAAAAAAACTGTACAGCGCCTGCATGGCCGTACGGGCCGGCATGCGCCGCTACTGGGGCGAGGATGCCGTATGCGACATTGAATTCAAGCTGGTAGGCCCGGAACGTAAATTATACCTGAAACAGGTACGCATATACTGAAAGGACGGATTGAAAAAAGGCCTTTGCCCCGCACCCGATGGGCCGCGCGCAGCGTTATGAGGCACGAATAACCGGAGCCGGCCCGCAGGGACACGGACCTGTATACGAAGATACGCGCCCGATTGCGCATAAATATTTACAGATATTGAGCAGAAACGAAGCGCCAGTTGCCGCTGAGGTCTTTGTGGGCCTGTACGTTGGAGAGTCCGGCTTCTTGCAGGACCCGGCAGGTTTCCCGGGACAGGTACTGGTTGATCTCCGCGTAGAAAAATCCGCCTTTTTTCAGGCATTGCGTAGCGCCCAGGGCCAGGCGTCGGTAGAAAAGGAGCGGATCGGTACCTTCGGGAAAAAGGGCCTGCTGCGGTTCAAAATCCAGCACGTTCGGATGCATATCCGTTTTTTCGGCAGCTGAGATATAAGGTGGGTTACTGACGAGTATATCTGTTTTTTCCAGCCGTACGTACGTATCCGGATCGAGCGCATCTGCCCGGAAAAAAGATACGGGGAGCCCGGTTCTTACGGCGTTTTTCTCCGCTACGGCCAGCGTTTCCGGAAAAAGATCGAAGCCCTGTATTTTCCATTGCGGGCGCCGGCTTTGCAGGGCCAGGGGAATACAGCCGCTGCCGGTACAGGCGTCGGTTACGTGTAAGATAGCATTGGGATGGTTTTTCAGGATCAGATCGGCCAGTTCTTCTGTTTCCGGGCGGGGAATGAGGGTGTATTCATTTACGAACAGCTGTAATCCATAGAAATGTACGTTTTTGGTTACATACTGGTAGGGCATGCCTTTTTTCAGTTTTTTTACGGCATTAAAAAACAGCAGCAGTTCACTTTCGCTGAGTTTGGCCGGGGGCGGCTGTACACTGCTGAAGACCTCGCAGAGGGCGTCCCAGATAATGCGCAGTTCCGCAGGGCTGTACAGCGTCTGCAGCTCGGTATATACGAAATTACGTACGGATCCCAGTGTATTATCGGGCACTTTCACGCTGCAAAGTTGGCTAAAAGTACGCTCAATTCAAAAAAGCGTACCTTTGTTGTATGCACGAGGCATATATACGACGTTGCCTGCAGCTGGCCGCCATGGGCCGGGGCAGGGTGGCCCCCAATCCGATGGTAGGGGCGGTGATCGTGCATAAAGGCCGCATCATCGGTGAAGGCTATCACCGTAAATACGGGGAGCCGCATGCCGAGGTGAACGCCATCGCTTCGGTGACGGAGCCGGAACTGCTGCCGGAAAGTACCCTGTACGTAAGCCTGGAGCCCTGTGCGCATTTCGGCAAAACGCCGCCCTGTGCCTCACTGATCATCGAAAAGAAGATCCCGCACGTGGTCATCTGCAATACCGATCCTTTTGAACAGGTGGACGGTAAGGGCATTGACATGCTGCGTGCCGCGGCTGTGCGCGTGGAAACCGGTATCCTGGCAGCGGAAGGCCGCCTGCTGAACCGGCATTTTTTTACGTATACAGAAAAGAAACGTCCCTATATAACACTGAAGTTTGCCCGCTCGGCGGACGGATTCATCGATGGTACGGACAAAAAGCCCGTAGCTGTAACACAAGCGCTGACCAATGTGTTCACGCATCAGCTGCGCACGGAATTTGCCGCTATCCTGGCGGGTTACCGCACGGTGCTGAAAGACGATCCTTCGCTTACGGTGCGTTTGGTGAGCGGTCCGGCGCCGCTGCGCGTGATCGCCGACCCGGAACTGGCGCTGCCCCGTACGTTGCGTATATTTAACGATGAACTGCCCCTGGTGGTGCTGAACCGCAAAATGGAAGGGCAGGAAGGGCATATCCGTTATGTGCTGCTGCGCGAAGACCTGCAGGGCGGAGAAGCCCTGAGTGAAGCGCTGTACCGCCTGAAGATCAATTCCGTACTGGTGGAAGGCGGCGCAGCTATCCTGCAGCAATTCATAGACGCCGGGCTCTGGGACGATTGCTACGAATACATAGCCCCTTTGTCGCTGGGCGCCGGTGTAAAAGCACCGGTACTGCCAGCCGGACTTTCCGGCGAAATTGTATACAAAAACGATACAGATATCGTCTTAAAATACCATCGTTCCTAAAAAAGAAAGGGACAACCGGCTTTTACACCCGTCATCCCTTCCTGTATGTATACGGAAAGCTGAACAGATCAGGCGCTGCGTTCCCTGCGGCTGTATGCCATGCGGAAAATAATGGGGAACACCAGCAGGGTGAGCACGGTGGCGGTAATAAGTCCGCCGATAATGACAATGGCCAGGGGTTTCTGCGATTCGGAGCCGATGCCGGTGGATATGGCCGCCGGCAGCAGACCGATGGAAGCCATGAGCGCCGTCATGACCACGGGCCGCGTGCGTACTTTTACGCCTTCGGTGATGGCTTCGTCCAGCGGGTGTTTTTCCTTCCGGTTGCGGTGGAACTCCGAAATGAGGATCACCCCGTTCTGCACGCATATACCAAAAAGGGCGATAAAGCCTACCCCGGCCGAAATTCCGAAGTTCATGCCCGTAACATGCAGGGCCAGTATACCGCCGATGATGGCAAAAGGTACATTGGCCAGTACCAGCAGGGAATCCTTTACATTGCCGAACATGATGAACAGCAGTACAAAAATACCCAGCAGGCTCACCGGTACCACCTGTCCCAGGCGTTTGGTGGCGCGTACCTGGTTCTCGAATTCGCCCGTCCAGCCCAGGGAATAGCCCGCGGGCAGCTGTACGTTCTTACTGATCTTTGCCTGCGCCTCGGCGATGGTACTGCCCAGGTCGCGTTCACGCACGGAGAACTTCACCCCGATAAAGCGTTTGGTATCGTCGCGGTAAATAAAGGCCGGGCCGGTGATCTTGCGTATATCGGCAATGGCACGGATAGGGATCTGGGAACCATCGTCAGACGGCACTTTCAGGGCGGCCATATCGTTCTCGTCCTTGCGGTATTCGGGCAGGTAACGTACGCGTACGTCAAACTTACGCTCGCCTTCGTATTTCTGCGTGGCCGTTTTACCGCCGAAAGCCATTTCCAGCACGGCCTGTGCATCGGCTACCTTTACGCCGTAAGCGGCCATGCGTTCCCGGTCGAGCACCACGCTTACCTCGGGCTGACCGATATTGCGCAGGATGCCCAGGTCTTTGATGCCTTCCACGTCCTTGACCTGGTCGATGACCTTATTGGCCAGTTCATCCAGCTGTTCCAGGTCGTCGCCATAAATTTTGATGGCATTGGCCGCCTTGATCCCCGCGGCCGCCTCGGCCACATTGTCGATGATGGGCTGTGAATAGTTGTAACTGATGCCCTGGTGCATGGAAAGCTGTGCATCCATTTCGGCAATGATATCGTCGATGCTTTTGCCTTTGAGCTGGTCCTTGGGCAGCAGGTCTACCTGGAACTGCAGAAAGTTAAAGCCGTTGGGATCGGTGCCGTCGTTGGAACGCCCTTCCTGGAAGAGTACATTGTTCACTTCGGGGAATTTCAGCAGGTCGGTGGTGATCTTTTTAGCCATTTCCACACTTTCTTTCTGCGACATGCTCATGGGCAGTTCCGCTGTGATCCAAAGCGCCCCCTCGTTCAGTTGCGGAAGAAATTCGGTACCTAAAAAAGAAGCGGAAAAAAAGGTAACGACGAGCAGAACGAGGGAGACGGCCAGGGATTTTATGCGATGGCGGAAGGTCCAGTTAAAGCCCTTTTCCACCATGCGGTTCCAGAAATTCACAAAGGGATTGTTCTTTTCTTTTACGTTCTTATTCAGCAGCAAATGCGTAAGTACGGGCACCAGGGTGAGTGTAAAGAGCAGGGCGCCCAGCAGGGCAAAACCCAGTGTCCAGGCCAGGGGCGAGAACATTTTACCCTCCACTTTCTGAAAGGCGAAAATGGGCAGCAGGGCGGTAATGATAATGAGTTTGGAAAAGAAGATGGCCTTGCCCATTTCGGCTCCGCTGCGTTGTATGATGCTGGCCTTGGCCAGGCGGTTGAACTGCTTCATGCCCTTTTTGTGCGCCAGGTGATCGAGGGTAACGAAGAGGCCTTCGACCATGACCACGGCTCCGTCGATGATGATACCAAAATCCACGGCGCCCAGGCTGAGCAGATTGGCGCTCATACCCTTGAGTTTGAGGCAGAGAAAGGCAAACAGCAGGGAAAGCGGGATCACGATGGAAACGATGAGCGTGGTGCGCCAGTCGGCCATGAAAAGGAATACGATCACCGTAACAAAAATGATACCTTCCGTAAGGTTGTGCATTACGGTGGTGGTGGTGTAATTCATCAGGTTATCGCGGTCATAGAAGGTTTCTATGCTTACGTCCCTGGGCAGTACGTGGTTGTTCAGGTGTTCGATGCGTTCCTTTACGCGGGCCAGCACTTCGCGCGGGTTTTCGCCCTTGCGCATCACCACGATGCCTTCTACCACATCGTCGTTGGTGTTGAGGCCCACCTGACCTACCCGGGGCAGGGAACTGCTTTTTACCGTGGCCACGTTTTTCACCAGTACGGGGTTACCGTCGTTGTTGTCGATGATGATGTTCTCGATATCGCGGGAGGACTGCAGGAGCCCGATGCCGCGTACCACATAGGCCTGGCCGTTCTTCACCACCACGTCGCCGCCCACGTTCAGGTTGCCGGCGTTCACGGCCCCGAATACGTCGAGCGGGGTAATATCGTACTGGGCCAGGCGGTTGGGGTCCACGCTCACCTCGTATATCTTCTCCTGTCCGCCGAAGGCCACTACATCGGCTACGCCGGGCACGGCGCGCATCTGCCGGTCAATGACCCAGTTCTGCAGGGTGAGCAGTTCGTGGGTGTCGCGTTCATCGCTTTTGAGGGTATAGCGGAAAATTTCGCCGGTCGGACCGTAGGGCGGCTGTACTTCGGGTTCCACGCCATCGGGCAGGGATACGTTGCGCAGCTGGTTGTTCACCTGCTGCCGGGCAAAGAAATCTTCCACATCGTCCTCGAAAATGATCTTGATCACGGAAAGTCCGAACATGGTCACACTGCGTACGCTGGTTTTCTTTTGTACCGCGTTCATGGAAATTTCGATGGGCGCCGTTACGAAACGTTCGATCTCTTCGGCGCTGCGGCCGCTCCATTCGGTAACGATGATGATCTGTGTATTGGTTACATCGGGAAAGGCCTCGATGGGCATACTGCGGAAGGAGATAAAGCCGGCCACGGCCAGCACGGCCACCCAGAAAAAGGTAAAAGCCTTGTTCTTCAGCGAAAAGCCGATGATGTTTTTCAGTATCCTGTTCATGCGTAAGAGGGCTTAATCGTTGATGGCATCGTAGATGTAGAGCTGGTTGGCAGTGATCACCTTTTCTCCTTCGGAAAGCCCGGTGGAAATGTAGGCCAGATCGCCCACCTGGCGGTAGATCTCCACCTGCCGGGTCTCGATGTTGTAACGGTCGCGGAACACCATCACGAAGTATTTGCTTTTATCGAAAATGAGGGCCGAAGCGGGAATGGTCATCATACGCCGGTCTTCGGTATAGGCGATGCGGATATTGGCCCGCATCTGGGGCTTCAGCAGAAAGTCCTCGTTGTGCAGTTTTACACGTACTTTCATCGATCTGGTCTCCGGGTCGATGATGTTGAAGATCTTGTCCACTTTGCCGCTGTATACCTTATCGGGATAGGTGAGGGTGGTCACGTAGGCATCCACGCCCAGTTTTACCTGGTTGATGTCGGCCTCGTTCACGTTGGCGATGGCCCATACCTCGTCGATCTCGGCAATGTCGAAAATGTTGTCGGTACGGTCGCTGCGCAGCAACATATCCTGGTTGATGTTCTTTTCGATGATGAAACCGTTCATGGGTGAGCGCACTTCGTATATAGATCCGGCCCGTATACTGTAGATGTTGAAGGTCTCTTTCATGCGGTTGAGCTGGGACAGGGCCTTGTCGTACAGGCTGCGGGCCTCCATCACGTCGCGTTCGGTATTGAGTTTGCCGGCGTACAGTTCCTGGGCGATCTTCCAGTTGTTTTTGGCTACCAGTACATCGTTTTCCGCATCACTGAGTTCTTTTTCGAACCCCGCGGCCTCGGCGCTGCGTATGGTAGCGAGCAGCTGCCCTTTTTTTACGTAGTCGCCCAGTTCTACATTTACATTCAGCACATTACCACCTACGGCCGGGTATACCTCGGTAAGCTTGTTGTTATCGGCGGTGATGGAACCGTAGAAGCGCAGTTCGTTACGCAGCTGCTGTGTTTCAGCGGTAGCCGTGGTGGTGGTCTTGAGCATGCTGTCGCTCAGGACAAAGGTCTTACGGGTTTCGGCCGGGGCCGGTCTTTTGCCGCAGGAGGCCAGGCAGAGCACGCCGGCGCATATATACAGAATGGGTCTCATATCAGAATACAGTGGTATTAGTGAGGGAATTGATGGCTTCGCAGTCGATGATGAAGGTCTTGTAGATCTCGTTGTACTGCAGGATGGCGCGGTTGTAACTCTCCATAAAATCGGTGAATTCGAGAATGGTGATATTGCGGTTCTGGAAATTGCCCAGCATGCCGTTGTATACTTCGCGTATACCGTAATTGTTGTAAATGCCGCCCGCTACCTCAAAATTGCTGCGGGATTCGAGCCATTTGGCGTATTGCGTGGCGATCTCGGTCCTGATCTGCATCCCGAGCTGCTGTTGTTCGGCGCCGAGCTGTTTCAGCTGTGCCTGTGCCATGCGTACACCGCCTTTATTGTGGTTCCAGAGGGGCAGGGGAATACCGGCCGTAAGGTTCAGCTGGTTGTTGAAGGCCCCGCCGCGCTGGTCATACGCTGCGCCTATGGTAAGATCGGGCACGCGCAGGGACCGTTGCCATTTCAGGTTCCATTCGCCCGCTTCGGCGCTTTTGGCGGCGGCCAGGAGATCGGGACGGGAAATAAGCGCGTGGTTCTTCAGGGAGTCGATATTGATGCGGACTACCGAGGTGTAACGGGCATGATCGGCACTATCGAGCAGGGGAATGATCTCGGCTTCCGTATTCAGCAGTAGCCGCAGATCGGCCTGCCGGTCCAGGATGGCCTCGCGGATGTTCATGCGTTCGTTCTTGAGGTCGAGCAGCAGGGTCTGCAGGCGCACCAGGTCCTTGAACGAGATATTGCCGCGTACGGCCTGTGCGGAGTATGCCTGCACCAGAGAATCGATCTGTACGATCTGCCGGTCGGTGGTCTCGATCTTCTGCAGGTCGAAATACACCGAATAAAAGCTCTCGCGCAGGCGGAACCGTAAATTTCGCAGCAGGTCGCTGAATTCCAGTTCGGCCACCTGTACATTGGCTTTGGCCAGTTCCACCTCGTTCTTTTTCTTTTTACCGAGATAGAGCAGCTGCTCGATGGCGAATTCTTTCTGCCCGGCATTTCCTATGTCGAATGCTCTTTGGGCATCGGGGTTCCAGGCGTTGAGATTGGCCGAAAAATAGGGATTGGGCCAGGCGCGGGCCTGTATCACGGCGGCCTGCGACGCTTCAATGTTGTAGCGGGAAGCCAGCAGGAACAGGTTGTTGCGCAGGAACTGTTCTTCGCATCCGGCCAGTGTAAGACGCTGCTGGGCAAAAAGTAAGCCCGGACACAGGAAGAGAAACAGGAGAAAACGGCAGGTGATAACTTTTACCATGGAAGGGATCTGATTGCCTGGCAAAGGTCCGGGAGCCGTCTTTAAGTTGCCTTAAAAGCGACCTTAAAAACAGCTTAAATTTCGAAAGAAAGTATAAAAACGTGTTCGTTTTCCGATACACTCTGATATTGAATACTGCCCCGGTGTGCCTGCATGATACGCTGTGCGATACGTAAACCGAGTCCGAGCCCCGATTTACCTGCGGCGTTACGGCCCCGGCTGAAGGGTTCAAAAAGGCGGGCCTGTTCAGCGGCGTCCAGTCCGGCACCTGTATTGCTGAACGATACAAGCAGTTGTCCCGGTTCGCTGTAAATGCGTATACGCACTTTGTTATCGTCGGAATACAGGCAGGCATTGCGCAGCAGGTTGAGGCATACGATCTCGAGCAGTTCCCGGTTGGCCGGCAGTTCGGGCAGTTTTTCCAGGGCTTCGTCCAGCTCAAATTCCATGCGGAGATCGGGATAGCTTTTCTGTATCTTTTCGAAAGCGGCAAAAATAATTTCGTCCAGGCGTTCGCGGTCGGGCCATTGTACCATGCTGCCGTCGGTACGGGTAAGCAGCAGCAGGGAATGGATCAGGTCGCTGAGCTGGTGTACCTCGCGGTCCAGTTCTTCCAGGAACTGAGCGTCTCCGGGACTGATGCCGGCTTCGTTCTTTTTATTTCCGATCTGGGCGCTGAGCCTGGCCAGCGGCGTACGCAGCTCGTGCGAGGCATAGGCATTAAAGTCCTTCTGGTTCTTGTACGACAGCTCGATGCGTTCCATCATCAGGTTAAATTCCCTGGCCAGCTGATTGATCTCGTCGTTCCGGTTGCGGGGTTCGATCTCCAGGCGGTGATCGAGACTGTTTTCATGAATATGCGTAATTCGTTTCAGGAAATTTTCCAGGGGTTTCAGCAGGCGGCTGCTCAGTTTAAAGGAAATGATCCATACAATGACCGTAAAAACCACGAAAACGCTCAGCAGCACCAGGCCCAGGAACTGCAGTTTCCGGTTCCCCGATTTGTCCTCCGCCGCGATCAGTGCATAGTAATCGCTGTTGTCGGAGTCGTAAAAGAAACCGTATATCTCCAGTTCGCCCTGTTTGCGGTACAGGCTGCCGTGTTCCTTTATGTAACGGAAATCGTCGATGTCGTAACGGATCACCGCATCGTCCACACTGCTGTATATCAGGTGATAATTGGGATCGAAAATGAGGGTTTTTTCGTTGTACAGCTGGTTGATGGAGTTCTGGTCCACGATGCGCAGCAGGTGTTTGTCCATCTCCTGTACCCTGGTGAGCAGTATGATCGAGGAAAGGGCTTTTTCGCGCAGGCGGTCCTTGAATTCCTCCTGCCGGAAACTGGAGAACAAGAGTCCGATGATGACCGTGGACAGGGCAAAAACGACGGTGAACAACAGGCTTATGTACAGCGATATCCGGTTCTTTAGTGTCATCAGTCGCCCTGTTTTAAATAATAGCCGTACCCCGTACGCGTCTGGATCAGCTTTTCGCTGTGCCGGCTGTCGATCTTTTTGCGCAGGAAATTGATGTACACCTCGATGGTATTCGGACTGGTAAGCACGTTATCGTCCCAGAGGTCTTCCGCGATGTTCTGCTTGGATACCACGCGTCCCTTTGCCCGCGCCAGGATCAGCAGCAGGCGGTATTCCTTCGGGGTCAGACTGATCCGTTCTCCGGCCCGTGTCACCGTACTTTCGGAGACGTTTATACGAAGATCGCCCACTTCGATGAGCTCAGCCATTTCCACGGAGTTTTCCCGGCGGCGCAGCAGGGCGGTCACCCGCATAAAAAGTTCGTCGAAATGAAAGGGCTTCACCAGGTAATCGTCGGCCCCTTTGCTGAAAGCGCTCACTTTGTCTTCGATCTCGCCGAAGGCCGTCAGCATCAGTATGGGCGTTTTTTTGTCCACATTTCGTATGGCCTGGCATACTTCCACGCCGTTCACGCCGGGTACATTGATGTCGAGCAGGTACAGATCGGCTTTCTGTTTGAGGAAATGCCGCAGGAAGAGCTGGCCGTCGTAAATGCACTCGCACTCGAAATCTTTCGATCCGAAAAAAGCGAGCAGCTCCCGCGCCAGCGTATAATCGTCTTCCAGTACCAGGATCTTCATTTGTGCAAATATAAGTTTTATAGTCCGGAGTCCGGAAGTCCGTGGGGAAGAGGGAAGAGGGAAGAGGGAAGAGGGAAGAGGGAAGAGGGAAGAGGGAAGAGGGAAGAGTAAAGAGTAAAGAGGGGCGTTAATAGCTGTTGGTGATATACACGGTGGTCTTTTTATCGCCGCTTTTGCGGAAGAGTCCCTGTTCCACTCCTTTTTTCAGGTCGCGGCTGGCGGTGGCCGGAGAAATTTCTTTAAAAAGATGCATGTAATCCTTACGGGTAAAAGGACCTTTTACCTGGCTTGCGAAATAGGCGAGACGATCTGTATCGTTTAACGTACGGTTGTTCCCGGCCAGTAGTTCGGCAAGGGACGCATTGATGATCTGCAACATAAAACGGATAAAAGCGGTCGATCTTCCTTCGCGGTCGCTTTGGGAAAGAGCCTTGTAATAACCGTCCTGGTCGTGGCGTATGAGCGTTTCGAAGGGCAGGAACTCAAAAACCGGGTAACTCTGCAGCAGGATCACGGCCTGCCAGAGCCGTCCCATACGGCCGTTCCCGTCCATAAAAGAGTGTATGAACTCCAGTTCGTAATGGAATACGCAACTTTTGATAAGAGGAATATCCGGGTCTGTTTCCAGGTAACGGAACAGGTCTTTCATCAGGAAGGGAATGTTTTTGGCGGGCGGTGCAATATGCTGTATGTGCGAACCTTTTACGATACCTACACTTTTCTTCCGGTAGGTCCCGGCATTTCTGCTAAGTCCTGCCATGAGCGATCTATGGGCGGCAAGAAAACTTTTTTCGGAGAAGGGCCGGTATTTACCGATCCGGTTGTAGACGCGCATGGCGTTGAGTACTTCCAGGATGTCCTTTGGAGGCCCGCTTACCCTTTTATTTTCCACAATGGCGGTCACCTGTGCTTCGTTCAGTGTATTGCCTTCGATCTGCAGGGAAGAGTGAATGGTACGTATACGGTTCTGTTTACGCAGCTGCGGCGCCGGCCGATCGAGATAACGGGCATGGATGGCCCCGATCTTTTCAGACACTTCTGTAAGCAACTGCAGAATTTCCGGGGTAATATCATAAGGTGGTTTCATGATAGTATCATTTGATAGTATCAAAGATAGAACTATTCTTTTACAGGGCGGCTATAAGCAAGCGGATCGTATACGGACTATGAATTCTAAGCTCTATACTATTTCCTCAGTTCGTCGATAAAGCTGTAATGCTCCACGGGCGTGTTGCCGTCGGGATACTGGTTGTAGGCCCAGTAGAAAACGTATTCCTTGTCTTTGTCGATGCCTTTGTAAAGACGGCTCACTTCCTTCTTTATCTCTTCGTGTTCGGCTTCCAGGGCGGCCGTATTGCTCAGCGGGATGTTCGTTTTATAATACACCATGGGGAAAAAGCCTTTTTCGCTGCTTTCCGGGAAGATGCGGAACAATACGGGTTTACCCGGTATGTTTTCGAGTACCTGGGGAAAGGCAAAGGTCTTTGTAGCCTCGGCGTGTACCTTTTCTGCAAAGTCCTCCATTTCTTTTTCAGCCCCGAAATGGAACAGGTCGCCGCCGGGTTTCAGGCAGAGCCGGGCCAGGTCGGCGTAATTCACGGCATCGGCAAGGTATTGTTTTTCGTACGCCGTACGGGCCATTTTGTAATAATCCGGAGCACTTTTCCCGAACATGCTCAGCACACCGAAATAGATGGTGTTCAGTTTCCATTTATCGCCGTATTTACCGTAAATAGCCGTTATCAGTACTTCCTGGTTGCTTTCTTCGGGTACCAGCAGGGCAATATAGGTCTCTGTATTTACCGGTGTAAAATGGATGGCATAGGGATGTGCGCCCACACTGCCGGAAAAGACCGTATCGGCTCCGGCGGGATCCGTGTTGTACTGGTAATACGCATCGATCACCTTGTAGGTAAGCGCCGAAAAAGAGGTACTGGCATTCTGGATCAGCGGCGCCACCCCGTCCTTGTGTTTCTGCAGCAGCGTGTCCGACATCAGGGCCTTCACCGCTTCGGCATCGTTGCGGCTTACGGCGCGAAAGAGTTTATCGTTCAGTACGCCGGTCTCTTTGCGGACCTTTTCGGGGATCTGTTCGTTTTTAAGAACAGAAGGCTTTTTGCCGCCACAGGCGCTGAATGTAAGAAGTACCAGGATCGCGGGCAGAAGTTTTCGGATCATAAAAAGTATAGAGTTACGAAGCGTAAATGTATAAAAAGTTTGGCGTACAGAGCCGGGTGCGTTTGGGCGCTCTTCTCCGGAAATGGTTGCCGGTACGAATGTGGCTTTGGTCCGGCGGCTGCAATGTCTGATACCGCTGTTGCGTGTTTGTTTTTTTCTATCTTTAGGTAATAAACCATCCGTATTATGAAAGTTTACCTGTTTTATACAATGCTGGCCGGGGTATTTTTATGCACAGCCTGCACGGTTACGCCCGACGCACAGGATATTGCCGGGTCGGTCGTTCCTGTAGACAGTCTTAAAAGCGAAATACCGCAGGAGTCCGGGGGAAACATTACCCGCAAACTCTGGGCCGATCTGCAGAAAATGGAATGGCACCTGGCGCAGGTGCATGTGGGAAGGACCGAAGCCCGTTCCGACGAAAAAACGTATAATCTGTCGTTCACAAAGAGCCATTTTTCGGCCCGCTTCTGCAACCAGGTCGCCGGGGAGTATGTGCTGCTGCCCGAAAGCAGGGTGCGCTTCGAAAAAGTATTCTCTACAGAAATGTTCTGTGGCAGCCCCGCTTACCTGATGATTGCCGAGGGATTTGTAAAGGACGGTATATACGGGATCGATATCACCAAAGGGTATTTGACCCTGGCACGGGACGGAAATTCCCTGGTCTTTACCCGTAAAAGTACGCCGGAAGAAAACCCGATGGCCGATTAATCCGCTCTTTTTTCCAGCAGGGCCTTGTAATTGCTGCGCAGGAACTCTTTTTCGTATACGGCCGGTACTACTTCTTTGCCGCTGCCGTCGATGATGCCGTAAAAGCCGGAAACAGACCGTACCATGGCCAGTTCTTTTTCAGGCCTTCCGAATGCATAGATCCTGCTGTAGATCACCGGTACGATCTCTTTACCGCTGTTGTCGATAAAACCGTAAAAACCGGTTATCCCCTTTACCAGGGCCCAGTTGCTGTGGTGCTTACCGAAGCGGTCTATTTTTTCGTATATCGGTTTCACTACTTCCTTACCGTCTTTATCAATACATCCCCAGGTGCCGGCGCCGGTCTTTACCAGGGTCCATGCAGGGGCATTGCTGTCTTTCAACGGTTTCTGAACGGTATATTGCCCGTAGACATGGGTAGCCGATGCGGCCAGGAATATCAGCAGGTATTTTTTCATGACGGGATAAATATACGTAAATTTTCCGGTCGCTTATTTCAGTTTTTGTTCCAGCTGCAAAAGTGCGGGTGGCTGCGTCTTTCCGGCCCAGCATATATTCGGCAGCAGCCTTCATCGTCTGCATATACAGGATATCTTCGCCGGGTTCAAGGCCCCGTTCTGCTCAGCGTAAGCGGAATTCCAGGTGGGATGTACCTACCGTATCGTCCGGACCGGAGCTTTCGGCAAATTCAAACAAAGCCCATACTTCATTCCGGGCGGCCACAGGAACAGACGTTTTTTATACATGGTGTCGGTTATTCAGAGTGTTAACAATAACGAACGTACGCGAATTTTAGTATGCTGTTTTACAGGGCAGAAGATTTGTTTACCTGAAAATCCTGTTTTTCCGGGAGAAAAAACCCGGGAAAAGGGGCGCAATTTTGCAACGTGCTGATTCGCTGATCTCCGCACATTTATGAACTCAAAAAAAATGCTGATCATGAAAAAAGTATTATTGATGTTGCCCCTCCTGACCCTGCTGGCTTCCTGTGAACAGGATGAAAATAACCCGAACGATCCCAACAATCCGAACAACCCCTCCACGGGCTGTACAAATCCCGTTACGGTAACGGTGGATTCGGATATGGACTTTACACAGCCTGTAACCTTTAAAGCCTGTACGGTATACTACTTTACAGAGGGAGTGACCATAAGCTCCACCCTGACCATTGAGGCCGGTGCCATTCTTAAGTTCAAGGATATTTATACCTGGTCGGGTCTGTCGCTTACCAACAATGCTACGGGCCGTGTTATTGCCATGGGTACGGCAGATGATCCCATTATTTTTACTTCGGAACGCGACGATGCACACGGTGGCGATACCAATGGCGACGGCAATGCCAGCGTTCCTGCACAGGGCGACTGGAACGGAATATACATAACCGGTACCGGCAGTGTGTTCGAGCATTGTAAATTCCTGTACGGCGGACAAAACGGAACCAGTATGGTGGAACTGTTCGGGGTGGACCCCAAGTTTAACTTCTGTACCTTTGCCTACAGCGGTGGCTCAGCTGATGTGGCGGGAAAAGGAGTATTCCATTTTGGCAGCAATACCCCCGGGGCGCGTGTGACCAACAGCTGGTTCTATGGCAATGTAAAACCCCTTACCATGAGCGCGAATACCAGTATGGATGCATCTAACGTGTTCCATAACCCGGCCGATCCTTCCGAAAAGAACGTGTATAACGGTATTTTTGTCATGCAGTCGTCCAACCAGGTAAACATCAGCTGGCTGGAGAACGAGGTCCCTTTTGTATACATGGGTACTTCGTCGGGCCAGGGAATAGGTACCAATTTCGATGCCTGGACCTTTACCGTGGGACCGGGTGTGATCATCAAGTTTGTGAGCATCGGTACGGGTGCACCGGGCATATGGGTACGCAGCGATAATTCAGAGATCGTTGGAAAAGATGCGGCCGGCGTATTCTTTACCAGTTACAAAGACGATGCCCACGGCGGCGATACCAATGCCGACGGCAACGCCACTTTGCCTGCACAGGGCGACTGGGACGGCGTATACGATCCGGCCGCGCAGGTAAATCCACCGGATTATTATTACAGCTGGGGCAATATCCTGTACGCAGCCAATTAAACACAGGACCACATAGTGTGTGCGATAAAGCCGTGGGCCATCCTGCGGCTTTTTTGTACAAAAGGGCTAACGATCCTGTTTTTACAGGAAGGAAAACAAGTGTAAAAGCTTGCAATTTTGTAGGGCAGCGGCATGTATGCTAAAAGGATACAGCCGGCTTAAAACAGGCTTCATTTTACTTTTTACTGAGTAGGTTTAAAGGCCGCAGGGGAGACCTGCGGTTTTTTTTGAGCTTCAGTTCAGCGTATCTGCAAAGACATAATTTTTAGTACTTCCCTGTCCGCCGGGAACCTCGTTAAAAGCTTTGAAAAGAATGTAGGCATTGTCTTTATCGATCCCCCGGAAAATATTCTTTGTTTCCCTGCGCAGCTGCTCGTATTCGGCACGCAGAGCCAGGCTGTCGCCGGTCGGGACCGAACTCCGGTAACTTACCGAAGGGTAAAAATCGTCGGCGAACATATCGGTGCTGAGCTGGAAGATACGGGGCCGGGTCGGTATATTTTCCAGTTCCAGCGGCATTTTATAGGTAGCCTTCATTTCAGCAAGCATCTGGTCCCTGAAGGCCAGGATCTCTTTTTCCTTCTCAAAACGGATCAGGGGAGCGCTGGCATCGGTGTTCAGCAGCATTGCCGACACATTGACGTTGTTGAACGCATTGAGCAGATACCCCTGTTCATACGCTTTGCGGGCTTTCGTATAAAAGTGAATGGCGTTCTTGCCGGCAAAGGCATAATAGGCAAAATTAAGGCTGTTGAGTTTCCACACATCGTCATAACGGCCGTATACCAAGCGGAGCAGGACCTCGTGTGCCCCGTCGGGCAGCAGGAGTACGCTTACATAACTTTCGCGGCTGAGGGGTATAAGATCCAGGCTGTAGGCCTCGTCCCCGGAAGCGCCGTGCAACGTCTGCCCCGTACCGGGACCGGCCCGTACCAGAAAGGCATCGAGGACCCGGTGGGTTTTGGCGTGTACCACCCGGTGCAGGTTATGCAGGGCCGCTTCGGTCTCCGGGTTCCATCCGGCCAGCAGGGAATCGGAGGCAAGCGCTTTGATACCGGCCGTATTATCCTGCAGCAGGGCATCCAGCAGCTGTTCGTTCCGGCTTTTGATCTCCGCCTGCACATCGGCGGGGATCTCTTCGTTTTTCAGGGTTCGGTCGGCGCCGGGCCCGCAGTTACAGAGTAAAAGAAGGCAGAGGCAGAGGATGGATAGTTTCTGGTACATGGTTTTGTAGAATGATCTGGGTTTCTTTCACCGAATGTACTGAATCTGTTCCGGAATACCTATTCTGAAAAGTGCCTGTTAAGGGGAAAATACCGATATTTAACCTGTGAATGCTATGTAAAACGATACGCTGATGGAGACAGGAATAAAAAACGATACAGGCGCCCTGCGGAAATTACTCTGGCTGGACACGTTCATGGGTGCATCGGTGGGACTGGCCGGGTTGTTGCTGTACCGAAAAGCGGCGCTCTTCCTGGGCTTTTCAGAAATTTTTGTGCTGATCGTATCGGCAGTTACCCTGCTGTATGCGGGTATGGCCTGTTACCTGGCCCTGCGCAGCCCGATACCGCGTGGCCCGCTGAGGGTACTGGTCCGGGGCAACTGGCTTTGGGCCGGGGTGAGCGTAGTGCTGATCGTCCTCTATTTTAACGAGGCCACGGTATTCGGAAAGATATTCCTGGTACTGCAGGTGCTGGTGGTAGGCGGACTGGGATATGCAGAGGGAAAGGCGCTGAAAAAGAGTACGGCTTCGGTTTGATATGTATACTATTTTTCAGGCCGGGTGGCTGAACTGCCTGCGGGAACTCAAAAACAATGTATATACAAAAACGCAATCTCCTTCGGGAAACCGCGTCTTTGCTTTTGCCTGTTGTATGGTTATTGTCTGCTGACGTTTTGTTAGCGGGCGATGATCAGTTTACCGCCGTTGTAAGTCTGTTCTTTCTGTTGTATGCGTGCTATGTACATACCGGCTGCCAGGGCAGAGATATCGGCGCGGCCGTTCTGCAGGGACAGCTGAAAGGTATGTCCGTAGAGGTCGCTGAGCAACAGGGTACCGTTACCTGTTATACCGTCTGCCTGTACCAGTTCTGCTGCGGGGTTGGGATAGACGGTCAGGGTTTTCTGCGGGCCGCTTTCTTCGTTGCTGAGGGTGTAGAAGTAGGTGAGCCGCTGCTGCATGCCCGACAGGGGTGATGCTTCTAAGTGAAAATACGTTTCCTGGTGCGGGTTGCCGTCCGGATTATAGGTGTACAGCACTTTGTATTCGTCGTCCAGTACCTGGTCACCATACATGTCTACCTGTTTCAGCAGAGTATTCAAAGAGCCCCCGAGATTATAGGTATAGCTGTATTTTTCCTGGGGAATCCAGCCACCGGGGCCTCCTTTAAATTCGATCAGGCGTGTCTGTATTTTGTTGAATAGCGTATAGGTATAGAATTCACGGAATGTGCTGTCGGTTACAGTCCCGAGCGAATCCGTGTCGGCCTTTATGCAATTGATCAGGTTGCCGAACCCATCGTAGTGGAACAACTCGGTATAAGACGCTTTCCAGTTACCGGAATCGTTAAAAAAGATACGGGTACGTATTTTTTGCTGGTTCTGATCGTATTCGTAATCATAACGGAATCTATCTTCCCAGGTGCCGGTATAGTTGTACTGCAGAAGCCTGCTGCTTAGCAGTCCGTCGCTGTTGTACGTATACAGATTGCGTCTCTGATCCTTCCATTCCGGGGTCTCCATCATAGAAAAGGTCCAGGATGTTTTACGGTTCTGGGCGTCGAATACGGACGTTTCAAGAAAACTGGGGCGGAGCGCTCCCGAGAGCCCGTCCCGGCTATTTTGCTGCAGCGTTTCCAGGGAGTCGGCCCCTGTGTAGGTGTACAGAAGCAGACTATATATCTCCCAGGGCTGTGTGTCGGAATTACGATCTTCTAACAAAGCCTGAACCGGTTTCTGTGCCTGGCTGAACATAAGGGAAAGGTAAAAGCCGAATAAAAGTAAAAGTGTTCGTTGCATAGTGCCTGGGTATTATATGTATAGTTATCTATACCAAAAATACCGAAGTGATATGGGGGCCGCAAAGACAAAAAAGGAGGGTTGTCGGGGGGATTTTTCTGATAAATAG
>JACVCJ010000064.1 GCA_016742095.1 Bacteroidia bacterium
CTTCACTCTTCACTCTTCACTCTTCACTCTTCACTCTTCACTCTTCACTCTTCACTCTTCACTCTTCACTCTTCACTCTTCACTCTTCACTCTTCACTCTTCACTCTTCACTCTTCACTCTTCACTCCGGACTACTCCCAACTCCCCCTTACCTTCCGCTGTAAAAACAATGCCTTCAGCTGGTCGGAAAGGGCGTTCATCAGGTTCATGCGGGTGTCGTTCAGGGTCTTTTCGGAGTCGCGGAGTTCCGTTTCGGTGGCACGGCCTTCCTGCTGCAGTTTACGGTTCTCTTCCAGTATGCGCCCGGCCAGTTCCAGGTCGGTACGGCGGTTGGCCACATCTTCGGCGGCGGTACGGTACTGCCAGCCGGCATCGGAATAGTCGTAGGACGCCTGTTGCAGCTGCTGCGTGCGGGCCAGGGCCAGTTTCTGCTGTTCGAGGCGCAGGCGGTCCTGGTTGCGTTTTTTGTCCAGTCCGTCAAAAATAGGCATTTTGATCTCCAGGCCCAGGTACGAATAGCCGTACCATTGCTGCGAGGTCTTGTAAAAATCGAACTGCTCCCGGAACCCCTGGGTGGCCAGGCGACCGTAAAAATTAATGTCCGGGGCGTATTTCAGGCGGTTCGTTTTCTGCTGAACGGTATTTTCATCATAACTGTTGCGGGCTTTGATCACCGCAAAGGATTGAGAGAGGTCGGCATTCCCGGCCGGTACGTTCTTCATTTCGCTCTCGTAGAATGTTTCCAGTCCGCCTGTGGAATAGGTGGTGACCAGCACCGAATCGCCCAGGGTACGGCTCAGGTCGGCGGATGCACGTTCCTGCTCCGTGCGGGCCTTGCTCAGGTCGGAAACCGCCAGGCGCTCGTTCAGCAGGGCTTTGTCGAGTTCGGTCCGCAGGGCCCTTCCTTCGTTATAGCGTGACTGTAATCGTTCTTTTTCTGCTGTATATTTTTCCAGTCCGGCTTGCATCTGTTTTAGTTTTTCTTCAGAAAGCGCCAGTTTCAGATAGGCTGTATATACATCGTAACGTGTATTCAGTGTTTTTTCGCCGAAGGCGGTCTCCGCACGTGTCAGCTCGGCTCCGGCCGTGAGTATATCGCCCTGCAGCACGGGTTTGTAGAGTGGCTGAGTGAGGTCCAGCGCCGGGGTCATTACCCAGGGCGTCCCCTGCTGTATGTTACGGAACTGTCCGGGCGTGCCGCCGAAAGCCTCTGCCGGAAGCACCAGGGTCTGCCGCGCCAGGTTGTAACGGGTATCGATACTTCCGTCGATGCGGCCGATCCAGGCCTGCCGGGACTGACGTACCTTAAGCTGTGCCAGTTCCAGGTTCACTTTTTCCTGCAGCAGGGCCGGGTTTTGCGCCAGGGCCCGTTCAAAAGCCGCTTCGGGACTCAGTTGCTGGGCAGAAACGCTGCCCGTGAATAGTATGCTGTATAAAAGGAGCTGTACCTTTTTCATATTTCCGTGTGTTATCCCCTGAATACAGAGGCGGGTTCGAGTTTAACAATGCGGCGTATGGCAAACAGGGTGCCACCCAGCGCGATGGCCGCAGTAATAATAAAGAAGGCGATGCGGGTTTCCGGTGCAAAAGTGAAAAGCGTACCCGCTTTGGCAATGCCGGAACGGAAGCCTTCGATGAGCGCATAGCCAATGATAAAGCCCAGTATGGCATAAATAAGGGCCTGCATCAGGATGAGCCGCCGGATGTACCCGTTGGTGGCCCCGATGGCCTTGAGGGTACCGTAATCGCGGATGCGGTCTATGGTGGCGCTGTATAATGTAAGACCTATAATAATGAAGCCGGAGATCAGGGCAAAGACGATGAGGGTACCAAATGAGATGGCGATACCGCTCGATTTGAGTACCGTAAGTACCGTAGACTGTGAAAAATCGGCCCCCAGCCAGGCTTTTACACCGGGAATATGCTGATTGATGACCTTTACCAGCTGTGTACTGTCGGTTCCGGGTTCGTATTCCACCAGGAAGGCAGAGGCTTTATCGCCGGACATATTGCCCAGGTAACGCGCCCGTTCGATGGTGGTATAGCTGTACACCCCGCCGAAACTGCGGGCTCCGCGGGTCTGTGCCGCAATGTACACCTGCTTGCCATTGATCTCGAAATAATCGCCTTTTTTGGAGTCGCCCAGGGCTTTGGAATCGAATACATCGGTGGTTACGGCTCCCTGGGGCACCAGGTCGGCGGTGCTGCCCTCGTACAGGAAGTCTTTGTTCAGTCCCGAAAAAGAAGGCAGGCTCACCCCCACGATCGTCAGCCCGGAAGAAGTACCGTTGGGAAAACGCGCCGCCCCGGAAGTAAGCACGAGGGGATATACCTTTTTTACCCCCGGCACGCTTTCGAGTTCGTACCCGATGCGCATGTCGATGGGCGAAAGGGCGTTGGCATTGGTGGTCTTGTCGTCGGTTACCCACACGTACTGTTTATTGGTACGCACCAGGTAGCTCATGGCATTGGTCAGGAAAGTGAAAATACCCGTCTGCTGACCGATGAGAAAGATCGAGATCACTACTCCGAACAGGGCTCCGATGCTTTTGGGCTTGTCGAAGCGCATGAATTTAAGTGCCGTAAATACGAGTTGCATAACCTTACAGTTTTATTACACATTCCACGCGACTGCCGATCAGCACCGCCTCCGGCTTATCGATCTGTATACGCACTTCGCGTACGCGGCGGTCTTCCAGGTTATCGGCCTTATCGCTGAAAATAGATTTCTTAGACAGGTAGGGCGCGGCAAACACCACTTTACCCGTAGTAAGTACATCGGTGGTGCCCTGTGCGCGGATCTCAGCCGGCTGACCGGTTTTTATCTTCTGGGCAAACAGTTCGTCCACCTCGGTAATGGCAATAAGCGGACCGGCCGGTGCAAAATCCCCGATCTGTGTACCCGGCGAAATACTCTGCCCGGGCTTCACGTCCAGCGAGAGCAGCATGCCGTTCTCCGGCGCGGTGATGCGGCGTTTTTCCAGCAGGGATCCGTAATAGTTCACGTCGGCACTGAGTTCGCCTACGGCCGCTTTGGCTTCAGCCAGGTCGGCACGGGCCGCCAGCAGATCGCTCTGCAGTTTTTCATACTGCGTGCGCGAATCGTCGTAAGCCTGCCGGGTGATGGCACCGGAAGCCAGCAGTTTTTTATCCCGTTCAAAGGTCTGCTGTGCGTTTGCAGCCTGTATTTCCAGGCTTTTACAGCGGGCGTCGAGGGCCTGCACCTTTTCACTGCGGCCCTGGTACTTGCTGCGGCTCTGGGCCAGCTGGGCCTGTTCGGTACCCAGGTTCAGTTCCAGGATCAGGTCGCCTTTTTTGAGGCTGTCGCCCGCACGTACGGCCAGATGCTGTACAATGCCCGATACATCGGCGCCCAAGGGGTATATCTTATTATACGGTTCTATGCGGGCAATGCCTACTACGCGTTCCGGTTCCGCCTGCGGGGAGCCGGTGTCCGTTGCCGGTCTTTCATCCGTTTTACCGCCTCCGCAGGCAAAGAGGAAGCTCAGGGCAAGCATACTGCTGATGGTATATATGGTTCTCATAGTTTAATGAAAAAAATTCTGGTCCAGATCGGTTTCTTCATGCACGCGGCCTTCGTCCACGCGCAGCACGCGGTCGGCATATTCCACCAGGCGCGGGTCGTGGGTTACCACGCATACGGCTTTTCCCTCCTCGCTGAGGCTGCGCAGTTCCTTCATTACCGTGCCGATAGAGCGTGCGTCGAGCGAGGCCGTGGGTTCATCGCAGAGCACCAGTCCGGGATCGGTCACCAGGGCCCGGGCTATAGCCACGCGCTGCTGCTGTCCGCCCGAAAGCTGTTTGGGCAGATTCCTGCGGCGGTCGGCCATACCTACCAGTTCCAGGGCCTGCATGGCACGACGCTTTGCTTCCGACGCTTTTATTCCCTGCAGCTGCAGAGGCATCATTACATTGTCCAGCGCATTGAGCGGTGCGATCAGGTTAAAATTCTGGAATACAAAACCGATGGTATTGAGCCGGAGTTTCGCCAGTTCTTTGCTGCCCAGGCGGGTTACTTCCTGCCCGGCCACGGTCAGGTTCCCTTCCGTAGGATAAATGACGCAGCCCAGCAGGGAAAGCAATGTGGTCTTGCCCGAACCCGAAGGCCCGATAATGAGGCAGAGCTCTCCCTTCCGGAAGGCCACACTGGTCTTTTCCAGCGCGGTGATCACATTGTCACCGATGCGGTAAATCTTGTTCACCCCTTCCAGGCGGGCGATCTCTTCTTTCGGCGGATGCATATTGTTTAAATTTAAACTATTTTCTTACAGAAAAAACTCATTTTTCCAGGAATGCGTTCTGCAGTTTAAACAGCACTTTGTAAAAATTGTTCAGTTCTTCGTCGGAAATCTGCAGGGTATGTTCCTTCATGAACTCGTGGGCCACCGCGATCAGCTCTTCCCGCTGTGTTCTTCCGGCATGCGTCAGGTAGATCAGGTTCACCCGGCGGTCCTGCTGCTGCGGGATACGCACCACCAGGTTCCGTTTTTCCATCATATCGATGAGGTGCGTAATGGCGGCGCGGTTCACGTTCAGGTGTTCCGCCA
The DNA here is from genome assembly GCA_016742095.1 of Bacteroidia bacterium. GTDB lineage: Bacteria > Bacteroidota > Bacteroidia > CAIKAF01 > CAIKAF01 > JACVCJ01. Next base: position 4,569 of record JACVCJ010000064.1, read on the forward strand.
GCATATTCTGGGACACGCCGTCGTGTTCCCACAGTATATGCAGTATGATCCAGTGCGGCATGGTCACATCATAGCCCCTGGACTGGAACCGTTTGTTAAGCCCCGAACCGATCATGCGCTGCAGCATGGCTATGTGTTTCCCCAGCAGCATTACCTGGCCGGCACGCTCATTGTCCTTTATTTCCATTTCCGGAACAAAGGTACAAATAGTTAAGATTTAAACAAATTTATTTAACTCACCCGTTTAAAGGTCACGGTGAACAGGCTTACCTCGTTCTGTACTTCTTTCAGCACGCCGTTCTCGTAAATAAAGCGGTGTTTTACGCCGTCGGAGGTCTTAAAGGTATACTCGTGTCCTGATTTACCGATGGATACCGTGGTAAAATCGGAGTTCGTAATGTAAAAGATCCGCGACGCTTTCGACGGTTCTGCAAAATACATACCTACATTGGAAGCATATATCTTTTCGGTAAAGGAGGTTTTCTCCTTCAGGGCGTCCACCACGTATTTGCTGCCGTCCCATTTAATAGTGCGCAGGTTATCCACCTCGCCGTTATCGATCGATTTATAGAAACCGTCGATCAGCATACCGTCCTTAAAGGTCATGGTCGACGTGGTCTCTACCACCCTTTTGATACCCAGCACTTTGGCTTCGCTTCTGGTAGTGATCTCGTAGAATACGATGTTTCCGCCGGATTTGCGGGTAGCGGTCAGGTGCCCGATCTTATCTCCCAGCATGTAGGACTCGAACTTTACGGTTTGTGCAAAAACAGAGGCCTGCAACAGCGCACAGGCGATCACGGTGAATATTCCTCTCTTCATGTCATGTTTGTTTTGGTGTATCAAAAATAACGCTAAAAACCCAATTATAGTTTAAGTTCATGATAACTTTTTGGGGATTTAGGGGTTTTATTTTACGTTTGCTGTGCTTTTTTATCAAAGAGATCATATGAAAAGAGACGAACTGATTTTTGGGTTGATCCGGAAAGAATACACGCGCCAGCGTGAAGGACTGGAACTGATAGCTTCTGAAAATTTTGTAAGCGAACAGGTTATGGAATCGATGGGTTCCTGCCTTACCAATAAATATGCGGAAGGCCTGCCGGGCAAACGCTATTATGGCGGATGCGAAGTGGTGGACGAAGTGGAGACCCTGGCCATTGAACGAGTAAAACAGCTGTTCGGCGCCGTATGGGCCAATGTACAGCCGCACTCGGGCGCACAGGCCAATGCCGCGGTAATGCTGGCCTGCCTCAAACCCGGCGACGCCATCCTGGGCTTCGATCTTTCGCACGGCGGACACCTTACACACGGTTCTTCCGTGAATTACAGCGGAAAATTATATGTGCCCAACTTCTACGGTGTGGAAGAAGAAAGCGGCATCATCGATATGGATAAAGTGGCGGCCAAAGCCCGCGAGGTAAAGCCTAAACTCATCATCTGCGGCGCCTCGGCCTATTCACGCGAATGGGACTACGAGCGTTTCCGCGCCATTGCCGACGAGGCGGGCGCCCTGCTGCTGGCCGATATCTCGCACCCGGCCGGGCTCATTGCTGCCGGACTGCTTAAAAACCCGCTGCAGCACTGCCACATCGTTACCTCCACCACGCACAAGACCCTGCGTGGTCCGCGCGGCGGCGTTATTATGATGGGCAACGATTTCGACAATCCCTTCGGTGAAAAAACACCCAAAGGCGAACTGAAAAAAATGTCGGCCATGCTCGATGCAGCCGTATTCCCCGGAACACAGGGCGGTCCGCTGGAGCACGTGATCGCATCCAAGGCCGTGGCCTTCGGCGAAGCGCTCGATCCTTCCTTTAAAATATACGGTGCACAGGTCATGAAGAACGCACAGGCCCTGGCCTCGGCCCTGGTATCCCGCGGGTATGGCGTTATTTCGGGCGGTACCGACAACCACCTGATGCTCATTGACCTGCGCAGCAAAAATATAACCGGAAAGCAGGCAGAGAACGCCCTGGTAAAGGCCCACATCACGGCCAATAAAAATATGGTGCCCTTCGATGATAAATCGCCCTTCGTGACCTCGGGCATACGCCTGGGCACACCGGCCATTACCACCCGCGGACTGCTGGAACAGGATATGGAAGAGATCGCCGCCCTGCTGGACGAAGTGGTGATGAACCACGAGAACGAGACCGTAATTGCCGGCGTACGCGCACAGGTAATTGCTAAAATGAACGATAAACCTATGTTTGCCTGGTAATAATGAAACACGTTGTACTGAATGATACGCACATAGCCCTGGGCGCCAAAATGGTGGAATTCGCAGGCTATAATATGCCCGTAAGCTATGCGGGACTGAATAAGGAACACCTGGCCGTGCGCAACAATGCCGGCATCTTCGATGTATCGCACATGGGCGAATTCCTCGTGGAAGGCCCCCATGCCCTGGAACTGATACAGAAAGTTACCTCGAACGACGCCTCTAAACTGAGCGACGGACAGGTACAGTATTCCTGCCTGCCCAACGAAACGGGCGGCATCGTGGACGATCTGCTGGTATACCGCAAAAATGCCGAGACCTTTTTCCTGGTGGTGAATGCCTCCAATATCGATAAAGACTGGGCTCATATTTCAAAATATAACGAAAGCATCGGCGCCCGTATGACCAACCTTTCCGAAGGAATGAGCCTCTTTGCCGTACAGGGACCGAACGCCGCACAGATCCTGCAGCCGCTGACGGATATAGACCTGGCCTCCATGAAATACTACACCTTTGCCGAAGGTACCTTCGCAGGAGTACCCGATGTACTGGTTTCCAACACGGGGTATACCGGTGCGGGCGGGTTTGAGATCTATATGCCGAATGCACAGGCACTGCACATCTGGAACGCCATCCTGGAAGCGGGCAAAGCCTACGGACTGGAACTCTGCGGACTGGGTGCACGCGATACCCTGCGCCTGGAAAAGGCCTTCTGCCTGTACGGACACGAAATTGACGACACCACCAACCCGATCGAAGCCGGCCTGGGCTGGATCACCAAATTTACCAAAGACTTCAACGGCCGCGCATTTGCCGAAAAGCTGAAGAACGAAGGCGTACAGAACAAACTGGTAGGCTTCGAACTGACCGAACGCGGCATTCCGCGCCAGGGATACGAAATTGCCGACGCTTCCGGCAACATCATCGGCCGGGTTACTTCGGGTACCCAGTCGCCCTCGCTGGGTAAGGCCATCGGGCTGGGCTACGTAAAAACGGAATTCGCAGCGCCGGATACCGCGATCTTTATACGCATACGTGAAAAGGACATTGCCGCAAAGGTTGTAAAAACACCATTTTTATAAGCCGGATTTTGTCCGGGTGGAAGTTTTATTGTACTTTTCCTATTAATAATACTAAAACCATTTTACATGCCTATAGTAAAGGTTTGTTTTTCTCCGCAGTTATACCCTCTGTATGCGCAGGATGAAAGTGTAACCGTAGTGGTTGATATCCTGAGGGCTACCACAGCTATCTGTACCGCCTTCGAATACGGGATCGATTATGTGATCCCGGTGCCCCAGGTAGAAGATACCTATTTTTATAAGAACGAAGAAGACATGCTGGTAGCTGCCGAACGCGGCGGCGAGATCGTGGAGGGTTTCGAATTCGGGAACTCGCCTCTTTCCTACATGCGCGACGACATACGGGGCAAAAAGCTCGTAATTACCACCACCAACGGTACCCAGGCCATCGAGGCCGCCCGCGGCAGCGAATTTATACTCATCGGGGCTTTTGTGAACTTTACGGCCATCTGCGATGCACTGGTAGAACTGGACCGCGATGTAATGGTACTTTGCGCCGGCTGGAAGAACCGCTTTAACCTGGAAGATACGCTCTTTGCAGGTGCCGTGGTGGAATACCTCAAAGACCGCGGTTTCTCCTACGCCACCGACAGTGATGCCGCCATTGCCAGCCTTACCCTGTACAAGTCCGCCAAGAACGACCTGAACGCCTACCTGGAAGAAAGTTCGCACCGCAACCGCCTGGCCAGGCTGCAACTGGAAAAAGACATCGACTATTGTCTTTCCTTCGATAAGACCCGCGCCATTCCATACTTTACCGAAGGCCGCCTCATCGATGTTACACGCAGCGGAGGTATTCCCGCCATGCTGGCCGCCACCGTAAGCGCCACCACGCATAACCTCAACGGCAGGGATGCGTAGTTTCCTGTTACTGCTTTTCTGCCTGCCGGGCCTTCTGCCCCTCTGTGCCCAGCCGGTCTTCTACAACGAAGCAGTACCCTCTTCCGCCCTGCGGAAAGAGAAAAACAAGGATATTACCGTTTTTTACGTATACCAGGAAGACTGCGGTCATTGCCACGATTTCCAGGCAAAGCTCAACAACGACAAGGACCTCGCAAAGTGGCTGCGTAAAAAGGCCACCCTCATAT
>JACVCJ010000007.1 GCA_016742095.1 Bacteroidia bacterium
CCGGGAGGCCTTATAGCCTCCTGTCAGCAGGTATACCTCAAAACCGTACAGATCGAGCAGCCAGGCCACAGCCCCGCTGCGCATTCCGCCCCGCCAGCAATGCACCAGTATACGTTTATCTCCGGCGTTCGGCAGCAGGCGTTCGGCTTCTTCTACCATAGGGCGCATTTTCGGACCGAAAAAATCCAGGCCGATCTTTATCGCATCCTCACGGCTCTGCTGTTTATACGCTGTACCCACGATGCGGCGTTCTTCGTCACTGAACAGCGGAAACGATACCGCCCCCGGAATATGCGCATGGGCATACTCCGCAGGACTGCGCACATCGGCAACGGGACATTCTGCCGCCATCTTCACAAAGGTATCCACATCGAGGTGTATTATAGCCATATACAGGGTGCCGCAGGTATGCTGCGCAGCCGCCACAAAGAAACAAAATATTCCGCTTGGATGCGGCATACAATAAACCCGGTACTCCGCAGAATACCGGGTCTTTCTATGTAAACTACCCCAAATCGTTCTTTCTGCAGCCACAGGGCCGGGTTCCCCTGCTGCTGTGGCAAAGATGCGGTACAAAAAGACACACTCACATCCTGAAAAAGCAGGATATTGCTGCTGCGGCCGGAAAAATCCTGTAAAAACAGGAGCAGCGCGTCCATGCATACAACGTACTTTGCACTATCTTCCCGGAGGATTCATACATTTGAGAATGAAGCACCTGTTTATTTTACTCTGCCTTTGCAGTCTGCCGCTCTACAGCCAGGACGCGCGCCATGCCGACAGTCTGCGCAGTGCCCTGCAGCAGGGTGGCAGGGATACGAACCAGGTAAATGCCCTGTACCGTTACGGCGAACTGTTCGAAGACGAACAGCCCGACTCTGCCCTCTCCTATTATCTGCAGGCACATGAGCTGGCCCGTGAAATTCAGTACCTGAGAGGCGAAGCTGCATTTGCCAGTTTCTGTCTGCCCACGCTCAACAACCGGGGAGAATACCGCCGGGCACTGGATATTGCCCGTGAGGCCCTGGAGATCTACAAAAGAGCAGGAACCCGGCGCGACCTGGCCGTAGCCTACCTGAATGTAGGCAGCGAATGGCAGTACCTGTCCGATTTTCAGGCGGCTGCCGATAATTACCTGGAAGCCCTCAAATACGCCGAACAGGTAAACGATACACGCCTGTTACGTATGACGAACAATAACCTGGCATCCGTATTCCTGTCCCTTTCCCAGTTCGAAAAAGGACGCGACTATGCCCGCACAGGCCTGCAATACGCCTGTCAGCTGAACAACGACGGGGCCGTGGCTTCCAGTTTATACAACCTGGCGACCGCAGCCGTGTACCTGGAACGCTACGATACGGCCCTGGTGCTTTTCCACGAGATCGAGAAAATAGCACAGAAACTGAACGACGACCTCTTTTACCTGGACGCCTGGATCGGCAAAGCCGGGGCCTACGACGGGCTGGGCGTACGACAGAAGGCCCTGTATTATTTTGATAAGGTGATCGTTTTTTCGAAACAGAAAGAAGTTCCCGAATACGAAATGTATGCCTATATGGGCAAAGCCGAACATTACCTGAAATACAACGATCATGCGGGAGCCGCCGACGCCATCCGGAACGGCCTGGTACTGGCGGAACAGCTGGAGACCCGGTTCGAACGCAAGGACCTGCTGCTGAAAGCCTCTACGCTGAACGAAAAGACCGGCAACTACAAAGAGGCCCTGCGGTATTTTAAGGAAGCCCAGGTATTGAACGATTCCATCACCGGTGAAAACCACCGCATTGCCATTGCCAATAACGAGGCCCGTTATGAATTCAACAAAAAGGAACTGGCCATCAGCAGCCTGCTGGCGGAGAACGCCCTGCACCAGTCGCAGATAAAACAGCAGCGTACCGTGAACATTGCCCTGGCGGCCGGCAGTGTGCTGTTACTGCTTATCTTCTTTCTGGTGTACCGCAACGTAAAACACAAGCAAAAACTACAGAAACAGCGCATCAGCGAGCTCGAGACCGAGAAAAAACTCACCGCTACGGAAGCCATCATCAAGGGCGAGGAACAGGAACGTTCGCGCCTGGCCAAAGACCTGCACGATGGTCTGGGCGGCATGCTTTCGGGCGTTAAATACACCTTGCACAACATGAAAGAGAACCTGGTACTTACCGAAGACAATGCGCGGGCATTTGAACACAGCCTGCAGATGCTGGACAGTTCCATCAGCGAAATGCGGCGGGTAGCCCACAACATGATGCCCGAATCCCTGCTGAAATTCGGACTGGACGCGGCCCTGAAAGATTTTTGCAGCCAGGTGACCGTAAGCGGTATCCTCCGGGTAAGCTACCAGTCGTTCGGCCTCAGCGGCAAAGAACCGGAACAATCGCTGGCCATTACCATATACCGCGTTGTGCAGGAACTCCTCAACAACACGATAAAACATGCCGCGGCACACAACGTCATTGTACAGCTGGCCGCCGAAGAGGTACAGATCACCCTGACGGTAGAGGACGACGGCAAAGGCTTTGATACGGCCTCCCTGGGATCGGCCAAAGGCATCGGCTGGAAAAATATCCTGTCGCGCCTGGATTATCACAACGGCAAACTGGACGTACGGTCCTCGCCCGACAAAGGCACTTCGGTATACATAGAATTCAGGACGGCATGAGTACAAAAATTTTCATTGTAGACGATCATTACATGATCATTGAAGGCATAAAGTCGATGCTGGTGAACGAACCGGGGATCGAATGGCTGGGGCATGCCTCCAGTGCGGCCAGCTGTCTGTCGTTCCTGCGCGTACACACACCCGACGTGATACTGATGGACATAAACCTGCCCGATAAAAGCGGACTGGAACTCTGTAAGGAAGTGACGCAGCTGTACCCGGGCATAAAGATCATCGGGCTGAGTACGTTCAACCAGCTCAGTTTTATCTCGCGCATGCTGGAGAACGGCGCTTACGGTTACCTGCTGAAAAACGCATCGCGGCACGAGATCCTGCAGGCCATAGGAACGGTGATGCAGCGCAAACAGTACCTCAGCATCGAAGCCTCGGAAATGGTAAAGAAGAACCAGGGCGACGACAGTCCCGTGCTTACCCGCCGCGAGATCGAAGTGCTGCAACTGATCGCCGAAGGGCTCACCAATGCCGAAATGGCGGAGAAACTGTTCGTGAGCGTTACCACCATCGACACACACCGTAAGAACCTGCTGGCCAAATTCAACGCTAAAAATACGGCGGCCCTGGTCTGGGCGGCGGCACAGATGAAATTTGTGTAAATATTGCGTTCATAAAGCGGGACTGCTCTCTGTGATCCGCAGCCTCCTCAAAGAATTCCCGTCTTAATTTCGTATATCTGTCAGTTCAGGTCTACGATGCCGTTACGCAGTGCATACATCACCAGCCCGGTCACATTGCGCGAACCGGTTTTCTGCAACAGGTTGTTTCGGTGACCATTCACCGTTTTTACGCTGATGAACAGCTTTTCGGCAATTTCTTCGGCCGTATACTGCTGGCAGACGAGTTGCAATACTTCCACCTCGCGACGCGTGATCTCTACCGGCAGGTTCGGCGTTCTTTTCTTTTTACCGAGATTGTTCCGGATGGCCGCGAGCGTATTTTCATTGATATACGAACCTTTGGTCTGTACGGCCACAATGGCTTCGTACACTTCCTGCGGATCGCTGTCCTTGGCAAGATAACCGTGCGCTCCCTGCTCGATGAGGCGGGCCATATAACTTTCGTCCCGGTGCACCGAAAGGATCAGTATCTTCATTTCGGGATACGTGTTCAGCAGCAGCTGGGTGAGGTATTCCCCGCTGAATTCGCGGTTACCGAGGGCCGGCAAAGAAAGGTCCACCAGCATTACATCGGGCAGCCGGTCGCTCTGCTGCAGTTTATCGAGTACGGAATGCCCGTCGGGCGATTCAAATACGACCTCCAGTTCGGGCCAGTTCCCCAGTATGGCTTTCATGCCTTCCCGGAAAAGTACCTGGTCTTCCACCAGGCCGACCTGTATTTTTTCTGTGGTTTTAGAATTCATAGGGTGTATACGTTATGGGTGTGGATGATCTGTAAATATACGCATCCTGTTTTATTCCCCCGGCAGCGGTATGCATATCCGCGCAAAAAAACCACCTTCGGGCCGGTTCCCCATTTCCAGGCTGCCGTTCAGTACGCTCACCCGGCCTTCCAGATTCTTATGGCCCAGTCCGCCCGATACCGTACCCGGCGGCAGACCCGTGCCATTGTCCGTATACAGGCAGTGCAGGAAGCCGGCAGCGGCATCGAGCTGTATTTCAATTTCACCGGCCTGTGCATGTGTCAGCGTATTGTTCAGCAGTTCCATCAGTATGCGGTACATGGCCAGTTTCAGCGGCCAGCCCAGTGCGGGCAGCGGGGTTATTTCGCGGAGGTTCAGCTGCACGCTCCCGGTTGCATTTACCTGTACGGCCAGGGTTTCCAGCGCTTCGGCAAGGTCTTGTCCCTCCAGGTGCAGGGGCATCAGTTGCCGGCTGATGCGGCGCATATTGGCCAGGGAAGCTTCAGTAAGCTGCCGGATATTGTTCAGGGCGGCTCCGGTGTTCGCGGGGTCCGTGGCGTACGTTTTTTCCAGCTGTACCAGGTGCATGCGGGTAATGGACAGAATGGCCCCCAGCTCATCGTGCAGGTCGCGTGCAATACGCCGGCGCTCTTCTTCCTGCGCAGCAATGGCAGACTGCAGCAACTCGCGCTGGTAACGGCTTTTCAGTTGTTCCTGTGCCAGTTTCTGGCGGAACAGGTTCTTGCGGAACTGCTGGTTAAGCAGCACCACCCCGGCCGCAATGATAAAGATCACCAGGGCCAGGGGCAGCAGGGCTGACAGGAAATTTATCTTTTCGGCCGTTTCCATAATCCGGTAAAAAAACAAATATACATTACCACGGAAAAGAACGAGTGCAGTATCCAGGTATAACGGTTCAGATCTTTCGGGAAAGAGTGTGTGATGAGATCGCCGAAATAAAAAATAATGAGGTTGGACGAGTAATATACGAAAAGGCCCGAGTTGATCCAGTGCAGGCTGCTGATCTGCGCCCGGCGCTGTTCCTTTACCGTATTGTCCAGCAGCAGCATATAGGTAAACAGCGACAGGATGACCACCAGTACCGATTCAGCGCTGAGTGCATAGGAATTAAACGTGCTGAGCGGCTGCAGGAACAGGGTATTGGCTATGCTGAACAGGAGGAAAAGCAGAGCTGCCGCCTCGATGATACGTTTATCGATAAAATTGCGCAGCAGTTCCCGGTAGAACAGGGCCAGCAACATAAAGCCCAGGGCTGTGTATACGTGCAGCAGCGGCAGGTTATTGATGCTGCGGAACCAGAGCAGCAGTGAAATGCCCTGTACGATGGCAGAAAAGAAAACAAACAGGGAAAACAGCCGCAGTTCCCGGTCCAGCCGGCGGTAGCAGAAAGCTGCGTATACCGCTGTAAGCAGGATCGGGAAATGCGAACCGATGATGATGACTTTGGATAAGGTCATTTTTCAATGGATAGACCTTCTATGGGTAAGCCTGCCCGGAGCAGGGGACTTTTGAGATCACAGGTGTTGGGACAGGGTGCATTGAGGTCCAGCACACCCAGGGTATTCTCGTAGTGTATAAGTGTGTCTTTTGATCCCACCGGATCTACACCTGTTCCTACTGCCCGGGCCCCGACCAGGTACAGTTTATAGGTGTTTGTGGTATCCAGGGCGATGTAGCCGCGAACCTGCACCTGGTTCGACTCCGGAATTACAAGAGAGTCCATGATCCGGTACAGGTCTGATGAGTTCATCGTGAAGCCCCGCAGTGGAAAGCTGTCATATTCTGTATTGCAAAGCTGTGCAAAGCGTGCGATATCTCTTTTGGCGAGACTTTCAGGGACGAACACTTTACCGATCGGCGTAAAGGAGGGCGGAGTACCGGCAGGGTCCGGGCAGCCGGTAAACATAAAAAGCAGACTGCAGGCCAGAAAGCCTAAAAGTCCCCCCAGGTATAAAGAACGGTCTTTCATACGTAAACGTTTAAATAATTTGTATTGAACTAAGATAGATGCAAACCATGCTCCTTCGCCGCCGCAGAGACTTTTACCCCCCAAAAACAGGCAATTATACCTATTGAAACGGATACTTTTGCCGGGTTGTAAAGGAGAGGACATACCGTGATTCCATCACCCAGATTGTTCTTTTTTACTTTCCGATACAGAATTTGAACCAAATCTGCCTATCCCAACTCCTGTATAAATTTGCTGAAACGACTCTGATTCCAAGTAGCAAAAATGAAACAAAAACTGCGTAAATAAAGGATTAGGATAGGTCAAAGACAGTAAAAAACTATTTGGCCAGATTCAACAACCGCTCCGTTGTCTGCCTCACGGCCTCGGCTACCAGTTCAATAAAGGCCGTCTTGTTATCCTCTCTCGACCGCTCCAACGCATCGTAGTATTTCAGACGGCTTTCGGCATCGCCCCGAATGTTGGCTATGGGATATCCGTGTTGCAACAGAATCAGGTTCATCACCAATCTTGATGTACGTCCGTTGCCGTCAATAAACGGATGTATGGTTACTAAGCGTTCGTGCATTTCGGCAGCCAATACTACGGGATGTAAAGTACCTTTACTTTCATTGTAGAACACAAAGTAATCCTCCATCAGCTTTTGCAGCAGGTATGGTTGGGGCGGTGTGTGGGTACTGCCTGAAATCAGTACGGGAACTTTACGATAAACACCCGCATTTTCCCGGTCAATGCTTTTAAGAATGATGGCGTGAATTTGCTTCAATGTACGCTCGTCCAGCACCGCATCCTGTTTTACCAGTTCACCGATAAAATCTATCGCTTCCTTATGGTTGATGGCTTCCAGATGCTCTTTGAGCGGCTTGCCGCCAATCGTAAGCCCTTTTTCTATGACAAGTTGGGTTTCCTGTAACGTAAGCGTATTACCCTCTATGCGGTTGCTCTCGTAGGTGTACTCGATGGCCAAAGCCTCCTGAATCCTGGCATTATCCAGCGAACGGAACTTGCCCAGCTCCGCTTTTAGTGTGTCTAATTCCTGTAATAATGCTTGCAATGGCATGGCCTCTTTAATAATAGCACAAGTTTACGAAAATTATGGAAAGGCTCATGATAACGAAGCGTCGTTCATCATTGTTATTGACAAATCATTCTTTTCTCAACTGCATCAGCAATTCGTTATAAACGGTCTTACCCTTAATGTCGGGCATACGATAGCTGATGTCCTCGAAAAATACCTCCGCAATCGGCCTGAATGATTTTACTTAATGCCAGTCTTGCGGCGGATGAACGTTGCAGAATACGCAGGCCCTTCGGAGGCAATGTTTTCCTGTGAGCCTTTAATTCTCGTGTAAAACTGTCCTAAGAGGGATCCCATGTACATCTTTTATTTCTACTTCCCGATACAAAACTTACTGAAGATATTCCCCAGCAGTTCTTCTACGTCCACGTGGCCAGTGATCTCGCCCAGGTAGCGCAGGGCGGTACGGATGTCCATGGCCACCAGGTCTCCGGAAAGTCCGCTTTCGATGGCGGTGCGGGCGCGGTCCAGGAAATCGGCCGAGCGGTCCAGGGCCTGCACGTGACGCAGGTTGCTGATGATCACATCGCTTTCGCCGTAGCCCTCGGTGCCGGCCGCTGTGCGCAATGCCTCCCGGATGGCTTCGATGCCCTGCTTTTCGCGGGCAGAAATGCGCAGTACAGGAAAATCCGCCGTGTATTCCCGGTCGGCCAGCAGATCGGTCTTATTGGCCACACAGATAATTTCGGCCAGCGGGTATTCCTTCCGGTAATTTTCGTATACGCTTCGTACTTCGGCAGGCGTATCGGTACCGGCATCAAAAACGTACAGGATGATGCTGCTGCCGCGCATACGCTCGTAGGTACGCTGTACCCCGATGGCCTCGATGGTATCCGACGTTTCGCGCAGACCGGCCGTATCCATCAGGCGGAACTGCAGTCCGTCGATGTTCAGGATGTCTTCCACTACGTCGCGGGTAGTGCCGGCAATATCGCTTACAATGGCTTTTTCTTCGTTCAGCAGGGCGTTCAGCAGGGTGCTTTTTCCCGCATTCGGTTTGCCCACGATCGCTACCGGAACGCCGTTCTTAATGGCATTTCCGAGTTTAAAGGAACGGATCAGTTTTCGTATATGCGTGTCGATCTTTGCAATGAGCCGCAGCAGGTCTTCGCGACCGGCAAACTCCACGTCTTCTTCGCCAAAATCGAGTTCCAGCTCGATCAGCGAGGCAAAATGTACCAGTTCTTCACGCAGGGCCTTTATATCGTTGCTCACCCCGCCGCGCATCTGCTGCAGGGCTATACGGTGACTTTTCTGTGAGGAAGAGGCGATGAGATCGGCCACGGCTTCGGCCTGGGAAAGATCGAAACGACCGTTGAGAAAGGCCCGCTGTGTGAACTCACCCGGCTCGGCCGTACGGGCGCCCAGCTGCAACAGGCGTTCCATCACTTTTTGCAGGATATAGGACGAACCGTGACAGGACAGCTCGATGGTATCTTCCATGGTATAGGAACGCGGCGCGCGGAACAGGCTGGCCACGGCCTCGTCGAGCGGTTCTCCGTCTGCATTGAGCAGGGTACCCAGGTGCAGGGTATGGGAAGCCGCCTCTTTCAGGTTACGGCCCTTCCAGGCGGCCTGTACAATATCGAAGGCGGCCGGCCCGCTGATGCGTATTATGCCTATGGCACCCGCTCCCTGAGGCGTGGCAATGGCGGCAATGGTATCCTGCTGTAACATCATGGGGCAAAAATACATCCATTTCGGCGCTTTGCCTAAAAAAGCAGGGCGCTCTCCTATGCGATCAGGCGAAAACGACGCAGCCAGCTGTATACATAACAACCTACGCAGAAGCCCGCGGCGCTTTCCAGCAGGGCGCAAATACCGAAAACAGCCCCGGTAACGATGGAGGCCCATTTCCATTCAAAATAAAGAAAAACGGCCATCAGTACCGAAAACAGGATGCCTGCCCCGGCGGCGAATTTCTTCGGTGCCGCATCCGTAAACACAGGCGCCGCACCCGACCATTTTACCAGCAGGGCCGCCAGCGCACGCAACGGACTATAGGTACCGCCACGCCAGGTGCGTTCGGCAAAATCAAAGGCCAGGACCACGAAGATCCAGGGCTGGTCCAGGAAAAAACCGGCCAGCAGCAGGAACAATACCTGTGCGGCCACGGTACGCACCACACGCTCATTCACCCGTTCCCCGGATATGGGACATTCTGTTTGCATTTCTATTTATTTATTAGTCCACAAAATTAGTAGACTATTTGCATTCCGGATATCTTTCACGCAAAAAAAATGCCTTCCCCGGGAGAAAGGCACCTGACAAATTTATATCCAGGCGTTTTTATTTCGATTTTTTCAGTCGTCCCGCATCCTTCAACGCTTTATGCAGAATGTACTCCAGCTGACCGTTGACACTACGGAACTCGTCGGCAGCCCATTTCTCGAGCAGCTTATACTGTTCTTCATCCATACGGAGTACAAAGGATTTCTTTTTATCAGCCATCTGAATATTAGTATAGAGTTCCCGTATTCACCACCGGACTGGCGGCTTTATCCGAGCAGAGCACCACCATCAGGTTGCTTACCATGGCGGCCTTACGTTCTTCGTCCAGGTGTACGATCTGCTTTTTGCTCAGTTCGTCCAGCGCCATCTCTACCATACCCACGGCGCCTTCTACAATTTTCTGGCGGGCCGCTACCACTGCGGTGGCCTGCTGGCGCTGCAGCATAGCTCCGGCAATTTCCGAAGAATAGGCCAGGTGCGTAATACGGGCCTCGATCACGTGTATACCGGCGATCACAAGGCGGGCCGCAATTTCCTGCTCCAGCAGTTCGTTTACTTCTTTGGCATCGGAGCGCAGCGTGATGGTCGCGTGTTCATCTTCCAGGTTATCGTAGGAATAGGCCCCGGCAAGCTGACGTATGGCCGATTCACTCTGGGTCTTGATGAACTCCTCGTATTTCTCCACTTCAAAAATGGCCTTGAAGGTATCTTCCACTTTCCATACCACCACGGTACCGATCATAATGGGGTTACCCATCTTATCGTTCACCTTTATGGCCTGGGTCTCCAGGTTACGCGCACGCAGGGATACCTTGCGCTTGCCCATGAACGGGTTGGCATAGAAAAAGCCGTTCTTTTTTACCGTGCCTTTATAGGTGCCGAAGAATATCATCACACGCGAAGTGTTGGGATCTACCACGAAAAAACCGGGCATCAGCAGGAACAGCAGGGTCATCAGGGTTATACCCAGCCATTCCAGGCCCAGTCCCCCGATAAAAAGGTATACGGATACGGCCAGCCCCACTACCATCAGCAGGAATACGGCGGCACCGTTCATGGGTTTGAATGCTTTTTCGGGCGAAGTTTGCGATTTAGTATTCATATAATATCAATTTGATATCAAATATAAGAAAAAAAACATACCCTTGCAGGTATGTTGAAAAATGTTTTATCGTATGGTTTTTAGCGGACCAGCAGAATATCGATCCGTTCTTCGAACCACTGGCGGTAATGCAGTGAATTTACACGTACGAAACCCTGGTTCTCGAAATGAATAGCCCCGTCCTTACCGATAATGCAGTAGCGCGGCACATAACTGATGTTGAGGAAACTGCTCATCCGCGAATCCAGATCGTACAGCACGTGTTCTTCGGCTATTTCGCCGCCGGCCTCACTCAGGTAGGCCTTCATTTCCTTCATGGAGTCCTCTTTACCGGTATTTACACTGTAGATCTTTACGACGTCCTCGTCGGCATAGATCGTACGCAGGTCCTGCAGCATAGGCAGCGCTTCGCGACAGGGTTTACAGTGGATGGTCCAGAAATCAAGCACCACTACCTTATTCTCGAACAGCTCTTTAGAGTCCAGCGTATCGCCTTTTGTATTCAGCAGCGAAAAGCTCGGCAGTTCGATATGTGTTTCGCGCTGGTGTGCGTAGGACGAGTACAGCGACGAAAAATAATACGCCGTAGCGATCAGTGCCATCAGGGTAAGCAGCAGGAAAACGGCGGTGCGTATCCTGCTTTTGCCCGCTTTGAGTACGTACCAGAAAAGTACATACGACAGCGCATGCAGCGTGGAGAACACAAAACAGTAGATGGAAGGCGATTCTTCAGCAACGTACTGCAACAGGAAATACACGGCAGGGTAAAACACGGCTACCGGCATAGGCAGCAGCCAGTGCATATTTCCCAGGTAATTACGGAGGCGGTAGGTACCGAGACTCCCGATAAGTGCCAGGAAAATAAGCACAATGCAGGTCACCGTATAATTCTCTACGGAATGTACACTGATGCTGATGATAAAGAACAGGATACCTACAAGAAGTACCGAGACCGCTTTATTCATAGGTTAATGGTGTTCCGGAAAGCAGGGCGGCAGGCCGGGATAACCGGCGTACGATGGCCTATTGTGAAAAGTCGCAACGACCGTTGCAGGAATATAACCAGAGATAACCGCAACCGATCTCACTGCCGGCGCAGCTGCCTGCACAGGCTACCTGGGTACCGCAGAGGTTTACGGCCTTGCTGCAGTTACAGTTTTTGATACGGTCGATCACCGGAGGCTGGGGACCGGCGGCTACGGCATTGTAGTCTTCCAGGCTACCGAAAGCGTAGTACAGCTGCTCAATAGAGAAGTACTGACGGGCTTTCAGGTTAAAACCGGACATAAAATCGCTCATGAAAGTCTGGTATTCCTCACTGGTAATATCAAACTCCTTGTACGTGATGCGGTTGTCCAGTTCGTTGATGGTAGCGACCTGATCGGCATCGAATGTTGCCATTTCGCGCAGGTTACGGATCTTGTCCTTCCACAGTTCGTAACGGTTTTCCGGGGTCATTCCGTTGTACAGTTCTTTCTGCTGTTCAATAGGCAGCTGAACGAACGCAAGGCGGTCATAAATTACAGAACCGGTAGTAGGTGTTGTTTTCGCGACAGGTGCAGGATCTGTTGTTGAAGTGTTCGGCGTAGCCGATGAAACAACCTCTTTTTTGTCGCAGGAAGCCAGCAATAAGCAGGGCAGAGCCAGAATTAATAATAACTTTCTCATAAATTTTTTGTTACTCAAGTGCAAGGTCAAAGTAAATAAAATATAATGACACGCCCAAATTGTGCCTGCATTTCCTCTGTTTTCAAAATCCGTAAACTCAACTTTAACGTAACTTTTATACACAAAATAAAAACTTGTTTGTTACTTAGCTATGATGATCCGACACGCAATTCCGGGCCTGTTCTTCCTCCTTTTATCCTGCGGGACGAAGGAAGAAAGCAATGCTGCCGGCAACCGGCAAAAAAATCTTACAGAAACTATGGATATACATATAACGGGAAATACGGACACGGCCACCTTCGGGGCAGGTTGCTTCTGGTGTGTGGAAGCCGTTTTCCAGGAACTGAAAGGGGTACAGAAAGTGACCAGCGGTTACAGCGGGGGCACGGTAAAAAATCCGTCGTACCGCGAGGTATGTACCGGCCGTACCGGGCATGCCGAAGTGATACAGGTGGTTTACGACCCCGACACCATCTCGTTCAGCGAACTGCTGGAGGTGTTCTGGCAGACGCACGACCCTACCACGCTGAACCAGCAGGGTGCCGACATCGGTACGCAATACCGCAGCGCCGTGTTCTACAACTCGCCCGAACAGCAGCAGCTGGCCGAAGCGTATAAAAAGAAACTGGACGCCTCGGGCGCCTTTTCCGCACCGGTTGTAACGGAGATCTCGCCCCTGGTCAATTTTTACCCGGCCGAGGACTACCATCAGAATTATTATGCCGAGAACGGGGAACAGCCCTATTGCCGGGCCGTGATCCGTCCGAAAATGGATAAATTCCGCGCCGTTTTTGCCGATAAACTGAAAAAATAAAAAAGAGTTGTTAACCTTATGAAATGCCCATAAATTTGCTTTATGGATTATACGAACGACAGAGGCATGGGATTCCGGTCTTTTCCACCGGTTACACTGAACTTACTTATTATAAACGGACTTGTTTTCCTGGCGGGACTGATACCCGCATTCAGCGAATTTATAGAAATGTATTTCCCGCTGCGCTACCCCATACTGCAGACCCTGCCCGACGAGGTGCTGCTGCATTACGGCTATAACCTGGCGCTGTCGAAGGTGCCTTTCCAGTTCATTACACATATGTTCACGCATGCCGATTTCTTTCACCTGTTCTTTAACATGTTCGGGTTATGGATGTTCGGCGCCGTGGTAGAAAACTACTGGAAAGAGAAGAAATTCCTGGTGTACTACCTGATATGCGGCCTCGGGGCTGCCGGGCTGTACCTCGGCTACCTGTACCTTAGCGGTTCGCAGCAGCCTTCGGCCATGGTAGGTGCCTCCGGGGCCCTCTACGGACTGCTGCTGGCCTACGGTTTCATGTTTCCCAACAACGTGGTGTACATCAACTTTTTTCTGCCGCTCAAAGCCAAATACTGGGTAATGATCCTCATCGGTTTTGACCTGGTGGCCGGCTTTGCAAACCAGGCCGGCGATAATGTGGCCCACTTTGCCCATATCGGCGGAGCGCTCACCGGTCTGCTCATACTCCTCTACTGGCGTAAAAAAGGCCGCCTGTATTGGAAAAATTTTTAGTAACTTTATACGTTATATAGTAAGTACACTGGCTGATGGCTATATTCAGGCGATACAAAGCTCAAAAACGACAGGCGCGTTTCCGGTTGCATATGGTTATTCCCGTATTGCTGGTGGCCTGCTATGTAATTTCGTCGCTGCCGTCCAGTACAGGTATGCCCGAAGTGCAGTCCTTCCTGCGCGACTATGTGTACCTGCCTACCCATTTTACCGATTTCTGGCACAGGCCCTGGACCCTTTTCACGTTTTTCTTCTTTCACGAAAATCCCATCCTGCTGCTGATCAACCTGGGCGGATACTTTATTTTCTCCTCGCTCACCTCCAACCTGCTGGGCCGCAAAGTAGTGTTCCCCCTGTTCATCCTGGGTAATATCACGGGCGCCGTGTTCCTCGTACTGCTTACTTCGCTGCCTTTTGCCGGCGGACTGAACATACCCGCGTACACCTGCGGTTCCAGCGGCGGTATCATGGCCCTGCTGCTGGCATCTACCTTTTATATACCGCTCAAGGTGGTCCGTTTCTACGGATTATTCCCCGTAAAACTCAAATACGTAGGCATGGCGCTTCCGGCCATCAGCATTATTTTCCTGGTGGCGGGCAAATTTGCCGATCTGCAGCTGCAATACCTGGGCGGTATGCTCAGTGGTATGTTCTTTGCAACGGCCATACGCCGGGGCAATGTACACCCGGGTTCGCTGAAGCCGGTGAAAAAGAAAAAACGCATCGTACCCGTATTGCACGGCCCTTCGCAGCCCGAAAAAAGTACGGTGAAGACCGAGGAAGAGATCGTTTCGCCGCAGGAATACGTGGATCACCTGCTGGAAAAAATACTGCGCAACGGCATGGACAGCCTGCAGGAAGACGAACGCAACTACCTGGACAATTACAGTAAAAAGCTCTGAAGATTCCTTATGTTCTCATTCCAGGAATTAACGGATAAATTAGAAAAGATAGAAGCCCGCATTCAACAGGGCGAAGGCGGTTTTCCCTCCCAGAAGATCATGGCTCCCATGGCCCGGCTTTCGGCAGAGGAACACCTGCGTTCGGGACAGATCCGTCCGCGGCTGGGCGCCGTACTGGCCCTGCTCTACCCGGATAAAGACAATTTTTACCTGTGCATGATGAAGCGTCCCGAGTACCAGGGCGTACATTCCGGGCAGATATCCTTTCCGGGCGGCAAAAAAGAAGAAGGCGATCCCGACCTTTTACATACGGCCATACGCGAAGCCTGCGAAGAAGTGAACATTGCCCGTACCGATCTGCTGCTCACCGCTCCCCTGACCCAGGTGTATATTCCGCCCAGCAATTTCCTGGTAAGTCCCTACCTGGCCCTGAGCGACCATAAACCCGAATTTGCGGCCGATGCCATAGAGGTGGAAGCCATACTGCACCTGCCCGTAGAGGAACTTTTCGAGGAAGAACGCATTGAATCGGGGAACATACCCACGTCGATAGGCATTATAAAGAACTATCCCTACTTTAATTTTTCCATAGGGCACGTGTGGGGCGCAACAGCCATGATCACGTCCGAGATCCGCACCCTGCTCATGCGTTAAACCCCGATGAACTTCCGTTTCAGGAACAGGAAGATGGCCAGGAACAGCAATACCGCCAGCAGTACCACCCAGGCATTTTTGAAATATTTACGGTGTATCTTAATGTCTTTCCAATACGCAAAAACGAGTACCAGCGCGAAACAGCCGGCAAAAATGAGGGTGAACCAGATACGGCCGGGAGTGAATAATGTTTCCATAATAACTTGGGATAAGCCGGCACAAAATAAAGAATGCTTTCCCACGTTATCAAATCGGATCGACAATTAGGATCCGGGGGGACGTTTTTTTAAAAAAAATCTTGTACAGTGTGTGAATGTTTATATTTTTGAGCCTGTTTTTCGATAAAGAACTAAAATAAACACAACAGATATATTATGAGATTGTTCTTAGCACGCTATTTGTTTCCCCTGGTTATACTTATCGTCAGCCTGCTCTTCATTTTCGCAGGTCTGAACCCAGGTAAACCACAGACTTTCTTTTACCTGATGGCAGGTATCGGTATGTTCGGGACGGCTGTGATCATGATCCTGCTCAGCGCCAACATTATCCGGGGAAAAGTGGCCACCATTCTGGCAATCATATTTGTTCCCCTTATATTCGTTTATACGTATTTCAACTACAAGACCATTACCAACGATATCCAGTTCACCCGCCAGTCGGCCGAACGTTACGATGTTGTAAAGAAACGCCTGGAAGTGATCCGTGCCGGTCAGCTGGCTTACAAGGAACGTTATAAAGATTATGCGAAGGATTTCCCTACGCTGATCGACTTCATCAAAAACGGCAAACTGCGTATCCTGCGTATGGAAGGTAATGCCGATGACTCCGTGGCCGTAGCTACCGGTAAGGTGATCCGCGATACCATAGAGGTTCCGGTTATGGGCAGCTATGCCTTCTCTTTCCCCGGCTACCCGATCGATTCCCTGGCCTATATACCGTTCTCCAACGGCGATAAATTTGCCATGACCACCGATTACATCATCGGCGACGGCGGCGACAGCACGGCAAAACAACCTACCATACTGGTTACCGCTAACTTTAACATATTCCTGAAATCGCTGGGCGAGAAGTTCGATAAGACCGTTCCGGACAGCCTTATCAAGCTGGGTTCATTACAGGAGCCTACCACAAACGGGAACTGGAGATAATAAAACTGTAAAAACTTCGTATATTTAAAACCGCGTACCACACGCGGTTTTTTTATGCATAAAACGTACCGTTTAAAGCGTATTTTATTCATCGATCTGTTCCTGCTGCTGTTCACTACGTCGGCCGCAGCACAGGGCGATATGATCTCCTACCTGCTTTCCCTTGCCAAAGGACAGGGCAAGATCATCTGGTGCGCCAAACCGGTGAACAAGGTACTGGCCGATCCGGCGGTGCCCGACAGCGTAAAGTCGCGCCTGCACCTGGCCCTGGAAATACGCAGGTTTGCCTTCGACTCCCTCCTGCTTACCGAAAACCGCAACTATACTACGTATTACGATCAGCAGAACAAACCGCTGCTCTGGGTGGTAACGGCCTGTGAAAAATATGCACTCCGCCCCAAGACCTGGAAATTTCCCATTACCGGGGCGGTAAGCTATAAAGGCTTTTTTACCCGCGACGCGGCCGAGCAGGAAGAACGCGACCTGCAGGCACAAGGCTACGATACCCGCATCCGTGAGGTAAATGCATGGAGTACGCTGGGCAAACTGCGCGATCCCATACTCAGCAGTATGCTCGACGGCAGTGAAGGCGACCTGGCCAATGTACTGATCCACGAACTCTCGCACGGCACCGTTTTTATCCCGGGCGATACCGAAGAAAGCGAAAACCTGGCCAATTTCATCGGCGATAAGGGAGCCTATCTGTTCCTGGCCTCTAAATACGGCGTGAACTCCCCGCAGTACCGCCAGTATAAGAACGAACAGGAAGATTATGAAATGCTGGCCCGTGCCATGCTGCAGGGTGCCACCCGTCTCGACAGCCTGTACCACGCCATTGCGCCCCTGCCCGACGAAGAAAAAGAACTGCACAAGACCACCATGATCCTCCGCATCCTATCCGGGCTCAACGATGTTCCCTTTCATG
Source organism: Bacteroidia bacterium (assembly GCA_016742095.1). GTDB lineage: Bacteria > Bacteroidota > Bacteroidia > CAIKAF01 > CAIKAF01 > JACVCJ01. Next base: position 17,286 of record JACVCJ010000007.1, read on the forward strand.
ATCCGCAGGCCTTTGCCGGACTGCGTAACCCGAAAAAGATCCCGAACAATGCCCTCTTCATCAATTTCCTGCAGTACAATAACAAGCAGGACAAATACGCCATGGAGTACGAAACCCTGGCCGGAGGCGATCTGAAACGTTTTATCCAGATACTGATCGACCGTTACCGCTAAACCGGACCGGACCGTCAGGGGATATTTCTTTTTCAATTCGTATATTTACTACGCATAAATACACACAATGAAGAAAAGCATTTTACTTCTCGCACTGAGTAGCGGCATGCTGAGCGCCGTTGCCCAGACACCGGATTGGATCAGGGTCTGGAAAAGCAACGCCGGCTTTGCCGAAAAACAAAAAGCGTTTGAGGAGTACTGGGGCACCCGCAATCCTTTGCATTCGAAGGGCAGCGGCATAAAACAGTACAAGCGCTGGGAATGGTTCACACAAAACCGCCTGGCCGAAGACGGCAGTTATGTAAAACCCGAAGTGCTGCTGAATGCCCTGGCAGCGCACAGGGGAATGCCGCAATCCAAGTCCATCAACAGTGTCTGGAAGAACATCGGCCCGCTTACCGCACCTTCCGGCGTTTCCAATACCAAAGGGATCGGCCGCATCAATGCCGTGGCCTTTCACCCCACCGACAGCAATACCATTTACGCCGCAGCGCCTTCGGGCGGGCTCTGGATCAGCCATAACGGCGGACAGAACTGGGAATCGAACTTCGACTTTCTCAATTCCATCGGCACCAGCGATATCGTCATCAACCCGCTGAATCCCCAGACCATTTACGTGGCCTCCGGCGACCGGGATGCGGGAGATTCCTATTCGATGGGCGTGCTGAGATCGACCGACGGCGGCACTACCTGGAACCCCACGGGACTGAGTTTCGGACAGTTTTCCGGCAGTACCGTTACCCGCCTGCTCATGAACCCGCAGGATACCTCTATGCTGTACGCCGCTACCACCAGCGGTATCAGCAAATCTACCGATGCAGGCGCCACCTGGACCCCGCTCCTGAACGTTTCGGTAGAAGATATGGAATTCGTACCCGGCCACTACCATAAACTGTACGCCGTTACAGACAATGACATCCGCTTCAGTTCCGACGCAGGAGCCAGCTGGACCATCATCAACAATGGCTTCCCCACGGTTACCGGTCGCATGAAACTGGCCGTTACACCTGCCGACAGCATGTATGCCTACGTGGTAATGGCCAACGGCAGTTCCTACGGCGCTACCATACGCACTACCGACCAGGGCCAGAGCTGGACACAGATGCACAATTTCCCGAACCTGCTGGGCTACGATGCCGACGGACTCGATAACGGCGGACAGGCCTGGTACGACCTGGACATCGCCGTTTCGAACACCGATCCCAATTTCCTGATCGTGGGCGGCATCAATATCTGGCGCAGTACCAACGGCGGCAGTACGTTCCAGATCATCGGGCACTGGACCGGTGCGGCCGCTACTCCGTATGTACATGCCGATATTCACCACCTGGCCTTTCACCCCATTACCAACCGCATGTGGACCGGCTGTGACGGCGGCGTATTCGAATACAGACCCGAGACCCAGATATGGCTGCTGTATTCCAACGATATGGCCGTGACCCAGTTTTACAGGCTGAGTACCTCGAACCTGAATCCCAATCTCGTGGTTTCCGGGGCCCAGGACAACGGTTCCAAGGTAATGCGCCCCACCGGCTGGATGCATGGTACCGGTGGCGACGGTATGGAAGCCATGACCCACCCTACCGATGCCGATATCCTGTACACCACCTACCAGTTCGGCAGCCTGAACCGCAGCGACGACGGCGGTTTTTCCTTTGTGAACCTCGGCAGCCCGGTCACCGGCCCCTGGGTAACGCCCTATACCCTGGTACCGCAAAGCCCGGACCTGATGTACGGCGGTTTCGATAAAGTATACCAGTCGGCCGACGGTGGTTTTGCCTGGACGGAAGTTTCGCCCGTTTTTGAGGCCAGTGCCGATATCAACTGCATTTCGGTGTGCGACAACAGCATGTCGGTAGTATATGCATCATCGCCCCGCAGGGTGTACATAAGCGAAGATTTCGGCAACAACTGGACCAATATTACGGCCGGCCTGCCCGTTACCTCGCCGGGATCGGCCGTTCGCGTGTCCTATATTGCCGTGGACGACTGGAACCCGAAGATCGTATACGTGACCTTATCGGGCTATTCAGCCGCCAACAAGGTATTTAAAAGTGAGAACGGCGGACAGACCTGGCAGAATATCACGCTGAACCTGCCCAATGTATCGGTAAACTGTATCGAGACCGAACGCAGCGCCGAAAACGGGCTGTTCATCGGTACTGACCTCGGCGTATATTTCACCGACAAGACCATGAGTCAGTGGGAAGTGTACGGCGACAGTCTGCCCAACGTATCGGTGACCGAGCTGGAAATTGCCCCCGCCTTTGCCCGCCTGCGCGCATCTACCTATGGACGCGGCATATGGGAAATACCGGTACAGAACACCATTATCAATACCGATCCGTACATTGGCCTGGAACCGGGTGAAGCAGCCGGGATCAGTGTGAACCTCTTCCCCAACCCGGCTTCGGAATCCGTAACCCTGTACAGCGACCAGCTGCTGCCTGCCACAGAGATCAGTATTTACGGCATCGACGGTAAAAAAGTATACACACAGAAAGTAAGCAATATCAAGAATCATACCCTGGACGTAAGCGGATGGCGGGCCGGCCTGTACACCGTTGAGATACTCTCGGGGAAACATAAGACCAGCAAAAAACTGGTGGTAAAATAAGGAGATACGATACCAATGCGCATTGATAAATACCTGTGGTGCGTGCGTCTGTTCAAGACCCGCACGATGGCTACCGACGCCTGCAACGGAGGCAAGGTAAAACTGCATGGCGATAACGTAAAACCCGCCCGGGAACTGAAAGTGGGCGACACGCTGGAAATGAAAAAAGGGCCCATCACCCGGCGCTACCGCGTACTGGCCTTCCCGAACTCAAGGGTTTCGCCCAAACTGGCCGAACAGTTCGTGGAAGACATTACGCCCGAAACAGAAATTCTGAAGCTGGAATCGCTGAAGTTCGTTTCCGTGGTACGCCGTGATCCCGGCGCCGGGCGCCCTACCAAAAAAGACCGCCGCGAAATGGAAGATTTCATGGTGGACGAAGACGACGAATAAGACCGTAAAACTATATGCATAAAAAAAGGACCTCGCTGATAACGAAGTCCTTTTCCATTTTATAAAAACCGTGTTCTTAAGGGAACAGCGGGTATTTTCCGAATTCGGGATCGCGTTTTTCGAGGAAGGCCTTTTTACCTTCCTGGGCTTCTTCCATCAGGTAGTACATCAGGGTGGCGTCACCGGCAAATTCCATGATACCGGTCTGTCCGTCCAGTTCGGCATTGAGGCCGCGTTTGATCATGCGCAGGGCCAGCGGCGAACGTTTCATAATGGTCTTGCACCATTCTACCGTGGTATCTTCCAGTTCGGCCAGGCTCACCACTTTGTTCACCATGCCCATCTGTTCCGCTTCGGCAGCAGTATACTGATTGCACAGGAACCAGATCTCGCGGGCTTTTTTCTGCCCTACGTGGCGTGCCAGGTATGAAGATCCGAAACCGGCGTCGAAACTGCCCACCTTGGGCCCCGTCTGTCCAAAACGGGCATTATCGGAAGCAATGGTAAGATCACACACCACGTGCAGTACGTGTCCGCCCCCGATGGCATAGCCGTTCACCATGGCAATTACGGGTTTGGGCAGCGAGCGGATGCGCTTGTGCAGGTCGAGCACATTGAGGCGCGGAACGCCGTCTTCGCCGATGTAACCGCCCACACCTTTTACGTTCTGATCGCCCCCGCTGCAGAAGGCCTTATCGCCGGCACCGGTGAGTATCACCACGCGTATGTCCTGGCGTTCACGGCATATATCGAAAGCCTCGATCATCTGTTTATTGGTTTCCGGACGGAAGGCGTTGTATACCTGCGGCCGGTTGATGGTAACCCTGGCGATGCCTTCGAAAAATTCGAAACGGATATCGCTGTATTCCTTGATGGTTTGCCAATTTCTCATATCTGTTCTGACAGTTTTTGTATAAAGTGCTTGAATACGTCTTCGTTCTCTTTTGCGGGTGTAAATATCTCTAAAATTGCGGCACCGCCCGAATGTGTACGCAAAAATTCCATACCGGCGGCAATACCGGCGGCATCATGGGCTGCAAAATAAGCCGCTCCGCTGCGCAGGGCAAGAGGTTCGGCACTGCTGGGCAGCGGCGCTTCAAAATAGTTCAGCTTTTCCGGCTGTTGCGAAGGCCCGTCGATCACCCGGAAAATACCTCCGCCCGTGTTGTTGAATACCACCATGCGCAGGCGTTTGCTCACATGCGCATTCCAGAGGGCATTGCTGTCGTACTGGAAAGCCAGGTCACCCGACAGCAGCCATACATCTTCGTCCCGGCGGCAGGCTGCAAAACCCACGGCGGTGCTGGTACTGCCATCGATGCCGCTTACGCCGCGGTTGCAGAAAATACGTATGTCCGCAGGCAGCTCTTTCTGCAACAGGTTCACATAGCGCACGGCCATGCTGTTGGCCACATGCAGACTGATACCCGAAGGCAGCCCGCGACAGACCATACGGTAGGCCAGCAGATCGCTGTACGGAACTTCCTCCAGCAGCTGCGCCGCTTTCTGTTCTGCCTGTGCGGAATTATTAAGCCACAGCTGCCGGAAGCTCTCACTTTCAGCAGGGCCTTCGCTTGTAAGACTGCGGAAGAATTGTTCCGGTTCCGTGGCATATACGGCTTTGAATTTCCCATAGGTATCGATCTCCCGGGCGCCCGCATCCACGTGTATGTGATGCAGGTCGGCGATCCCCGAAAGGTAACGGCGCAGCACACGGGACACCATTCCCTTGCCGAAACTGATGAGCAGCTGGGGCTCCATCTGTGTACGTACGTCCGCGGACACCACGCGCAGGAGCTCATTGGCATTATATACCAGCGGGGCCTCTTTCGGGAGGTTCGACAGGCTTTCGGCTACGATCACCGCGGCGTAGCGGGATGCAAAAGCTTCCAGGGCCTGCCGGAGAACGGGCGAATGATCCCATTGCCCGGCGGCGATGAGTATACGTGGTTTTTGTGCCAGCAAGGCCCGCAATTCTTCTTTTTCCAGCCCGGAAAGTGTTGCCGGAGCCGGCGATTCCGCTTTTTCCGGAAGCGGAACGGAAGGCGCCGCCAGTGCGTACAGCGGTTCGTCAAAGGCAATATTGATGTGCACCGGGCCCGCCGGCGCGGATACGGCCTGCTGCAATACCTGCTGTATCTCTTCCAGTGCAGCAGAAGCTTTCTCCGGGGAAACAAAGTCCCCGTTCACAGCGATGCTTTTTTTAGTATAGTTATCGAATACACCCGGCTGCCGGATCGCCTGTCCGTCCTGGTGCCCTATTTTCCAGGCGGGACGGTCGGCCGTAATGGCTACCAGGGGAATATCGGCATAATAGGCCTCGGCCAGGGCGGGGGCAAAATTAAGTACGGCGCTGCCACTGGTGCAGATCAGGGCCACGGGTTCCGCAGAAGCCATGGAAAGGCCCAGGGCAAAGAAAGCCGCGCTGCGTTCGTCCACCACCTGGAACAGTTCGATCTCCGGGTTGCCCGTAAAAGCCAGGGTAAGCGGGGCACAGCGACTCCCCGGGCACAGCACCGCACGCCGTATGCCATTGGCCGCGCATAGGGCCGCTAATTCGTGTATGCCGATCTTTTCGCTCACTCGCTTTGTAAAAATTGTGCCAGTATCCTGTATTTATTCTCGGTTTCTTCCCATTCGGCCTCTGCATGGCTCGCCGCCGTAATACCGGCGCCTACAAAATACAGTGTGCCGTTGGTGTAAATGCGTGCCGTACGCAGTTGTACGAACAGGCTGGCGCTGCCGTCGGCATCTACGGGGCCGCAAAAGCCGGAGTACAGCTGCCGGTCGTACCCTTCCTGTCCGCTGATAAAAGCGGCCGCCCGTTCTTTGGGTACGCCGCCCACGGCCGGTGTGGGATGCAGGGCTTTCAGCACTTCGCCGAAGGTATTTTTATTGCTGATACGCCCTGAAAAACGGGTACGCAGGTGTTCTATATGCCCGGTTCTCAGGGTCTCCGGGCCCTGGCGTTCCAGGTCACGCACCCCGTTGTCTTCCAGCACATGCTGTATATAATCGGTCACCCATTGCTGTTCGGCCAGTTCTTTGCTGCCCCAGGCCCCGGCTCCTTCCGCAGAAACGCGGGTGCCCGCCAGTGACACGGTTTGCAGGATATCGCCGCTGCGGTTCAGCAGCAGTTCGGGCGTAGCCGTGATCCAGCAGCCCAGTTGCGGGTGATGGAAAAGGCATACGAACGACAAAGGATAGGCCGCGCACAGTTCGCGCAGCAACGTTCCCGTTTGTTTGGCAGAAACCCCGGCCTTCCATTTCGGGCGGGACAGTACCACTTTCTGGAATTCGCCCCGTTCCATGGCCTGTACCGCACGGTTTACATTGGCGCAGAAAAGTGCTTTTTCGTAATCCCTGCCTTCATAGCGTCCGATGCCCAGGCCGGCCAGGCTTTGTTCCGGACGGAACTCTCCCGGGGAAACGCTGTAGGAGATCCGTATACGAAAAAAGCAGGGTTCACTCTGTGTAAAGCAATCGAAACGGCCTACGGCAAAAGACGCGGCATCTGCGGGAGGAACCGCCGTGGCATCAGGGGCCAGAAGGCTCACCTGCAGCATGTCTGCACCGGGTAAATGGTACAATACAAAGGCCTGGTCTTCCTGTAGGATGGATCCGCTTAAAAAGGTAGAGTCTTCGTGCATTTTCTACATGCGAAAATAATAATAATGTCTTCAATCCCGTTTCATTTTTTAACTTAACTCCCATGAAACACATCTATCTTTTCCTCAGCTTATGCCTGACCCTGTATTCCGCTATGGCAAAGGCACAGACGGATACCTTCCGGGTGGTGTTCGCCTACAATTCGGCCGAATTACCTGCAAATTTCCCCCAAGCTGACTGGAACCAGTACGATGATATAGAGATCCGGGCCTACAGCAGCGGTCCCGGAACGGCCGAATACAACATGCAGCTGAGTGAAAAGCGGGCAAGGAAGGTTCATGCAAGAATTGAATCTCTGCCGCATATGATAAAGGATATTGACATGAAATGGTTTGGTGAAGATCTTAACCCGGACAGCCCGGATACCGACAATGACCGTACCACACTGATCATCTGCCAGAGACCACCCGTGTATTCCTTGCCGGAGCCTGTAAAAGAAGAACCCGTTTATGAAACGGAACCGGTCTTCGGTATCGAGGTGCGCGATATACTCAGCCAGCAGAAGATCAAAAACTTCAGCAGTACGCCGGGTGAGAAAAAAGGTTCGGAACAGGCTTTCTCTTTTAAGGCAGAAGGTTATAAAGACACTACCGTGTTTCTTTCCAAAAAGAATTACGTGGCTTACCTGACACCTGTGCAGGTAAAGAAGATCGTGCGTATGGAAAACCTGCTCTTCTACCCCAATTCGGCAGCCCTGTTACCCGAAAGCGAGGCGGTACTGGCCGGCTACCTGGAAGAACTCCGGGGCAATACTACCGACTGTTTCGAAATACACGGCCATGTAAATGCCCCTTACGGCATGCAGATCACCCAGACACCCCACGACCTGCAGATACTGTCTGAAAACCGGGCCCTGACCGTATACAAGGAAATGCGGCGTATAGGCATTCCCGCAGCCAATATGAAACACAAAGGGTACAGCAATGCACGCATGGTCTATCCCAATGCACGCGCCGAATCGGAAATGCGTATGAACCGCCGCGTGGAGATCATTGTGGTGGAATGTCCCCTGAAAAAATAAGAAGCATCAGAACAGGCCGTTGATCTCTGCCTGTATCTTTTCCACGATCTTACCCAGGTCTTCGGGGTTGGTGGCAAAAGCGTTATCGTCTACGTCGATGATGAGCAGTTTTCCTTCAGTATAGCTGCTGATCCAGGTCTCGTAGCGTTCGTTGAGACGTTTCAGGTAATCGAGGCGGATATTGTTCTCGTAATCGCGGCCGCGCGACTGTATGTTACGTACCAGCGTAGGCACCGAGGCGCGCAGGTAAATAAGCAGATCGGGCGGGGCAATGAACTGCGATATCAGGTTGAACATATCCAGGTAATTATTGAAGTCGCGGGTAGACAGCAGGCCCATGCCGTTGAGGTTGGGCGCAAAGATCTGTGCATCTTCGTATATGGTACGGTCCTGGATAATGTTGCGGCCACTCTTGCGGAAATCCACGATCTGGGAGAAGCGGTTCTTCAGGAAGTAGATCTGCAGGTTAAAGCTCCAGCGCTGCATGTCCTCGTAGAAATCGTTCAGGTAAGGATTATCGTCCACATCTTCGTAGTGTGGTTCCCATTTGAAATTTTTGGCGAGCAAACCTGTCAATGTGGTTTTTCCTGATCCTATATTTCCGGCAACAGCTATATACATATGGAAGTTTGTTTTTTTGAGAGCGTACGAATATAGTTAATTTTCGATTGTGTAGACATACACTTTTCCGCCTGCATACAGGGCCATTTTCTTACGCCCCAGGCCAAAAGCTGATACAGAGGGCGGTGCGAGCGGCCAGGTATCTTCGGTAAATCGCTGCATGCTGTAACGGTGCAGTTCGTTCTTATCTACCCAGTAGATCGAATTGTCGAGCACGGCAAAAGTACCGTTCACCGCCAGCGGCAATGTTTTCAGGTACCCCGCGTAAATATCGAAGAGGTGTATGCCCGTACCTCGGTCGTATATGTATAGTACATTTTCTTTTTCCAGCATCATTTCCGGCCGAAAGTCGGCACTGATCACCGTATTGAGATTGGGAATGCTGCGATCGGGCTTCAGCTGTACGTTAAAACGCTGCAGGGTAAAATTATCGCGGTTGTACATCCAGAGGCCGCCGTCGTACGAGGAACATACGGCCAGCACCTGTTCCATGCCCTCTTCCATCAGATCGATGGTATTGCGCAGGTAATTCAGCGTATTATCGAGGATCAGCACCCGGCTGAAATCCGCATAAAATACCGTAAGCCGCATGGGATTGGTAACGTCCATGGTGGTGATATTGCCGTTGCCCAGTTCGGAATAGCGGGCAAAAAGCGTATCGTTCATGTTGTACTTGCGCAGCTCGGACTTACTTTGCGTATATACATTACCCAGTTCGTCCACATACACTTTTTCCACGGCCGGGGCCGTAAATGTGTACGACAAACGGAAAGGCTGCTGCGCGCGGATACAAAGGGTATACAGGAACAGAGCCGCAAACAGGCCTATTCTGTCCATTCGCCCGTGATTTTCAGGATCTCGTCCACGTATTTACGTTCGTTGCTCAGGCGCGGTACCTTATGCTGTCCGCCCAGTTTGCCCTTGGATTTGAGCCAGCGGCTGAACGTACCTTTGGGAAGTATATGTACTTTCGGAAAACGCAGTGTGAGGTTGCCCACGCGTTTGGCCTCGTAATCGGAGTTCAGCTTTTTCAGGTGATTATCGAGTACTTCGGCAAAACGTCCGATGTCTTCGGGTTCCTTGTCAAACTCGATCAGCCATTCGTGGGCGCCCGTACCCGCTTCGGACATATATACCGGAGCGGCCGTGTAATCCACAATGGAGGCCGTAGTATGCAGGCAGGCTTCGTGAATGGCCTTTTCGGCATTTTCGATCATGAGCTCTTCGCCGAAGGCATTGATAAAATGCTTGGTACGGCCCGTGATCTCGATGCGGAACGGATACGTGGTGGTAAAACGCACCGTATCGCCGATCATATAGCGCCAGAGCCCCGAATTGGTGCTGATGATCATGGCGTAGTTCACGCCCGGTTTCACATCGAACAGGGATACCACGGCTTCGGGATCGTTCATACTGTCCACCGGTACAAATTCGTACAGAATGCCGTAGTTGAGCATCAGCAGCATATCGCTGCGGCCGAACTGGTCCTGCAGGGCAAAGAAGCCCTCGGAGGCATTGTAGGTCTCCAGGTAAAAGAAGTCCTCGGCGGGAATTATTTTTTTGAACTGCTCGCGGTAGGGGTCGAATTTTACGGCGCCGTGGGCAAAGAGCTCCAGGTTGGGCCATACTTCGAGCAGGTTCGATACTTTTTTGTATTCGATAAGGCGTTTGGCCAGTACCAGCATCCAGGAAGGTACGCCTGAAATATTGGTGATGTTGCGGTCGGCCAGGTCAACCACCATTTTATCCAGCTTTTCCTCCCAGTTGTCCATAAGGGCAATGCTGCGGCGGGGCGTACGGAAATATTCGGCTATGGGCGAAAGATTACTCAGCAGTACGGCCGAAAGATCGCCCACACGGGCCATCCCGTTCATATCGTGTACTTTCTTACTGCCGCCCAGGATCATACTTTTTCCGCGGAAGAGTTTTGTGTCGGGGCGCTGACTGGCATATACGGCCAGTACGTCCTTGCCGGCCTTGTAATGGCAATCCTGGATGGTCTGCCGGCTTACGGGTATAAATTTGCTCTTGTCCTCGGCCGAGCCGCTGGTCTTGGCGAACCAGTTGATGTTGCCGGGCCAGAGGATATTGGACTTGCCGAGCATCATTTCGGCGATGTACTCCTTGAGCGAATCGTAATTCTGAATGGGCACGTAACGGCGGTACTGCTCGTAACTGCGTATGCGGTCAAAACCGTTATCCCGGCCAAAACGTGTAAAAACCCCGGACGCGATCAGCTCTTTGAACACACGCATCTGCAGCTTTTCCGGATCGGAATAATGCGCCTGTATGGCAGGCATGCAGGTTTTCAGATATTGTTTAACCCAGTAGTTGACCATAACAAACTCTAACCGAAGGTACAATTTTTTTCCGCACAGCAAGGGCTATAACGCTCTTTAACAAAAAAGCGGTACCGCCATAAGGCGACACCGCTCTGCGCTAATCTATGAAAAAACACTATTGGATCTCCATGTTGAACGGCATACGTGCCTGTACTCCCCTGGTCTGTTCCAGGCTGCGGAACCCTTCGAGTATCTTGTAGCCTTCGCCCAGGTTCTTCTTCATGTAGGCGTCCACCGTATTGTCTTTCTGTTCGAAGAGCGACTGCCAGAAGTCGCCCGATTCGGGCAGGGTCATGATGGAATAATCCGTTACGTTCACCTCTTTGGCGGCGGCGGCAATGGCATCCTGCAGGGTACCCAGTTCGTCTACCAGGCCCAGGCCCAGTGCATCGCGGCCGGCCCATACACGTCCCTGTGCAATGCTGTCCACATTGGCCACGCTCATTTTACGTCCGTCCGAAACGCGTTTCAGGAACAGCTGGTAAATATCGTTCACGCTGCGGTTCAGGTAGGTTTTCTCCGCATCTTCCATATTGCGTGCAAAGCTGAAGAAGTCGGAATAACGGTTTGTTTTTACGGTATCGGTGAGGATGCCCAGTTTGTCGTTGAGCAGGCCCTGTGCGTTGTACAGCATACCGAACACCCCGATGGAACCGGTCAGCGTACCCGGGTCTGCATAAATTTTGTTGGCCCCGCAGGAAATGTAATATCCGCCGGAAGCGGCCAGGTTACCCATGGAAACGATCACCGGTTTTTTGGCTTTGGTGATCTCCACCTCGCGCCAGATGATCTCGGAGGCCAGGGCGCTGCCGCCCGGTGAGTTCACACGCAGAACCACCGCTTTTACCTTATCGTCCTCGCGGGCTTTCTGCAGTTGTTTGCACAGGCTTTCGTTACCGATGGTCTCGTTGTCGCCTTTACCGTACACGATCTCGCCTTCGGCAAATACCACGGCTATTTTATTGTCTTTGCTGCCTTCGTTCAGTTTCGATTTTACCAGGTCGAAATACTCGCCCGGACCTACGAGGCGCAGTTTCTCCTTGTCTTCGATACCGCATTTTTTCTTCATCAGGCTGATGAACTGGTCTTTGTACAGCAGGCTGTCGGCCATGCCCAGTTTAACGGCGCTCATGGTGTTGTATATCTCCAGTCCGTCGGCAATGCGGTTCATGTCGGCTACGGCAATTTTGCGCGAATCGGACATTTCACCTACCATTTCGGCCCACATCGTATTCAGGAACTTAAAGGTCTGGGCGCGGTTCTCCGGGCTCATTTTTTCCAGGAAGAACGGCTCCACGGCACTTTTGAACTTATTCCCTTCCGGGCGGAAGACCTCGGCCTGTACGCCCATTTTATCGAGCAGGCGCTTAAAGGAAATAAAGGTGGTGCTTAAACCTTTGAACTCCACATCACCGGCAGGGTTCAGGAATATTTTGTCACCGGCGGTGGCCAGGTACAGGCCTTTTTGTGTAAGCACGTCCGAATACGTATATACGAACTTACCGCTGGTACGGAAGGCCACCAGCGCTTTACGCAACTCCTGGGCATTGGCCATACCGGCAGGTACCTCGGATATCTCCAGGTAAATACCTTTGATCTTATCGTCGGAAGAGGCGTGGTTTATTACTTTTACCAGGTCGTACAGACCGGGTTTGGACGTAGTGCTGAATTCGCCCCGGTTCAGGTTTTCAAAGGGGTTGTTATTGGTCTGATCGCTGAGTGCATAATCGAGTTTAAGGTGCAGTACCGATGCCGAACCCAGGGGTTTGGCCTTGGATTCCGAACCGGAACCGATCATGGCCCCGATCATTACAAATACCAGTACCACTGCAAGTACGCTGCTTACCATCACTCCGACCATGGCACCGAATGCCGATCCGAAAAAGGTTTTCCAAAAATTATTCATTGAAGCTTAGTTTACGAGCATAAAAGTACTCAGTATATGGATTCAGCAGGGGGCTTTTTCGACAAAACCGGTTCTTTTGCCGATAAACCCCCGGGCATAAAAAAACCGGGACGCTGTAGTCCCGGTAAACCTCTTTCCTATTTGTAAGCCGGCAAATCTTCAGTGCACGTATTCCTTCAGGTCCTCCATCAGTTGTTTACGGGCCAGGAATATCCGGCTTTTTACCGTACCGATGGGTAAACCGAGGTCTTCGGCGATCTCTTTGTATTTAAAGCCTTCGAAATACATCCGGAAAGGCATGCGGTAGTCCAGGGCCAGCGCATCGATCTTCCCCGATATCTCGATGCTCAGCAGCTGCGTTTCGGGGTCGTTCCCCCGGCCCGAGGTCTGCGGTATGTTCATGTAATGCATTTCACCGCCGTGGCTCAGTACATACTGCTTTTTTACGTTCTTTCGGTAATTGTTTATGAAGATGTTCTTCATAATGGTATACAGCCAGGCCTTCAGATTGGTGTCGGCCCTGAACCTGTCGCGGTAGGTAAACGCTTTCAGCATGGTCTCCTGTAAGAGGTCGTTCGACTCCTCCTCACTCTGTGTGAGACTCAGCGCAAAATACCGGAGACCGTCCCGGAACGAAAGTACCTCCTGCGTAAAATTGTAATATCCTCCTGCCATAATCCTGAATTTAGTTCTTCAAAGCTATTTTGTTTAATTAAAACATAAAACAGTTAAACAAAATAATGCACTAATAAAACACAAATGACTGATGTACAAAACAATGATCTAAATATACAAAAAATTATCCGGAGTTCTGTTTAATACATCCGGAGAATTCGGACACAAAAACCTAAACACAAAAATATACATAATTGTACAAAAAATCAAATACAAAAGATTTTTCAGGAAGAAATTAAACAAAAAGTGACCATTTTTACAGTACGCCACCCGAAGCCACCAGTTGTATCAGGTCGGTGATCTCGCGCAGGTAACGTACATTGGGCGGGAATACCAGGCGCGGGTTGCCCATCAGCGGGCCGGCCACCAGTACCCGGCGTTCGGCCAGCGGCGTATCGCCCAGGCGGTTCAGGTAATTCTGCAGTACATTGGCCGACATACCCGAAGTAAAATAAGTGATGAGGTAATGCGGTTCGTATTTTTCCACCATCAGGCGCAGGTCCTGGAAAGGCACGGACTGGCCCAGGTAAATGGTATTCTTTTTGCGGGATTTGATCACATATTTGGCAAAGAGCAGGCCTATTTCGTGCAGCTCTCCGTCGGGCAGGTACAACAGGTAACGGTCCTGCTGCGGATCTCTCACCAGGGGCAGCATGTCGATGGCCACCAGCAGCTTGCGGCGGATGAGGTTGCTGATAAAGTGCTCCTGGGCTACGTTAATATCGCCTACGGACCAGAGAATGCCCACTTTTTTCAGAAAGGGAATAATTACCCGGGCCATGGACTGTTCAAAGCCCATACGCATATTGCAGTCGGCAATGATCTTTTCGAAATGCAGTTCGTCCAGGTCGATCATGGACATCAGCAGGGCATCGATCTTCAGCTCGCAGAAAACGTCCAGTTCGCCCGTACTTTCGGTAAGGCGGCGCACTTCCACGGCAATATCGTCGGGACTCATACGTGCCACGTGCGAAATTTTGCTGCCGTTCTTCAGGATGGAGGCAATGTTCAGAAGCAGTTTCAGCTGCTCATCGTCGTAATACCGGATATTGGTATCGGTACGGTAGGGCACCAGGAAACCGTAACGCTGTTCCCATATACGAAGCGTATGGGCCTTTATCTGTGTAAGTTTCTCAATGTCTCGTATCGAATAGCGCATGATGATCTGAGGTTTCATGAATGGATCCGATAGGATAACAACAGCGCGGGAAAATTGTTCAGGAGAGGGCCCCGGTCGTCTATTTGAGACGGAAAGCCTTCCGGATCTTTTCGGTATAATCGAGTTTCTCCCAGGTAAACAGCTCGGCCTTTACTTTTTTCTCTACTTTTTTGAGGCCTTCCTGGCGGGTAAACACCTTGGTAACCGTTTCGGGTTCCTTGCCAAAGTGTCCGTAGGCAGCCGTTTCACTGTAAATGGGATTGCGCAGTTTCAGGCGGCTCTCGATACCGTACGGGGTCATATCGAACAGGGATGCGATCTTATCGGCGATCTCTCCGTCGTGCAGTTTTACTCTGGCCGTGCCGTAGGTATCCACAAAAATGTTCATGGGCTCTTTTACACCGATGGCGTAGGAAACCTGCACCAGTACACGCTCGCACAGGCCGGAAGCTACCATGTTCTTGGCAATGTGGCGGGTGGCATACGCAGCCGAACGGTCAACCTTGGACGGGTCTTTACCGCTGAAGGCTCCGCCGCCGTGTGCTCCGCGGCCACCATAGGTATCCACGATGATCTTGCGACCCGTGAGACCGGTATCGCCGTGCGGACCACCGATCACAAATTTACCGGTCGGGTTGATGTGGTAACTGATCTTATCGTTGAAAAGATGCTTGTACTTGGGATATTTCTTTTTCACCCGCGGGATCAGGATATTGATGATGTCCCTGCGGATCTTGTCCAGCATTTCCTTATCGGCTTTGGCCATGTCGGCGGCTTTGTCGGACTTGGCCTTTACAAAATCGTCGTGCTGGGTAGAAACCACAATGGCATCGATACGCACGGGGGTATGATCATCGCTGTATTCCAGGGTAACCTGGGCCTTGGCATCGGGACGCAGGTATCTGATGTCTTTATTTTCGCGGCGCAGGGCGGCCAGTTCGATCAGCAGTTTGTGCGACAGGTCCAGTGCCAGTGGCATGTAATTATCGGTTTCGCTGGTGGCATAACCGAACATCATACCCTGGTCGCCCGCTCCCTGGTCTTCTTTTTTCTTACGGTCGACCCCGCGGTTGATATCGGCGCTCTGTTCATGAATAGCCGAAAGTACGCCGCAGGAATTGGCTTCGAACATATATTCGCTTTTGGTATACCCGATCTTGCGGATCACTTCGCGGGTAATTTCCTGTACGTCGAGATAAGCTGCCGATTTCACTTCTCCGGCCAGTACCACCTGCCCTGTGGTCACCAGGGTCTCACAGGCTACTTTGGACTCGGGGTCCCAGGCAAGAAAGTTATCGATAAGGGCGTCGGATATTTGGTCGGCAACCTTGTCGGGATGCCCTTCAGATACAGATTCGGATGTGAATAAATATGGCATATCTATAAAAAATTCTCGCGCAAATATAAAACTTTAGCGTAAGCGAAGAATCTTTTTACATGTTAAGCCGGATGCCCCCGGAATTTACAGCCGGCCAGGCAGATCAACGGCGGCCGAAAGTAGGACAGTCGCACTTCGACGATGTTTTGCAGGCCTGGGTACCGGTAACGGCGGCCAGCAGGAAAAACAGGGCGGTAATGCGGACGAGCAGTGTACTTTTCATACGACTAAGATATATAACATTAACGTATTTTCCGGCGCCAGCGCATAAATAATTCGCGGCCGGCACGGGGTTTTATGGATTTTTGAGAAATGGCGGCCTCTTCGCAGTGAAACCAGGGTTCAAAGCAGCGTTCGTATTCCGGCAGGCTGCCTCCGAAGGGCGGCCCTTCCTTTTCGAATTCCACGGCGAACCAGAGTCCGGCCAGCAGCCCGTTCTCTGCCAGCAGTTCATGCATTTTACGTGCATACTCTCCGCGCAGCCGGGGTTCCAGGGCGCAGAAAAAGGTTTGTTCCAGCACCAGGTCGTATTCGCCCTCATGATTAAAAAAATCGCCGCACACAAGCTTTTCCGCGGGAAGATCCGGAACGCGTTTTTGTAAATTCTGCAAAGGCTCTTCACTGATATCGAGCACGGTTATATCGCTGTACCCGGCCCGGAAAAGCGCTTCGGCCTCCCAGGCATTACCGGCCCCGGGAATGAGGATACGTGCCTCTTTCGGAATGTATTCCTTTACGAACTCCGTGATCGCCGGCGAAGCCGAGCCTATGTCCCAGCCCGTATCACCCATACGATAACGCTCGTTCCAGAAGCTTTTGTCCAGGCGTGTGTCCATTATGCTTTCCGTTGCAGCAGGGCTACGTTCTCTACGTGGTGTGTATGCGGGAACATGTCCACCGGTTGTACGTCCAGCACTTCGTATCTTTCGGAAAGCAGGGCGATATCGCGGGCCTGTGTGGCGGCATTACAGCTTACGTATACGATACGCGGAGCCTGCAGGCGCAGCAGGGTCTCCACTACGTCGGGGTGCATACCGGCGCGCGGCGGATCGGTGATCACTACGTCCGGCGTACCATGTGTTGCGATAAACGTGTCATTCAGTACGTCTTTCATATCACCGGCAAAGAACTCCAGGTTCTCCAGCCCGTTCATGGCCTTGTTCTCGTAGGCATCGGCCACGGCTTCGGGCACGTATTCCACGCCCACGATCCTGGCGGCCTTATCCGCTACAAAACAGGCAATGGAACCGGTGCCGGTATACAGATCGTATACCACTTCCTTACCGGTAAGTCCGGCAAAAGCGGCCGTAACTTCGTACAAACGTTCGGCCTGGCGGCTGTTGGTCTGGAAAAAGGATTTAGGTCCGATCTTAAAGTTACAGTTGCCCAGGCGTTCTACAATGTGGTCCTTACCATGAAAAACGTGTACGTCCAGGTCGTAAATGGTATCGTTGCGTTTGTTGTTAATTACGTACAGCAGCGAAGTAATGTCCGGGAAAGCCTGCAGCAGGGCAGCCAGCATGGTCTGTATCTCGGGCTGACGGTCTTCGGTAAAGGCCAGCAGCACCATTTTTTCGCCCGTGCGGGCAATACGGATCAGCAAGGTACGCAGGAAACCTTCCTGGCCGCGGATATTAAAGAAAGAGAGTTCATTTTCAATGGCATAACTGCGCACCCAGGAACGTACCCGGTCGCCGAAAGCATCCTGCAGGTGACATTCGTCGATATTGAGAATTTTATCGAATTTACCCGGCACGTGCAGCCCGATACCACGGCGCTCAAAATCAACCCCGCTCTGTATCTGCTCATTGGTCAGCCAGGCATTGTCGGTAAGGCCGTACTCCATTTTATTGCGGTAGCGAAATATCTCATCGCAGCCCAGGATGGGTTTTATAGGTGGAAAAGGGAACTTGCCGATACGTTCGAACGCGTCCTGCACCCACTGCTGTTTAAAGCGCAGCTGCTCGGCATAGGCCAGGTCCTGCCGGGCACAGCCGCCGCATACCCCGAAATATTCGCATTCGGGTTGCACACGCAGGGATGAATATTCGTGAAAGTGAATGGCCTCGGCTTCGGCAAAGGACGATTTACTGCGGTAAATACGCAGGTCGGCCACATCGCCGGGTACGGCATTCTTTATAAAAACAGCCTTGCCTTCGGGTTTGGCAACCGCCTTGCCTTCGGCGGCCAGGTCGGTGATAAGTACCTTTTCGAGTATCCGTTCTTTTTTGTTCTTTTTCATTTCCGGGGGCAAAAGTAGTGTAAATAGCGCTGTAATGGTAAAAAGCGCGATATTTCAGGATATTCGGACATTATTTTGCGCTCCGCTGTGCCTTTTTACATAACAGTCATACAGACAATGCCGGATCGGAAGAACATTATTGATCTCAGGGTGCAGGTACCCGGCTGAAGCGGCTGATCACGCCTTTTTCGTCCAGGAGCCGCAGCTCGCCGGCTGCCGATCTTTGTATTACGAAAACTTCGGCATCCAGGTCGCCGAAATCTTTGGTAAGCACTACGGACCTTCCTTTTTCTTTCCAGCGCCAGTACGCCTGCCGTACGTCTCCGCCGGGCAGTGTTATTTTCAGTTCACCATCGGGCCTGAACGTAAGCACACGGCCGGTTTCGGACCTGGATATGGTCTTATTTTCCAGCGCTTCGAGCTTCCAGGAACCGGGGAAGGGACGCGTTGCACAGGACAGCCAGAATAACGGGATGAACAGGATAAGCAGGAATTCTTTTTTAGGGTTTGCATGCATGGTACCAGTGTATTAAACAGGGAGGTAAATATAGCAATTTCGGCCTTCGGATAAATCCTTGTATCTTTGCACAAAGAAAAAAAAGGTTTATATGATGGTATCAGAAAAACACAGCCGCTCGGAGGCCTTGATGGCACTGGAAGATTTGTATGGAGCACACAATTACCACCCGGTGCCCGTAGTGATTGAACGTGCAGAAGGTGCCCTGATGTGGGATGTGGAAGGCCGTCAGTATTTCGATTTTCTTTCGGCCTACTCTGCCGTGAACCAGGGACACTGCCACCCGCGCATCATAAAGGCGCTTACGGAGCAGGCCTCTAAACTTACGCTCACCAGCCGTGCGTTTCATAACAATGTACTGGGCGAATATGCCCGTTACATTACGGAATACTTCGGTTACGAGCGCATGCTGCCGATGAACAGCGGTGTGGAAGCCTGTGAAACGGCCGTTAAACTGGCCCGCCGCTGGGGGTACGATGTAAAAGGCATTCCGCAGGACCAGGCCAGGGTCATTTTTGTGGAAGGTAACTTCTGGGGGCGCTCTATCGCTGCCGTTTCGGCCTCTACCGATCCCAGCAGTTTCAGTGGCTTCGGGCCTTTTGTACCGGGTTTTGAACTGATCCCCTACAACGATATTCCCGCACTGGAAAAAGCCCTGCTGGACCCTAATGTGGCCGCCTTTATGTGCGAACCCATACAGGGTGAGGCCGGCGTGGTAATTCCGGACGACGGCTACCTGACCCGCGTACGCGAACTGTGCACACAACACAATGTACTCTGGATCGCCGACGAGGTACAGACCGGTATTGCCCGCACGGGTAAGCTGCTGGCCGTGGACCACGAGAACGTACGCCCCGATCTGCTGGTGCTGGGCAAAGCGCTCAGCGGCGGCGTATACCCGGTTTCCTGCGTGCTCGGCTCCTCCGAAGTGTTGCTTACCATAAAACCGGGTGAACACGGGAGTACCTTCGGCGGTAACCCGCTGGCCTGCGCCGTGGCCATGGAAGCACTGGCCGTGGTTAAAGATGAAGAACTGGCCGACAACGCCGAACGCATGGGTAAGATCCTTCGCCAGCGCCTGGTAGAGATCGAAAGTTCGCGCATTAATGCCGTACGTGGTAAAGGATTGCTGAACGCCATCGATATACGCACCAAGAACGGTGTTTCGGCCTGGGATATCTGCATCAAACTGAAAGACAAGGGTCTGCTGGCCAAGCCCACGCACGATACCATTATACGCCTGGCTCCGCCGCTGGTGATCAGCGAAGAACAGGTACATGCCGCCGCCGACATCATCCGTGACGTTATTCTGTCCTTTGACCGGGCATAATACATGAAAAAAGTCCTGACCAGCCGCTACGACAGGTTCTACCTGCTGCTGCTCGCAGGCATCGTTATACTGGTATTCCCCTTCCTGCAGGCCGATCCGCATGCGGCCATCTCCATCTCTCGCGATGCCTTTACCGACGAAGGACTCAACACCATACAGGTGCGCAACTGGGTGAATTACGGCCGGCTGGACATAGACGAATGCGATAATTTTGTGAAAATGCCCCTGTTCGGCATGCTGATGGCTCTCGGCTTCAGCGTACTGGGGACGGGCTGGGCCGCCGCACGCATCACCGCCCTGTGCTGGACCCTGTTCTTTATGACCCTGGCCTGGGTACGCCTGAAAGAAAAACGGGGTTTCCTGCTGGTATTTATTCCCATCGGACTTTTTAATTACTATACGTTCCAGTACCTGCGCTTCAGTATGGCCGAAAGTATGACCAGCGCCGCCATACTCTGGAGCATTGCCGAATTTGCCCGCGCCTGGCAGCAGATGGAGCTGCCGCTGCCACAGAGACCCGCCCGCCGGAAGATATGGCTGCTGCCCGTACTCTCGGTTTGGATCTGTATCGCGCTCAAGAACCAGTTCGCCTACCTGCTGCCGCTCTGGTTCCTTTGGTATGGCTGGGGAATATGGCTGCAACGCAAGAACGGACTGCGCGAGATCCTGCGGCAGACCCTGGCCGTATGCCTGCTCTTTGCCGGAGCCGGCCTGCTTTACCTGCTGATCTTTTACCTGCCTTTCCGCGAGGCGCTGCATACCATTATGACGCACCAGACCTCCGGGCGTTTCGTGGGCATGCACGAGCTGTACGACGAGGCCAAGATCAATATGCTCCGCACATTCCGGCACCCGCAGCTGCAGGGAATGGCCTGGCTGTTCATACCGGCCCTGTTCCTGGGCGTACTGGCGCACCGTTACCGGGGCGATCGCTTTTTCAGCCTGCTTTCGGGCCTGCTGTTCCTATGGTTTGCAACAGAATGGCACAAATTTGGTATACGCTGGGTGCCTGCCCGCTACCTGCTGCCTTTGTTCTGGTCGGCCGCCGCCTGGACAGCCCTGGTGCTCTGGCAACTATGGACCACCCGGGCACAGACCCGATACCGCTTTACCCTTCGCAGCCTGGCCTTTGCGCTCTTTGCCGTGTTTATCGTCCTGGAAGTACGGCAGGTCCGCTTCCTGCACGCACAACGCAGCTACGCCATACGCGACGCCAATGCCCGCGTGGCACAGGTATTATCCGTACCTACAAATAAAGTAGTGCTGGGCCCCTGGGCGCCCTGTCTTACCTGGCAGAGCGGTTCCCTGGCCGTACCGGTATGGAGTGATTTCCTGAACGGTAGGGATTTCGACACCCGTTACGAGCCCGCCGCCTGGGTAAGCGAACCTGACCAGGGCGACAACGACGGGGCCTTTGCTGCCAAAGGCATCGAATTTAAAGGGGCCCGCCTGGATTCTTTTTACATCCGGGACCGCTGGATCTATTTTCTGCCGGCGGAATGACCCTTACTTCTTTTTGGGCGCTATGTACGGATCGCCCGGCAGTTTAATGCTCTGGGCCATCTTGTTGAAGATGGGACTGTAATAATCCACGTTGTACTCGGGACACAGCAGGTCGATGCGGTACAGCACCAGTTTATCGCCCACAATGTGCTTCATGTAATAGCGGTTCAGCGTAAGGCTGTGCTTGTATACGCCCTGTGTTTCGGTGTAGGTGCCGGTCCAGCGGCCACAGGCCTCTCCGGAGTACCATTTGTCGCCCGAGGCTTTTAGCTTGTGCGAGGTAAATTCGCCCGGGGTGATCTTCAGCGCCTTAAAATCGTTCAGGGCAATGTCTTTGGCTTCCAGCGAGTCTTTTACCGTGGTGGCCTGTATGGCTATCCAGCCCCGGCCGTCACCGGCCTTGTAGCTGCTCATGCTGTCGTTTTCCGCAACGGCCTCGGCCTTCCAGAAATCGGGATACTCGATGGAGGTCTGCGTCTTTTGATCGTTATACGTAGTATACGTGAGCGGCAGCCATTCCAGGGTCTGTATCATATTTTCCTGCAGGCCCTCGTAGGACGAAGCCGCCCGCTCTCCCATCTCAAAATAAAAGAGAATGGCGTTGTATTCCTGGTTCACATAAAAATACACCATAAAAATGGTGGAGAGATACAGTTTGTCATCCGCAGAAAAGGACAGCACCAGTTTATCGGCTTCGTAGGTGCCCATGGTACCACGGCCCTTCTGACGCATTTGTAAATTGATCACATCTTCGTCCTTATAGATCTTGTTCATGAAAAAGTTCTGCAGACTATCGGCCGTGTAGCCCTGCGAAACTTTCATTCCCTTAATATAGAACTGGCTGAAGGTAGAGGGACTTTCCACCACATAGGTGAAAGGGCCCACCCGTTTTACGTCAAAATCGGTGGTATGTTTAAACTGGATCGGGTATTCCTTAATGGCAAAAGGAACGTACACGTCCTGGGCAAACAACCCGGAAACACCCATGAACAGGAACACGGCAAGAGAGCATACGGCTAAAGTCAGATTACATTTTTTCATTTACACACAATATCTGTTTTTTAAACGGGAAAAAAGGGCCGGGTGATTCAAAAGCAGTACTTTTTTACAAAAAAATAACCCTGCGTTGCGGGCAGGGTTATCGTTGTTATTTCAGTATTTTTTCTTTCAGTTCCTGGTAATCAGGCAGATCATTGTAATGCCACTGCCCCGCCACGATGGTATCTTTCATGAGCAGCAGTCCGGGGTTGGAACGGATAATGGTCTTGAGCGAGGTTGCATCGTTGGTATAATAGGTGAATGGGGTACCGTTCGCTTTTACAAAGGCCGGGACCTTATCGCCGGATGCCGTGGCCCCGATGATCTCCATACCGTCTTTCTGTATGGCTTTGGCCAGCTCGTTCAGTTTAGGCTGTACGGCCAGGTTGGTCTTTTCGAGGTCGTAGGCCACCACCATAAATTTGTAGCCGGGTTTAAAGATGAAGGTCTCGGCATATTCGTCGCCCGTGGCCGGATCGCTGAGGGTAAAGTCGTGGATCGGGGCTATTTCGCCTTTTTTCACGATCACCTTGCGCTGGTCCACAAAATCGTGCGTAGCCAGGAAAGTGCTGTCCATCCATTCCCAGGAGTTGGTGATATTCCCCTTCTCGTCGGTTTTGATGGCCAGGTTCTCTACCTGTTTACCGGTCTTCTTATCCTTATATATCATATACACGTCGGCATACTCGGGCACGCCGATCATTTTGGCCGGCACCGAATTGCCCACCGCCCAGGGACGGTAGTCTTTCACAGGCATATGATTGTAACAGTGCAGCGAAAAGGCCAGGCTCAGGGCCGTTGGTACGTATACGGCCAGCAGGCTGAGCATACCGGCTTTTTTGCCGAAGAGGCCCACGGCGGTACGCAGCAGCATGGCCACAATAATAAAGATGGCGGGCAGCTGCCAGTCGAACACCAGGAACGACAGCAGGATACCCAGCACAATGCTGCCCCCGGTAACTATTTTTTCAGTAAGGTCAAATTCCTTTCCTTTCCAGTGTCTGGTAAAGATGGCCAGCGGCAGTATCAGCACCAGCAGCACAATATCTTTGGTAAAGCTCTGCCAGGGCGTCAGTTTCAGGGCATCTCCGAAACAGCCGCAGTCGGTCACCTTATCGTAATAGGCCGAATAGAAGGTAAGCCCCGAAAAGAACACGATCATACCCAGCAGCAATACGGCCGAAGGCCCGGTAAACACGCCGGCCAGTACACAAAGGCCCAGGAATATCTCGATAACGCATACGATGATACTCAGCGCCAGGGCATTCTTATACATAAAGGTACAGAAGGAGTTCCAGGGACTTTTGGCTTCCACCGCGCGGTAACTCTTGATCTCTTCCTTTACGTACATAAATTCGTCACGGGCACCCTCGGCGGTAATATCGATCGGGTTACCGGCATAGTCCACCGGTTTCAGCGACGACATACCGGCAAATACGGCCTCGATCTCTTCGGGGGTCATGTCCCGTATCTCGGTCTTGCTTTCCTGCACGCTGTCCATGGTCTTGAATACGGTAAAGTATTCCTCCATTTTATAGCTGAAACCCATCGGGTCGTTAGCCTTAATAAGTCCCGAGATGATAAAAATGGTACCTACCAGTATACGGAAAGGGCTTAGAAATTTCCTCATAATGTCTTTTAGCTTAGTATCGATCGTTACAAAAGTAAGATTCCTTTACGCAATGCCAAAGTACAGGCCGGGTTAATTTATAGCTAATTAAAAGGTGCGGCCGGGGACATGCGGACGAAAAAATGAAACTTTGATCGAATAAATTCGTTAAATCCAAAAAAATGTTAATTATTTACTTATATTTGAGAAAATTTTTTGACGTATGAAAACATTACTGACAATAGCCTGTTCTCTCATCATCGGGTTACAATCCTACGCTCAGGCTGAATCACAGCCGGGTACATGGGCACTTATCAAAAGCCAGAACGGCGTAAACATTTATGCGAAAGAAGAAATCTGTACGGTGGCTCCCACCAATGTGCAGATCAAGTATAAACTGCTGAAATTTGAGAACACTACGGCTAACGTAAAAAATGTAAGTTTCCGTTACAACCTGTACTACGGCAGCACTACCTGCGCCACCTGCCAGAACCCGGAGTACGATCAGCATTTTGTGCTGGCCCCGAACCAGGTGCGTGAGGCGTCCTGCTCCAACAGCGACGATGCGCTGAAAGTGTTCATCCGTTACGAGAGCGAACGTAACTATTCGCCGGACCTCAGCCAGATGGACTTCGGCAACCTGATCATCAACTAAGATCGTAAACCATTATACTGCAAGTCGCCCCGATAAGGCGACTTTTTTTTATTTCTTACGGTCATACAGATCGCGGATGACCACACTGGCCAGCGTGATACCGAACACGGCCGGCATATACGATATGGTACCGATCACCGATTTCTTCGGACCGCTGTCGGCCAGTACGATCCTCGATTTATCTGCTTTTTCGGCCGACCATACCACGGTAAGTCCCTTGTAAATACCGAAACGGTGCAGGCGCTTGCGCACGTACAGGGCCAGGTTACAGTTATAGGTCTCTGAAATATCTACGATGCGCACCTGCGTGGGATCTACCTTTCCACCGGCACCCATACTGCTTACGATTGGAATTTTACGGTCGAGGCAGGCCTTTATAAAGAATACTTTGGGCGAAAGCGTGTCGATACAGTCCACCACGTAATCGAAGGGGGCGCTGTCGAGCACCTCATTGGTACGTTCGTCCTTGAGGTATTCTGGCAGCACGGTCAGCTCTATTTCCGGGTTGATGTCACGCAGGCGCTGCGCCATTACATCGGCTTTCAGCTGTCCGTCCGTGCTGATGAGCGCAGGAACCTGGCGGTTGCGGTTGCTGGCTTCCACCACGTCGGCATCTACGATGGTCATACGTTTTACCCCGGCGCGGGCGATCATTTCGGCACAAATGCCGCCTACCCCGCCCAGTCCTACTACCAGTACATGCGCGTCGATCAGGTTCTCCAGTTTTTCATCTCCCAGCAGTAAGCGGGTTCTGCCCATCCAGGGCTGTATCAGGCTCATTCTTTGAAATTTTCCGCAAAAATAAATGCCTGTTCCGGCTTCGCAAAAAAAAGTACGTCAAAGTCCCGCAGGCCAGATGCCGTACAGCGCCGATTCCGTGGTGGCGGCCAGTTTTTCCAGTGGAAAAGAGAACAGCTGTGCATAGCGTTCGTACACCTTCTGTACGGGCATACGCAGGGTGTCGGTCTCAAACAGCACCCGTTCCGGCGGAATGGCCGCGCAGGCCTGCAGGTACTTTGCCGAATCGTTGAGCAGACCTTTGCCCAGCGAAAAATAAAAATGCGGGTAATGCAGCAGTCGCCGCGTCTGGACCAGCGAAGCCCGGTGATCGTGCAGGATCACGGGTACCTGTGCATCTTTCAGCTGTTCCCGTATCTCATCGTAGGCCCGCACACAGTGAATGATCATCGGTTTTCCGGAGGCTTCGGCCAGTTCCCGCTGCATCTGCAGAAAACGGTATTGTATTTCGAACGGTGGCCCTTTCAGGCGGTCCAGTCCGCATTCGCCCAGGGCCTTTACCTGCGGGTTCCGGAGGGCGGTTTCCAGGCTTTCGCGTACGGCATCCATATCTCCCTGTATGAACCAGGGATGCAGCCCCGCGCTGAGCGCATAGGTAACGGGTTGCAGGTACGGTGCGTACAGGTAGGCATTGCGCAGAACGCTTTCGTCAGCCGCCTGTGCACGATGGTGCGTATGTACGTTGTAGAAATGCATAACCCTTCGTTAACCTGCCTTTTGTAGGTAGTTTAGCCACAAATATCGTACATTCGCAGCATAAAATTACAGACACAGCATGACCGCGATCAAATTCGGAACCGACGGCTGGAGAGCCATTATTGCCAAAGATTTCACTACGGATAACGTAAAACGTATCAGCATGGGCGTAGCCCTGTACCTGAAGCAGAAAGAGACGGAACCCTCCGTGGTGATCGGTCACGACTGCCGTTTTGCCGGTGAGCTCTTTATGCAGACCGCCGCTTCCGTATTCCTTGCGCAGGGCATTAAAGTACATTTTGCCAAAGGTTTTGTGTCCACGCCCATGATCTCGCTGGCGGCCCACGAGCTGCAGGTTTCTATGGGAGTGATCATTACGGCCAGTCACAACCCGCCCTCCTACAACGGCTACAAGCTCAAGGGCAATTACGGCGGCCCCGTGCTGCCTTTTGAACTGGAACTGATCGAGGCCCTCATCCCAGACGCGGTGCCGCAGGTGGCCGATATCGAACTGAAAGACAACGGCACTACCCTGTTCCGGCAGGACCTGGAGGCCATGTATCTAAAACGGGTGGAAGATTCCTTTGACCTGGACGCCATCCGCAACAGCAGCATGAAATTTGCCTACGATGCCATGTACGGCGCCGGACAGGGCGTTATGAAAAAACTGTTCCCGGGTATGGACCTGCTGCATTGCGATCAGAACCCCGGTTTTGAAGGCACGGCACCCGAACCCATCCTCAAAAACCTGAAACCGTTCCAGGAATTTATACGCAGCAAAGGCAATATTGCCAGCGGACTGGCTACCGACGGCGATGCCGACCGCATCGGGCTGTTCGATTCCAAAGGCAACTTTGTAGACTCGCACCACATTATCCTGCTGCTGATCCATTACCTGTACAAGTACAAAGGTTACCGCGGCAAGGTGATCACAGCCTTTTCGGTGACGGACAAGGTAAAGACCCTGTGCGCACATTACGGACTGGAACAGCAGACCGTGAAGATCGGCTTTAAATACATTGCCGGGTTCTTCCTGGAAGAAGACATTCTGCTGGGCGGCGAAGAAAGCGGCGGTATTGCCGTTAAAGGGCATATCCCCGAGCGCGACGGCATCTGGATGGGCCTCATTATCTGGGAATTTATGGCCAAAAGCGGCAAAACACTCGAAGAACTGATCGAAGAAGTGTACGCCATTACCGGCTCTTTCCAGTACGACCGTGCCGACCTGCACCTTACCGAAGAACAAAAACAACGTATACTGAAGACCTGCGCCGGCGGCAATATTCAGCATTTCGGCGGTAAGGACGTGGCCCGTACCGAGACCATCGACGGGTACAAATATCATTTCAACGGCGGCGAATGGCTGATGATACGCGCTTCGGGAACCGAGCCCGTAGTACGTGTGTATGCCGAGGCGGCCGATAAAACAGAACTGGAAACGTTCCTTCAGCAGAGTGTGAAGGACGTACTTGCCCTATGAAGTATAAAAAAGGAGATAAAGTAAATTTCACCGATTTCCTGGGCGGAGGCACCGTACTGGAAGCACTGGGAAACGATATGTACCGCATCGAGGCCGACGAAGGTATCGAGATGACCGTGCATAAGAACGAGATCGTGGCCCAGTTCAATCCCTATAAAAGCATGCCCGTGTTTCGCAAGAACAGCGGAGAAAGCAGCCCGGCGGCCAAAGAGTCTGCGCCGGAGCAGCAAAATACAGAACCGGACTGGGAACAGAGCGGCAAAATAAAGATCCGGAAAGAAAAAACGGGTAAAAAGAGCCTGCAGGAAGACGATTCCGCGGCCGAAAGTTCCGAAAAATGGATCAGCAAAGGCCTGGAAGACGAAAAACGGAAGCTGGACAAAGAACCCGATGCCTGGGAGAATCCCGGTAAAAAAGTGATACCAAAGGTGCGGGACAAGGAATATACCGACAAAACCCTGCACGTAAAGGCCGACGACCTGAAAAAGCCCAATAAAAAGGTAATGCCGGCCGTAAAGGAAGTGATCCCGGAGATCGACCTGCATTTTGATGAAATAGAAGTGAATACCTGGCGCCTGGCCCCCGAAGAACGCCTGCAATACCAGCTGCGCTTTTTTCAGCAGAAACTGGAAGAGTTCATTGCCGCCCGGGTACGTAAATTTGTAGTGATACACGGGGTGGGCGAAGGCGTTTTACGTGCCGAGGTCCGTTCCATACTGCGCAGCTATCCGCAGATCTACTATTACGACGCCTCCTGGCAGAAATACGGCCGCGGCGCCACCATGGCCGAGATCCGTTATTAAAAAATACTGCATCTGTACCAGTATGCAGATTATTGCTTTATCTTTATTTTGTAAAAAACGAGGTATGAAATCAATCGGCGCCTTATTCTTCTTCCTGGGTTTTGTGTTCAGCGTAGCGGCACAGGACATCATCTACAACGATCCCGGTCTGCAGCTCAAGATCACCGGCAACGGATTCAGTGTACGGAAAGCGTTCATTGCCACGGACAGTGCCATGCAGAATTCCAACAAACTGGACTACAACAGGCAGTATTACATGGTATTCCATGATATAGAGGGATTTAAAAGACAGAAAAATAAGGTTTTTCCCGGCATACGCATCTTTGTAACCGACCTCAGCAATAAGGTGATCTTCGATTCCGGCGACCTGCTGGCCGATAAGAAAGACGGTGTAGACACCAGTGAAGTACGCGAGATAGCCCCGAGCATTTTTACCGCCGATCCCATGACCGGCAACGGATTTTATGTATTCAACGTAGAAGTGTGGGATAAAAAAGGCAAGTCGCGCATGCATGCCGCCTACACGTTCGTATTGAACCCCTACGACTATACCTATACGCAGAAGAGCGGAGGCCTGAGTACCCGTAACCTGTTCGTGTTCCAGGACAATAAGCTCACTTTTGCCAACCGGATACGCATGAACCAGCAGGCCGATTATGTTTTTTACGGTACGGGGGTCTTCCAGATGGTGAACGACAAATTTTACCCGGGATGCCGCATACGCGTGATCGATTCTGAAAACCTGGTACTGTTCGAATCAGACGATCTGTATACCAATATGGCCATTAATAAAGGTCCGGAGGGTGCCATAGGCGATCTGAAGGTGTTTTTTACCCCCAGCGACGACCTGGAACCGGAAAAGCCCTATAAGCTGGCCATCCTGTTCTGGGACAAAAAAAGTGATAAACAGGTGGAAATAGAAGTGCCTTTTATCGTATATAAATAAACTTACTTCGCAACAGGATAACCGGCCTTTTCCCAGCCTTTGTAGCCGCCCGTAAGGTTATACACTTTTTTATAGCCCGCTTTGCTGAGTGCGGCGGCCGCTTCGGAACTTCTTCCGCCTACGGCGCAGTACACGTAAATGGGTTTATCCTTAGGTACGGTCTTGAAATTTGCCATAAAACCGTCCGCCAGCCAGTCGTAATTCACCGAACCGGCAATACGCCCCTGTTTCACTTCCCAGGTCTGGCGTACGTCTACCAGCAGTTCGTTCTTCTCCGTTTCCAGCGCCGATCTGAAAGCGGCCGCGTCCAGGTCGGTCTGGGCTTTTGCAAGCAGTACCGATCCGGAAAACAGGAATATCAGCAGGAATTTTTTCATAATTAACGTATATTAATCGATCGTAGCGATCACTTTCAGTTCAATGGCGATCGGGGTGGGCAGGCAATTAATCTCCAGCGTGGTGCGGCAGGGCGGGTTTTCCCCGAAATACTCGGCCCACAGCTGGTTATAGGTTTTGAAATCGTCCTTCATATTGGTGAGAAAAACCGTTACGTCCACGATGTTATTCCAGCTGCTTCCGGCTTCCTCCAGGATATTGCGCACATTGTTGAACACACTGCGGCATTGCTTTTCAATATCGTAGCTCTGTATACGGCCATCGGCGTCCAGTTCCACACCGGGTATCTGCTTCGTGCCTTTTTCGCGGGGTCCCACGCCCGAAAGGAACAACAGGTTCCCCACCCTTTTTGCGTGCGGGTACAGGCCAACGGGCTCCGGCGCCTTGCTTGAATTAATGCTTTCGTTCATATGTACAAAGGTAATATAATCGGCCTATATCCTGTGTAACACAGGTTACCTAAATTCCGATCTTATAGGCTATGCGGAAGGCAAAATTATCGATCGTTTTCGGCAGCGTATAGGCCCCGTAGCGGTAGAACACACCTGCGCCCAGTCCCATGCTTACGCCCAGCAGGCGTGCCTTGAGCAGGTTATCTACGTAAACACCCGACTCAAAAAAGCCGTGCCGCATATCCCGCGCCGGGAAATTGATGTGCCGTTCGGGGTGCTGCAGCCAGGAGAAACCGATGGCCTGACTGATGCCGGGTTCGGGACGGTACTTGCCTTTGAACAGCAGGGTACCGAAACTGTGACGGTAAAAAGCGCCCACGAACTTATCGCCCGAAAATTCGTTAAGCCACATGGTCTCAAAAGCATTTTCGCTGAGTATGCCCAGGCCTTTCAGTTTGGAACCGGGATCGTAATTACCGCGCATGTTAAAAAGCTTGGCATAGGGCACATCGCCGAAGACCGCGCCGCCCGTTACATACAGCGAAGAACGGCCCAGGTGCTTGATGAACACATTATAGTCCAGCGCCGCAATTACCTTGCTGTACTCAAACTGCCCGCCCAGCACGTCTTTGATGCCCTGGGTAAGCTGCAGGTGCAGTATGGGGAATTTGGTGCCCATGGAATACAGGCGACGGCCGTTGTCCATAAATTTTTCCTTGTGCCCGTAGCGCAGCATAAGCGTGGCCTCGGCAAAACGGAAACGGCTCTGCTCGGGGTCCGTGGCCGAACGCTGCCAGGCATAGCCCAGGGTATTATCCAGGTTCTGCACCCGAAAACCCGGCTCGATCGTAAGTTGTGGTACCGGGCGCAGTTTAAAGCCCAGGCCCGTGTTTTCCACCCGGTCGTACCGGAAGGTGGCCAGGCTGCGGTTCGAGCTTCTCAGCAGGAAGCCCGTACGCTCAAACACGTCGTAAGAGCCGCTTTCCAGCAGATCGTAATAATATTCAAAATAGACGGAATAGCGCTTTTTCCGCTCGAAATTCACCTGCGCGCGGCCACCGTATTTGAGGCCTTTGTCTTTCAGTCCGTAGCCGATATACCCGCCCAGCTGCACCCAGCGGGTAAGGCGGTCATTGGTCTCCAGGCCCACACCAAAACGCCAGCCCTCGTAGTTGTTGAAGCGGACAATGCGTTTCAGGTCCAGGTCGAATATGCGTATACGCAGTTTGCCCGTGGCCAGGGCCTCCATACCGTTCAGCAGGCGGTCCAGGTTCATTTTTTTACCGATGCTGTCTACCACCTGGTAGGTTTTACGGTCTTTGGCGCTGGTGCTGTCGGGCCGGTACTGTCCCAGCAGTCGCTCGCTGTTCTTTTCGGCCAGCGGGTCCAGCCCGATCTCGGCCCCGGCAAAATCCCCGGTCTTAAAAACAGGCGCCAGGCGTACATCGCTTACGAACTGATTGCCGATAAAGGCCAGTTTAAAGCCTCCCATGGCCGCACCGGGGAAACTCAGTTCCGACGTGGTCTGCACCGGGAACATAAACACGCCTTCTGCCGTATATTTCTGCAGCACGCTCACCTGCATGCCGCCCTCACTTTTCAGGGGCCGGGCAATGGCGCTTTCGAGGCGCAGTTTGTCTTTGTTGATGTTCAGCACGCCTTCCATGGCTTCGAAGCGGGTACCCTGTTTAGGCCGGAATTCGATCACCAGCACCGTATCCACGCCCGAAAAAACCGTGTCCACGATATTGAAAAAATAGCGCGAGGTACTGCCTTTCGAAAGGGGATTCAGGTAATTTTTGCCGAGTATGCTGAAGTATTCGTCGTAAAAGGTAAATGCCTGCATCTGGGTCATGAACAGGGCCACCGTAGGGTCCTGCAGGCCCGATGTATGATAGGCCTTTACGATTTCGGTGCTTTTGCCGGGCGGCTTGAACTTGCGCTCGCTCACGGTCTCGCTCAGGAACAGGTATTGCTGGTCCAGGAAACGGCGGGTGCGGAAGGCCGAAGAATCCACCTGCCCCGTTTCAAGCTCTTTTATACGGATGCGGGCCATATCGGTACTGTCGCTGATGCCGGTACCCACCATACGGTTGTAAGAGGTGTAGCGGTACCCGTCCGGTGCACGGCGGGGATCTACGTTCTTCCGGTTAGCCGAGGTTTTTTCAATGATCTCATCGGCCGGATTTTTGCCGGGCAGGATCACGGCCCCGCTCAGGTCGTAGGTCTTGCGTTTCAGTTTGATAAGCAGTCCCTCATCAGACGCCGTGAACACCAGGCTCTGCGGAACAAAACCGGCATAGCTGAAGCGAACACTGGCCGGACTGCGCCGTGTATCCAGACTGAATTTACCGGCGATATCCGTAGAAGTACCATTGGCGGCATCGATCTCCACCACGTTCACAAAAGGAAGAGGCTCGTTCGTTTCGGCATTTACCACACGGCCGCGCAGTTGTATGGCCTGTGCAAAAAGAGCCTGCAAGGAAAAAAAGAGGAATACGGAGAGTAACCCTCCGGTCCCGTTTTTCGTATACCTGTATAAAGGGCCCTTTGTATTTCGATGTGTTGCGGATATCATACCTGTATTCTGCGCTGAATGTATCACAAAAAAAACACTTGGGGAAATACGGCCAAATGCTTTCGGCGAAAAGTGCCTGTATGTCCACCAACGCAGGGTTTGGCGGTACGACGGGGTGCTGTGTGCCGTTTGCCGGATCAAAATATCCCTTAAAAAGCGCGCCGGAGCGTGAAAAAATCAGTAACATTGCCCTAAAAATCAAGCGTGTCAACGTACACTACAGAGGAAATAGAAAACTGGTTTGAGGCCCTGGGCCGTGTAACCGTGCTTGTTATCGGCGATTTTATGCTCGACCGCTACATTTACGGGCGTGTAGACCGCATCTCGCCCGAAGCACCCGTGCCCGTGGTAAACGTATCACAGCGTGAATCCCGTCCGGGCGGCGCCGGCAATGTATTGCTGAACGTACATGCGCTGGGTGCCCGGGCCATTCCCCTGAGCATTACCGGGCTCGATGAAGCGGGCGACGAGCTTCTGCAGCAGTTTGCCGCACAGCAGATCGACACCACGCACATACAGCGCTACCCCGAAATACCCACCATTACCAAGACCCGTGTACTGGCCGGCCAGCACCAGATGCTGCGTATCGACGAGGAAGACCTCGCCTGCATTACCCCGGCCATGGAACAACGGCTTATTGCCACCGTGCAGCAGTTGCTGAAGACCGAAAAGATCGATGCCGTACTGTTTGAGGATTACGATAAAGGCGTGATCAGCCCGGCGCTGATCGAAGCCACCGTAAAAGCGGCCGCAGAGCGGAACATACCGGTTTGCGTAGACCCCAAGAAAAAGAACTTTGCAGCCTACAAAGGCGTTACCCTTTTTAAACCCAACCTGAAAGAACTGCGCGAAGGGCTGGGCCTCGAAATGCGTGGCGAAAACGCCATGGAAGAGGCCGATGAACAGCTTCGCGCCCTGCTGGGGCATACCTACACCCTGGCCACCCTGTCCGAAAAAGGCATCTATTTTTCAGACCGGGAACATGCCTGCCGGCGGCCGAGCATCGTGCGCAGCGTAGCCGACGTATCGGGTGCGGGCGACAGCGTTATCGCCACCGCCACCTGCTTCCTGGCAGCCGGCGCTCCCCCGCTGCT
This sequence comes from Bacteroidia bacterium, assembly GCA_016742095.1. GTDB lineage: Bacteria > Bacteroidota > Bacteroidia > CAIKAF01 > CAIKAF01 > JACVCJ01. The sequence goes on from JACVCJ010000007.1 coordinate 51,317, forward strand.
GGCGGCCGAACTGGCCAATCTTTCCGGGGGCATCGTATGCGAATTTCCGGGGGTAGTGCCTGTTGATAAGACCCGGTTGAAAACAGAAGCGTTTCATTACCTTTGCAAAAAATAAACCGTGGCAGGCATCCAGACACTCCGGGAAAAAATAAACCTGGTCATATACAAGTACAAAGACCGGGCCCTCAGGATACTGAGACTGGCACGACTGGCTACGGTAGTGCTGGCCCTGGGCACCCTGGTGTACTATTTCGGATTTCCCCACACGCAGGATTCCCAGGAAATGGTGTTCCGGGTGATACGCGGCGTATTCGGTTTCCTGATATTCAGCTATATTTTCCGCTTCTTTTTCGATTTTGAACCGGCCAAATTCCTGCGGAACCACAAGTACGAAGGGCTATTGCTGGGCATACTCGTGCTCGACTTCATCGGTAAGCTGATCACGGGCAGCTCCTTCAGCAGGCACTTTTTCGAAGGACTGGGTTTCGAAGGCCTCAGTTCCGTATTCGTAGCCTTTTCCTGCCTGGTGATGTTTCTTTTTACCAGTATCGAAGTGGTGCGCGGCTCGCGTTACATTTCCGACATCAAATTATCGCCTTCTACCCTGTTCATCGGTAGTTTTGTACTGCTGATACTGGCCGGTACCGGTCTGCTGATGCTGCCCGAAGCCACCACTACCGACGGCCCCATGCCCTTCCTGGACGCACTGTTCACCTCTACCAGCGCCAGTTGTGTTACCGGGCTTATCGTGGTGGACACCGCTACGTATTTTACGCTCAAAGGCAAGATCATACTCATGATCCTGATGCAGCTGGGCGGACTCAACATTATTTCGTTCACCTCCTTTTTCAGCCTTTTTTCACAGAAGGGCCCCGGCATACGGCAACAGGCCATCATTATGGACTTTATGAGCTTCGAGAGCCTGAGCGGTACTAAAAAACTGCTGAAAGACATCTTGCTGATGGCCGCAGGCATTGAACTGATCGGGGGTATCCTGATCTATTTCCTCTGGCACCCCGACGTATATTTTGCCACGGAATTCGACCGTATCTTCTCCTCGCTTTTCCATTCGGTGAGTGCCTTCAACAATGCGGGCTTCTCGCTGTATACCAATAACATGTACGAGGCCGGCGGAGTACGCAAAAGCTATATGGTGCATATTGTGATCATGCTGCTGATCATCTTCGGCGGTCTGGGTTTCCACGTGATCAAAGAAGTGTTCGGGGCACAGAACATGCGCGAACGTCTGCGCCGTCCCTGGAAAACCTATACGGCAGGTACCAAGATCGTGCTGTATACCACGGCCGTGCTCATTGTGTTCGGTACCGTTTTCTTCTACATTGCCGAGATCAATAACCCGGCGATGTACCGTAATGCCGGCGATTTCGGGAATCAGTCCTTTGTGCCGCGGGTAATTACGGCGGCTTTCCAGTCGGTGGTTACACGTACGGCCGGTTTTAACTCGGTAGATATGTCGGTGCTTACCACCCCGGTGATCCTGATCTTTATTTTTCTCATGTTCGTGGGGGCCTCTCCGGCATCTACGGGCGGCGGTATCAAGACCACCACCTTCGCCGTTATTTTTCTTTCGGCCATTTCCACCATCACCAACCGCCACAGCGTAATGGTATTTAAGCGTACCATTCCCAAAGAGACCATCGGCAAGGCCTATACGGTGGTGCTGTTCTCCGTCAGCATTATCTTCATCAGTATACTGGCCATGGCCTTTTCCGACCCGCAGGTACCGCTGGAAAAACTGAGTTTCGAAGTAGTGTCGGCCTACTGTACGGTGGGTCTGTCCACGGGCATTACCGCCGGGCTCAGCATGGAAAGTAAAGTGATACTGATCCTGTGTATGTTCATCGGAAGGGTGGGCATTCTTACCCTGGCCATATCCCTGAGCCGCAAAATACGGAGCAATAACTATTCCTACCCCACCACATTTATCATGGTAGGATAATAAAACGAGATTATGAGTAGTGTAAAGCCATATTACAGCAACAAGACCAAGAAGGAAGAAGTAGCGGACATGTTCGACAACATTTCGCCTAAATACGATTTCCTGAACCACTTTCTTTCCCTGGGGATCGATATTTCCTGGCGGAAAAAAGCCGTGAAAATGGTGCTGGACTCCGGTGCGCAGAATGTACTGGACGTGGCTACCGGAACGGCCGACCTGGCCATTATGATGGCTAAGAAAGGCTGCAAAAAAGTAACCGGCAGCGATATTTCGGAAGGAATGCTGGCCATAGGCCGCGAAAAAGTGACCAGAGAAGGCCTGGACGGCGTGGTGACCCTGCAGAGCGGCGACGGGGAGAACCTGCCCTTCCCCGACAATACCTTTGACGCCATTACCGTTTCCTTCGGCATACGCAACTTCGAGAACGTGGCCAAAGGCCTGCAGGAAATGAACCGCGTACTGAAAAAGGACGGAACCCTGTTCGTGCTGGAATTTTCGAACCCGAAAAAATTCCCGGGGAAACAGTTTTACCAGTTACACTTTAAATTTATACTGCCGTTCTGGGGCCGCATCTTTTCCAAAGACACCCGGGCCTACACCTACCTGCCGGAGAGCGTAAAAGCATTCCCGGACGGACAGGCTTTCCTGGACCTGATGACACAGAACGGGTTCCGCACGGCAAAACAACGTACCCTGTCACTGGGTGTGGCGAGCATTTATTCCGCAAAAAAATAAAATACGTTCCCCCGCGTTCTATTATCAGCATTTTGAAAAACAAAACCATACATATACTCCTGCTGCTGCTGTTCATCGCCGGCCAGGCATACGATGCCTCCGCACAGATACAGACGCGTCCCTGGACCCTGGCCAAGCTCGACCGTAAAAAGATCTATTTCGGGTTCCATATCGGGTTCAATACCATGAACCTGGGGATACGGCCCAAGGGCGATCCGGCGGCCATGGGCTCTATTTATTCCATAGAAAGTAAGGCGGGCAGCGGTTTCAGCATGGGTGTACTCGGAAACCTGCGCCTGCACGAGTACGTAGCCTTCCGTTTTGTGCCGTCGCTCTCTTTCGGCGGCCGTACGCTCATCTATACCGAAAAGGAACCGAACGAGACCAAGTTCCGCACCACGCGCAAAACCGTGGAGAGTACCCTGCTGGAATTCCCTTTCCTGTTCCGTCTGAAATCGGCACGCCTCAACGACGTACGTTTTTACCTGGAAACGGGTTTCAAGTACAGCTTCGACCTTTCGTCCAAAGCCGGCACCGACGACGGCGGCGACAACCTGGTAAAACTGAAGAAACACCAGTTCACCTACGAACTGGGTACCGGCATCGATTTTTACCTGAAGTACTTTAAGTTCACCCCTTCCGTGCGTGTGGGCTGGGGTGTGAACAATGCCCTGTACAGCGAGGGACATATGTATTCTGCCGCACTCGACCGCGTGTATACGCGCACCATCCTGTTTGCCTTTTATTTCGAGGGATCTTTATAGGCCCGTTTTATGGCGCACAGCCGCCAGGGCGTTCTGCAGGCGTTCTTCGCCACTGCCGCTGATCAGTACGTAGTTACGTCCGGCCGTTTCCAGCGACCTTTTGTACCATTCCAGCAGTTCGCCGCGCTTTTCCGGGTGTTCGCGCAGGGGATCGTAACTCCAGGGCAGATCGGCATCGCAGAGCAGGTACAGATCGAAGTCCTGCCGTGCATACAGGTCGAGGATAAAAGGCGAGCAATGCCCGAAACAGAACTCACTCCATACCTTCATTACCGTCATCTCCGTGTCCGCGATGAGTATACGCGGTTCTGAGGCCAGTGCATCCTGTATGCTCTGCCATTGTCCGGCAGCGATGGTATCCAGGGTTTTACATGTATACGAAGGGCCATATTTTTCCAGGTAGATGCGGGAATACTCCGGTACCCACACGGAGCCCTCCAGGACCGCCTGCAGGGCCAGGCTCAGGTCTGACTTACCCGTACTTTCGGGGCCGGTCACCGCTATTTTCCAGGTCTTATGCATGTTTCATACGGTATAAACGATGCCAGTGCCAGAGTCCGTATATGGCCACCACGGCGTAGATGAACAAGAGAATACTTTCGAAATACAGGTCTTTTTTCCAGTACAGGCAGGTAGCCATAAAATCGGCCAGGATCCAGTACCACCAGTTCTGGATGACCTTACGGGCCGAAAGCCAGGTGGCCGTGATACTGAGGGTACCCACCAGCGCGTCCGGATAGGGATATACCGAATCGGTAAAGGTATGCAGGCCCCAGCCGATAACGGCGGCCGATGCGGCACAGAGCACAAAAAGCCCCAGCAGCAACAGGATATTGCGTTCATTCCGAACGGGCGCTTCTCCGTTGTCGCGACCCCACCAGAGCCAGCCCCAGAAGGCCATGATCACGTAATACACGTTCAGCAGGGCGTCCACATAAAAACGGGCTTCGGTCAATGTATATACCAATATGCCGCAGCTCAGCGCGCCGAATATCCAGCAGATGCGTTTGCGCAGGGCCGAAAGTATGATAAAGATGGTGCCGCTGACCAGGGCCGTGAGTCCCAGCCATTCCATCAGGCCGAATGCGGCAATGTCCCAGCTCATGCGTTATTTTTTACGGAAGCGCGGCACATGGCTTCCAGGTGTGCGTCTTCCTCTTCTTCCATTACGTTGCCGATGACCACAAGATCGGCGCCGGCCTGTACCGCTGCGGCGCATTGCTGCGGCGTACGTATGCCTCCGCCTACCCACAGGGGCACCTGTATGTATTCTTTTACGGCGCGTATCATGGTGGGCGGTACCGGGTTCAGGGCTCCGCTGCCGGCTTCCAGGTATACCTGTTTTAAGCCCAGCATTTCCGAAGCCAGGGCGGTGGCTACGGCCAGGTCGTTCTTGGCGGCGGGTACAGGCAGGGTCTGGCTCATGTACTGTACCGATGTAAGGCGGCCGCCATCTACCAGGATATAGGCCGTGGAAAGGATCTCCAGACCGCTTTTATGCAGCCAGGGAGCTGCTTCTACGTGTTTACCGATGAGCAGGTCGGCATTGCGGCCCGATACCAGTGAAAGCAGCATCAGTCCGTCGGCGGCAGCGTGCAGTTGCAGACCACTTCCGGGGAATATGAGCACCGGCAGGCTGCAGGCTTTTTTCAGGGCCGAAATAAACAGGCCCAGCGTTTCCTGCAACAACATGCTGGAACCTAGCAGCAGGGCTGCTCCGCCGTTCTTTTCGAGCAGGAAGGCCAGGCGGGCGGCGCGTTCCGGCGATATTTTGTCAGGATCGAGCAGCAGCACCAGGCGGGCAGCATCTGCCGGACGTGTGCGCAACTTTTCGTATATAGTTCCCGTTTGTGGCATATCAGAGGTTTTCGAGGCTGAAGGCCTGTGGTTTACCGGAGAACAGGGTTTTGGTATAGGCCCAGGTCTCCTTAAAAAATTCCGTTTCGCGGTAGGCGTCCAGGGCTTCCATGCCGGTCCAGAGGCTGTGTGTATAAAAAACATTCCCGGCCGAGGCATCACGGTACAGTTCCACGCCCGAACAGCCGGGCATGGCCGCGATCACCGGGCGGCTTTTTTCAAAGAAAGCGATAAATGCCGGTACTTCTTCCGGCTTAAATTCCATGCGTACTATCCGAATCATCCTGGATTAAAATTTTGATCACATCGCCTACCTTCAGTCCCAGCAGCTGCTGCGCCGAACCCTCGCGGATGGCCAGTTCGAGCAGGCCGGAAGAATTGAACAGGGCCACCACGTCGCCGGGCGGGACCGAATTGTAGGCTTTACTTATTTTTCGTATATTATACATGCGCCGCCGCATTTCAATGGTAAAACCACGTTCTTTCACGGCTGCGGCAAAGTCGTTCTTCGATATATTGGTGATGGCATTACCGAAATGATCGCTGTGGATCACGTTGCCGCTGATCACATTTTCGCTGTAACCGGCCGCAAAAGCGATCTGTTCGTATATGCGTAAAAGCGGCGTACCCAGGTCAGACAACTGTGCCCCGGAGGCCAGCATCAAAGCGGCACGGGCAAAGATATCGCGCAGTTGCAGGGTACTTTGCTGGGCATCGGCGCCATATACGGCACTCAGGTTTACGGCGCCCTGTATCTCGCGCCCGGCAAAGGCCATAGAAAACAGGCCGTTGTCGGTACCGATAAAATACTGATCGTCGACCTTAAAGGCTGCGTAACTTTTTTCAAAATCCATGGGAGCGGCCACAGACACCAGGTGTATCGTGCCTTTGGGAAAATGCGGGAAGCTTTCCTTCAGCACAAAACTGCCTTCGAGTATATTGTTCATCTGTACCTGGTGGGTTATGTCCACCAGTTGTACGCCGGGCAGCTGCGAAAGCAGGAATCCCTTTACCGAGGCCACATAGTGGTCTTTGGTACCCAAATCGGTAAGGAATGTGATCACGCCCATTAAATTATGTATTTTTGAATGTTTACTAAACTAAGTTTTTATTTACTTTGCGCAAAGCTAAGTGAAACAAATTAGAATTCAATTTTAAAAAGCGGTCAATTTTGAGCGAAAAAATCATAGTTATTGATTCTGTAAATCCCGTTGATTTCTTTGGTGCGGGCAACAAATACCTGAAAGTACTGAAAGATCTTTTCCCCAAGCTGCGTATCGTGGACCGGGGCGCGGAGCTGCGTATCTTCGGGGAACCGACGGAGATCGATACGTTCAGGGACACGCTTATGCGCATCATGCGCCATTACGAACGTTTCGGCAGCCTGGACGAAGAGGTGATCCACCATGTGGCCCGTCAGCAGCAACAGGCCGAACCGGAAGACGAAACCGAAGATGAGAACGACTTTGAGGCCCAGCATGTAATACTGGTGGGTAACGACGGACTGCTGGTAAAGGCACGTACCGAAAACCAGCAGAAACTGGTTAAAGTATTCCAGCAGAACGATATGATCTTTGCCCTGGGGCCCAGCGGTACGGGTAAGACCTACACAGCCGTGGCCCTGGCCGTAAAAGCACTCAAGAACAAGGAGATACGCCGCATCATACTGACGCGCCCGGCCGTGGAAGCCGGTGAGAACCTGGGATTCCTGCCCGGGGACCTGAAAGAGAAACTGGACCCCTACCTGCAGCCCCTGTTCGACGCCCTGCGCGATATGATCCCGCCCGAAAAACTGAAGACCTATATGGAATCGGGCATCATCCAGATAGCGCCCCTGGCTTACATGCGCGGCCGCACGCTCGATAACGCCTACGTGATCCTCGACGAGGCCCAGAACGCCACCCGCAACCAGATGAAGATGTTCCTGACGCGTATGGGACAGACCGCCAAATTTGTGATCACCGGCGATATGTCACAGGTAGACCTTCCGCGCAACCAGCAAAGCGGCCTGCAGGAGGCCTACTCCATCCTGAAGAACGTAAAAGGTATCGGCATGGTAGAGTTCGACAAGAGCGACGTGATCCGCCACAAACTGGTACGCAAAGTACTGGAAGCTTACGAAAAAATAGAAAGTAAAAACTCATAGATATCCACTGCAATGGCCATTTCAGGAACCGATTTTCATTTCCCGGGACAGATAAGCAAATACAACGGTAAAGTACGCGACGTTTACAATATTCAGAATAAATACCTGGTGATGGTCGCTTCCGACCGTATCTCGGCGTTCGACCATATACTGCCGCGCCCCATACCCAACAAGGGACGTGTGCTCAACGGCGTGGCCTATACCTTTATGAAAGCCACCGAACATCTGGTGCCCAACTGGCTCATCGGGCTGCCCCACCCCAATGTTACGGTGGGCCGCCTGTGCGAACCCTTTAAAATTGAAATGGTGATCCGCGGTTACCTGGCCGGCCATGCCTGGCGCGAGTACAAAAGCGGCAAACGCGTGCTCTGCGGCGTGCCTATGCCCGATGGCATGAAAGAGAACGACCGTTTCCCCGAGCCCATCATTACCCCGGCCACCAAAGCCGAAGAAGGCCACGACCTCGATATCTCGAAAGAAGACATCATCGCCCAGGGCATCGTTTCTGCAGAAGACTACGCCGTACTGGAAAAATATACCCGCGCCCTGTTCGATTTCGGTACAAAATACGCCGCCGAAAAAGGCCTGATCCTGGTGGACACCAAGTACGAATTCGGGAAGGCCGACGGACAGATCTACCTCATCGACGAGATCCACACGCCCGACAGCTCCCGCTATTTCTATGCCGATACCTACCAGGCCAACCAGGACGCCGGATTGCCCCAGAAACAGCTTTCGAAGGAATTTGTGCGCGAATGGCTCATGGAGAACGGGTTCCAGGGACTGGACGGACAGCAGATGCCCGCAATGCCCGACGATTTTGTACAGACCGTAAGCGAGCGCTATATTCACCTGTACGAAAAGATCACCGGCAAAACCTTCGAGCGGGAGAGCGATACCGATCCAAAACCCGCCATGGAAAAGGCCGTGCTGCAAATGCTGGAAACCCTGTCTTAAAATAAGCGGGCCACAGGCCGTCTTTTTTTGTCGTCGATTTCGGGCCCTTCGTCCAATTCACATTTTTTTTAGCGTCTATACAAAACGTTTTTGCGAAATTTACGTTTGTATAGTAGTTACACACTCCGCTATCCTGAAATAATATGAAACGATTATTGGGAATAACCGTTTGTGCCGCATCCGTACTGGGTATCCAGGCACAAAGTTCAAAAGAATTTGCCGACCAGCAATCAAAAATTGACCGCTTGTACCAGCTCCTCGAGAAGAGCTATACAACCGATATCGATCTGCAGAAAGTGACCGAAGCGGCCATCAAGGCCTCGCTGAAGGAACTGGACCCGCACTCCTACTACCTCACGGCCGATGAGATCAAACAGTCGAACGAATCGCTGCAGGGCGGCTTCGACGGTATCGGCATCAGTTATATCCTGGAGTCGGACACCCTGGTGGTGACCAGCCTGGTAAAGGACGGTCCGGCCGAAAAAGCCGGCGTACTGCCCGGGGATAAACTGATACAGGTAGACGATTCCCTGGTGTGCGGCAGCGACGAAAAAACACGGAAGATATCACAACTGCTGCGCGGTAAAAAAGGGACACGCGTTACCACACAGTTCGTGCGCGAAGGCGAAGGCACCAAGACCTTTGAGATGGACCGCGATAAGATCCCCGTTTACACCGTGCCCTCCTGGTACATGGTGAACGACGAGATCGGCTACGTTAAGATCGTACGTTTCGGGGCCGAGACCGGTAAAGATTTCCGGGAAGCGCTGAAAAAACTGAAAAAACAGGGCATGAAAAAACTGATCGTAGACCTGCAGGACAATTCGGGCGGATACCTGAATACCGCGGTAGACCTCTGCGATGAATTCCTGGACAAGGAAAAGCTGATCGTATTCACCGAAGGTAAGAACAGTCCGCGTAAGGACTTCTTCGCCAAAGCCGGCGGTATTTTTGAAGAAGGTGAACTGGTGGTACTGGTGAACGAAAATTCGGCTTCGGCCAGCGAAATTCTTTCCGGCGCCATGCAGGACCATGACCGTGCCGTACTGGTAGGACGCCGCACTTATGGCAAAGGGCTGGTACAGAACACGTTCTACTTCAGCGACGGATCGGCCATACGCCTGACCACGGCCCGTTACTTTACTCCCAGCGGACGTTGTATACAAAAGCCCTACGACGAAGGTACCGAGAAGTATTTCGAAACCCTGCGCAATCGTATGGACAGCGGTGAACTGACCAGTGCCGACAGCATTAAAATGCAGAAGGAATTACAGTACGCCACAGGCAACAAACGCCTGGTGTATGCGGCTGGCGGCGTTATGCCCGATATTTTCGTACCCCGCGATACCCTGGAGAAAGACAGCACCCTGCGCAGCCTCAACCGTAAAAATGTTCTGTATCGTCATTGTGTACAGTATACCAATACACACCGCCGCGAACTGATGAAACACTATCAATACAGTTTCGCTAATTTCCTGAAGGATTTTACACTGCCCGAAGGCTATACGGCCAGTCTTGAAAACTTTTCGAAAAAACTGGACATCCCCTTCAGCTTCGGGGCGCTGAACAACCGGCAGGCTAACTATGTGGTTCACTTTACAAAAGCCAATATGGCCCGCATGCTCTGGGACAACAACGAGTACCAGCAATGCCTGAACGAAGAGGATGAGAGCGTTAAAAAAGCAATAGAATTATTAACTTTGAACAAAACAGCAGTTATACTGGAAAAATAAAACAAGCAATGAAAAAAAGAATAATACTACCGGGATTCTTTATGGTGGTGCTGGCATTCGCTTCCTGCGGAAATAAGTCGGCTGAACAGACAGACAACACACAGGCAAACGCAACCAGTAACCCGGCTTCGCAACCGGCTACGGACATGAGCAATGCCCCTTTCCCGCCGAAAGATCCTGCGGCTGCCCCCAAACCGGCTGCCCCTGCTACCAAGATCGAGTTTGCCAAAATGGAGCATAACTTCGGTAAGATCAAACAGGAAAGCGAGAATACCTATGAATTCAGCTTTAAAAATACCGGCGAGAACCCGCTGATCATCACGTCGGCCAAAGGTTCCTGCGGATGTACCGTACCGGAATACCCGACCGAGCCTGTACAACCGGGCGCCAGCGGCAAGATCAAGGTAAAATACTCTCCCGGCCAGCAAAGCGGCGACCAGGAGAAGACCGTTACCATCGAAGCCAATACCGATCCTGTACAAACGATCCTGAAGATCAAAGCCAAAGTAGGATAATTTCCTGCCCGGCAAGATCATAAAAAACAAAAAAGCCATTGTTCCGTACGGTCAATGGCTTTTTTTAACCCAAACTCACAAACATCCTGACTCCTATGAACAACCTTTGCAAACTGGCCCTTATCGGCAGCACCGTGCTGCTCAGCGCCTGCTGGTCCAACGACACCATTGAAAGTGAACACGTAAGCGCGGAAGAGGTCTTCCAGAACCTGAGCATTTCCGAAGACAGCGACGGAAAAGTATATGCCCGCGCCGTATACCGTGTGGGCGGCCCTACCGGCACCACCGTACTCCTGAGCGAACCCGGCAAGATACGGGTGAACGGCACCCGGCTCGGCTACTCCGAAATACTGTTCGGCGGCGCCCAGTACAGCGGCGATATAAAGGCCGACAGCAGGGGCTACGATTTTGTACTTACCGAATACAGCGGCGAACAGCGCAGCTGGCATATACCGCGGGTACGGGCGGTCCCTCAGCACGATAGCATTATTATATCTCTTTCGCGGGGCGGAAAAATACCCATGCTGGTAAATGACATCAAAGGGGGCGATATGCTTACGGTAGAGATCAGCCAGCACGATACGTCTGCCCAGATCGAATCCAGGGCGAACCTGGTACGCCTGCAACCCTCCGAACTCAGGGCATTTAGACCCGGAAAGGCCGAGATACGGTTTTCCGGCGGCCGTTCGGGTAAAGTGGCGTATAAAGATCATATCGGGGGCAACTGGCACAGCAGTTTCAACAGCCCTGCCCGCGCTATTATTTTCCTGCCCTGATGCACAGAACAGTCCCTCCTGCAGGGCCTAAATGCCCTATTTTTAACACTTTATAACATATCATACATCCCTTTCCGGGTAAAAAGCACTTCGGAAAAGGTCTTTTTTGTGCTTAGTTAAATAGGCTGATTACAAGAACTTTTCGACGAAATAAGAGTAGAATGCACGTTTTTTCGACGTACATAATTTCATTCTGAAACATTTTTTAACATTTAGAAGTACATTTGTTCGCAGTTTCCGCGTTCTTCTTTACGCCACGACATTTATAAGGGTACATTGCGTAAAGCAAACAATAACTATACAACAGACCAAACGCCGGCAATGTACCCGGAGGAGAGTAAGCTCAGGCTTACTCTTCTTTTTGTTTTAAGCTGGTCCTCAAAAATCTTCCGCGATCAGTCCCATATTGAGGGTAGCTCCGGCTTTTCCGCCCGCCGCCACGGCCAGGGCTACCGAACGCATCTGCGTGGTACAGTCGCCCGCGGCATATACGCCCGGCACACTGGTCTGCATAAGATCGTCGGTACGGATATACAGTCCGTTATCCAGTTCACAACCCAGTTCTGCGGCCAGCGTACTGTGCTGTTCCAGCTGCGGGTGATGGTACAGGGCCTGCAGCTCAAACGGTTGCCCATGTTCTGCCAGCAGGGCCGAGATATGACCGTTCTGATGCTGTATCCCCTGGATCCGCGCTTCCTGCACCTGTATGTTCTTTGAATGGAGTTTTTCTCTCTGTTCCGCAGTCAGTAAGGCCGGCCCATTGCTGAAAACGGTAAGCCGGTCGGTCCAGTTGGAAATGAGCCGGGCCAGTTCAAAGGCCTTTTCGCCCGAAGCCAGGATCCCGGTCGGCAGTCCGCGTACTTCGTAGCCGTGGCAATAAGGACAATGCAGTACCGAAATACCCCAGCAGGCCTCTATACCTTCTATTTGCGGAAAGATCTCGCGTATACCCGTAGCCAGCAGTATACGCCGTGCCCGGAACGTTTTGCCGGATGCGGTTTCCAGTTCAAAACGACCTTCTCCGGTCTTACGGGCGCTCAGTACGGTATCATTCAGCCAGCTTACCGTAGGGTATTGCATCACCTGCTCCCGGGCTTTAGCCGAAATGGCGGCCGGTGTTGCCCCGTCGTGTGTAATAAAATTGTGCGAATGCGGGGTCTGCCGGTTGCAGGGTTTGCCACTGTCGATCAGCAGTACCCGCCGTAAAGAACGGCCCAGGGCCATCGCCGCGGAAAGCCCCGCGTAACTGCCACCGATAATAAGTACGTCCTGTTCTGTCTGTATATTTTCCATGCCGTATGCGTGTATTTGCGGTAGCGGAAACAACAGTGACAAGCCGGCCGCAGAGGCCTTTTTTATAAATATACGTCTGCCTTCCATTGCTCCCGATTATGGGAACAAAGATACGGGAGAATTTCACAAATGCAACAATGTTGCAAATATTACTTTGCCCGGTCCAGGTATTCCATGTATTTCAGGTAACGGCCTTCGGTATCGGGGTAGCCGGAAATATAGTATTCCACGCTGCCTTTTTCCGTTTCGGGGTTCAGGCTGATCTTCGTAAGCAGGTGGTTTACCGTGCCCTCGTTCCCGTCGAGCACTTTTACGCCCGGCGGCAGCAGCCTTTCGATCTGTCTGCGGAAATAGATAAAATGCGTACAGCCCAGTACCAGGGCATCGTAACGGTTCCAGTCCACCGAATGGATCTTTTGCGTGAGGTATTGTTCCACCTCGGGCGTATCGAATTCGAAATGTTCGGCAAACATCACCAGGTTCTGCAGGGAAAGAAAGTCTACGCGATCGTACACATTAAGGCCTACCACCAGGTTTTTCAGCTTTTCTTCCTTCAGGGTGCGGTCGGTAGCGGTGACCAGTATACGTTTATCGCCGCTGCTTTTCACGGCCAGCTTCACAGCGGGTTCCATACCCAGTATCGGGAAGCCGTATTTGCGGCGCAGATCTTCCACAGCCACACTGGTAGCGGTATTACAAGCCAATACCAGGGCTTTCAGGTGGTGCTGCACCAGCAGGTCCGTGGCGCTGAATACCAGTTCACAGATCTCCGGGCGGGATCTGGTACCGTAAGGGGCATTCAACGAATCGCCATAGTATACAAAATGTTCATGGGGAAGGCGCTTCACCGCTTCATGCAGTGCTGTCAGGCCGCCCACACCCGAGTCGAAAAAAGCAATTTTACTCATGTAAAAACTAAGCTGTTCCAAAAGTAATTAAAAATCGACCGTATACAGTTTTTTAAACGAACGTTCAGCGGCCGAAGCGGGCAAAGAACGGAAGAAAGCGTTGCGCAGCGCGATCAGCAGGCGATTTTCAAGTTGTGCGATACGCCCGATACGCCGGGAATTATTCACCACAAAATGCGTACGTGCCAGGCGTCGCTTCTCAAAACTGCGAAAGGCTTCTTTCCCGGAGGCATGCCGGTCCCATTCCTGGGCCAGCACCAGTGCATCCTCCACGGCCTGGCAGGCGCCCTGTCCCAGGTTGGGCGTGGTGGCATGTGCGGCATCGCCTATGAATACGATATTCCCGAAGGCAAAGCGTTTTACCGGCTCCAGGTCGCAGATATCGCTCCAGATCAGTTTATCGTCTGTGGTAGCGGCCAGCACTTCGGGTATGGGATCGTGGTAGGCGGCAAACTGTTTTTGCAGGTCGACCACGCCGAAGTTCCGGTGCTTTTCGCTCTGCTGCGGAGCGTTGAGGCAGGCATACCAGTACAGTTGTCCTTTCAGGGGTGTGAGTCCGAAACGGCCGTCCCTGCCCCAGGTCTCAAACGCCTCGCTGATACCCGAACCAGGGTCATCGATCACTGCCCGCCAGCAGGTATAGCCGGCATAGCGCGGTTCCGAGCCCGGAATGAGTTTCTTCCGCAGGCGGGAATGAATGCCGTCGGCCACCACCAGGTAGCGGGTATGCTGTGTGCTGCCGTCTTCAAAACGGATGGTCACTCCCCCGCTGTCCTGTGTAACGTCTACCGCTTTCTTCCCGCTGAAGAGTGTTACAGGGTCCAGTTGCGACAACAGGTAAGCATGCAGTCCGGCCCGGTGTATGGCAAAATTATCTAGCCCGTATTTTTCACTTACGATCTTACTGTCGGTATAGGTGATCTGCCGGCCTTTGTGGTCACGGACAGAAAATGCGGGCAGTATACGCCCCCGCTCTATCACATCGGCGGCAATGCCGAGTTCTTCAAAAGCCTTAATGGCATTCGCGGCCAGCCCGATACCGGCCCCGATCTCCCGGAATTGCGGAGCAGCTTCAAAAACAAGGGGCTCCAGTCCTTTTCTGCGGAAGGCCAGAGCTGCCGTAAGGCCCGCGATGCCTCCCCCGATAATGCTTATTTGTGCAGACATACGAAAGGTATATCCTCTTTGCATAAGGATGGTACAAAGATACGCAGAAAGCGGCGTATTCAGGCGATCGGGTGACCGAATTGCAGAAGATATCCGTTGTTATCGAGCAGGGCAAATTCGCGCATCCCGAAGTCGAAATCTTCAATGGGGTAAAATACCCTGGCCTTGTCGCGGAATTCCTCCCAGAAAGCATCGGCATCGTCTACCGTAATGTAAATGGAACCGGTAAAGAGCGGTTTTTCAAAAGGCATATGCGCGTTGGGCACTGCGGCCATGATCTCTATATCGTCGCGGTGAAAGGAGGCCCAGCCCCATTCCTCACTGTATCCGCCGCAGGTAAAACCCAGGCTGTTCACATAAAAATCAACTGTTTCGCGCAGGTTTGCGGTGCGGATGACCGGGCGGATCTCCTTACATCTCATGCGCCCTCCTTTCCTGTTTCTCCGTAGCATTTCCTGTACAGGCGTTCTTTTACACCGCCTTCCCATTCCTGTTTCAGGATGCTCAGTATCACACTGTCGCGGCGATGTCCGTCCGAGGCCGGCATATGACTGCGCAGTGTACCTTCCAGGGTACAGCCGATGCTTTTCATGGCGGCTATACTGCGTGTATTGCGCGCGTCGGCCCGGAATTCCACCCGCATGCTCTCCAGTTTTTCAAAGGCGAACTGCAGCATCAGGTATTTGCAGTGCTTATTGAGCCCGGTCCCCTGGAAAGCTTTCCCGTACCAGGTATAGCCCAGTTCCAGGGTCTCGTGTTCCAGCTGAATGTTGTAAAAACGGGTACTGCCGGCAAAGGCGTTGCTGCGTTTATCGATCACCGCAAAGGGATACTGCTGCCCGGATGCGCGGCCCAGCAGCGCCGAATCCAGGTACTGCTTCATATTGCGGGCCCCGTCTCCCGGCTGGGTGGAATAATCCCAGAGCTCCGGCTCATTGAGGGCATAAGGCAGCATGTGCGCATAGTCGCCGGGGGTGAGGGGTACCAGTTTGGCTATGTTGTCCTCGAGGACATAATTGGTATTAAAATCGATTTGCATGCACCCAATTTACGGCAGAAACGGGAATAAAAAAAGACCGTCTCATTAAGAAACGGTCCGCAAATCAAAATTGAAAGAAATATGCTTATTTCTTGCCCATTCCGTAACGGTTCTTGAATTTGTCGATACGGCCAGCGGTATCCACAAGCTTCATTTTACCGGTATAGAACGGGTGAGAAGTGCTTGAAATCTCGAGTTTATAGAGCGGATATTCGTTACCATCTTCCCAAACAATGGTCTCTTTCGTGTTCACACACGATTTGGTAAGGAACATATCTTCGTTGGACATATCCTTGAATACAACGGGGCGGTAACTTTCCGGATGAATATCTTTTTTCATTTCCTGCTTATTTTTTGGGACTGCAAATTTAACACAAAAATCTTTATCACAAAATTTTAGTTCAAAAATATTTTGCGGCTAACGTACCCGGAATGCATCCTTTACCGGTTCGGGCATACGGAAATTATGGCCTTCCGGACTTTCGTACACCAACCGGTACACGTTGTGCAGTACCATATAATCCAGGCCCGTATTCTGCGCTTCGGGAAAAAAGCTGTCGCCCTTCCGGTAACTTTTGCGGGAAGCCAGCCAGCGGTTGCTCGCGTTCCAGGTACCCGGCGTATTGCGTGCGGGTCCGCCCACAGGCGCTTCCAGCAGCAGTTTTTCCACCTTGCGTGCAAACGCCTGTGAGCCGGGTTTTGCGTCGCGGTACAACACGCGGTGTACCAGCGGGAACACCGGTTTATTCCAGAGCCGGTCGTACAGTTTCAGCACTTCGGCCGTACGTTTTGTGCCGCCCCAGGCATTGCCTTCCGTGGCCAGCAGCATTACCATGGCCCGGTTAAAAAACACGGGAATCATCCCCGTTTGGGTGAGCGGCCAGGAAAAAGAAGAAACAGCGGCCGGTTTTTCCAGTCCTTCCGGCGCCTTGCCTCCGTTCAGGAATACGCCCACCCGGTACAGCGGACGGGAAAAAATACGTGCGTCCGGCCCTCGGTAGAGCGGCTTTCCGGTAACCGGATTGTGTATGTGCCAGTTGTTCTGCGACATAAAACGCAGGATACGAAGGCCCGTTTCCGCGGCTTTACTCCGCGGGGCATAGCCGTTAAAGGCGGCTTCTTCGGGCAGGAGCGCATAGGTAAGACAAAGGCCCTGCAACAGGTGGATCACCTGGTCCTGGCTCATTTCATTATCGCTCATGGGCCGGGCGGGCGTCTGCTGCCCCAGCAGGTAATCGCTGTAAATGAGCTGCGTACCCGGGAAAAAATGTTTATACGAAGTATCTATGTCGTCGCGCACGAAAAAACCGTTCAGGACAGGTTCTCCGTAGCGTCCCGAGGCATCGGCGTAGAGGGTTTCAGCTAACAGATCGAGCCGTTCCACCGCCTGCAGGGCATAGCAGAGTTCCTGTAAGGTAATATCGGTAGGAGCTCCCGAGCGTTTCAGCAGCGCATATTCCGTGGCCAGGGCCGAAACGTACCAGCCGTGATAGGTGATCACATCGCCGAAATACAGTCCGCGACGGCCGTCCTTCAGGGTAATGGCCTGTGCGGCACAGATGCTGCGGCCCGGACCGGTCCCCGTTACCACAAAACCGTCCCAGAGACGCTTGCGGTACGTCCAGTACTTGTCCGTTATATCCTGTGCATGCAGCAGGGACATACTCATCAGCGCGGTTATGCTCAGGAGTAAATGACGCATGTAAGGCCGGGGGTCAGGGGTTCGCACAGCTCCGTAAGCTTTTCGAAAGGAGCCGGGTTCAGGATGCCCAGGGTCTCGAACACCGAATTGTGGCGTTCCTGGAACACACCCTGCGGAAATATTTCGTTGCGTATACGCTCTACATGTTTCAGTCCGGCCTCGTGTTTCTGCACCAGGTCCTTCAGCGTACGGGCATAGAGCCGATCGATGATCTTTTCCGATCTTTTTTCGGCCGCGGCTACGTAACGGGCCGATATCTTACCCTGCTGTCCGTAATAGTCGATCGCTTTCTGCATTTCGTTGCGGATGGCGTTCTTCCATTCATCGGCAAAAAGCAGGTCTTTTTCGTTCTGCAGTACAAAGGTTTTCTTCAATTCTTCCAACGGCTTCCAGAAATCGGCAGGTTTCAGCCCGTCCTTTTCCATCTGCATGAGCGATTTTTCGCGCAGGAACAGGAAGTTGTCGCGCGCCACCAGTACCGGGTAGGGAATTCCGGCGGCATCGAAAATACCTTTCAGCTGCAGCCAGTATTTCAGTTCGGCGGGACCACCCACATAGGCAATGTTCGGCAGGATCACTTCCTGGTACACCGGGCGCAGCACCACATTGGGACTGAAACGCTCCGGGTATTGCTGCAATTCGGCATGGATCTCCGCGGCGCTGAATGTCTTTTGTCCGGCCGTATAGCTTCCGTCCGGCTGTTGTTCGATGCGTTCGCGGCTGTTGCCGTCCAGGTAAAAAAGATTGATCTCCCGGGCGTGTATCTGCGGATGCGAGCCCAGTTCCTGCAATACGGCAGCGGCCTCGTTCACTTTTGCGTAGGCAAACCCCGAAAGTTCGCGCTGCATCAGGGGGGCGAACAGCTGCTTCAGGTCATGATCGTCGGCATCGATACAGATGAGGCCTGAATCACCGAACCATTTGTGTACCAGGCGCCGTACCGCTTCCGAAAGGGTGGCCGATTCCGTATAAGCCTTTTTTACATCGGCAAACAGCGAAGAGACCGAAAGTTCAGTTACATCGGCCTCGGCCGCCTGCAATGCCGCCAGGGCCTCTTCTGCCGGAAAACGCCCTACCGCACCGGCACAGGCCGTGGTATAGGCATATTTTTTTTCGCCGATAAAAAAGTGGTTGATCTCTTCGAAATCGTGATCTTCGGACGCGGCCCAGTACACCGGCACAAAGGTCTTTCCGGGGAAACGTTCGGTTAACTGACGGGCCAGGCGGATCACCGAGGCGATCTTGATCACGAAATAAAGCGGTCCGGTGGCCAGGCAAAGCTGGTGACCGGTGGTGACCGTAAAGGTATCCGCTTGCGTGAACGCCTGTAAAGAAGCCTGAACGGCCTTGTTCTTAGGCAGGGACTTGTATTGGGCAGACAGTACTTTATGCAGTACCGTACGGTTTTCGTTGCTGAAATTTTTCTGCTGAAAGGCGGCCTCAAGGCCTGCGAAGGTGGAAGGATGTGCTGCCAGTGCGAGGAATGGCGAGCCGGGTGTTCGTAAAGAAACTACTTCCCGGGGCAATAATGCGATCTCATCGGGTTGAAAAAATTCCGTTCGAATCATTGCCCAAAGTAACGTAAAATTTGACGGAAGACGTAAAAAGAAAACAGGCCGCCCCCATGAAAAGGCAGCCTGTTTCACCTTGTAACCCCTCTACTCTTCTTTTTTGTTCGTTATTGAATTTTCCAGAAATACGGTTCGCAGGGCAGTATCTTAGGTGTTCCTTTGATGGCGCAGGGTTCCGGGTCCAGTAAACTGCCCTGTGTGGTACACCCTTTTACCACGGCTTTCAGGTCGCCACTGGAACGGTAATCGTACACCGCCACGTTAAAAGCATCCTGCGCACCGGGAGCCAGGTCGCCCAGGAAAGACCCGTAATAGAATACCGATACGCTGTCGGTAAGCGCATTCTGCACCGTGAGATCGGCACGTTTTTCTTTTTCGCAGCTTTCCTTGCAGGAAAAAAGACTGCCTGCCGCTACGAGGGCCGTTACGCCCAGGATGTATTTACCCGTTTTCATTATTTCTTTTGATTTTATAGTATTTGTATTGAAGGGAGATCCAGGCCAGAACGCCATACACGGCCAGCTGTATGCCAAGCACCTGTATGGGCGCCTGCACCTGTGCCAGGGAAGCGTCGGACACCCACACTTTGCGGAAAATTTCCAGGAAAGGTGTAAGCGGAATGGCCTGTGCGATCCACTGAACGGCCTGCGGCATCTGCTCCAGGGGCCAGGTATAGCCGCTGAGCACAAAACTGGGCGTAGCCACCACCATGAGCAGTTCGGTAGCTTTCAGCTGAGCCGGCACCCAGATGCTTACCAGCACACCCATGCAGAGCACCGCCAGTATAAACAGGTTGGCCGGCAGGACCAGGCGCAGCATGGAAGCCGCCAGGGGCACACCCAGGATGTAGTGCGCCAGTATAAAAAAGCCCAGGATGGCCCAGGCACCCAGCCAGTACGGTATTATTTTGGCCAGCAGCGCCTGTATGGGAAAGCGCGCGCGGCGCATCAGTTCTATACCGAACGTGTTGTGTTCCCATTCCCAGGCAAAGGTAAGGGCCGCAGCCAGCAGCAACACCTGCTGCAATACGGTAAGCAGCATACCCGGCCACAGAAAATTCATGTAATTGCCCGAAGGGTTGCCGTTGCGCACGTAGGATATACGAAAAGGCTCAAACCGTGACAAAGCTTCAGACGCAGGCACCCCGCTCTTTTTCAGGGCTTCCGTTTCCAGGCCGGCATTCAGTGTGCCCAGGGAGGTTTGCACCGCACGGGTGGCGAAATTGGCCGTGAGCACATTGGCCATATTCACGTCTATACGCACTTCGGGATAACGGCGCTGCAACACATCGGCTTCAAAATTTTCGGGAATGTATACGGCCAGGGCGGCATTGCTGCGTAGCATCGCATCTTTGGGATCTTCATCCCCCGAAAGTACGGCCGCAATGTGCAGGGTCTCGTTCTCTTCGAGCATATCCGCAGCGCGGGCGCTCAACGGCGAACGGTCGGCGTCTACCAGTACCAGCGGCAGTTCCGTTACTTTACCCGAGCGGTATACCGAACCCAGCAGAAGCGCATAACACACCGGCGCACCCAGGAAGATGACCCGCAGCACCGAATTGCTCCAGAGCAGGCGAAACTCCCGCAGGATAAGGCCCCATGTATCTTTAAGCAGTTTCATGATCTAACGGATAAGGTATACGGTACTGTTGGTGATCCAGCTGTTGGATGCAGCCGTGTCCTGCGGTTCCAGCACAATTTCGAATACAGACTGGCCGGGAGCGGCTTCGGGACGTGTAGACGATATATCCGCATATTTCGCCAGGGCACGTACGGCCACTACTTCCGCCTTCAGCTCCTTGTTATCGAATGCCGTTTTTACGGTACAAAGCGTACCGTTCTGCAGGCCTTTTACTTCTGATTCAGGCAGGGTAAAGCGAAAGGATTCCGAGCCGTCCATATACCCGCTGATGAGCGAATAACCAGGCAGCAGCAGTTCGCCTACGTGCAGGGAAATCGTTTCTACGGTCATGTCGCAGGGCGCAATGAGTATACGTTCCTGCAGGGCGGTCTGTACTTCCTGGTAAGCCCCGAGGGCGCGTTTTTTCTGTCCCAGGGCCATTTCTTTGCTTTCGTAACGTACACCCGAACGCGCTTCGGCCTGCTCGGCCTTTACGGCATCGAACTGGGCTTTGGCGCCCTGGTAACGGGCAAAGGCTTCGTCGTATCTCTGGCGGGAGATCAGGGAGTCCTTCAGCATGGCAGAAAGGCGATTCAGCGATTTTTCGGCAAAATGATACTGTTCTTCCAGTCCGGCGTATTTGGCATCGAGTTGTTTCAGCTGGTTCTCGGTGGCGCCGTTCAGTGTCATCTGGTACTGCGCATCGGCCGATAAGCGGGCACCTTCGGCCTGGGCCAGTTTTGCCTCGGCTTCGGGTACGGACAGTATGGCCAGGGTATCGCCCTTTTTCACGTGTTCGCCTTCGCGTACCTTCAGTATTTCCACGCGACCGGGCACTTTACCGGAGACATACACCAGGTCCCGTTTCAGTTTGCCGGAGGGCGGCGCCTGTTTGCCGGAACCGGTCCCGCAGGCCGCCAGTGAAAGCATAAGTATAAAAATCCCGCTGTTTCGGATCGTTTTCATGATTCGTTCTGTTTTATCTGATAAATGGTAACATCTGTCCTCTTGCCTGCAATACGGCGTAGTAAGCGCTGCGTTCGTTGCGCAGGGCCGTATGGTATTCCAGCCGGGCGCGACGCAGGTCCTGTTCGGCCGCCAGGTATTCACTGATGGAAATAAGTCCTTCTGCATAACTGGCGCGGGCCAGCACAAAGGCGGCCCGGGAAGCTTCGGCCTGGCGCTGTGCGGCGCGGATAGCGGCCTGTGCGCTCTGCAGGGTCTCCGTAGCTTTTACTTCGGCCAGGTTCAGCAGTTCGCGGCTGTCTTCTTCCTTCAGGCGATAGATCCGGGCTTCCAGGCCTTTTTCGTGACCTTCGAACACCTGTTCCTTCAGGTCGAAAAGCTTCCATTTGAATCCCACACCGGCATACCAGGCAGGCTGTACGGTAAGGGAATTCAGGCGCAGGTCGATGCGGTTGCCCGTCAGCGGCGTATACCAGGGCGTATTCAGGTACAGGTTGCGTACGTCGCCTGCGGCATATCCTGCAAAAGCTTTTACCTGGGGCAGAAAACGCAACGTACTCCGTTTATAATTCAGCCGGGCCGCTTCGGAGGCATAGTGCAGGGCCTGTATCTCGGGGCGTTGCTGGTACGAGCCTTGTACGGGCATGTCCAGTTCCAGCAGGGGCGGCAAAACGAGAGAATCCACAGCCGCTTCAGAAATACCACAGAGCTGGGCCAGGCGACTGCGCAGCAACTGACGGTTACCCCGCAGTTCGGTACGGCGCAGATCCAGTTCGGCCGCGGCGGCATCCAGACGTTTAACATCGTAAGGTGCAGCCAGCCCATTGGCAACGGCCCCGTTCAGTACGCGGCGCTCGGCTTCCAGGCGCTGTACACTCTGGTCCAGCAGGGAATCATACTGGTACGTAAGCGCCAGGTTATCGATGGTTTCCAGCACATTGCGCACCAGTTCCACCTCTTCTTTCTCGTGACTGTATTCTTTCGCCTTTGTTTTATTTTCGAGGGCTTTATAGGCCAGGGGCGCCTGCAGACCGGTAAAGAGCACCTGCGATACGGACGCGTTCACAAAACCGCCGCGGCCCCCGTTCTGAAAGGAAGATGTGCCCTCGAACAGGTTGTAATCCGTTACCGGAAGGTCTACGATAGGCGCATCGGCTTTGATATCCGCCTTAAAAACCCCGTACATACCCTGCGCATCCAGCGTAGGCGCATACACGGCCAGTACCGAACGTTGTTCCGTGCGGGCCTTTTCCGTTTCGAGGCGGCTTACCTGCAGACCCTTGCTGTGCTCCAGGGCCGAAGCCGCCAGGCGGGCGCTGAGGGTATCGGTCTTTCCCTGCGCAAACAGCAGCGGTAGCACTGCATACATACATCCGGTCAGCCAAAGTTTCGTTTTCATTTCAAAAACAACATTTGTTTATGCAACTATTTGTATAATTTTTTTATCGGTTCAGGTTATCAAAAACGCGGTACAGGGTCCGTTTCAATGCCAGCAGATCTTCTTCCGGAATGCCGTCGATGGCCTCGGTAATGGTGCGGTGCACGATCTCCGTGGCCACAGCTTCCATGCGGTGTCCTTTTTCCGTGAGGAAGATCAGATTCACGCGGCGGTCGCTCTCGTGTGCTTCCCGGCGTACCAGGTCTTTTTTCTCCAGGTTATCGATGAGGCGGGTGATGGCCGGTTTATCGCGGTAGGTACGGGCTGCCAGTTCGTGCTGGGTAAGTCCCTCTTCCTGCCAGAGTTCCGAAAGTACCGTCCATTGTTCCTGCGATACATCGATGCCCTCCTGTTTAAAATTACGGTGCAACGCTCTTCCCAAGGCCACAAAGGTCCTTCCTGTGAGCAGGTAGATCAGGTCCTGGTGTGTTATGGTTATCCAGTTTTGCATGAGACAAAGGTAGTATAAATTTAGTTGCATAGACAACTTTATAGAAGGTATTTTGCATGTAAAATCATAAACACTTACAAATCAGTGAAATAATTTTCAAATTCGGCATTCCATTCGGGTACCTGCAGACCGATTTCGGGTAAAAGTTGCTGCCAGTATTCCGGGAAAGGTACCTGTACCCGTATCTCCTCCCCGCTCCGCGGATGTTTCATGCGCAGGTACCAGGCGTGCAGCAGCATGTTCTGCAATCCGTAACGTTCGCGGAACATCTTGTTGTGCTTGCATTCGCCGTGTTTCAGGTCGCCGATGATGTAATGCCGGGCATGGGCCATGTGTCGCCGTATCTGGTGCAGGCGTCCCGTAAGCGGTTTTACCAGGGCAATGCTGTAACGACTTTGCGGGTAACGGCTTACGTACACCGGAATTTCCGTTTGCTGCAGGCAGGCGTACAGGGTATGTGCTTCCTGTACCGTTCCGTTCTCTTTCAGCAGTTCTTTATCGATGCGTCCTTTTTCCGGCAGGTAGCCCCGCACCAGGCATACGTAGTATTTCTGTGTTTCCGGTTTGCGGACCTCTTCCTGCAACAGGCGGTCGGTCTCCTTATCCAGGGCCAGTACCAGCACGCCGGAGGTTTTACGGTCGAGCCGGTGCGCCGGGTACACGCGGCAGCCCAGCTGATCGCGCAGCATCTGTATCACAAAATGTTCGGTCTCTTCGGCAATACGGGTACGGTGCACCAGCAAACCGGCGGGCTTGTTGATGATGACCATATACTCGTCGCGATAGAGAATTTCCAGTGGTCCCAAATCAGTGTACTTCTACTCCGACGGCCAGGGTTCTGGCCTTATCACGGAGGGCGTTCATATCCGTATCCAGGTTGTCATAGACCAGCACCACGCCCATGCGTCGGTAGGGACGTGTAACCGGCTTGCCGAAGAGGCGTATATCGGTACGTACTTTTTCCAGTACGGCCTCTACCCCGCTGAACTCCGGGAAACGATCGTTCGCTTCCGTAGCCAGTATCACAGCGCTTACCCCGCTTTTCAGCAGTTCGATCTGCGGAACGGGCAGTCCCAGCAGGGCACGTGCATGCAGTTCAAATTCGTTCAGGTTTTGGGTACCGGCCAGGGTTACCATGCCGGTATCGTGTGGGCGGGGCGATAACTCGGAGAAATACACGCCTTTTTCGCCCAGGAAGAATTCCACACCCCAGATACCGCTTCCCGTGAGGGCTTTGGTGACCTTAGCGGCCATTTCCTGAGCTTCTTTCAGCAGTTCGGGCGCAATGGTGCAGGGTTGCCAGCTTTCCTGGTAATCGCCACGCTCCTGTACGTGCCCGATGGGCGCACAGAACAGGGTTTCGCCGTTCTGCTGGGTGAGGGTAAGCAGGGTTATTTCGGTATCGAATTGTATGAATTCTTCAACGATCACTTCGGCAATATCGCCGCGTTTGGCTTCCATGGCGTAATTCCAGGCCTTTTCTACATCTGCTTCGCTGCGTACCACGCTCTGTCCCTTGCCGCTGCTGCTCATCAGGGGTTTTGCCACGCAGGGAAAGCCCAGTTTTGCCACCGCCGTGCGGAATTCCTCCAGCGTAGTGGCGTAGTAATATTCGGCCGTACGCAGTCCCAGCTCTTTCGAGGCCAGGTCGCGTATCAGTTTGCGGTTCATGGTAAAATTGGCGGCGCGGGCACTCGGCACCACCTGTATACCCTGTGCCTCAAAATCGTAGAAACATTCCGTGCGGATGGCTTCCACCTCGGGCACGATAATATCGGGACAGTGCTTTTCCACCACGGTTTTCAGCGCTTCAGCGTCCAGCATACTGATCACTTCGGACGCATGCGCCACCTGCATGGCGGGGGCATGGGCATAATTATCCACGGCAATTACATACTGACCCAGGCGCTGCAGGGCGATCACCACTTCTTTTCCCAGTTCACCGCTCCCCAGCAGCATCACTTTCTTTCTCATATTTTTCGGCTAACAGTTTTTCAATTCCAGTTACTACGGTTTGTGCTTCTATACTTTCCATACAGGTGCAACGGTCGGGGCGTTTACGGCACCAGCGGCAGGGTTCCGCCACGGAAAGGGCTGTGGCAAATGGCCCCAGCGGCCCCCAGCGGCGTGCAAAAATAGGACGCAGGGGTGAATAGATGCCCACGGCTACTTTACCCAAAGCGGCGGCAATATGCAAAGGGCCCGTACTGCAGGCAACCAGTGCATCGGCCTGTTGAATTTCGTTCATGAACTCCGTTAAGGACTGTGATCCCGACAGGATTCGAACCTGTGACCTGCTATTGGACAGCCAGTTCGAAATCCGTTCTTTTTCTTCTGCCGATCCGCTGATCCAGACCTCAAAGCCACGCTGCTGCAACAACTGCACCAGTTCGGTATAGCGATGCAGAGGCCACTCGCGGGCGCTGCCGGCCGAAAAAGGATGCAGAATTACCCGGCGTTTTTCGGGTGCATGCGGCGGCAACGGCAAACGCAGCAGTTCCATGGCACGTATCTCCTCCAGGCCGGGCAGTTTACCCGTATCAAAGACGCGCAGCAGCTGCAGGTTCAGTTCGGCCTCGTGCAGGTCAGAACGGCTGCGGCTCAGCAGTATGGAATGCGTTAGTTTGGGCCACATCCGTATTTTATTCCGGATGCCCACGCGTACAGGTATGCGCAGCTGAGCGGCCTTGCGGGCCACCTCCAGGTCGGGGTACAGGTGTAGGATGGCTCCGTAGTCCGGGATTGCGGCCGAGGCCAGGAACGTTTCACGGTCCTCGTACCGGTCAATATGCGGACAATGTTCGATCAGAGCCCGGGTGTAGGACGTGCCCAGGAAACCGATAAAAATATCCGGACGTACCTGCTTCAGGAAAGCCGCCAGCGGAAAGCACAGCAATACATCGCCGAGGCGGTCTGTTCTACTTAGCAATATGCGGTCGGGCAGGTTCATCAGCGGGTGTCACTTCGGTTGTACTGGCGTATTTTGGCGTATTTGGCAAAAGAGGAATACGCTGAAAAACTGCACACCAGGAAGCCGGTGTAGCCGTCCAGGAAACCCAGTTTTATAACGTAGGAATGTATAAATTTCCAGCAGCCCCCGAAGATCACTTTGAATACGGAACAATCCTTTCCTTCCCGCACCGAGGCCCGGGCAGCTATTTCAGTGAATTTTTCGATCTGTTTCAGGTGCTCGGACAGGGTATAGTAACTGTAATGCAGCAGGTCGCCCCGGAGTTTTCCGTAGTCTCCGCTGCCCAGTTCCCATTTATCGTGCGGGTTTTGTCCGCCCCAGCGTCCTTTGCGACGGTCCCAGAGCCGGGCCTTACGGTCGGGATACCAGCCCGAATGCCGTACCCATTTTCCGCAGTAATTGGTAAGGCGGTTCATTTTGTAGGCATCGAAAGTCGGATGGGCCAGCGCTTTACGTATCGAATCTTCCAGTTCCGGGGTCAGGGCCTCGTCGGCATCCAGGGAAAGTACCCAGTTGTGCGTGGCATTTTCTGCGGCGAAGTTCTTTTGTTCGATATGTCCCAGGAAAGGCTGTTCGATAACCCGGGCCCCGAAGCTGCGGGCAATTTCGGCCGTACGGTCGGTAGAACAACTGTCCACCACCAGTATCTCATCGGCCAGGGGAAGCACGGATTCCAGGCACCGTCCCAGGTTTCGCTCCTCGTTCAGTGTTATGATGACCACGGATAACTTTTCCATCAGACTTAAATAACCGGAATTCGGGTTTTACTTCGTTTCTTTGCACGAAGATATAAATACCTGAAGAGTTATGCCGGATGACTATTTAAAATTTGCGATATACTGTTTCACTACGTTTATCACAATCATCAATCCGCTGAGCATTATGCCGGTGTACCTGACCATGACCTCGGGCCTCACCCCGCAGGCGGCACGTTCAACGGCCATCCGTGCGGTTATTACGGCCTTTATCACCATGATCACCTTTGCTTTTATCGGGGAAGCGCTTTTCAGTTTTTTCCAGATCACCACCAATGGCCTTAAGGTCGCGGGCGGTATCATTTTCCTGCTGATGGGTATGGACATGCTGCAGGCCCGTCTGCCCAAGATACGGGTAAAGAAAAAAGAAGTAAAGGCCTATGTGACCGATATTTCCATTACGCCGCTGGGTATTCCCATGATATGCGGCCCCGGCGCCATCACCAACTCCATTATCCTCATGGACAATGCCGAAGGCTGGACGCAGATCAGTATCCTGCTGGCCACCATGCTGGTGATCTGCCTCATTACCCTCATCGTGCTCATTTCCAGCCGCCGCATCCTGCGTGTGATCGGCGAAACCGGCAATACCGTTATGATGCGTATCATGGGGCTTATTGTAATGGTGGTAGCCGTGGAACTCTTCTTTGCCGGACTGAAACCCATTCTCCGGGACATCTGGAACATTCAATAAACGCCTATGCTTTTCGATCCCCTGAACGGTAAAACCTACGACGGCCCCCTGTGGCGATCCCCGGAAGGAAACATGCTACAGGTACGTAATACGATACATTTTGATCCGGCACGGATCGATGTACACCAACAGGGTCAGTGGCGATACCGCGCTTTTATGCCGCTGGCGGAAGATACTCAACCCGTAAGCCTGGGCGAAGGGTATACACCCGTGGTGCCCCTGCCCTTCCCGGACAAAACACTGTACGCCAAGCTGGAACTGCTGTACCCTACCGGCAGTTACAAAGACCGCGGCGCCACTTTTCTGCTGAGTAAAATACACGAGCTGGGCATTACGGAAATTGTGGAGGACAGCAGCGGGAACGCCGGCTGTGCCATTGCCGCCTATGCCGCCCTGGCCGGGATACGCTGCCATATTGTGGTACCCGAAAGTACTTCCCCCGCCAAGATACGCCAGATCTCTGCCTACGGAGCCAACGTGCACACCGTGCCCGGCAACCGTACAGACGCCACGGAATATGCCCTGCGCATGACCCGCGATATGTATTTTGCCAGTCACTGTTACAATCCCTGGTTCTTCCAGGGTACCATGACCTTTGCTTTTGAAGTGTGGGAGCAGCAGGCCCTGCCCGAAGAGATCATTTTCCCAACCGGCAACGGCACTTTACTGTTAGGCGCCTGGCTGGGTTTCAGCAAACTGAAGGAAGCCGGCATCATTGAACGCATTCCGGCACTTTCCGCGGCCCAGGCCGATCTGTGTGCGCCCCTGTTCCATGCCTGGAAAGAGATCGAGTTCCCCGGAGGCAAGCCTACCCTGGCCGAAGGCATTACCGTGCAGCAGCCGGTACGCAAACAGGAGATACTGGACGCCGTGCGCAACAGCGGAGGGACCGTCTACACGGTGACCGAGGATGAAATTATGCAGGCCCACCGTGCCCTGGCCCACAACGGTATTTATGCCGAATATACTTCGGGCGTGGCCTACGCGGCCGTTAAGCAGAGCAAATTCAGCCACATACTGATGCCGGTAACGGGCAGCGGGCTTAAGAACCGGGTGTAAATTGCCAAAAAATTTAAACGGGAACTCTTCTGCTTTTCCTAGCTAACAGACCGGGGATAACATCATCTTCAGGGGTCATTCCGACAATAACGGCATGTGCATCATTGGAATAATCTTCACTATATATAGGATCATGATGTGTACTTAAACCTTCTATTTCACAAACCTCAGCATTACTTATTTCAAAAAGGAAGTACTTTTTAGCATCGACGATCGCAATTTCAGGCTTAGTTAATGACCTGACCTCTACAGACAATTCGCCGTTATCTTTTTCCCGTAACCGAAATACCCTCGATGTAGCGGTACCATCCGGATTCATATAATTATGTTCCGGTTTATTGTACCCTCGTCGGTACAGATGTTCATCTTTTCCTACGGGTCGGCGCTCTTTCATTACAGATTATTTCTTATTGAGCCATTGAAGTATTTCAGGCATTTTATCGTCGGCAAAAACTTCCTGATAAGGCTGCTCTGTATCCGGAAAAAAAACCACGACTTCCCTGTTGGGATAAAAAATGATCTCAACCGATCTTTTCTTTGTTTTGTTTCTAATATCAAGCATTATTTCACCGTCAGGACCGGGTGCTGCATGAAATATTGGATGCCCATGTCTTTCTAAAAGACTTGCCAGGAATCTTGCACGTTGAACAGCTGTAGGCGAAGGAGCCAGAGCCCCATCTTCGTCCCAGTTATTCTTCAATTCAGAATATGCATTCAGCAATTCTATTATTCTCGAATTCAAGGCATAAGGGTTCGAGAAATCCGCTTTTACAACGATACCTGAACCGGACATATCCCGTTCAATATATGGTCTGTAATCACATACGGAAGGATTTAGCGCCGTAACAACCAAATGGGTAGTATAGTTATCGATCAAGGCTGGCATAAAAATCAGGATTTAGTATTTCTTTAAATATATGTGAAGTTCTACTATGTGCATATTCAAGCCATTCTAAGATATCCCGTTTTTTGAAATTCTGGGCTTTTTGAATCGTGGTGTTTAATATAACAGCCTCTTTTCCGGTCCTGTCATTTACACCGTTCGCTATATCAACCTGAATTTCTGAATTATCTTCCAAAAGGAATCTTTGCGAAAGCCCCGTTCCAATTATAGTTCCAGGTAAGCTGTATTCGTTGTACATTTTTACCAGAAAGTTTTTGTTTATGAACTCCTGGAAATTTTCACCGTCTGCCATTTCCCAGGCATCCACATATTTTAGTTCTGCGCTTCTGAAACTCAGTGGTTCGTCGTACACTTCACACAAAGAGTTGATTACCTTTATAACCGTAGGTTTATATGTTTTTTCCCATTCATACCCCTTTTCAATTTCATTTATTGTCAGAATCCCCGGCCCATGCTGCACAACCGGCCATTCAAACTCTCCGCTCCAGTACTGATGCAATGGCATCCCGAAAAACGTAGCTGACAGTCCTTCAGGTATTAATTTCTTTCGTAAGGGGAACTGAGCTTTAAGCTTTTGAGATAATACACCCTGCGCCAGTTCAAAACCGCTATCATACAGTACTCCGTTGGCATTACGCTCACCTTCCCAGCGAAGTTCAAATACCACTTCTTGCAATGGGGCTTTTTTCAACTTTGTGCTACTCATACGAAAGCGTTATACAATACGTAACGTAAATCAGGTCACAAATGTATCAATTAATGTAAGCAATATACTACCAATTAAAGAAAGTCACAAATAAAGAAACGTTAAAGGGCATCTCCTATGAAATGCCCCTTGAAAATTTGTATGTTCTGATTTACTTTTTCTACTGCTTACGCATTTCTGAATACAATTTCGCCGTCGAACTGGTCCACCACAATGGGTTGTTCCTTGTTCACCTTTCCGGCCAGGATCATTTTGCTGAGTTCGTTCAGCACCCGTTTCTGCAGTACGCGTTTCAGCGGACGTGCGCCGAAAGTGGGATCGTATCCCAGCTGCGAAAGCCATTCTACCGCTTCTTCGGAATAACTGAGCTGTACGCCGCTGTTTTTCAGCAACTGCTCGCTGATGCCGTGTAACTGGATGCGTACGATCTC
Source organism: Bacteroidia bacterium (assembly GCA_016742095.1). Taxonomy (GTDB): domain Bacteria; phylum Bacteroidota; class Bacteroidia; order CAIKAF01; family CAIKAF01; genus JACVCJ01. The sequence goes on from JACVCJ010000007.1 coordinate 82,435, forward strand.
TTTTACATCTTTACGGGAAAGCGGTGTAAACATGATCGTTTCATCGATCCGGTTCAGGAATTCCGGACGTAACGTTTTACGTAACAGTTCGAATACTTCGCTGCGGGTCCGGGCCAGTACGCTTTCTTCATCTTCCATGTCCAGGTTGCTCAGGTTTTCCTGTATGATGTGCGAACCCAGGTTACTGGTGAGAATGATGATGGTGTTCTTGAAATTGGCCACCCGTCCCTTGTTGTCGGTAAGGCGTCCGTCGTCGAGCACCTGCAGCAGTATGTTGAATACGTCGGGGTGGGCTTTCTCGATCTCGTCGAGCAGTACCACGCTGTATGGTTTGCGGCGTACGGCCTCGGTAAGCTGACCGCCTTCATCATAACCCACGTATCCCGGAGGCGCTCCCACCAGGCGCGACACGCTGTGTTTCTCCTGGTATTCGCTCATGTCGATACGCGTAAGGGCATCTTCGTTATCGAAGAGGTATTCGGCCAGGGCCTTGGCCAGTTCCGTTTTACCCACACCCGTAGTTCCGAGGAAAATAAAGGAACCGATGGGACGTTTGGGGTCCTGCAGACCGGCCCGGTTACGGCGTACCGCATCGGCAACGGCTTCGATGGCCTCGTTCTGACCCACCACGCGTTTGTGCAGTTCGTCCTCGAGGTTCAGCAGTTTTTCACGTTCGGTCTGCAGCATTTTGTTTACGGGAATGCCCGTCCAGCGCGATACAATGTCGGCAATGTCCTCGGCGTCCACCTCTTCCTTGATCAGGGATTTGGAGTCCGACTGCATTTCCTGCAGCTCTTTCTGGGCCGCGGTCAGCTGCTCATTGGCCTCGCGCATACGGCCGTACTGTATCTCGGCCACTTTTCCGAAATCGCCTTCCCGGCTGGCCTGTTCGGCCTGTAATTTCAGTTCCTCGATCTCCAGTTTGGTCTTCTGGATGCGGTCTACCATTTCTTTTTCGGCAGACCAGCGCGAGTTGATGGCATTGCGTTTCTCCTGCAGCTCGGCGATCTCGCGGGACAGACGGTCGATCTTTTCGGTATCGCCTTCGCGTTTGATGGCCTCCCGTTCGATCTCGAGGCGGAACAATTCCCGTTCGATGGCATCGAGTTCTTCGGGTTTGGAGTTGATCTCTATACGCAGTTTGGCGCAGGCCTCGTCCATCAGGTCGATGGCCTTATCGGGCAGGTAACGGTCGGTGATGTAGCGCTGCGAAAGCTCTACGGCGGCCACTACGGCCTCGTCTTTGATGCGTACTTTATGGTGTGTTTCGTATTTTTCCTTGATACCCCGCAGGATCGAAATGGCGTCCTCGGCATCGGGTTCATCCACCAGTACCTTCTGGAAACGGCGTTCCAGGGCTTTATCACTTTCAAAATACTTCTGGTATTCATCGAGTGTGGTGGCACCAATGGCACGCAGTTCTCCGCGGGCCAGGGCCGGTTTCAGAATATTAGCGGCGTCCATGGCTCCCTGTCCGCCCCCGGCGCCTACCAGGGTATGGATCTCGTCGATAAAGAGAATGATCTCTCCGTTCGACTGCTGTACTTCTTTCACAACGGCCTTGAGTCGTTCTTCGAACTCGCCTTTGTATTTGGCACCGGCGATCAGCGCGCCCATATCCAGCGAGTACACTACTTTGCTGCGCAGGTTCTCGGGTACGTCGGCATTTACGATACGGTGCGCCAGGCCCTCGGCAATGGCGGTCTTACCCACACCGGGTTCCCCGATCAGTACGGGATTGTTCTTGGTACGGCGCGAAAGTATGTGCAGTACACGGCGGATCTCTTCGTCACGACCGATCACCGGGTCCAGCTTGCCCGTACGGGCCGCCTCATTCAGGTTACGGGCGTATTTGGAAAGCGCCTGGTAGGTCTCTTCGCTGCCGGCGCTGCCTACCGTGCTGCCTTTGCGCAGTTCGGCAATGGCGGCGGAAAGTGCTTTTTCGGTCACGCCCTGGTCCTTCAGTATCTGCGACGCGGGATCGGATACCGACAATATACCCATCAGCAGCATTTCTACCGATACGAACTCATCGCCTTTTTCACCCGCAAAATTCTGGGCTTTGGCAAGGGCCTTGGCCGCATTGGGCGAAAGATAGGGATTGCCCGATGTTTTGGGATAGGAATTGACCAGGTCTTCCACACGGCGTTCGATCTGCTGTACATTGGCATTGAGCTTACGCAGCAGGAACGGTGTTACTTCCTTGTCTTCGTTGAAGAGGGCCTGCATAACGTGCGCCATTTCAATGGCCTGGTGGTCTTTACCCAAAGCCAGCTGCTGGGCGGCCTGCAGGATCTCCTGTGATTTTATGGTGAACTTTTCCAGATTCATATACTTTGTTTATTTCGTTGGTATGCAAAGTGTGAATCAATATGCTTGCCGAAAATACAAAATACGGAAGAAAAAGTATCAAGATCTTATTTATCAAACACTTAAATAAAACTCAGGATCAGGCCATTACGTCAGGGACCTGCAGAAAAAAGCGACAAAATGACAGCTTTCTGTTCAGTAATAGTGCATGTTGATGGTAATGCTCTTTGCCGCTCCCTTTACGCTGATCAGTGCGTCGGCATATTTGGGCGGGCCGAAGCTGCCCCTGGCGTCATTCGAAGCACCGGAACCTTCTTTGGGAATACCGATGCCGTTGGTGTTCATTTTCAGGTCGCCGTTCTCATCGTGCAGTACCGATACGGCATAGTACCCGTCGGGGATATCCTTAAAAATATGTTTTACTTCGCTGCCCGGTATCTTCGCTATTTTTGCCTTGTACAGGGCCTTGCTGTCGTCGGAAGGAAATCCGTCGGCCGAACGGAATACGCTCAGCAGCAGGTTGCCTTCGGTATTCCGTAATCCCTTTACGGTTACACTCAGGGAATGCTGTGCCAGCAGTGTGGCGGGCAGAAAAACGAACAGGAAAGCGGTCAGGTACTTCATACTAAAAATGCGTATACAAATAAAACGCAAGAATACGCAGCTTGTTCCGCATTAGTAAATAAATAACAAAGGCATCCCGTGTGGAATGCCTTTGCGCTTATGTTTTGTGTATGCGTTAGTGCAGAATATTCACATGACCCATGCGGTCGTAGGTTTTTCCGCTTTCCGCCTTGTAAAAAAGCTTGTAGGAATAGGTATCCTGTTTGAGCGAGTTACCGCTGCGGTCGGTGCAGTTCCAGGTGAGACGGTCGGTCTGCCATCCTTTTACGTGGCCTACTTTTTCGCCCCAGCGGTCAAACACCAGCAGTTCGGCATCCACAATACCGATACCGGTGATCAGGAAGCTCTCATTGATACCGTCGTTGTTCACGGTAGCCGTATTCGGTATGTAAATGATGTGGTCTCCATAGATGTACACCCGCTCCTGGGTCGAATCCAGGCAACCGTACTGGTTACTCACCACCAGGGTTACATCGTATTCTGTGGCTCCCTCCGGCTGGTACAGGTGTCCCGGGTGCGTGGCCGTAGAGCCGTTACCGTCTCCAAAGTACCACTGGCTGCCGGTATACCCGTCGCTCATATTGGTGAACTGGAAGAACGGAGACGACAGCGGCGCTTTGCCCGGATTGTTGTCGAAATGAGCTACCGGCGTCGGGAAGGCAACGATACTGCCTACCGAAGTGGCGGTGTCTTTACAGCCCATGTCCGTAGTTACGATCAGGGTTATGGGGTAGGTTCCCGCACCGTAAATGATGCCCGGGTTTGGATCGGAACTGAAATCGGCGCCCAGGTCCCAGTCGTAATCCACGATATTACCGGCAACGATGGTGCTGGTCGTAGTAAACTGTACGGCCAGTGGTGAACAGCCGCTCATCTGGTCGATGGTGAACGAAGCCGACGGGTTCGGATGTACCGTTACCGCATGCATGATGCTGTCTTCGCAACCGAAGTTCGAGGTAGCTACCAGCCATACGTTATAGGTCCCGTAGTTCGGGTAAATGACCTGTGGCGTCTGTGATGTGCTGTTGGGTATAGCCGCTCCGAACTGCCATTCCCAGGCGTTGATAGAGCCCGAAGTGATGGAACTGTTGTTCTGGAATACGGTAAAGTTGTTCTGGCAAACCGCGGCGGCGCTGAAGTCAGGCTGCGGCAGCGGATGAATGGTCACGTTCTGTGTAACGGTATCCGAGCAGCCGAAGGCCGTGGTTACGATCAGCGTTACGGGGAACGATCCGTCGGTGTTATATGGATGCGTTGTGGAGGCGGTGCCGTAGGTAGTTCCGTCGTGCATACTCCAGTTGTTTACCGTGATCGGGTCCAGCGCTGTGGTGGACGTATTGGTAAAGCTTACGGTCTGGTAGCGGCACACCGGGTTAAAGGTAAAGCCGGCCACGGGCAGTTCGTGTACGGTCACGGCCTGCTCGATGCTGTCGCTGCAGCCGTCGGCATTGGTCACGCCCAGGCCTACGTTAAATACGCCCGTATTGCCATACGTATGCAGCGGGTTCTGAACGGGCGATCCGTTACCGTCCCCAAAGGTCCAGCCCCAGGTCTGTATGGCCGAGCCGCCATTGGTCAGCGAAGAGTCCATGAACTGTACATTGATGCCGCAGGCAGCAGGTATCGGGAACTGGGCCACCGGGTTATTGAATACCGGTATGGTTTGCGAGGTGGTATCGGCACAACCGTTGTTATCGGTTACGATGAGCTCTACGGTATAGGTACCGGCAGCGGCATAACCGTGCACCGGTGAAGCCACCGCGTCTCCGTTACCATCGCCGAAATCCCAGTCCCAGTTGGTAATGTTGGCATTATTCACTGAAGAACCGTCGTTATACAGTACCTGTTCGTTTACGCAGGCCTGCACGGGTATCTGGAAGGCAGCTACCGGGATATCCCAGAGTACGATATTCTGTGAAGCCGTATCGAAACAGTTGTCCTGGTTCTCTACGATGAGCTGTACCGTGTAGTTCCAGCCCAGGCCGGTGGTGACCGGATCGCCGTAGGTGTAACTGGCGTTGGCCGTGGTAGCGCTGTTTCCGTCACCGAAATCCCAGGCAAAGGAATTAAAGCTGGTATTGGCCACCGAGGTATTGGTGAACACCCGGTCGTAACCACAGACCGAAGGCGCCGTGAACGATGCCAGCGGACTCTGACGTACGTGTACGCTTTGTGAAACGGTATCGGCACAACCGGTGGCCGAAGTGGCGATCAGCTCTACCGTATAATCGCCGCCCGCTGCATAAACAGGTGTGGGCGAAGCGGCAGTAGCGCCGTTGCCATCGCCGAAGTCCCAGTCATAGCTGAGGGCCGTACCGTCGTCGATGGTACTGGTATTGGCAAACTGAACGCTCTGGTCGCAGTTGGCCGTAAAGTTGTAGGCCGCAACGGGTATATCCCACAGCGTAATGGCCTGTATGGCCGTATCGAAACAGTTGTCCTGGTTCTCTACGATCAGCTGTACGTTGTAGTTCCAGCCCAGGCCCGAAACCGAAGGATCGGGATAGGTATAATTCACGTTCTGTGTGCTGGCCGAAGCTCCGTTACCGAAATCCCAGGCAAAGGAGTTAAAATTGGTATTGGCAGCCGAAGTATTGGTAAATACCCGGTCGAAACCGCAGGCCGAAGGTGCGGTGAACGAAGCCACCGGGCTCTGGCGCACGTGTACATTCTGCTGTATGGTATCGGCACAGCCGGTTGCTGAACTCACGATCAGTTCTACCACGTAATCACCGCCGGCACCATAAACCGGTGTGGGCGAAGCCGCAGTAGCTCCGTTGCCATCGCCGAAGTCCCAGTCATAGCTGAGGGCCGTACCGTCGTCAATGGTGCTGGTATTGGTAAACTGAACGCTCTGGTCGCAGTTGGCCGTAAAGTTATAGCCGGCTACGGGTATGTCCCAGAGGGTAATATTTTGTGTGGCCGTATCGAAACAGTTATCCTGGTTCTCCACGATGAGCTGTACATTATAATTCCAGCCCAGCCCGGAAACCGAAGGATCGGCGTAGGTATACTGCGGGTTCTGCGCGGTAGACGAAGCTCCGTTGCCGAAGGTCCAGGCAAAGGAAGTAAAGGTGTTATTGGCTACCGAGGTATTGTTGAAGGTACGGTCGAAGCTGCAGACATTCGGTGTATTGAATGCCGCAACCGGACTCTGTCGCACATAGATCTGCTGGGTTATGGAATCCCGGCATCCCTGGTTCGATTCTACCACGATCTCCACATTGTAGTTTCCGCCGGCCGGGTACGTGTGTATGGGGCTTTGTGCCGATGCGGAGGTTCCGTCGCCGAAATCCCAGGTCCAGGCCACATTACTGCCGTTGATCACGGTAGAGAGGTCTGTGAAGGTAACCTGGCCGTTACAGTCGCTGGTTGCTGCGAACTGCGGAGTGATCTCGGTCTGGTTGATGCGGGCCTCCAGGTAAGCCAGACAGCCTGAAGCCGAAGTAAGCGTACAGCTTACGATCTGGTTCGGGATCGGGTTCGGGATATTGATCTGCTGTGAGGTAGCGCCTGTAGACCACTGGTAACTGGCGAAGCCCGGAGGGGCCGCCACATTGGCCGAGTTGGCGCCGCGGCAGTAGGTCACATCCAGTTTCATCGGACGACATTCCGCTACAATGTACGCATACCCGAAGTGACCACTCTGTGAGCAGTCTCCCGTGCGCGCCTCGATGGTAACCGTCTGCCCGATAAAAGGCGACAGGTCCACACCTACCTGTTCCCAGGGCTTCCAGCGTACGCCGCCGAAACTCTGGAAACCGGGTATACCGGCTGCAGCGGCTACCTGGTAAAAGGTACATGGAATGATGTTTCCGAATCCGTCACGCACCTGCAGTTCGAAGCGGGGTTGTTGGGCAGGTGTGTGGCCGGGGTCTTCCAGTACAACCGCATAGCTGTACAGGAAAAGGGCGTTGCTTGAATCCGTTGCCACGTTAATGGAGTAAGAGAGTCCTTCGGCTTGTGCTCCGGTTCCGTTATTACCCAAACGGGCCGAAAAAGCATATCCGGGACACACTACAGGTAATCCCCCACCCGTAACCGGGTCGGTCCCTGCTCCCGTCATAATGGTATGACGGCCGGCCACAATACCGGCTGTTGGCAGGTTGATCGGGCAGCAACTGCCTGTTCTACCCTGCCAGTTGGCAAAGGAATTCATTGAAAAGTCTGCATTTGGACAATTATTCTGGCCAAATGTGGAAAGGATGGCTGATAGAAGGAGGACGGTGATAATAGTAAGCCGTTTTTCCATACACCTTTAGCTTTAGTATGTATGTATACGTACACTATTAAAAAAAGTTAACGAAAATTTTTAATTTAATAAAAAATCCCCTGAAAATCAGGGGATTAATTTTTTATGAACACGTGAATTTAATAATTCAGCCTGTCACAGATCAGCTGAGTTAAGGCCTATTTAACACTACCGTAAAATATTTACGTGGCCTACCTTTTCAAAATCCTTACCGGAAGTAACCGAATAGAACAGTTTGTACGAATAGGTATCCTGTTTCAGCGGTTTTCCGTTAGAGCCAGTACCGTCCCAGGTGAGGCGGTCCATCTGCCAGCCTTTGGCATGGCCTACTTTTTCGCCCCAGCGGTTAAAGATCAGCAGTTCGGCATTTACAATATTGGTACCATAAATGGTAAGTACTTCGTTAATTCCATCGGCGTTCTGGGTAACCGTATTCGGAATATAGATCACGTGATCGTCGTATACATATACGCGTTCCACGATCGAATCCAGGCAGCCGAACTGGTTGGTCACCACCAGGCTTACATCGTAAGAGCCTACCACATCATTCGGATAGATATGGAAAGGACTCTGTTCCGTAGAGGCCGTTCCGTCGCCGAAGGTCCAGAAGCTGCTTACGTAGCCGGTAGACTGGTTGTCGAACTGGAAGTACGGCTCGATCACCGAGTTTGAATTCGGGCTCGGATCGAAGAAAGCTACCGGGTCCGGATGCACGATCACGGCATTTACGTCGGTGATGCTGTCGATACAGCCTTTATCGCTGGTTACGGTAAGTGAGATATCGTACTGACCGGTACCGTAGGTAAAGTTCGGGTTCTGCAGGTTGCTGTAACCCAGATCCAGGTCCCAGTCGTGCATGACGATGCTTCCCTGGGGAATGGTGCTCTGGTCGGCAAAGCTTACCTGCAGCGGCGAACATCCGTTGTCCGGGAATACGGTAAAGGCCGCATCCGGGTTCGGGTGAACGGTTATAGCGCGCACAACACTGTCTACACAGCCGTTGTTCGAATAAGCCACCAGCTGTACGTTGTACACGCCCCAGCTTGGTATTACCACGCCCGGGGCTGCATTCGGGTTCATGGGAAGCCCGGCCGCGCTCAGGTCGTACTGGTAAGCCACAATGGAACCTGTATCTATCTGTGAGTTATTTACGATCTGCGTTACAAAGCCTTCGCACACGGGCGCTGCCGAGAAGTCGGGCTTGGGCAGTTCGTATACGTATACGTTCTTCACAATGGTATCACTACAGCCGAAGGCCGTGCTTACCATCAGGGTAACCGGTTTGTAGCCGGCCGTGGTATAGGTATCTGAAGTGTTCTGTGTAGTTACCATATTCCCCGGTGAAGTGATCCAGGTCCAGGAAGTAATGGCATCGTAAATCGCCGTGGACTGGTCCGTCATATTGATCGGGTTCAGCGGACAGGCGGATACAAAACTGAAGTCGGCCACCGGTTTATCAAAGGCGGTTATCAGTTTACTTACGGTATCTGAGCAGCCACTGCTGTTTTCCACGATCAGTTCTACGGTATACTGTCCGTTGGCCGGGAACAGGTGCTGGGGATTCTGCAGGTTTGAGCCGCTGCCGTCACCAAAATCCCAGTCCCAGGCTACGATGGGCTGTCCCTGGTCGTTCGTACTGTCGGCAAATACGATCTGTACGCCGCAGGCATTGGGCAGCGGGAAGTCTGCAATGGGCACTTCGCCCACATCGATATTCTGTACAATGGTATCGCGGCAGCCATTGGTACTTTCCACGATCAGCTGTACGGGGAAAATTCCGGAGTTCGTGAAGGAGTGCTGCGGGTTTTGCGTGGTAGCGGACGATCCGTCGGCAAAATCCCAGTTCCAGGCAGCCATATTTTCGTTACCCACGAAGGAAGAATCCGTAAAGTTCGCAATGCCGTTCTTACAGATCACGGCAGGGAAATTATAGTCCGCCTCGGGAATATCGTGTATCGTAATAGGTACTACCACGGTATCGGAACAGTTGTTCTCATTGGTCGTGATCAGTTCTACGTTGTAGTTCCACACACCGCTGAGGTTCGGATCGGGGTACACGTGTACCGGGTTGGTATCGTTGGACGAACTGTTATCTCCGAAATTCCACTGGATACCGGTAAGAATGTTATTACCCACCGAGTTGTTGATGAAGGACCATTCGTTGCCGCACACCTGGGGCGCTGCAAAAGCCGAAGTAGGTACATTATCAATGGTAACGGTCTTGGTAATGGAGTCTTTACAACCATTATCGGACGTGACGACGAGTTCTACGTTATAGGTGCCCCCTCCCGGGAAGGTATGCGCGGGACTCTGCGTGTTGGGGGCCGTGGTACCATCGCCGAAATCCCAGTCCCACTGTACGTTAATGCCATACAGGGCCGTACTCAGGTCTGTGAACTGTGCATTTTTACAGATCGTGGTATCGGCAAAATCCGGTGTGATCACGGTCTGGTACAGTTTGGCTATGAGCTGGGCCTGGCAGCCGGATATAGAGATCAGCTGCACGGTAAGGGTCTGGCCCGGAACCGGGTTCACTACCGAAGTAGACTGACCGGTAGTACCGTCTGACCACTGATAGCTGGCAAAGCCCGGAGGCGCTGTAATAACAGCGGTATTGGAACCATAGCAGTACGATACGGAAAGTTTCATGGGACGGCATTCGGCCACAATATAGGCGTACCCGTAGTGACCGCTCTGGGAGCAGTCGCCCGTACGCATTTCGATGGTCACCTGCTGTCCGATAAAGGGCGACAGGTCGACCCCTACACTTTCCCAGGGTTTCCAGCGTACCGAACCGGTGCTCTGGAAGCCGGGGATATTGGCGGCGGCCGATACCAGGTAACTGGTACAGGGAATGATGTTCCCGAAGGCATCGCGTACCTGCAGCTCAAAACGGGGCTGCTGGGCCGGCGTGTGCCCCGGGTCTTCCATCACTACCGCGTAGTTATAGTAGAACAGGGCATTACTGGAGTCCAGCGCTACATTAATGGTATAGCTGAGACCCTCGGCCTGGGCACCTGTACCGGAGTTACCCAGGCGCGCCGAAAAGGCGTAACCCGGACAAACCACCGGCAGGTTATTTCCCGTGTTGGGGTCCATACCGGTACCGGTCATAACGGTGTGCCTGCCGGGTACAATACCTACGGTAGGAATGTTGATCGGGCAACAGGTTCCTGTCCTTCCCGTCCAGTTGGTAAAGTTATTCATACTGAAATTCGAGTTGGCACAAGTGGTCTGTGCACCAGCGAACTGAATAATTACCGAGAGAGATGCGAGTAACAAGACAAGTTTTTTCATCTTGGGCATGCTATTGTTTAGTCATACAAATATAACTTTGCATTTTGAATTTTCACATTTTTTAAAGATTTTTTTTCATCATGTTCAGTTTTCTTAATTATCACAAGGACCCGAACGACCGCTCCCGCTGGGTGTTTTACTATAAAGACCGTGAAACCGGAGATTTTTTTGCACAGATTTGTAAAGAAAAAGGGCTCGAGTACAAAAAACTGAGCGATCCGGAAAAACCAGACATCCAATATTACTCTTTTTCAAAGGCATCTTTCGACGAAGCACAGCGCCTGAATGCCGAAGCCATGAGCCGCACCCCGAGATCGTTCATCCCCGACAAAGGTCTGCGTATCTTTACCCTGGTACTGTTCGGCGTTATGGTGGCCATAGCCCTCACCGGTTATATCGTTACCCGGCTGAAAAAATAAAGGCTGACAATATCCCGTTTATAAAATAGCCTCATTCGCCTCCCGGCGCATCGGGTTTCCTGCTACTTTTCAGGCTGTGAAAAACGAGCGTATTCATTTTATTGCCATCGGAGGCAGCGCCATGCACAGCCTGGCCGTTGCCCTGAGCCGTGCCGGAAAACAGGTGAGCGGCAGCGACGACGAAATTTTCGATCCGGCACGCAGTCGCCTGCGCGAGGCCGGTATTCTACCCGAACGCGAAGGCTGGTTCCCTGAAAAGATCGATGCCGGGCTCGATGCCGTGATCCTGGGTATGCACGCCCGGGCCGATAATCCCGAACTGGCACGCGCCCGTGAACTGGGGCTTACCATATACAGTTACCCCGAATACCTGCATATTGCTTATGCACAGGCTCGCCGCATCGTGATCGGGGGCAGCCACGGCAAAACCACCATCACCTCCATGATCCTGCACCTTTTTAAAGAAGCCGGACTCGATACCGATTATATGGTGGGCGCCCAGCTTAAAGGCCTGGACAACCCCGTAAAGATCAGCGGGGCAAAGCTGGCGGTGATCGAAGGCGACGAATACCTGACCTCTACCCTGGACCGCCGGCCCAAATTCCACCTGTATAAACCGCATATCGCTATTATAAGTGGTATCGCCTGGGACCATATCAATGTATTTCCCACATTTGAAAATTACGTGGAGCAGTTCCGCCTGTTCACCGGAACCATAGAACCCGGCGGGCACCTGATCGCCAACGCTGAGGACGAAGAGGTAGTGCGCATCGCACAGGATATCCGCAGCGATATTCAGCTGCACCTGTACCACACTCCCGATTATTATGTAGAGAACGGCGAAACCTTCCTGCAGACTGAAAACGGGCCCCTTCAACTGCAGATCTTCGGACAGCACAACCTGCTCAATGCCATGGCTGCGGTAAAAGTGGCCGAACTAAGCGGTATTCCGCGCGAAAAGGCCCTGCATTACCTGGCCGGCTTCAGCGGTGCCGAAAAACGCCTCGAAAAACTGTGCGCACAGAACGGCCGTTCCGTTTATAAAGATTTTGCCCACGCTCCTTCCAAGGTACGCTCTACCCTTTCGGCCTTCCTGGAAAAAACAGGCAGAGCCCTGCCCTGTTTCGAACTGCATACCTTCAGCAGCCTGAATAAAGAATTTTTACCACAGTACCGCGATTCACTCAGTGCGGCTCCCGAAGCCTGCCTGTTCTACAGTCCGCATGCCCTGGAACTGAAACGCATGCCTCCCCTTTCCAAAGAGGACATACAGGCGGCCTTTGCCCACCCGGCGCTGCATGTGTTTACGGATGCACAGGAACTGAAGGACTTCATCCTGTCGAAAAAACCGGAATACCAGCACCTGCTTATGATGAGCTCAGGCAACTGGGACGGGTTAGATCTGCCGGCACTGGCCGAAGATTTCTGTAAAGCCTGAGTATCCGCCTGTCAAAAAAAAAGCAGCGCCATCCCTTTCGTAACGGCGCTGCAAAATGTATGTAAACTTCTTTTTATTTCCGGTTCAGATCGGTAATAAGCAAGGGGTTATCCTTTCTCAGTTCATTAATAAGTTCTTCTACGGCACCCAGGGTCGGGTTTTCTTTGAGGCGTTCCAGTTCGGCGGAGGTGATGCCCACCATCTGCAGGAAGGTCACTTCGCCATGCGGCGTCTGTATGCGGCCCAGTTCGGGATCTTCGGCAAACACCAGGGCTACGATATCGGTTTCGGTATCGAGGCGGATAGGCCCGTTGGCCGGCACAAAGTGATTCACTTCGAACCAGTTGCCGCTGTTGAATACATAGCGGGCCAGGTTATTCATCATACTGATGACCCAGGTGGGGTTTTCATCGTCGCCTTCGAACGGTTTAAGGCGGAACGTAAATTCAAAGCCCCAGCGGCTGAACTCTCCGCCGGCCTTTTCTTCGTCATAATACAGCTCCGACATCCCATAGCTCACAAAATGCCGGTGGAACTCCTGCTTTTCCGAATCGTAGATACTGGTACCATCGATCGGATCTTCGCCGCCGATCATGTATTTAATGATGGACCCGAAGTGCCGGGGTTCGGTATCGCCGTACACGGTCTTCAGCTGTTCGTCAATGGCCATCCAGCCTACGGCATCGTCTTCGCTGAACTGTTCTTTGTATTCTTCCTGAGTCATTCCGGTTGTTTATTCAGATAAATTATTTGTCCTATATATGGTACGGCTCTGTATGTATGTATCACACTCATACCTTTTCTCCCGGCTCCTGTTCAGGAATGGAAAAAATTCATGGCATAATAAAGTCCCCGTTCAAAGATATCGGGCTTACGTTCAAACTCTATATGAGAACCTATCTCGGCATTGTTCCAGTGAGCAAAGCGGGGGCCTGACAGAATTCTGCGCAGCAGCCGGGTATCTACATTGTAACTTACAAAACCGCTCTGTATGGCATTTTTCGCTTCAGCATCAATGATGGAATATCCCTGTCCCTTAGCGCTTATGGAACACCAGGCGTCCTCACCCAGGCGCAGGAGTACCTTTGTTTCAGACTGAAAGGCAATATCGTTGCGTTTCTTTTCAAAGCGGGCATAAGCCAGTTCAAGCAAAGGTTTCAACTCTTCAGGAGAGGGATATTCCTCGTTCTCATAATCGAGTTTTCTGCCGGCAAGGGTTTCCTGTATATATGCCTTTTTGGCCTGCGGATCGATCGCTTCGTAAGGTGACGAGCTGAGCCCGCTTTCAAGATCGAAATACGCATAGCTGTTGAGCAGTACCACTTCGGTCGTATCTTCCGTGTGGCTGCGAAAATATTCCGCGGCCTCTTCAATTTCGGGCACTCCCCTGTGGTCCTGCAAGGCCGCCAGTCTGCCACCCAATACATAGGTACCTGCAAAAGGCAGTACATAGCGGGGTTCCAGGCTGCGTATATATTTAAGTCCCTGGTCGAGAAACTGCTTTTTTTTGTTTTCAGCAGCCCTCCGTTTATCCTCTTCCGGCATAATAAAGCATTGCGGATAAGGCCCGGCCCCGCCATAGCCAACAAGCAGCATATCTATCCGGGGATACTGCTGCTTCAGTAACCCGAGCGATTGCCCTGCCAGATCGTATAAGCAGTCATTGCTGTTTACCACGCAATAACGGCCATCGTCGATAACGGCCAGGGAATCGATCTGCGTGGAGCCATACCTGGCCTCTACGATACCACAGCCGAAAAAACGGGAACAGAGTTCGGGGTTACAGTTATCGGCCGCCAGTATATTGATGTGTACCCCGTTCTTTAAATGCGTGCGGGTATTATGTGCAAGTTCTGTTACCTGGAAGCCCAGCCGTTCGATATTGGCTTTCAGGAACGGGCTTTCGTAACGGTGGATAAGCACCGGGATATTCTTATTAAGCAGGCTGAACGTGGACTTACTGAAATGATCGGGATGGATGTGGCTTACATAGATATAATCGATCGAATCGAAAAAATCGTTCCTGATGTCAAGTTTGGGGTAATGGTGCCAGGCTCCGTAGTATTCTCCGTCTATAAGCCAGGGGTCAGTGAGAATTTTTACCCCTTTGGCCTCTATAGCGACCGTAGCCGATTTTATATAGTGGATCTTCATTGGTGTACATTCGTAAATGGTGTCGTAAGGCGATAAATATAAATAATTCTTTACGAAAGTCGGAACGGGCTTCAGATTTAAAAAATGAAGAGAACGGGTAGCGCCCGGGCTTACAGATATGTTCCGGCAGCAGGAAAATACGCATTACAGTTTCTGTATCTCCTGCTCATAATCGAACTGCAGGTCCTCGTGCAGGGCAGACACTACCTTCTGCAGTTTGGCCAGCTGCCGGTCATAAATAACGGCAAAAGCGGTACGATGGCGGCGATACACAGACAATTCCCGCATCTTTTTACAGAAATAGAGAATTAACTCGGCCTCTGTTTCTTTTATTCCGGAGTATTTAATGTAGCGGCTGTTGATGCGTACGATGCGCCGCAGGGTCTTTTTGGCCTGGTAGGCATTAGAGGGGTTCACCTGGCTGAATTCCTCGTCCAGCAGCTCTTTGATGCTTTGTATATAGGCCTCTTCATCGCCGGCTTCCTGCAAAAGATAGGTCAGTAACTCTTTATTTTCTTTTTTGTAGCGGGCCAGCCGCATGCAGATATTTATAATTTCGGCCTGCGACAGGTGTTGCAGTTCCTTTTTAAGTTCACTTACGGAAGCCGCTTTCATCGTTTCAGGTATTGTTGTTTCAGGGGACGCAGCAGGTCGTCGAGCCCATTGGTCCTGATCACGAAGAGCGTCTGCAGCAGCATGCCCAGTTTACCGGAGGGAAAGCCTTCACGGGAGAACCATTCCAGGTACGAAACGGGCAGGTCGCACAGCAGGGTATCTTTATATTTCCCAAAAGGCATTTTCATGGTCACCAGCTGTATAAGCAGCTGCGGATCGGGCATACCGGGTTCTGCATGATTTGTCATGGAACGAAGGTACGGATTTCGGGCCTATTCTCCTTTTCGTTTCAGCGGTATCTGTATGCGGCTGCTCATACGGGCATTGGTAAAGAGCGTATATACCGTTCCGTCGGGCTGATAGGTCTTGAAATGGGAGATGTCTGAATTGGTGATGCAGACCTTAAGGCGGTGACCGGCAGGCAGCAGGTAGGAAACCGGCAGCATATCGAAACGCACGGAATCCGCCGCTCCGGGTTGCAGAGGCCGTGCGTCCGCCTTGCGGAAGGTATGGCAGGGCACCACGTCGTTGTAGATATCGGGGCATTCGCCTTCGGCCCTGTGTATCAGGCGCAGCGAGCCTTCGGTGATGTAGTTGTAATTTCCGTCGGGACTTTCGTCGAGCAGGTATACAAAAAACGCGCCATCTTCGGCGCCGGAGGAGAAATACAGCTCTACCAGCGGATGGCCGGTAATTTCCACCGGGTAGGCGTAAGGCTCCGCGGTAAAGGTAAGCGCGTCCTTCAGCTGTTGTTTGATATCGGAATAGGCATCGGCCGTTTTCAGTTCGCTTTTCAGGGATTTCCAGCGGGTATCATTTCCCGTGTTCAGGGCATTGTTCACGGTATACTGTACCTGTCCCGTGTCTGCCACAGGCGCCGTTCTCTGCAATTGCAGGGAATGACCGAGGTACAGGGTTTCCGGGTCAAAGCCCTGCGGAGGCCAGGTATCCGTAGCCTTCCACTGCTCCTCGCCCATGGTGAAATAATGTACGGGCGCTTCCTGTTCCAGGCCGTTGCGGTAATTGCGCAGGTGCCGGTCAAAAAATTTCTGCACCTCTCCCGCATGGTCAAAACCGCTGTTCCCCGGATTGAACGGACTGCAGTTGAACTTTCCGCCGTGGTTCCAGGGGCCGATGATCAGTTTATGATGTTCGCCCTGCAGGTTCAGGTGTCTTTTCACCGCGGCCGCCTGGTAATCGCCGTCGTACCAGCCGCTGTAACTGTATACGGGCGTTCCGCAGGCATTCAGGCGTTGCAGGTAGGCATGCGGACTGAAGATATCGATGCTGTCGATCATGCGGTTGAGCGGCGGCACATTCCGGAAATCCACGCCTTTCGAAGTTTCGTCTACCCCGATGTTGTCCTTATGACTGGCGATAGCCGCTTTGTACACCTGGTTGCGGTCTTTGCCGGGCACTTTGGCCACGCCGCTTACCAGCATTTTCACCAGGCCGTTCTTTACCGGCAGTTTGTTGTTGTCGAGCATGGTATTGGCCTTGCCCCAGTTGCCGGTGAACCACTCAAAATGGTTCCCGTTCGGGAAGGCGATATCGTCGTACACATCGAACAGGGAGTACATCAGCACCACCGCTTTTACGTTCGGGTGACAGGTGCCTGCCAGGAATTCGGCCGCCGTACCGCTGTAGGAGCCGCCTACGGAACCGATATTACCGTCGGCCCAGGGCTGTTGTACGATCCAGTTGCAGATCTCGTAGCCGTCGGCCACTTCCTGCTCCGACCAGGGATAGTCGTTCCTTCCGAAAGAAGCCCCCGTACCGCGTACGTCTACATTTACGATCACGTATCCCGAGGCGATGAAACGTTTGATCATCTGCCCGTAAATGCCGAAAAAGCCCTGCGTGAACATGCTGAAGGGCCAGTTTACCTGAGCGGCGCGCCAGTAACGCGTCTGGTGCAGGATCACGGGAAAACGCTCACCTTCCCTGCGCTTGCGGGGCAGGTATACGTCGGTGGCCAGCAGGGTGCTGTCGGGCATGCGCACGTACATACGCTGTATTTCGATGCCCCGGTACGATCGTCCGGTGTCGGGAGCATAGGCTTTGAGTGCCCCCGATGCCGCGTCAGAAGCTTTGTATTTCTGAGCACCCAGCGGTAAAAATGTTATAAAAAGCAGGAGAAGAAGGCATGCGTTTTTATAAAAGCTCATGAAGAAAAATTAGGTAGTTAGTCAGGAACCGGGCTTAATTTTTGTGGAACACGGTCACGTGTCCTTCGTATTTAAAGGGCTTTCCCTTCAGCGAACAGTGAATGGCCACAAAATAGGTACCGTTGCTGGCCAGTCCGCCGCTTTTCATACGCCCGTCCCACTGTATGCTGGGCGTTTCGGTAGAGAATACGCTTTCGCCCCAGCGGTTGAAAATTTCGCATTTATACTGATCGAAGCCCGTCAGGTATACTTCAAAAAAGTCGTTCACGCCATCGCCGTCCGGCGTAAATACATTGGGGATCACCAGTCCGTCCACCACCGTTATTTCCGAATATGCCGTATCTGAACAGCCGGCTTCGGAGGTCACCACCAGCATTACATCGTAGGTGCCCTGGTTATTGAAAATATAGGTAGGATCTTCCGCCGAGCTGGTACCGCCGTCGCCGAAGGTCCAGGTATTGCTGTGGTTGTTCACGCTTTGATTGTCAAACGTAATGGGCACACTGCCAAAGGTATTGTTGGGCGTATAGGTAAAGGCCGCCGTAACTGCCAGACTTACCGTAACCGGCATTACCGTAGGATAGGAGCTACAGCCGTTGGGCCCGGTGATCACCAGTGTCAGGTTGCCGGTACCGCCCAGGCTGTCCCAGCTTATTATAGCCTCATTGCCTGCAGCGCCCGGTTGCGCGGAACCCGGCTGGGGATCCCAGTTATAGGTATAGCTGCCATTATCCGGTTCGGCCGAATAAATGAGCGGCTGGTTACCGCAGACCATGTCGTTGCCCGTGATTACCGGTTTACCCGGACGTACACGGTCCAGCACAAAGGCATCCGAAGTGGCAAAATCGTTCCAGGTCGTTTTTTCTACGTACTGCATGCCGGAGCCGTTGGCCTGAGTGGTCCCGGGTATATTTTCCCATTGTACCAGGGGCTGGTCGTCCCAGTGTGCAATCCCGTCCCAAGCACTGTCGGCCGCACTTTCATAATACACCTGCAGCAGGGCATCTGCCGTACCTGTGGGATGATTAATACGATGGAAGAACAGCGGGTTCAGCTTACACACGGCCGAATCCATTAAAGAAAGGTCGTACCCTTCCGTAGTGGCGTTCACATTGGCCAGGCGCGCCCCGAAGGTCTGGGCAGCCGTACTCTGCGGGCGCAGGCGTACCGGGCGGTAGCGCGTGGTCCCCAGCGAAGAACCGGTGGGGAACCAATATAGATCTGTAGTATTTGTATTCCGGTATAATTTGCCGTTCTGCAGGCTGCTTACAAAGCCGCTGGTGCGGACCACACTGCCGGTGTCGGCATTCAGTACATGCATGAACGCAGTATCTGTGGCCAGTTCCCGGTCGTTCAGTTTCAGGGTTTTCAGGGTGTAGGAACGGATCTGCTGCGTCTTTATGCCGGTGCCTGTCAGTTCCAGCCGGTAGTAACGCGTTACAGAATCGCCGGTAATGAACTGGTTATCGCCCCAAAGGTTCACATACGAGGTATCGGGAATGAACGTACCGTCGTTCACCCAGTGCAGGCCCACGAGATAACGGCCGTTACCCTGTGTGAGCGCTTCGTTGTAAAAAGAAGAATCGATGGTCGTGGTACCATGATTGGTAAAGGTCCCCGCCTGGGTGTTGCGCATACTGCCGTTCTGTACTTTTACAATAGCTCCCGGAGCCGTATACAGCAAGGCGCCCATATTGTTGAACAAGGCATTCTGCGAAATAAGGGGCAGGCAGGAACACAGAAAAAAGAGGTAAGTCAGGGGCAGATTTTTCATACCTGCAAGGTATAAAATTGATTGTAGTATGCAAACATACTATTAAAATTTTCAGCAGCTACCGGACTACCGTTCAGACCGCTATGCCGCAAGCCCGCAAAAGAAATAAACCAGGGATAACACAGGCAAAACATTGCATTTTCGGCTCAGGCACAGTCGTTAAGCGCTATCCAGGCAAAAAAATTTGCCGCCGGTTACAAAAAAGCTTTCAACAAGAAAAGCGTCCCGGTTTTTTCTATTGAAAAAAAATGTATACTTGCATACTACTTCGACTATGAAAAACATCCTGACCGCCTTCTTTGCCCTGCTGTGCTTCAGTGCTGCCGCGCAAATACAAAATGTGGGTATCGGCACCAATACCCCGGATTCTACCGCCGTACTGGACCTTACATCCAGTACCATGGGCTTTCTGCCTCCACGCCTCAGCGATACCGAACGTAACGGTATTGTAAATCCGGCCCTTGGCCTGGTGATCTTTAACACGACGGACAGCACCTTCCAGTTCTGGAACGGCACCTGCTGGATCCGTAGTTTTATGGAAAGCTGTAACGACTGTCTCTTCAACATGGGCCTGAGCGACACCGTAGGCGTTATCGACCGTACGCTTACGGATACCGTAGGTTTCGACGTGTTCATTAACCAGACCAACGGAAGCAACAGCGTGGGCATCTTTACCCTGCACAACCTGCCGCAGGGCTGCACGGTAACCATCACCAATCCTATTATACAGGGTTCGGGCCAGGCGCATATACAGATCTATTCCGATATTTTTGCCACACCGGGCGTATACCCCATTGCCGTACAGGCGGTCTGCGGTAACTCGGCCAAGGTAATGCTCTATGAACTTACGATCGATCCCTGTTATTATGTGGCCGTAACCCAGAACCAGACCAATTACGATCTGCAGGCCGTGAACTCGCTGCCCGGTGTGGGTACGCCTATCTGTGTGGTCATGGACGTACTGGCAGGGGCCGGCATCGAGTCCAACAATACTACGGTACCGGCGTATACCAGCGGTAACCTGGACCCACAGTCGCACGTGGGCATACGCAACTATGGTTCTTTCGTGGCCCGCGGGGGTAACGGCGGAGCCGGCGGTAACTTCAACAACTTCGGTATGCCGGGTCAGAACGGCGGTAACGCTATTAATATGACCTGCCGTCATACCTACCTCAACAACACCAACGGCTACGTAATGGGCGGCGGTGGCGGCGGCGGTTCCGTAGGAATTTCCTACAGCGTGAACGTACCTGTGATCGGCAACCTGGGCTTCGGTATCGGGGCAGGCGGCGGTGGTGGTGCAGCGCTGGGTACCGGCGGTAACCCCCAAACGCCCATACAGTACTGGTCGGCCGGACAAAATGCCCTGGCCGGTATTCTGGCCACAGGCGGTAACGGCGGTAACCTTACCACGCCCATTCCCTTCAGTATCAGTGTGGCCAACGTAACCATCACACCCAATGTACACGGCGGTAACGGCGGTGGCTTTGGAGTGAACGGCAGCTCCGGTAACCTCTTCGTGAACATCAATATTTCCGTAAGCATTCCTTTTATAGGCACGGTGAACGTGGTGAATACCAATGTACCCAATCCGCCCATTGCCAACTTCCCGGCAGGCGGAACGGCCGGCTATGCCATCAAGCTCAACGGTTTCCCGCTGCAGGGTATCCCGGTGGGCTATTACCAGACCTCTTACATTAAAGGAAACGTAAACAACTAACACCTGCACTCATGAAAAAAATATACAGTCTGCTTCTCGTTTTTCTCAGTTGCGCCGCGGCGCAGGCCCAGTTCAGCGCTACCGTTACGGGTACCTATTCGGCGGCCGGCGTAAATTATACTACACGCCTGGTGTTTTCGGGCAATAAAATGGGCTATGAGATCAGCACGGTAAGCAACGAACAGCAATACACCACCCGTATCCTGCCCGATGCCGCCAAAAACAGCGTAACCATCGTTTCGATAACTCCCGGCGGTACCTACGCCAACGAATACCCGGCCGGCAGCATCGAAGCGGATAAAAATTTCTCCACAGACGGACTGCGCGCACGCCTCAGCGATGAGAGCAAAACCCTGGGCGGACTGAACTGCAAAAAAATGCTGGTAGAAAATAATGCAGGCGGCGCTGCTGAAATATGGATCGCCGAAGTGGATTTTGCCTATTACGATTACAAGGATATCCTGAAAAGCGATTATGCCGTGCAGGGGCTTTCTGTTTTACAACTGAAAGGCATCCCGATGGAAATGAATGTTACCCAGGAAGGATTCCGCGTTTCGGGCTTCCGTTTTAAAGAATACAGCAATTCCGTACCGGCCGGTTTCTTCAACACGTCGTTCCCCGCGGCCGACGGACAGGTAAAGACCGAAAACAAGTAAGCATTAACATACTACTAAACCGAAAAACAGCGCAAATGTACCCCGGTATGTTTGTGCTGTTTTATTTCTGAACGGGGCTAAACGGCTTTGCTTCCGGCTTCGGCCAGGCGTTTGCGGGTACGGTCTATCTCGTAGCGCATCTGTAAATTCATCCAGGTTTCGGCTTTAATGTCGAGGGCCTCTTCCAATTTAATGGCCAGGGCAATGGTCATATTGCGGTGGCCGTTGATGACGAGGCTGAGTTCGGGGCGGCTGATGCCGAGCATACGGGCCAGATCGGCCTGCCGGATGCCGCGGTAGGCGATCTCATCGGCCAGGAACACACCCGGGTGGAATACGTCGCCGGGAATGATATCGCCGGCATGTGCGGTATGGAGGATACTATTCATAGTGTTTTGATATTTCGTATATAACTATTCTTACGGTCTCTTCGTTCAGGGGTACCACAATAAGGCGGTACTGGTCGTTCAAGCGCAGGGAGCACTGCCCCTTCCGCTTTCCTTTTAACGGTTCGTAACGCAGCCCTTTGAACTGGCGCAGATCTTCGGGTGCCACCAGGGCCAGCAACAACGTTACCAGCTTTTTGTACTGTGTTATTACCTGTTGCGGAAGCCGCTGCTTGCCGCGCAGTTCTGCCTGGGGCGTACTGTACAAACGCTCCAGCTCTTCTGTTGCGAATTGTACATTCATCTTATACGCAAAGTTAAGCAAAAAGTTATCAAAAATGCAAACAAATAAAAAAAGTTTCCCAAACGTTCTCAAAAACGTCTTTTGTTCTCCGATATCGTGCATACCGGAAAACGGCTCTGTACCTCATGACGGCCCTGGTTGGCCGTACAGGGGTCAAAGATAGGCCGCAGGCGCGGACCGGGTCTTTACTTGTACAATGAAAATTTAAAATTCTACCGGAAAAAGTACAGGACGACTGGGGAGTGCGTCATTTTCGAAAGGCGCCGTCTGTATATTCAGCGCATAAAAGCCGTCTTCGGCCTCATCGGGAACAAAGATCAGTTCGGTGATCGTTTTATCGAACTGCGGCTGGTTGGGCACATTCCAGAAAACCTTGTGGGCCGCCAGTTCTCCGTTGTCTTTTTCGGGATCTACGGAAGGCTGGTCGAACAGCAGGTGTTCAATACGTTTTTCATTGATAAAACGCATGGCATCCGTAGTGATATAGGGCGGATTGGTTCCCGAGCGGTCAGAGGTCTTTACGGCCTGGTCATTAGGCAGCGTACGGATAATAAGCGCCTCAAAATGTATGTCCTGCGGCCAGAGTTCCTGCAGCACGCGGCGGGTAACGGCATAACCGTTCTCCGTCTGTTCCGGAAAAACGGATATCAGCAGCGCCAGCATAATGCCTTTGGGAACATGCGCATTCACCGAGGGTTTGCCGGGGAGTATATGTCCGGGGCCTTCGGTATGGGTACCGGTGCCGTGCGGGTTAAAGAACACATTGCAGAAATTTACGGGTGCCCCGGCGTCCACACTGCCGGTCCAGTCGCCGGCCGTAACCGGTTCTATTTTAACCTGCGGACTGTCCCAGGCCAGGGTTTGCACATGCGGGACTGAAATATCGATCCCCTGCGAAAAATCGCATTTAAATATGAAATTACTTAAGGTGATTCGCGCTTTCATAGACGCAATGTACAATTTTATTCCTCATCCGCACCGGGCAGTTCCAGCGCTTTGATACTACCGATGGCATTCCCCGCGATCCCTTTCACTGAGCCGTACATCTGGTTGGTATTGAACAGTACCTTCTGTATCTGTTTTTCCCGCTTTTTCCAGATGGTCTCCATGGCACGGCGCTCGCTGTTCAGGTCTTCCTGCATCTGCGTAAAACCTTCCACAATGGCTTCTACCTGCATACGGAACTCGTTCCCGGTGAGAAAATCATAGAGCATACTCATTTTTTCGCCCTTGTTTTCCTGTACGGCGGCGGCGTGCTGCAGCAGGATCACCGATTCGCGCAGTACAAAGCACAGACCTTTGAATTCTTCGTAGGTACAGATCCATATGCCCTCGCGCTGGCCCAGACGCTGCATGTCCTTCGGCAGCACATCGGTTACCAGTACGCCGAACTGGGCGCCTTTTTCGCGCATATCGGCCTTGAACTTCTCGATCCAGGCCGGCTGAAAGTCCTTGGTACGCTTGCTTTCGTAATAAATGGCCCCGATATTCGGGCGGTTGTGGGTATTGATCAGCTGCACGCAGTCGGCTCCGCGTACGCCTTTTTTGATCTCTTCGATCACGTCCAGCGGGAAATTTTCGCGCAGCCACTGCTCAATGGCCAGTTCCTGCACTTCGCCCTGCAGCTGCATGGAACCCTGCTGTGATTTACGCTGCAGTTCCTCGATCAGCTTTTTCTGGTCCTCGAATTTCTTTTCGTATTCTTTAAATTTCAGCTCATTACGTTCCTGTTCCTTACGGGCGGCCTCCTGGCGCACCAGTTCTTCCTTTTCGAGAAACTGTTTCTTGAGCGTCATTTCCAGGTCTTCGGTCTGGGTCTTCAGCAGGCGTTGCTGTTCCAGCAGTTCCAGCTCGCGCTGTTTCATCTGCCTGGATTCGAGTTGCTTTTTTTCCAGGTCTTCCTGCAGCATTTTCAGCTGCGCGCCCTGTTTTTCTTCCAGCTGACGGGCCAGTTCTTTCTTCTGCTCCTCCAGTTTCAGCTGCATTTCTTCGTCCAGCTTTTTGCGCTCGGCCTCCCGGGCGGCACTCAGGCGTTCCTGGAACAGTTCGTTCTCTTTTTTCTTTTTTTCCTCAAAGGCCAGGCGATCTGCTTCCAGGTTTTTCTTTTCTTCCTGCAGTAAGTGGCGCTGCCCGGCCATTTTCTGCTCCATTTCCCGGCGCAGCCGTTCTTCGGTCTGGTGGGCCAGTATTTCGTTGATAGCGATCTCCGTGCCGCAGTTCGGACAGGTTATCTGTGTAGATTCGGTGCTCATACTCAGGCTTATTTCTTGGTTCGCATCAGCTCCAGGTCATTCTCAAAGGCAAATTTCATCTGTGCCCGTACAAAAGCGTCGTCCAGCGGCTGTTCCTTGATCTGCAGCTGCCGGTCAATAAATTCCAGGCGGGCGATCTGACCTTCGTCCGGTTGTTTGCCCATGCGGAAAATATCGAGGATCTCCTTGTATTCGTTACGAAAGGTTTCCAGGTAATACTGAAAAATATGTACGCTGGCGTCGCGGAATTCACCGTTACCATTAAAATCGGGCATGCGTTTCGTAAAGTCCACAATACCGTTCACCACAATAATGGCCACCTGACGGGCGCTGTCGGCGGCAGGCGGATTTTCCACCATATTTTCGCCGATCACCTGGTACAGTTGCACTATTTTTTCCTGGTTGGCAATAATGGCGTCATTGTACTCCCGGGCTGAATAAAATACCTGCGCGGCCGATGAAAAGGCGCAGAAAAAAACAGATGAAAGAATAAGAATAAATCGTTGCATATCTGCAAAAGTAACGAAAAGCAATGGCGCACATTGTACAAAATATCTTTTCTATTCACCAAAAAATGTGAAGATTGTCACTGGCCGAAGATTTCGATCGCTCTTTGTGTACTCTGTACGTTCCAGGGCAGGGTAATGGAATTACTGACGCGGTTCTTCTCGCCTTCGGTCAGGTGGAAACTGATCGAAATATCGTCTTTCTCGAAATTACTGAGGTCCATTTCGATATGCGTTATTTTTCCGCCGAAATAACCGCTCAGCAGCCAGGTGGCCGTTTCGTTGTTGTAGATCTGCACGGCCGTCACATTGCTGATCACCCCGTCGAAGGGGGCCATGAAGCCATCCATGAGGCCGATCACGCTTTTTTTATTTTTATAACGGTCGTGGTCGCTGCGGATCTCATCGTTTATTTCCAGGAAAACGACCTCCGAACAGTTGGCATTGAGCCATTCGCGCAGGTGGTACAGGTATTTTACCGTGACCAGGTCGCCATAGTTGTCGCGCACGCCCGAATCGAACAGGGAAATACGGGGTTCCGTAGGCAGGGTCACCGGCGGCAGTACCAGCGGGAAAGTGGCGTTCATGCGCAATGCCGTAAGCATGCTGAGTTTGGAGCCGTTATGGTTGTGAAAGAGCCGCATAAACTCCAGGTCTTCCATTTTGGGGTGCCAGCTGATGTTATCCGGCATACTTTTTTCACTGAGGAAAGATATGGGCTGTGCGCTGATCATCATCCGGCGCCCGTCCTCTACCACGGTAGGCGACAGTATCAGCAGGGGGATCTCTGCGCTGAACTCCGGCCCGGCATAGGCCGTCAGTTCTTTATTGAATACACCGTGCGTATTTTTATTAAGCTGGTATTCAAAGGCCCAGCCCCGGTCCTTGCCATAACGACGGCCGTTATAGGTAAAATGACCGGTACGTATAAAAAGATCGTTGAGGGCAATATTGGCGGCAATGCGGTTCAGCATATCGCTGCTCATGTTCTTGGCCAGAGTATCGAGCCGGGTGCTGGCCAGCAGGCCGTTCTTCTGTTCGCGGTACAGTTCGCGGTAATACGCCGCGCCGATCATTCCGCCCGAAGAACCGGAGATCATGTGCACGTGGTCGAAAAAAGCGCCGTTCGTAACGCTGTCCAGGTGAGACAGGACCTCGTAGGCCCAGAGCGACATTTTAGTACCGCCGCCGCTGACATTCACAAAGACCAGCGCCGGTTTTTCCATGCCGTATTTGGCTTCCAGGTACGCACGCCGGTTTTCCAGGATATTCTCGTGCAGGTCTATATCTTCGTCGTGGTAGGGATTATTGCGGGCAAAATAGGCCAGGCTGTCTACGTTGTACGTCAGGGGGTCGCGGTCGTAATCGAGCCCGTAGGCATAATTCTGGAACGTGATCCAGCGGTAACGTACCGAAGTATCGAGTAATATAAAAAGCAGCAGTACCACTACCAGGTTCCAGCGGCCGAAAATATACTGGAAAGCGCCGGCAGCCATCATAAACAGCGTAAGCACCAGCAGTATGGCCGCCGAGGCCGGCAGCTGAAATTCGGGCACTTCGCGGAAGTAGGCAAAAACAAATATGATCAGCACCGTGATCAGCTGGAACATAAGGGCATTAAAGTGATTACGGTTAAATACCTTATTGAGCAGTTCTTTGGGATAATGGTCCACGTTGCGGGCCGAACGTACCTGGAAGGGGTTGTGCATGTACGTGTACGTACGCCAGGGATTGGGACCGCGGCGCTGCGGGGTTTCCGTAACGATCTGCTTGGGCAGCCGGAACGTGCGCACCCGGGTAATACGGTGTTTGCGGCGTACCTTAAGGCCGGGCAGCTCTTCGGGGTCGATGCCGAAAATGCGTTTCAGGTCGTTGTTTACGGCAAAAAAGTACCCCAGCAGTACAAAAATGAAAATGCAGAAGCCGGCCATCAGTCCCAGTACGCTGGGCAGAAAGGTTTCGGACTGTCCCAGGTTTTCGGCGTTGTTCTTGAAAAAGTACAGCTCGCGTACATACAGGACCAAAAAGCCGATGGGCAGAATGGCATTGTTGATGCAATACTTGTAGAACGGGCGCCGCAGTGTGGCCAGGAAAGGGAAGCGCCGGCTGTTGATCAGGTACGACGACAGGTTAAAGGCCGAAATAAAGCCGCCCAGGGTCAAACCTACAATGAAAAAGGCCCAGAAGCCTGAAGTACCCAGGTATTCCGGTTCCAGGAAAAGAAAACGGATGCCCAGGCCGATACCCCACCAGCCTTTTACCAGGGCCACCAGGAACGCCCAGAAAAACATAATGAGAAAGTTCCGTTGTATATGCACCAACACTAACTGTGCCGGGAAAAAGAACAGGATCTTCCGCAGTATGGGATATTTATTCAGTGGCGACATTCCTTCCTTAAAATTAGGGAAAAAGAATGAATTTTCCGGCTTAACCGATACGTTTATGTACTTCGGCTATGATGGCATCGGCTTCGCTGAGCACGGCAGACTCCAGTGCAGAGGCCTTTGCCAGGATATCGTTCTTATAGGTTTCGTCCTTCAGTGTGGCTGCATTGATCTTTACGTTCAGGAAGGCGCCGCTCACCGCGGTTTTAATACAGA
Organism: Bacteroidia bacterium; assembly: GCA_016742095.1. Taxonomy (GTDB): domain Bacteria; phylum Bacteroidota; class Bacteroidia; order CAIKAF01; family CAIKAF01; genus JACVCJ01. The sequence continues at coordinate 109,910 of JACVCJ010000007.1, forward strand.
GTGCTCCTACTCCGCCGTCGCTCAGGCTGCTTTGCATACCGGTCTCTACCATGGCCTTCAGCACCGGCAATACAGCGCCTGCGCGCTGCATCACACGGTAAGGCACTTCAATGGCATAGCGGGTGGCCGCCTGTATCGCTTCGCTGCGGGCCGCCTTTTCGGCATCGGACTTATTGGGCAGACCAAAAGCGTCCATGATTTTATTGAAGGCCGCCGTATCTTCGTCTACCAGCTGCGTGAGCTCCGTTGCCAGTGCGGCGCCCTGTTCGGCCCAGTTGCTGTAGTATTCCCATTTATCGTCCCAGCCGCGTTTGTGTGAGCTCAGGTTGGCCACCATGGTACCCAGGGCAGCTCCCAGGGCTCCGGCCAGGGCGCTTATGCTTCCGCCGCCGGGGGCCGGGCTTTCACTCAGGGTCTCGTTCACAAAACCTTCTACGGTAAGATCGGCCAGTTTTTTGCCTTCGCCGGCATTCAGTACGTATTCAATGATCTTTTTATCGGGATCGAAGGGTTTCAGTTCGTCGAGACCCAGCGATTTAACGGCAATTTTAATGATCTCCCGCTCCGGAATGCCCGTAGAGCGGTTCTGTTTGTGCAGGTAAAACTTACCGGCATCGATGAGCGACTGTTTCGGGATCAGTCCCACCAGTTCGCTGCCCGTTACGCGTATGCCGCGCTCTTCCGATTTCAGTTTCACGGCCTCAAAGGCTTCGTGTACGCTGCAAACGGTAACATCGGTAAGGTTCATGGATATCTGGGCAATGCCGTATTCTTCAATGAACCAGCCGATGGCCTTTACGCTTTTGAGCATGCCGGGTTCAAAAACCGGTTCACCGTTGGCATCGAGCACCGGTTTTCCGGTAAGCGGATCGCCTTCGCGCAGGGCACGGCCTTTTTCGCGCACGTCAAAGGCAATGGCATTGGCGCGGCGGGTAGAAGTGGTGTTCAGGTTTACGTTATAGGCCACCAGGAAATTGCGGGCACCGATCACCATGGCGCCGAAACGCGGGTTAAACTCCTGCGGACCAAAATCGGGTTTCCACTCGGGGCGCAGTATTTTAGAGGCAAATCCTTCGTATTCACCGGCGCGGATCACGGCCAGGTTCTTACGTTCGGGCGTTGTGGCGGCAAATTCGTAAAAATAACCGGGCAGGTTCAGCTCACGGCCTACTCGTTCGCCCAGGCGGCGGGCCCATTCCACCGTTTCTTCCATGCTGATGTTGGCAATGGGGATCAGCGGACACACGTCGGTAGCACCCATACGCGGGTGCTCGCCCGTGTGGCGGGTCATATCAATAAGTTCGTATGATTTTTTAATGGCTCGGAATGCAGCTTCGATCACTACTTCGGGCGCTCCGGCAAAGGTAAAAACGGTACGGTTGGTAGCCTTGCCCGGATCTACGTCCAGCAGTTTCACACCGTCTACACTGCGAATCACTTCCGCGATCTGGTCCAGTATCTTACTATCTCTTCCTTCGGAAAAATTGGGAACACATTCGATAATCTGTGGCTGCATATTCTGATAAATTTGACGGTAAAATTACACAAACCGTCAAACCACGTATATACCTGCCGTTAAATTATCGCTTCTGAAAACGGAACACTTTTTCCGCCGCCCCGGAAAGACGCAGTACATAAAGGCCGGACTTCAACTGTTCCACCGGCACCTGCAGGTAAAAACCGTCTTCCACGCTGCTGTTCCCCTGCCATACCGTTTTACCCGTAATATCCATAATGCTGTAATGCAGCGCTCCGTCCTGCGGATACGGGCCTTCCACACGGATAAAGTCCCGGGCCGGATTGGGATACAGTTTCCAGCCCTCGTTATCTGCTCCAGCCGCCCAAAGCGGACAATGGACGGCGGACAGGGCTTTTACGCTACGCTCGCCGTTAAAGTCCTGCTGTACCAGGCGCAGGAAGCTGTGATCGGGCTGCAGAACCAGGTTTTCCGCCTGGTAGCCGGTAAGCTGGTTGGAGTTACCGGCGCCTTCCATCCGGCAGACCTCGGTCCAGGTATGTTCATCGGCCGATGCTTCCAGTATAAAAAAGGCATTGTTCACTTCGGATACACTGTTCCAGGAGGCCCTTACGCGGCCGTCTTCCTGACAGCCGGTCTGCCAGTGACCGATGGTCACCGGAAGGGGAGAATTTCCCGCTCCCGACAGCCAGAATTCCGAGAAACCCGTTACGCTGAAGCCCGAGAAGGAGGTCCCGTCAATATCGAAACCTGCGGCCCCTGCTGTAACGCTTCCCGATTCGGCGGGTAAATGGAGGGTCACGACACCTGTTCCGCAGTTATCGTCGAAAATGTCATTTTCGTTCGTACCGCTGTACTTGGTCAGTTTCAGATCGGACACCGAATTTATGTCATCCCAGGGGTGCGTGTTCGCATTGGCCAGGGTGGCCAGGGACGTATGGTCTGCATCGTGCATATAAAAGCGCAGCAGTATATTACCCGTGGGCGCCGTATCGGAGCTGATGGTCCAGTGTTTACGAAGGGCCGGGTACAGGAACTGCGGCTGCGAAGCGTCACAGGCCTGTACCTGGGGTTCGGTCGGTTCGTTATAGCCCGTGAACTGTACCCAGCCCAGGTTGCTGGACTTGGGATTGAGGGAGGCAATAATGCGGTCTGTACCGGGCTGCATAAAGTGTACAAAACGATCGCCCGCCTGTACCCAGCATCCCGTTTGATCGTTGCTGCTAAAAACGGAGGCCGGCACGGCCGGAACCTGCACCGTCACAGGTATCGCAACCTGCGCCTGACATCCGTTCACAGGGTTGGTGACCTCTACCGTGTATGAAGTGTTGGTAAGTATCGGACCGGAAAACAGCCGCAGCGTATCGTTATTGCCCGCAACAGGCGTACCGATGGCTGCTCCGCCGGATACCCGCAGCTGGTAATTGAGTGTAGAAAGGGCCGGGTATGCTTTTACAAGCGCATTTCCGCCGATGCAATTGCTGTTGGCTGCCTGCATGGAAGGCAAAGCCGGGGCCGGAAGTATCGTAATATTTTTCGGGGCCGAATAAAAAGGACAACCGGACGCATTATAGCCCGTAACCATGTAGCGGCCGCTGCTGCCGGGTGTTATTACCTGTCCGTTCTGCCCGGTGTTCCACAGGTACGATGTATAGCCTGCCGTGGCGCTGAGGCTGGCGGCAGTACCCGAACAGAAGACCGTGTCCGGTGAGGTGGCAACGCTTACCATAGGCGGCGTGGGATCGTACTTAACGGCACCGTACACCCGCATGGAGGCCAGCACCGATGCCAGGGCACCCATGCTGATGCGCAGGCGGTTGAAAGAAGCCGAGGCATTGAAACCTACCAGTGTGGAAGGAGTTCCGCCCGATAACAGGGCCAGGCCCAGCAGGGAAGAAACCGTGCGGGTTTCCACCAGGGTAGCGCCGTTATAGGTGGCTATGTCTATATTACCGAGCAGGGTCACATCGAGCAGTCCCGTACCATCGCCGATGAGAAAACCGGCATAGTCACCGGCATTACCGCCCGTGGGAAAAGACACTTCGATATACGTACGGCCGCCCACTCCAACGGGTACGGACATGGTAGCATAATTCGTGAGGCTGGCATCCGTTACATTGGCGGCCCCGCTTACCGAACACAGTACACATACGCCTGTAGTACCGCTGCCCGTGACCGTATTGGCATACTGCACCCCACAACCCGCGGCTGCGTTCACGTAAAAAGGATCGCCGGCATATACCTGGCTGGTCAGGTTCAGTATGCCGCCCAGGCTGATGCGTACCCGTGCAATGGTATAGGAGCCCGGCGGCGTGATCATGCTTACAGAATAGAGGTTTTGCGTGACGTCCATCACGTTGAGGTCGGTTGCTGCGAGCCCGTTCCGCTGCATAATGAGGTTCCCCGAAGGATCGAGCAGTTCTATACGCAGGGCGGCCAGCAGAGCGGCGTCGGAAAGCAGGCCCGACTTACGGATAGGCACTCCCACCAGGGCTTCCGGCGAGGCCGCTGCAGAAAAACCCGTTTCCAGGCTTACATAGTTACCTACGCCCAGGTTATTGCGCATTTCGCTGTATGTGGCCGTATTTCCGTCTGCGGAAGCAGAGGGATCCACGATGCCGGCATTGCAGGGAACGCCGCAGGACGTATAGGCAATAAGCTGACCGGCATATACGATCTGCGAAGTAAGATGCTGATGGGTACATAATACAAGAAAGGCGCATGCAAACGCCCCGGGAAGGTATTTCATACAAATTGTTATTAGTGTGTACCCTTACATACGCTCCAATAACAATAAGGTTGGGATTAATTAACCAGCGTTGCTGCTTACTTATTTAACGTAATTCAGCGGGTGAGTTTCCGCAATAGCTTCACCATTTCCGTAGCGATATAATGTTCTTTCCACCAGTTCTGGTCCGAGGGTACAATATGCCATTTTACGGCCTTGCTGCAATCAGCAAAGATCCGTTCGTACATTTCGATGTACTCTTTGCGTTTTTCAAAGACCTGCATGTCCCCGTCGTTATACTTCCACTTTTTGCGCGGGTCGCTCTGGCGTTCCTGCAGGCGTTGCAGCCGTTCTTCGTCGCTGCAGTGCAGGTAAAACTTAAGTATATGCGTATCGGTAGATCTCAGCAGGGCTTCAAACGCGTTCAGGTGTTTTATACGTTCCTTTATTTCCCTGGCATCGATCCATTTTTCTACCCCGGGCACCAGGATATCTTCGTAATGACTGCGGTTAAATATTTTGATCATTCCCTTCTCCGGCGCTTCTTTGTGTACACGCCAGAGGTAATCGTGCTTTGCCTCTTCTTCCGAAGGTTTTTTAAAGGCCTTTACCGAAACGCCCATGGGATTCATACCGCTGAACACGTTCTTGATGGCTCCGTCCTTACCGCTGGCATCCAGCCCCTGCAATACCACCAGCACACTGTCTTTGCCGCGTGCAAACAGGTCGTACTGCAGCACTTCCAGTTCGGCCTTCAGCTGTACCAGTTCGGCTTTCGACTTGTCTTTATCCCTGCCCTGCGGGGCCCGGGTAGATATTTCTTTGAGACGTACCGCCATCGTTCGCTTCTTTTTTATTTTTGACCAAATTATAAAAATGAAAACGATCGGACTGCTTTTTTTATCGAATGTATTTATGACCTATGCCTGGTACGGGCACCTGAAAAACCAGGACCTGCCCTGGTGGAAGGCAGTACTGATCGGCTGGGGACTGGCATTCTTTGAATACCTGCTGATGGTCCCCGCCAACCGCATCGGTTACCTGAGCGGCACCTTTACTGCGGCCCAGCTTAAAATCATACAGGAAGTGATCTCGCTTACCGTATTTGCACTATTCTCGGTCTTTTTCCTGAAAGAAAAGATCGGCTGGAACTATGCCGCCGCCTTTTTCTGCATTATGATGGCCGTGGTATTCATCTTCCGCAAATAAGAAAGGGACCCGAAGGCCCCCTCTCGATGATGTGATTAGCAATATACTACTGCTATCTCAGTAAGGTAACGTGTCCGTATAGTGTTTTTTCGTCACCGTTAATATACAAAATATCTACTTTATACACATATACCCCTGATTCCAGGAGTTTGCCCGAAGGCAGTTTTCCGTTCCAGCCTTCGTACAGGTCGGTGGAGTGGAACATACGTTCGCCCCAGCGGTTAAAGATGTTCAGTTCAAAGGTCTGCACGCCGTAATCCACCACTTTCCAGAGATCGTTCAGTTCGTCGGCATTCGGGGTGAACGTATTCGGGATGAACGGTCCGTCGTGGTTCACGATCACGCGGTTATACGCGCTTATTTCGCAACCGTTCTCGTCGATGATCTGCATTTCGTATAAGGTGGTACGCTCCGGCCAGGCCATCGGTATGGCGCAGTTGGTGCAGTTCAGGTTATAACCCGGCACCCATTGCAGCTGCAGGTTACCCGTGCCTCCACCATAGGTAGGCTGCAGGTAGGTAATATCACCCAGCTGTATTTCCTGTTGTACCGAATCGGCAAAAAGTACGGGCGGTTCGGTTACCACGGTGGCAAAGGAACTGTCGCAGCCGCGGCTGTCTTCGATCTGTATCACATAGTTGCCGGCCTTCAGATGCCCGAGTGCTCCGGAGTTACCGCGGGGCACATTGTTCACGAAATAGCTGTATGGCGGCGTTCCCGTAAGCGGATTTACGTAGATGATACCGCTGGCATCGCCGTTACAGAGTACGTTGGAAACCTGGTAGGTAAAGTCGATGGCGCTGCCCGCTCCTACCGTAAAGCTGGCCGGGTACGGACAACCGTAACGGTCCGTTACCTGTACGCTGTAATTGCCTTTATTGATGCCGGAAATATCTTCCGTTACGGCACTGTTGCTCCACAGGTAGGTGAATGGTCCCGTACCACCGGCCACGGCCAGGTCGATGGAACCATCGTACAGGTCAGTGCAGGATTCGTCGGTTACCACACCGCTGATATTGGGCGGAACGGTAAGCGTAACCAGGTTAAACACCGCCGTATCCAGGCAGCCGTTGTTATCGCGGATGATCACCGTATAGGTGCCCTGGGGCAGACCGCTGGCCACAGCTCCGTACTGCCCCGGGTTGCTGTCCCATGCATAGTTGTAGGGGCCTGTACCCCCGCTTACCGTTACACCGGCTTCTCCGTTGGTGCCCCCGATACAGTTTATGTCCGTAGAATCCTTGGTAAACTGCAGGGCTGCCGGACTGCTTACCACATGCACCGAGGTATCGGTACAACCGTAGCCGTCCTGTAATACAAGTGTATAGAAACCGGGAGCCAGGTTATAGATACCCAGACCGGCCTGCGGAGGATTGGTCGCCCACAGTCCCGTTACCGGCTGTTCGCCCGTAAGGATGGTAACGGAAACGGAACCGTCGTTGAAGCCATAGCAGGAAACATTGGTAATGGTCGTATCAAAAGTGATGGTATCGCTTACGGTAACGTAAACCGTATCGCGTCCGCCGCAGGGCTGCGGAGCCGTGTAAATGATCTGGTGTATGCCCGAGCCGGCCACGGTAGGATCAAAGAAACCCGTGATGGTATCGGTGATACCCACACCCGACCAGATACCGCCTGTAATATCGACGCTGAGCGTATCGCCGGGGCCTTTGAGGCAGAATACCGGGGGCTGCGCCACTACCGGCGTATCGGGCGGTGAGTAATGGAAGAGCACAGAATCTATATTGGTACAACCCAGTGCGTTGGATGCCGTCAGATAGAACCAGGTATCCACATGCGGAACCGAGTCGATCAGCAGCGGCAGTGTGGGACCCGGAGGCGGGAAGCCCGGTATCGGCGGGTTGGAGGTCCAGGTGAGTGTTGTGGGATAGGTAAGCGTCTGGGCCACGGTCGGCGGCGGCGGCGGGACCGAATAGATGGAGGCCGTTTGTGCCGAGCAGGAGTTATCGTTAATGGCCGAGTTGATATTACCGGAATTATAGGTTACGGTCGAGGGGCCGCAGGATGCCATACCGGTAAAGGTAATGGTGGCATTGGTGAGCGCCCCCACGTCGGCACCGATACAGTCGTATATCTGTACCTGCCATCCGCCCTGTGTGGCATCGTTGCCGTATATCGGCGTCCAGTTGATGGGCGTATTGCCCGGCCCGTAGGTACCATAGGTACCACCCAGCCCGGAGGGCGCATTGGCACATACGTTCAGGTTGGCGGCCGATTCCGTGGAAAAACAGAGGTTGTTCACGTTATCGCCGCTGTTACAGATGGCTCCCTGTCCGTTGGCCCCGGGATTCGGCGACAGCAGTACGGTACCTCCGCCCGGCCCCACCATATAAAAGGCCAGGTCGGACACATAGGTATGCACCGCGTTGAAGCATACGGTAATTTCGGTATTGGCATCAATAATAAAGGGATCGGGCGGCGGGTTATAATAGGTAAAATTGCTGTTGGAACTGTACACACCTGTAATAAGCGTGGTATCGCAGGAAGGCGGCAGGGAATCGATGATATTCAGAATGGTCTCTTTATGCCAGACCCAGGCCCTGAAGCAGCCCTGCACCACGTTATTCCCGTCGGTGATCACCACGCGGTAGCCACCCGAAGCCAGGTTGGTACGTGTGGAAGAAGGCACGTTCTGATCGGTAGACATAGCTACCCAGGAGTTGCTCACCGGGTTATAGCTGAACCATTCGAACTTCCAGCCCGGCACACCGCCCGGGGGCGTAGCCGTAAGTGTGGCCGGCACCGGGTTGTTAAAGTAATCCGGGTCACAGAAAATATAAATGGGGTCCGGCGGCATACCGTTCGTATAGTTGGTAGCATCTACCGATGTGGCACCCGGGCCCGATAACTGGGCAAAAAGCGTATTTCCCGCCAGCAGGCAGAAGACCGTCAGCCAGGCAGATTTTAACAGGCACTTCATACGTTATTCCACTGTAATTTGCCCGCAGCTGCTGAAATGCTGCTGGTTTATTTTAACATCCTGTATCTCCAGAGCACAGAAGAACTTGCGCAGTAATTCCTGGAAGCCGGCTTTGGAAGTTACTTTAAAATAAAGGTAGGCATGGCCCGACGTTGTTCCTGCGGTAAGTACGGGATCGAAATTCACGACACCCGGGATTTCCATTACCTGGGCCTTGTATGACTTGAGGATCACCGGGTCGGAGCTGAAATTCTCCAGGGTCATATAAGCCCCCTGCTCCTGCCCCGAGTAATCAACGGAAGATATCGTCATACCGGCTTTCGGAACCGCCTGCTGGGCAAATGCGACCTGCAATCCCCCGCAAACAGCCAGTAATAGAATGAATACACTTTTTTTCATGGTTTTTTATTTCACTTTTTCGCCGTTTCCTGAAAGTCAATATGAACAACGTTTTACGTTCATTTTATGCCTTTCACGGAATCAGCGTTTTAAGATTTATTAACAAATGTAAGAAACAAAACAAGGAATATCAAACGGAAAGCGAAAAAAAATGAAATTTTCGACCATTAAAAGTTCAGCAGACTGCTGAAAAACGGCCTAAAACAGGAATGCGCCAGGGTGTTCCGGCGCATTCACAGATTGTGTATGAGAAAAAAAGTTTACTGAAAATCAAAGAAAAAGAACCAGGCAGCTACATTGGGCGAATTGATGTTTTCGTAATACCCGATGGTACTGCGGCTGCTGTTCATTACACGACCGTTCTCGATATAGCCGATGGTGCTGCGGTTGCTGTTCAACACGCGGCCCGATTCAAAATAACCGAGTGTACGACGGCTACTGTTAAGGAAACGGTCGCCTTCGAAATATCCGAGCGTGCTGCGACTGCTGTTCATGATCCGCCCACCGTCGAAGTAACCTACGGTACTGCGGCTGCTGTTCATCACACGGCCGTCGTTCTCTATATAGCCTGTGGTACTGCGGCTCTCGTTCATTAAGCGTTGTGCCTTTAATTGTACGGTCCCCCCCATTACCCCCAGTAAAATGATAAGTGCGTACTTCATGTTTAACCCAAATCTATATTCATCCCGCCTTATCAAAGTCAAAAACCGTACCAAACTGACCGAATATCGAATAAAATGCGTCTAATATCCTCAAAGAGGAACAAAAAAGCCGGGCTGTACCCGGCTTTCGTAACTTTATGCTTCTGCAGTTTTTCGTTTTTGGGAGGCATCCTGCATTACAGGATCGTTAAATATCTTCCGGTAGAAGATCAGTATCAGGAATACGCCTATGGAAATGGAGGCGTCGGCAAAATTGAACACCGGCCTGAAGAATATAAAGCGGTCCCCGTCGCTGAAGAGGAATTCAGGCATCCAGGAGGGAGCGTCCTCTTTCTTTATATTAATGATCTCGGAATAGAACATGTCTACCACTTCGCCCTTGAATACGGGGGCATAGCCTCCTTCTTCGGGCATAAAGACGGCCACTTCACGGCAATTCTCTATATGGCGCGGGTTACCGCAGGTACTGGAAAACACGCGGCCGTATACCATACTGTCGATGATATTCCCGGCGGCTCCGGCCACGATCAGCGACATGGCCACGATCAGGTGCGTCGACGCCTTTTTCTTTGCCCAGCCGTACAACAGGTATCCCAGGCCCGCTACCGCAAATATGCGGAAGAGAGACAGTACGATCTTGCCGCCGTCGCCCCCGAGTTCCATGCCGAAGGCCATACCGTTGTTCTCGATAAAATGCAGCTGCAGGAAATCGCCCAGCACCTTACGGGTTTCGCCGTAATGAAAGGTGGTCTTGATCCATATCTTTATGATCTGGTCCACGACCAGCACCCCCGTAAAAATGAGTACGGGTACACGCATAATTTGCCAGAAATTCTTCAACGCCGTTCCTTTATTTATTTTGTTTCAGCTTGGCTTCCATGCTCAGTGTAGCATGCGGAACAGCCAGCAGGCGTTCTTTCTGGATCAGTTTGCCGGTTTCGCGGCAGATACCGTATGTTTTATTCTGGATACGTGTAAGTGCGGCTTCGAGGTTCTGGATGAATTTTTTCTGACGTACGGCCAGCTGCCCGATCTCTTCGCGGGTCATAATTTCGCTGCCGTCTTCCACCAGTTTAAAGGTAGGCGAAGTATCATCCGTAGAATTACTATCCTTGTAATTGAATGTATTCTGCAATAAATCAAGCTCTTTGCTTGCTTTTTCGAGCTTTTTCTCGATCAGGCTCTTGAACTCTTCCAGTTCTTCATCGGTATATCTCAACTTTTCTGCCATGGTATATATTATTGTTGAATAATTGTGTACATAGTACGTGTTATAAGAGATGGAGTTACATAAATGTTCATAAAAGCTTATTTTTTGTTGATTAATACTTTTACGGCAACACCCTCTGCCAATACAACTTCCGGCTGGGTTTCGTCCAGTTCGGGGACCCAGTTTATCCCGTCGGCCAGGGTCTCTGCCTGCACGTAAGCGGCAAAAGGTTGTATGGCATCGTATATAACGTCGTTTTTCTCAATAGTAATATCTATGCGGTCGGTAAGCTCCAGGTCGGCCTCCTTGCGCAGGGTCTGGATGCGGTTCACCAGGTCGCGCGTAAGTCCTTCGCGGACCAGTTCGTCCGTAAGTGTGATATCGAGCGCCACGGTGATCTTTCCGTCGCCGGCCACCAGCTGCCCGGGAATATCTTCGGTGAGTATCTCTACGTCTTCCAGCGCCAGTTCGGCCTGTCCGCCCGGCAGATCCAGCAGGATACGGCCTTCGCGTTCGAGGCTGCGGATCTCGGCCTGTCCGAAGGCGGCCACCGCAGCGGCTACGGCTTTCATGTCCTTGCCGAATTTCGGGCCCAGTTTCTTAAAGTCGGGCCTGGCCACCTTTACGATCTGGCTGTTCTCTTCGGTCACGTATTCGATCTCTTTTACGTTCACCTCGGCACGTACCAGGTCTTCTACCTGCTGTATCAGCGCTTTCATGGCCGGGTTCAGCACCGGGATGCTTACTTTGGCCAGGGGCTGGCGTACGCGTATCTTTTCTTTCTTGCGCAGGCTGAGCACCAGGGAAGATATACGCTGTGCGTACTGCATTTTTTCTTCCAGTTCGGCGTCGATGAACTTCGGGTCCGCTTCCGGGAAATCGGCCAGGTGTACGCTCAGGGCCCTGTTACGGCCGCTTACACGGTTCAGGTCGCGGAACAGCTGCTCGCTGTAGAACGGCGCTACCGGGCTCATGAGGCGGGCTACCGTTTCCAGGCAGGTATACAGGGTCTGGAAGGCGCTGATCTTGTCGCTTTCGTACTCGCCCTTCCAAAAGCGGCGGCGGCAGAGGCGTACGTACCAGTTGCTGAGGTCGTCGTTCACAAAATCGCTGATGAGACGGCAGGCCGTATGCGGTTCGTAATTTTCGAACTCACGCTCTACCTTCTGCACCAGGGTATTCAGCAGCGACAGTATCCAGCGGTCGATCTCCGGACGCTCCTGTACATCGGCCTCTTTGTAGGCAAAACCGTCCACGTTGGCGTAGAGTGCAAAGAAATTGTAGGTGTTGTGCAGGGTGCCGAAGAACTTGCGCAGCTCTTCCTGTACCCCGTCGGGATTGAACTTGAGGTTTTCCCAGGGCGCCGCATTGCTGATGAGGTACCAGCGCACGGCATCGAAACCGTATTTATCCCCCATTTCGAAAGGATCTACGGCATTGCCCAGGCGCTTGCTCATTTTATTACCGTTGCGGTCGAGCACCAGGCCGTTCGATACTACGTTCCTGAACGCCACCGAGTCGAAAAGGCCGACCGCAATAGCATGCAGGGTAAAGAACCAGCCACGGGTCTGGTCTACGCCTTCGGCGATAAAATCGGCCGGGAAGTTCTTCACTTCGCCGCCCATGTAGTGGTTCTGGGCGTAAGGCATGGCCCCGCTGTCGAACCATACGTCGATCAGGTCGGTCTCGCGGCGCATAGGTTTGCCGCTGTCCGAAACCAGTATGATATCGTCCACGAAGGGACGGTGCAGGTCAAAATTATCGTCGATCACGTTGGCGGCCATCAGTCCGGCATCCACGGCCTTTTGTACTTCGGCGCGCAGTTCATCCACGCTGCCGATGCATTTTTCAGCGCCGTCTTCGCTGCGCCATACCGGCAGGGGCACGCCCCAGTAGCGCGAACGGCTCAGGTTCCAGTCCACCAGGTTCTCCAGCCAGTTACCAAAACGGCCGCTGCCTGTACTTTCGGGCTTCCAGTTGATGGTCTTGTTCAGTTCGATGAGGCGGTCCTTATAGGCCGTGGTCTTTACAAACCAGCTGTCGAGCGGGTAATAGAGCACGGGTTTATCGGTACGCCAGCAGTGCGGGTAGCTGTGTTCGTAGGTCTCTTTTTTAAAGAGCTTACCTTCTTCCTGCAGGCGCAGCACAATGCGTTCGTCCACGCTCAGGTAAGCCTTCAGCTCGCGGATCTTGCCGTTCTCTTCGAGTATCTTTTTCTGTTTTTCGAACTCGGCCTGTTTCTCGGCGTCGTTCAGGTAGGCTTCTTTTACAAATTCTTCGCCGTACAGGTACACGCCGTCCTGCACTTCGGAAGTAAAACGACCGCGTTTGTCTACCAGGGTAAGGCTGCCGATACCGTTGAGCTTAGCCACTCTAAAGTCGTCGGAACCGAAGCTGGGGGCAATGTGTACGATACCCGTACCATCGGTGGTGGTCACAAAATCAGCGGTAACGATGCGGAAGGCGTCACCGTCGGCAGGCTGTGCAAAGGGCAGCAGCTGTTCGTAGCGCAGGCCCGCCAGTTCCGAACCTTTCAGGGTGTGCAGTATGCGGTACGGAATGATCTTATCGCCGGCTTTGTACGCATCAGGATCGGCATCGAGGCCTTTTTCATTAAAATAAGCCCCTACCCGGTCCTTCGCCAGCAATACGGTAATGCGTTCGTGCGAATAGGCGTTGAAGGTCTCCACCAGCACATAGTCGATGTTCTTGCCTACGGCCAGGGCCGTGTTCGAAGGCAGGGTCCAGGGGGTGGTGGTCCAGGCCAGTACGTATACGTCGCCGGCGGCGGGGAGGCTGCCTTTATCGCTCAGCCGGAACTGCACCACGGCGGTACGGTCCTTTACGTCGCGGTAAGCGCCGGGCTGGTTCAGTTCGTGCGTACTGAGGCCCGTACCGGCGGCCGGACTGTAGGGTTGAATGGTGTATCCCTTGTACAGCAGGCCTTTATCGTAAAATTTCTTCAGCAGGAACCATACGCTTTCGATATAGTCGCGCTCAAAAGTGATGTACGGATCGTTCATATTTACCCAGTAGCCCATGCGGCGGGTAAGATCGTTCCATACGTCGGTATATTTCATAATGGCCTTGCGGCATTCATTATTATATTCTTCAATGCTGATCTTTACGCCGATGTCGTCCTTGCGGATGCCGAGGCGTTTTTCCACTTCCAGTTCCACCGGAAGCCCGTGTGTGTCCCAGCCGGCCTTACGCTCCACGCGGAAGCCCTTCAGGGTTTTGTAACGGCAGAACAGGTCCTTTACCGTGCGTGCCATTACGTGGTGAATACCCGGCACGCCGTTGGCGCTGGGCGGGCCTTCATAAAAGACAAAGGTCTTGTCGGCGGGGCGCGTTTCCACGCTCTGCTCAAAAATACGGTTGGCAGCCCAGAACTCCAGTACATCGCGGTTTACCTTCGGCAGATCGAAGGCATCATAAACAGTATATTTCGTATTTTCCACAGCTGCTTTTTAAAAATAAGGTGCAAAAATACGAAAAATGCATCAAGGATGTACCTGTCTTTCGGCTTAACATGTTATGAAAAAGCTATATCCGGCTCCCTTTGTGCTCTTTCCGCATAAAAAAACGGCAGCAGCCCCCGTTTAAACTATCCGCGGCGGGATACGGCATTTTACGCAAACTAAATTTCTGCATAAAAGTTAAGGAACGGCGACGCCATGAGTATACTTATTTGGCAGACTAATAAATTATAAAACGCTGATTTTCAAAATAAAAAAAAGATCGTATTTAACATTAGTGATCATAAACTAACACTACCTTTACTATAATGAAAAAAAAAATCCATTATGAAACTACTTTACAAATTGATGAGCTTTGCCCTGTTCTTTATCTCAACGGGGCTTTACGCACAGGTTTATGTAAGTGACACAACGACCAAGCAGTACATTACGGGCTATGGCCAGACCTTTACTTCTACATTTACCGCTATTCCCGGCGGCGGATGGGGCACCGGCAAGCTGGTGGTGTATTTTGAAGGCGACTTCGGCGACAACGTGGAATACATTACCGTAACCGACGAAGGGGGAAACACCATCGGTCAGGCCGGACCGTACAGCAGCGGTTTCGACTGCGACGGGGTGGACTCGATCGAGATCCCGTTCAATGCCCTCAACATCGATACCTGGCTGGCTACCGGTAACGACGTAAATTTCTCCTTTGCGCCCACTACCGACGTAGACCCGGGCAACTGTTCGGTTTCGTATTTCCAGTGCCGCATCAAATACAACTTCTGTATTGCCGGCGTGCCGCAGAACCTCGCGTTCTTTACCCTGAGCGACTCGCTGTTCTGTAAATACGACAACAGTATCACCCTTACGGGTCAGCCTGCCGGCGGTACCTTCAGCGGACCCGGCGTCACGGGCAATACCTTTAGCCCGGCCACACTGCTGCCCGGAAGCATCAATATGATCACCTATACGGCTACCGACGGGATCGGCTGTACCACTACGTTCAGTCGCCCCATTCGTATCCTAAGGGCCCCCATGGTATCCGACACGGTTGCCTGCCCCGGCACAGCGCCCATACTCAGCGTAGATGGCGGCGGTACCTTTGTATGGTTCTACAACAGCGCACTTACCCAGGTGGTGGACTCCGGTAATATTGTGAACGCGAACCCGATCGACCAGACGACCAGTTATTATGTAGCTCGGCTGAGCACCACGTCTTCTTTTGACGTGAACTCCCTCACTACGGCCAATGCCCAGATCGCCGACCACAACACGACCTCCGGTGACGACCGCGGTGGTATTGCCGTTACGCCCAACTACGTTTACGTAGTAGGTGACAACAATACCGTACGTGCCGATGCCTCCAACCTGGCCAACCAGGTATCCCTGCCCATCCGCGACGCTCTTTTCAGCGACCTGGAGACCGGCGAACTGTTCTCTTTGTGGAGCACCACCGATAATGACAACCCGAACTACAACAACAGCTTTATGATGGTAGATGCCCTCCAGGGACTGGATGTGGACATGAACTTTACCGGTGTGATCACCCCGATCGATAACCCCTTCCAGGTGGATTACGGTTCCGGTATCTTTGCCGGCTACGGTTTTGTAGGTGTGTACAGCGGCGCCGACGGACACATTTACGTGATCAGCCTGAACGACTTCAGCGTACAGGACATGGGCGACCATTCGGCGATGACCCTGTACGGTTCTGAGAACTGGAGCGACTGGGGCGTGCTGGAATACGACGGACTCGACTTCCACGTGCTGTACCGCTCCTGGGACGGTTCGGGCAATGAGATCCGCCGCCGTAACCTCACCACCGGTAACGAAACTACCGTGATCGACTTCACAAGCGGCGTGAACGACCTGTCGTCCTTTACGTTCTCTCCCTGGAACAACCGCTGGTACTTCCACCACGAAGGCGGCTCCGGCACCTTCGGCGGCAGCACCGAGACCATGGGCTTTGCAGACGGAACCTTCAGCAGCAGCGTACTTACCAGCAACAGCCTGGGTTGCTACAGCGAAGTAGAAGTGGTGGTGAACACCATCGACCTGGGTCCCGACCAGATCAGCTGCGACTCCCTGGGCCCCGTGGTACTGTTTGCCGGACTGGGTTATACCTCCTATACCTGGAACAATGTGAACAACAACTACAACGCCTTCCCGGTAACAGAGAGCGGTGTATACATCGTAGAAGCGGTTGACACGTATAACTGTACCATCAGCGATACGGTGATCGTAACGGTGAACAACTGTACCGGCATCGACGAGAACGAAAGCCTGGTAAGTGTAAGCCTGTACCCAAACCCCGTTCAGGACAATGCCACCCTGGCCATTGAATCGGTGAAGAACCAGGAACTGCAGGTGCGTATTACCGATATGCAGGGACGCACCTTACAGAACTACACCGTGCAGGCCATGCAGGGC